>CAYTSA010000041.1:13465-30531 GCA_964440345.1 uncultured Desulfovibrionaceae bacterium | reverse complement strand
GGCTTGTAAGGCCGATGCTCTCCCAGCTGAGCTACCCGCCCGGAAGGAAGACCTTTTACGGATTCACGAGACCCCTGTCAACAACTTTTTCCGCCTCAGAGAACTTTTCCTCCATCGCTGAAGGAAAAGGCAAATTACCCATTCTCTAATGCAATAGCAAGAAAAAAATCAAACCCGTCCACAACTCGCCAATCGAACCACGCGTCACCCTGATTTGACTGTATCACTAAGCTCTGCGGATGTTGCAGTCTCGCTCTGTCCTTGGCTTGGCGTCTCTGCAGGCGACAACAATGAGAGCTGGAACCCGTCCGGGTCGTCAGTTTCGCACTCTTCCGCGCAGCCGGCGCACTGGAAGCTGGCCGGCGACTGTTTGACGTACCACTTGGCCTTGCCTGGCGTGGAGCAGTTGAAGTAGCTGTAGACGCGCTGGTCTACTGCGCCGGTAAAGCGGACGTAGCCTTGTTGTTGCAGATATGCGACGAATTTCATGACGTTAAGTTTAGCCGGTATGGCCGCCGGGAGCAAGCAGGGAAAGTCAGTGCACTTCCGCGCCGCCTGTTGCCGGTGCATGAGGCGGCGCGGATGGAACTGGATAGCAGAGTACGAGTTTTGGCGGCGCATGCAACGCCACTGCATGACCACTTGGCCTGAATGCAATGACAGCTCAAAAGTGTATTACTGCTTTTTACGACGCTCCCACAACTTCATGGACTGCATTTTCTTACGCCGCTCGCGCTGCAAAGATTTGCAGACCAGGGGAGCATTTTTGCGGTAGCCGTATTTTTCACGATATTCTGCAGGGGTCAAATTGTGGACAGCCAAATGCCGCTTGGTGAGAATCTTGAATGTCTTGCCGCATTCCAGGCACGTGACCGACTTTTCCTTGAGAGCTTTCTTCGGGTCCAGGTCAATACCTGGACTCTCAATACTCTTTCCATCGTCCTCCGCAACATTTTGAATGTCTTTGGCCAACTTCTGAATCATGGAAAGAATCTCATCTTCCGTCATGATCCGAACGCTAGCCTGAGCCTTAACAATTTCCAGAGCTTGTTTAAGATATTCTTCCACTGTACTCTCCTCTCTGTGCGCGTAATAAAAAGGAAAAAATAAATTTAATAATGCATTTTTTTGCGTACAATACTCATTTCTCTGCATGCGTCAATAAAAAATACGCAGTCTTTCATTTTTGTTTCTACAGCATGCGCTGCTCCCCAGCACGTTCGCCAACTGTTGTCTTCGCACACAAGGATGGTACGGCGTTTTACGTACAGCCACCGGTCTGGCGTTCTGCACGAAAAGGCTATTGAAAAATTGCCTCTTTGCGGCAGAAAGGAAGAGGAAATCCCATTTTCACAGGCTGTTCATACTCCACGAGGGCAAGGCGCACCACAAAAACCGCCGGACAGGAATATCCCATCCGGCGGCGCGCAGCCCTTCGCACTCACTGTTACGTCAGGCTATATTCCGCAAAGTCCCAGTTGACCAGATTATCCAACCAAGCCGCAACATAGTCGCCCCGGCGGTTCTGATAGTCCAGGTAGTAGGCGTGCTCCCACACGTCGATGGTCAGCACCGGCGTCATGCCGTGGGCCACGGGCGTGTCCGCGTTGGCTGTTTTCACCACGCGCAACTTGCCGTTGTAACGCACCAGCCAGGCCCAGCCGCTTCCAAACTGGCCCGTGGCGGCTTTGCTAAAGGCTTTGACAAACCCTTCATAGGAGCCAAAGGCGTCATTGATTTCCCGGGCCAACACGCCGTCGGAGCGGCCTCCCCCGCCCGGCTTCATACTGTTCCAGTAGAAGCTGTGGTTGAAAGCCTGCGCCACATTGTTGAAAATGTTCGTCTTGGCCGGGTCCCCGGATGTCCGGAAAATAATCTCCTCGATGGACAAATTTCCCATGCCAGCGCCCTTGAGCGCGGCGTTGGCCTTCTTCACATAGCCGGCGTGGTGCTTGCCGTAGTGGAACTCCAGCGTGCGTTTGGAGATGGACGGCTCCAGCGCGTCCATGGCGTAGGGCAACGGCGGCAGCTCCAGCTTGGAGCCGGCGGCCAGCGCCTGCATGGGACCAAAAGCGCTTGCAACCGCCAGCGCCGCAACGCCCGTAGCGGCTGTCCTCAAAAAATCCCTTCGGTTCACGCCCGGCGTCTGTCCTGTGTCCATGGAAAATGTTTCGTTGGGTTGCATATACCCTCCTTGCTAGTGCAACAGCTATGATGCACTGTTCATTATGAGAATTTTACCTATAACACAAAACACAATCTTGCGAAGCCGCGCAAGGGGTTTTTTCGGGTAGTTTTTTTCGGGTAGCTCAACAGCCTGGCAACCCAGTGTCACCGTGAAGAGAACGGGGCCAGCAGCCGGCCGAGCTCTACTTGCTCGCTCAAGGCCTGGAAAAACGAGAGGGGAAGATGCGGGTAGTCAGAGCTGAGCCGATGGGTCACTGCGCCGCCCCCGGCCCGGTCAAAAAGCTGCAGCTTGGCGGCAACAGCGCCGGGCTGCCGATGCAGGTGGGTATAGTGCATAATGTGCGCGTCCAGGGACAAAAACGACGGCCCGGCCAGCCCCTCCAGCCGCTCATGCACGCCGCCGAGAAACCGCAAGCCAGGCGTGCGCCGAAACAGCCGCAGTTGCAAGTCCGGCCACAAGCCATAGCCCACCTTGGCGTTGCCGGCGTCTGGAAACAAGGTCAACCGCGGAAACAAGACTCCAGCAGCGCCGCTTTCCATAAGCCCGGGCAAAGCTTCCCACACAGCCGGCTCCATGCGCTCGTCTCCGTCCAGGTAGAGCACCCAGTCCCCCGAGCACAGCTCCAGCATGGCGTTGCGCTGCCCGCTGAAATTTTCCTGCAGGGGCCGCACAGCCTCCCGCAGCTTGGCGCCCGTCAGGCTGTTTACCGGCTGGTCAGGCTTTCGGCCGTCCCAGACCACGGCCGCCTCTTCCACCCAATCTGGAATCTGTTTGAAAAATTCGTCCAGCTTCGGCTCATCCGGCCGCAATATGGCCGCCACAGTCAAGCCGTTGCGGGGGGATTCCGGAGTAGTCGCCGCCCTGCGGACCTGCAGCGAGGTGAGCATGCGCTGCAAGGAGGCGTAACCGAGCGCCTTGGCTTGATCAGCCTGTAGCTCAGGGTTGCGCATCACCGCAGTGCGGGCTGGTGTAAAGCCTGTTTGGATGAGCAGATAAACATGCGCCCAGGGCGAAGTGTCTGCGATGAGCTGTATGCGGCTTTCCCGGCCCCATAGCTCCGGCATGGCGCGCTGCACCCGGCCGGGGCTCAGTTCACAGAAAACTATCTTTTCTATTTCCTGGGGCGTATCGGCCAGCGCCTGGGGCATGGCGCCAGAGCACAGTCCCAGTACAACCAGCCGGGAACGGTCGCCTCGCAGCACAGCCCGTCGCGCCTTGTCCAGCATCCGCCCGGGGTCTGCGCCAGCGCGGCCCCAATCCAGGGCCGGTTCTGTTTCCCCTCCCAGGTGATACGCGCACGTCTCACTGGAATACGTCCACAATTCATCCTGCATGATGCATTCTTGCCGGAATGATACTTGCTAGTCAAACCATCGTTAGAGACAGGCGGAAAAAGCTTCTGCTTGTCACATAAATATCACCTTTTTGCCTTGACTGCGTAATAGTTTGTCGTGTTATACTTACATTACGACTTTATACCATCTTTGGAGGCCCAGTATGGCAACACAACGCACTACCATCATCAGACACAATTGCACAAATCCCAATTGCCGGTTTTCCATATTCGCCGTGCAGGAAATCAGCGCCCCTGCAATGCAGGAACCCTGCCCGCAATGCGGCTCAGAGCTTGAGCCTAATGACCGCGTTTGCACCAGCGGTCAACCTTTGGAGCAGCGATTGTATTACAGCCCTGTTCGGGCGGCCTGACCACGATGTCTACGCGCCGCGGCCCAGCCGCTGCGGCGCGATTTTTCCCCTCACGCCATTGCCTGCAGAGCAATGTTTGTTAACTTGTCTTTGTCAGACATTCCCGCGCCTTAAGCGCCAGCTGCCTGGACTCGTCCATGAGCCTGTTCCAGCTGGCGGGGTGATGGATGTCAGTCTGCCGGTTCTCTCCATGGTCCAACACTTCCATCAGCACTTCCGGCACGCGCACGAACTTTGCCCCAGCCATGGCGAAGCGCAAAAACAACTCGTGGTCGTGGGCCAGCAACGACGTGTCGTACCAACCGCACTCCGCATGCAGTGAACGGCGGTACATCTTGGCCTTGCCGCAAAGATACCAGTCGCAAAAACAGCGTTCGAAACTGTAGTCCGGCATCGCGAACTCGCGAAGAATGCGGCCTTCATCGTCTACGATGTGCATGTCTGCATAGGCAAAGTCCGCCCCAGCGTCCAACGCGCCGGCAAGGCGGGACAGCGCAGCCGGGCACAGCCGGTCATCCGCAGGAACGTAGGTGCAGTATGCTCCGGATGCTGCGGCAAAGCCCGTGTTCAAGGCGGCGGCCAGGCCATGGTTTTCCGGGTGGCGCAGCACACGCAGCGCGCGGCCGGCAGAGGGGTAGCGGGCGTGGTAAACGCGGTCGACAACATTTCTTTCAGCGTCATAGAATGAAGCATAGGATACGCGGTCACACTCCAGGCCGGCGGCGTAAGCCTCCAGCACAGCCGTCACGTTGTCCGGCGAAGCGTCGTCCACAACAATAATTTCTACACTGGGATGGTTCTGAAACCACACAGAATCCAGACAACGCGCCAACAGATGCGCCTGGTTGTATACCGGCGCGATCACGGAAACCGTGGCCCGGGACTGCGTCGGGGATTCGCCGTTCATGGCCGTCGCCTCCGGACCTATTCAGACTCGGGGAACATGTACGTGTCGCACAAAAAGCGCTTCACAAAGCGCTGGTTCACGTTGAACAAAATACGCAAAAACAGCAGCGTAAACTCCTCTTCGTCCATGTCCAGCGCGCCGGCCAGCTCCATCGGCAGTTGGGTTATTTTGTCCAGCTTTTCCTTGGCGTTGTGCATGGCGAATTCGTCATTGCGCAATTGCTCTTCAAAGGCGGCATAGCCGCCGGCGGCGGCCACGGCTTCGCTAAAAAACACCTGCATGGATTTGGAGTTAAGCGGCAGGTCTTTGCCGCCGGCCCGCACGGCGTAGCTTTCGCCTTCTGTTTCCACAGTAGCGTCAAAATCGTATATTACTCGCATGGATTCTCCTTGTGCGTGCGTCACGCTTGCCTGCAAGACGGCCAGCGGTGTATACTGGAATTTCATCTCGCAATCAACACTGCAGAAAAAATCGAAAAACACACTGGAGCGAAAAAATGCCCGCCAAAAAAAAGTGCCCCCAATGCAGCAAGTACGCCGGCGTGCCGGCAACGGCGAAGGACAAAGAAAAACCTGAAGGCCAGCCAAAGAACCTGGTTTGCGAGGTTTGCCGTAAGCAGTGGAGGGAGTAGCTTACCCCTGTTTCCAGCCGCTGGAAGTGCGCACGCCGCCGTCGCGGCCCACCAGCAAGCATTCGCGGCCTGGCAAAGACTCCACCAGCTCCAAACCACGCCGCGGGCCAAGCACGAACACTGCTGTGGACAGAGCGTCCGCCTCCATTACGGTGTCAGCCGTCACCGTGGCGCTGGCCAGCGCTCTGGGGCTGCGGGCCGTGGCCGGATCCACCAGATGATGGTAGTCCTTGCGCCGGTCGAAAAATACTTCGTAATTTCCCGACGTGGCCGCAGCGCCGCCGTCCATGTTAAGAACGCCCGGATAGCGTCCTTGCGGGTCAGGATTGCGCACCGCCACGCGCCAAGGCTGGCCGTCGTTCCGCCGGCCGCCGGTCCGGATGTCGCCCCCTGCGTTAATGCAAAAATTCTCCACGCCCGCGGCGGCCATGGCTTTAGACGCCTGGTCCACTACATAGCCCTTGGCCAGGCCGTCCAGGGTCAGGGCCATGCCCGGGGTTTCCAGCTGCACTGCGTCGCCTTGCCGCCGCATCGCAGAAAAATCCGTCAGCAGCAGCAGCCTATCCAGTTCCTGTGCGCTCACATTCATCTCGCCGCTTCGGGCTTTGCTGCGAAACAGTTCCAACACCGGCGCCACTGCGGGATTGAAAGCGCCGCCGCTTGTCCTCCACATGGACTGGGCGGCGTCTAAAACTTTGGACAAATGCTCGGGAACCGCCTGCAATACGCCGTCATGGTTCAGCCGCGCCATGGGCGTGTGAGCGTTATGCCTGTCCAGGATGCTAGACAAACTGTCAATAGCTGCATACGCAGCCTCTACGCCAGCCCGGGACTGCTGCTGTGAACAGTGCGCCGTGGCAATGCTTACCAGCGTGCCCATCTTGGCCCGGGTTATTGTTCCACCAACATTTGCTGCAAAGGCTGGCCGCCACGGCAAAAGCGCTGTTCCTGCGGCTAACAGCCCTGCAGTGCGTAAAAAATCCCGTCGTTGCATTTCCTTGCCCCACAAGCTGGATTGTAGCAGCTTTCAATGAATTCCTCAAAAAATGGCTTCGTATGTTCGAGACAATTATAGTACATGATTCTTGTAATTAAAAGTAGTTCCAGCTACAAGGTTGTTTGCGCCGCAGGATAATCTTGACACAAATCGTAACAACTACCAAAGTTTGTCTTTCCAGAGCCATGGTTTGCATTCCGCCAAGGAAACACGAATGTTCGCATCGCCCAACACCAGCAATACTCGCCGTTCCGGGCTCAGCAGCCGGTTCCGAAGTTCTTTCAACCGCACCATAACCCCACTGCTGCTCATGTGCATTGCCCTGGCCGCGGTCTTTCACGTGGTTTATTTTTCCAGCAAGCTCCAGGAGCGTGTTGATCTGATGCTTCGCGTGGCCCAGGTCAGTTTACCTCGGTCTGTCTGGTTTCTGGACTACCCGGCGGCTCAGTCTGTGCTGGAGGCCATGATGCAGGACCCGGAGCTGAGCTGCGTGCAGTTGCTCTCACCTGACGGAGAGATCGCCTCCATGTGTCAACCGGGCGTGAACGCTTCGCTGCTGCAAGACCAGGAGAGCAACTGGTCCCACTTCGTCCGCTCTGCCCCGCTGACGTACGAAGGCGAGACCATTGGCCAGTTCCGGCTGGCTTACTCCAAAGGCTCGCTCTACACCGTTTTACTCAGCGACGCGGCTGCCGCCGCGTTGCTCACGGCCCTGCTCATGGCGGCCATTTCCTGGCGTTCCATCCGGCTCACCAGGCGTCTCATCTTTACTCCGTTGCAGTCTCTGGCAGCCTCGGCCCAGGCCATATCCCGCGGCGAGCTGGAAAAGCCCGTCACGTTGCACAGCCAGGACGAGATTGGCGACCTGGCATCTTCTCTGGACGCCATGCGTCTTTCGCTCAAGGATTTGTTTGACCAGCTGCACACCGCCAACGCCGAGCTGGAGCACAAGGTGGATGAACGCACCGCCGAGCTGGCCGAGAAAAACCGGGAGCTGATCTCTCTGCTGGCTGAAACTGCAGCCTATAACAAAATGATCAACGAAAGCCTGAATTACGCCCGGCGCATACTGGCGGCGCTCATTCCTGAACGCGAGGCCCTGCGCGAGTTTGTGCCGCAGAGCTTTTTACTCTGGAAGCCACGGGACATTGTGGGCGGCGACGTCTACTTTGTCCACAAAAGCAGCCAGGGCGTGCTCCTGGCTGTTATGGACTGCACTGGCCATGGCGTGCCCGGCGCCTTCATCACCATTCTGGCCCTGGCCGGCATGCGCATCATAGTCGAAAAACCCGGCGTAGCGTTCGACCCCGCCCGGACCTTGCAGGAACTCAACGCTTACGTCAAAACATCCCTGCGCCAGGAATCCGCCAACATTGAGCGGGAACGCATTTCGGACGACGGGCTGGACGCCGGCGTCTGCTTTATTCCGAACGGCGGCAACACTATCGTCTACGCCGGCGCCAGGACTCCGATCATAGGCCTGCGGGACGGCGAGCCTTTCACTATCAATGGGGATAAAAAAAGCTTGGGCTATCGCCGTTCCGACTCTGACCACCAGTTCACCAACCACTCCATCACCTTTGAGAAAGACTTTATCGGTCTTATCACCACAGACGGCTTGACCGATCAGCTGGACGACGCCAAGAGCTTACCCTTCGGCAAGAAACGGCTACGGAGGTTTATACAAAAAAACCACGATCAAGGCCCTTTCAAGGCGTTGGGTGAAAAACTGCACACTAAGCTCATGGAACACGCAGGAACTCGGGAGCAACTGGACGACATCACCGTGCTCGGCTTCCGGTTGACGGCGTAAGACAGCATTTCAGGAGACGACACCATGGAAACGTTGAACATTGGACCTACAAGGCACACCCCGGCCATCGTCTACGAACCGGATGCCCGCAGGCTGCGGTTTGAGGGCGAATCCTACCCTGAAAACGCCGCCCAGTTTTACGAGCCCATTTTCGCATGGCTGCAAAAAAGGCTTCAGGACCAGCCCTCTCCGCTTTCTGTGGACGTAACCATGAACTACTTCAACAGCAGCAGCTCCAAAGCCTTGCTGGACATCTTCGACATGCTGGACCAGGCGGCAGGCAAGGGCATGGACATTACTGTCAACTGGCGTTTTCATGAAGACAACGATATTGGTGAAGAATACGGCGAGGAGTTCAGTGAAGACATGCAGCACCTGACGTTCAACCTGGTAAGATTTTCTGAGTAATCCGCCTGCAGCCTATCCCGGGGGGAATTGATGGCTATTCCGCACCATCAGTCGCGATTATTCACGCGCGAAGAAAAAGCCAAACTCAAAGCAGCCAAAATTCTGGAGCAAGAGCGCCTGGAAGCTGGAGAATTGCGCGCAGCCCTGGGCGAACTGTACGAAGCTTACGACAAGCTGTACAACCAGACCGCCAAGCTCATCCGCCTGAGTGACAAAACCCAGGAAGAATTGCGCCGGATCAGTGAACAGAACCAGCAGTATTTGCGGCAGCTGGAGACTCTGTACCTGACGGACGATCTGACAAAGATAGCCAACCGCCGGCACTTTGACATGCACCTTTCCTCGGAATGGAAACGAGCCCGTCGGTCAGGAGACTTTATTTGCCTGGTCATGGCCGACATTGACCACTTCAAGGACTACAACGATTCATTTGGCCACATCAGAGGCGACGAGTGTCTCATACAAGTTGCGCAGGCCTTGACCGGCGCAGCCCGTCGGCCCTCTGACCTGCTGGCCCGCTATGGCGGCGAGGAATTCGCCTGCATCCTGCCGGAAACAGACTTGGCCGGCGCAACAGAAGTAGCCGAAACCATGCGCCGCAACGTTCTGGAGCTGGCCCTGCCGGCCTACAAGGACAGCGACAAGCCGGTCACCATAAGCCTGGGCGTGGCAGCCGCCCGCGTAGCCGCCGACATTCACGAGAAAGAACTCCTCCGCGTAGCGGACCTGCAACTCTACCAAGCCAAATACCAGGGCAGAAACCGCGTCAGCACGGATGAAAACGTACTTGGCGAAGCCTGAGCCTTTTCTAAGTGTTGATACAATCCTTTTTCACAGGCTGTTATCCTCGCTCTATAACTGCGGCCACGCCCTGGCCGCCGCCTACGCAGGCCGCGGCGCAGCCCAACCGGCCGCCCTTGCCTTCCAGAATGCGGGCCAACGTGCCGGCCAGGCGCACGCCAGTGGCGCCCATGGCGTGGCCCAGGGCCAGCGCTCCGCCCATCACGTTCACCCGGTCCAGGTCTAGCCCCATTTCCTTGGCCATGTGCAGCACCACTACAGCAAAAGCCTCGTTGATCTCCCAGTAGTCTATGTCCGCCGCGGACACCCCGGCCATGCGCAGAGCGCGTTGTGCTGCGGGCACAGGCCCGCGGCCCATCACAGCCGGGTCCACCCCGGCAAAGCCTATGGACCGCACCGACGCCATGGGCGTAACGCCATGCTCCCTGGCTGCGTCCGCAGAAAGCAGCAGCATGGCCGAAGCCCCGGCGTTCAGCGGCGAGGCGTTGCCCGCGGTGATGCTCCCGTCCTCATTGAAGGCCGGCTTCAGCCCGGCCATGGACTCCATGTTGGCGTCCGGCCGAATGCACTGGTCCCGGTCCACGGTCATCACTGTCCCATCTGCCTGGGGCGCGTCAATGGGCAGCAGCTCTCCATGAAAAAAACCTTGTTCCAGCGCTGCTGCAGCCCGTTGGTGGGAGCGCACCCCCAGCGCGTCCATTTCTTCGCGGGTCACAGACGATTCCTGGGACAGCTTCTCGGCGGTCAGGCCCATGTTCATCACCGTGTCCATGTCCCAGTGCTGCAGCTGAGGCTCCTCCCACAGACGCTTGTTCATGTCCGCCCAGCCGGAATTGTACAGTTTTGGGCCAATGGGAATGCGGGTCATGTGCTCCATGCCGCAGACCAGCACCGCGTCCGCAGCGCCGGCGGCGATCTCCAAAAAACCAGTGTGCAGCGCCGCCATGGACGAGCCGCACTGCATGTCCACAAACTTGGCGGCCACGGTCTCGGGCAGGCCGGCCAGAAAAACCGGTGTTCGGCCGCCATACGTCCACTGTTCGTTCACGCCCAGGGCGCAGCCGATGACGCAGTCCTCTACCTTGTCCGCGGGAAAGGGAGTACGGGCTATAAGCTCGCGCAGCACCCGGGCAAGCATGTCGTCGGCCCGCAGCTGGTAAAACCAGTCCTTTTCCGGGTCCTTGGGTTTGGACCGTGAATTTGGCGTGCGTAAGTATCCGGCGATGACGACGTCGCGCATAGGGGCTCTCCTTACCTAAACGTTAAAAAGTCTTTTTCACAAGATGTTACAACTACTCCACCAAACAGCACCAACGGCACAAAAACAGGGCATAGACCCTGGCGGTATGGATGATGGATTCGATGTGCACACGTTCGTTGGCGGCGTGAATATTCTCAGCCACAGGGCCAAAACACGTGGCCTGGCCCCGGCCAAAGGAGGTGAAGGCCCGCAGGTCCGTGGTGCAGGCGGCCACATACCAGTCCGGGCCGGCGCCGGCCAAGTCCCGCTGGCAGCCGGCCAGTTCGCCAACCATGGGCAACGACCGGTCCAGGCTGTGCCCTTCTGACCGGAAGCCATAGAACTCCACCCGGGGCGCGTTGTCGCGCAGCCAGGGGTCTTCCCAGGCGGCCGCGGCTATGGCGTCTGCGACTCGCTGCCGCGCTTTGTCATACGGTTCACCCGGGAAAAAGGACAACCGGCCGTGGAAGGAGGCAAAGGCTGGCACGGTGGAGGGCCAGTCCCCGCCCTCAATGATCCCAACATTCAGGTTCAACGGATGCTGCAGACCGGCGTAGCGCTCCGGGCGAGGTTCCTCGTTCATCTCTGCTTCCAGCTGCTTGAGCGCCTGGATAAGCGGAAAACATTTTTCTATGGCGTTGGCCCCGGCGCCAGCGGCGAGCACGTGGCTGGGCCGGCCCTGCAGCGAAACCTTGAACCACATGACGCCGACCTGGTCGGTCAGAATAGCAGGGCCGAAAGGCTCCGGAATGAGCACCGCGTCCGCGTCGTAGCCAGCGTCCAGACAGGCCAAAGCGCCGTTGCCGCAGCACTCCTCCTCCAGCACCGTCTCCACGGTCACGTCGCCGCGCAGACCAAAACCTGCCTGCTCCACAGCATGCAATGCGTAAGTCATGGCGGCCACGCCGGCTTTCATGTCTCCGGCGCCGCGGCCGTGCATCCAGCCGTCGCGGATGACCGGCTCAAAAGGGTCGGTCTCCCAATAATCCAGCGGCTTGTGACTGACCACGTCCAGATGCCCGTTAAAAAGGCAGCTGCCGCCGCCCGGTCCCGCCGCCTCGCGCACGGCGGCCAGGTTATAGCGGCCGTCCCCGGTCTTGTACTCCCAGGTTACGGGCGCAAAGCCCGGGTGCTGCTCCAGCCGGGCCGGGTCTATGGGAATGCGCACAGGCGCCAGCCCTATGCGGACCAGCTCTTCCTCCATGGCCAACACGGCCGACTGCTCGTTGCCCAGGGTGGAAGGCTCGGCCGTCAGCCGGGCAGTGAAATCAACTATCTGGTCCGCCAGACGATCCACCGCGGCCAGGACTTTCTGCTCTTGTGCATTCATGGCCAGCTTCCTTTAAAATCTGGGGATGCGTTCTTCTGCTCCGTACGGAACGTGCAACTCGGCTCCGGTCTTGTTCTGCACGTCCTGCAGGTCCGCGCCCTCGGCCAGTTCCCGCAGCGCAAAGCCCTGCTCGGTCACGTCGATGACGGCCAGTTCCGTCACCACTACATCGACGCAGGCCGGCGCTGTGAGCGGCAAGGTGCAGCGCGGCAGCAGCTTGGGCGCGCCCTTGCGGTTCTCGTGGGTGGTGGTCACGATCACTTTGCGGGCTTTTTGGGCCAGCTCCATGCCCCCGCCCACGCCGGGCGTGGTCTTGCCGGGTACTATCCAGTTGGCCAGGTCCCCGTTTTCGGCCACTTCCAGCGTGCCCAGAAAGGCTACGTCCAGCCGGCCCCGACGGATGATGGCGAAAGAAACGGCGCTGTCAAAAAAACTGACGCCTTCGCGGGTGTGGATGTAGGTCCCGCCCGCGTCGATTAACATCCTGTCCGCCTCATCCCGGGCGCAGGCCCGGCCCATGCCCAGCACCCCGTTTTCGGAATGCACCGGCGCCGGAAAATCCCCCGGCAAGTACTGCAGCATCAGGGTTGGTATGCCTATGCCAAGGTTTATCACCTGTCCGGGCTGAATCTCCCTGGCTGCGCGTGCGGCTATCTTGTGCTTTCCACTAAGAACGCTCGTATCAATGTTGGACATGATGCTCCAGCACGTCGTAGTTTTCGCCCAGCCCGCCCAAGTCCACCACGTGGTCTACAAACGCCGCAGGGGTGTGGATGCAGTCCGGGTCCAGCTGGCCGGGCGCCACCACCTCGGCCGCCTCGGCTATGACCAGGTCCGCGGCCATGGCCATGAGCGGGTTGAAGTTCTGCGCGGTCTTGGTATAGACCAGATTGCCCATTGTATCCGCCTTTGCCGCGTGGATGAGGGCTGCGTCCGCCTTCAGAGCCGGCTCCAGGATAAGCTCCTTGCCGTCCATGGTAATACGCTGCTTGTCCTTGGCCAGCACGGTTTCTTTGCCTATGTCGGTCACAAAGCCGTACAGCCCGGCCCCGGCGCAGCGAATCTTCTCGGCCAGTATGCCCTGGGGATAGAACTCCACCTCCAGCTCCCCGGCGTTGAGCATCTCAATGGCCCTGGTGTTCAGGCCCAGGTGCGAAAGGATTATCTTCTTCGCCTGGCCGGACTCCAGCAGCAGGGAAACGCCCATGCCCGGTTCGTTGGCTTCGTTCTTGATGACCGTCAGCCCGTTTGTGCCCAGCTCCGCCAGCTTGTGGATAAGGCTCACCGGCGTCCCCGGCAGGCCAAAGCCGCCCAGCATCACCGACGCGCCTGGCTGAACGAGCCGGAGGGCCGTATCCATGTCTGTTACTTTATCAAGCATCAGTATGCGCCCAGCAGCCGGTCGTTGGCCCGTTGCAGGGCCGCGTCCAGCATGTCAATGATTTCGTCGATCTGCTCTTTGGCGGTGATTAGCGGCGGGGCCACAAGTATGTGGTCGCCCCGGGAGCCGTTGATGCAGCGCCGGGGGTAGACCAGCAAACCATTGTAGAACGCTTCCTCGGTCAAGGCCAGGCAGGCGTTGAGCACCGGGTCAAATGGCTCGCGGGTTTCCTGGTCCCGGACCAGTTCCAGAGCCCAGAGGAATCCCTTGCCCCGCACCTGGCCCACAACCTGGTGTTTCTCGCCCAGCCAGCGCAGCTTTGCGCCCAGATAAGGCTCCAGTTTCTGGACGTTTTCGCACAGCTTGTCCTCTTCCATAACGTCCAGCACGGCCATGCCCACCGCGCAGGCCAGCGGGTTGCCGGCGTAGGTGTGCCCATGCTGAAAACCGCCAGTGGCGAGCACCTTTTCCACCAGTTCCGGCCGGCACACCGTGCCGCCCAGGGGAAAATAGCCGGACGCCATGCCCTTGGACAGGGCAATGACGTCTGCCTCCACGTCCCAGTGCTCGTAGCCGAAAAAAGTCCCGGTGCGGCCATAGCCAGTCATCACCTCGTCCAGAACGAGCAGCACGTTGTAGCGCTTGCAAATGGACTGGATGACGTCGAAATAGCCCTCCGGCGGGGGCAATGCGCCGATGGACGCGCCCGTGACCGGTTCGGCCACAAAGGCGGCGATGTTTTGCGGACCGTGGTCTTGTATGCAGCGCTCCAGCGCCCAGGCGCAGGTCAAGCCGCAGCTGGGATACTCCAGCCCGTATTCGCAGCGGTAGCAGTACGGCGCTGGTATTTTGGGAAAGCGGTTGAGCACAGACTGAAACGGTATTTCCAGGGGGGCATAGGCTGTGAGCGAAAGCGCGCCCAGGGTGGCGCCGTGGTAGCTAGGCTTGCGGGAGACGAACAGGGACCGGGGCTGGCCGTTGACGTAGTGGTACTGCAAACAGAGCTTCATGGCCGACTCCACAGCTTCGGAGCCGCCGGAGACATAAAAAACCTGGCTCAGGTGCTCGGCCGACAGGTTGGCCAACCGCTCTGCCAGCCGGTGGGCCGGCTCGTTCTCGAACTGGGTGCGATAGGAAAAAGCCACCCGGGAGGCTTGGGTGTTCATGGCGTCGGTTATCCGCTCGTCGCCGTGGCCTATGTTACAGATCATGGCTCCGGAGCAGCCGTCCAGATAGCGCTTGCCGCTGGAGTCCCAGATATACACGCCCTTTGCCTTGTCTACAAAGGGCTTGATCACGCTGGACTGGTAGTACAGGTGCGAAGTGGTTGGCGTCAGGTGCATGCGTCTTCCTCCGTTGCGCGTGCTGCTATGGGTGTGTCACAACATTACAGTTTTTCAAAAACAATCTCCCCGTCAAAAATGGTCGCCGCCGGCGCAAGTTTGGCTATGTCCCCGGGGTTGCAGCGCTCCAGGTCCCCGTTCAGGAGCACCAGGTCAGCCAGCTTGCCCGGGCTTACGGACCCCAGGATGTCCCCAGCGCCGTGCATACGGGCCGGGGTCAGGGTATAGGCCAGCAGCGCCTCGTGCAGCGAGACCTTGTGTTCAGGCCGCCAGCCGCCTTGAGGGGTCCCGTCCAGCCGGGCCCGGGTCACTGCCGCCTGCACGCCCAGCAATGGGTTGGGATCGCACACCGGCGCGTCGGAGCTGAACATCAGCTCCACCCCGTTGTCCAGCATATTTCTGAAGGGGTAGGTAAAATGGGCCTGGTCCGGGGCGCAGTGTTCAATCATATTGATGTCCAAAATCATGTTCGTGGGCTGCGCGCTCACGGCCACGGGCAGCCTGCCCAGCCGCTGCAAGTCTTCCGGGCGGGCGGCCTGGGCGTGTTCTATGCGGTGGGGCATGGCTAGGCGCTCCCGCTGCAGGTCAGCGTCGGCGTACAGCCGCTCGAACATGTCCGTCACCTCTCTCACGGCCCGGTCGCCAATACAGTGGATCATCACCGCCAGGCCGTTGGCGTGGGCGGTGCGCACGTCCATGGCCAGCCTGTCCGGCCGGTAGAGGCAAACCCCGGCTTCCCCGGTGTCGCGAAAGGGCTCCAACATCCAGGCTGTGCGGGCGCCCATGCCGCCGTCGAAAAAAAACTTCACGCAGCCCAGCCGCAAGCGGCCGTCGCCCAGGCCAGACTGCAAGCCCAGCGTCACCGCTTCCTGCAGGCTTTCCGCCGGCGCAGCCGCCCAGCAGCGCAGGCCCAGCGCGTTCTTGCGCCGTAACCGCTGCCACACGCGCAAGGTCCGGGCGGATTCGGCCACAGCTCCGGCCAGCCGCACATCGTGCACCGCGGTTACGCCCATGCGCTGCAGCTCGGCCACGCCGGTCTCCATGATTCGCTCCAGCTCTGCGTCCGTGGGCTCGGGGGCGGCGTCGCGGACCAGGGTAATGGCCCCTTCGCGCAGCACGCCTGTGGGCGCGCCGGATGCATCGCGCTCTATGGAGCCGTCTTCCGGGTCCGGGGTCTGCGGTCCTACCCGGGCCTGCTCCAGGGCTTTGCTGTTGGCCACAGCCAGGTGCAGGTCGCAACGGTAGATGAGCGCCGGGTTCTCCGGCGCGACCGCATCCAGGTCCTTGCGTGTGGGCATGCGCGGCTCGTGCCCGCCCGTCCAGTCAGTCTCGTTAAAACCAGCGCCGTGCAGCCATTGGCCCGGCGATAGTTGTGCAGCCGCTCGGGATATCATGTCCATGCAGCCGGCAAAGTCCTGGGCCGGGGAAAGGTTCATCTGGGTCCGGCCCACTGACCATTGGTAAAAGTGAAAGTGAGAGTCGAAAAAACCGGGCAGCAGCGTGCAGCCCTGCATGTCCACCTGCCGGGTGCGGGAACCGGCCAGCAGCCGGATATCCGTATCGCCGCCCACGGCGACGATGCAGCCGCCAGCTATGGCCACGGCTGTGGCTGTGGGCGCCGCCTCGTCCATGGTCAGCACTTTGCCGTTGTAGCACACGATATCAACTGGCGACGCGCTCATACTAAAAATCCTTCTGGAAAAGGGTCCTTGGAGTCCAGCACATATTCCTGCACCCCGGTCATGCAGGCCGATCCGGCAAGCCGCACGCGGACAGCCGGCAAGCCGCCCACGGCGAGTTCCTCCACAATGCGGCCTGTAAAAGTGGTGCCCAGCGGCCCAGCGTTTATGTAGTCTTCGTCTTTGTCAATGGCGCCGCGGGCGTGCAGCAGGGTCAGCTTGGCCGCCGTGCCCGTGCCGCAGGGGCAGCGGTCTACGTGGGATTCGCCGTACACCACTATGCCGGAGCCGCGCCGCGGGCCCTCGCTGTGGATGAACTCCACCACGTCGATGGTGCAGACTTCCGGCCGTTCTGGATGACTCACCGTCAGCTGCTCGTTGGCCAGCCGGATGATTCCCATGCCCAGCCTGGCCAGTTCCCCCCTGCCGGTCTTCTGCAAATCCAGGCCGGCCTGGTCTGCGTCCACCATCACAAAATAGCCGCCCACACAGACCGTGTCCACGGTTATGCCGCCCAGCTCCGGAACGTGTAGCGGCAGGTCCCGGCCCTGCACAAAGGAAGGCACGGCGTCTATGGAGACGGACTCCACCCCCTGCGGTCCCCATGTAGCCACGGCGGCCATGGGGCCGGAAGGCGTGTC
>CAYTSA010000041.1:0-13455 GCA_964440345.1 uncultured Desulfovibrionaceae bacterium | reverse complement strand
TCGCCTTTCTTGCTGCGTTCTATGCAGCCCAGCTCCAGCAGGGTGGTCACCGCGCCCATGGTGGCGTGGCCGCAGAGAAAAGGATAGCGCTTTGCGTCCATGTAGATGAGGCCGAAAGCCGCGCCCGGGGTGACCGGCTCAGTGACGGCCGCAGCCAGAATGTCCCGGTGGCCGCGGGGCTCGCGGGTGAGCAAAGCACGGACATGATCCCGTTCTGCAGCAAAAAATTCGCGCTTCTGGGCCATTGTGGCGCCGGGCACGGGCTCGCAGCCGTGCACAATAAGCCGGGTGGCCTCGCCGCCGGTGTGCGAGTCCACGGCAAGTATGCGGTTGGGGTAGCGTCTTGTGAAAGCGGCTGTCAAAGCGTGTGCGTCGATCATGCGGCTGTCCGGCGTTAGTGCAGTATGGCGGGGCGAATAGCCCTGCAGTTAGACGAGTTCTGCGTCCTGTTGGTGCAGCAGGCCGCAGTGCCGGGGCGGAACCTGCACGGCAACGCGCACGCCGCGGCGCAGAGCGCGCATCTTGACCATGCTGATGGCGTGCAGCACGCAGCCGCTGTCCAGCTCCACAAAGTAACTGACCTCGCCGCCCATGTAGCTGCGGTCTTTGATGACGCCGAAAAAGCGGTTTGTATCAGCAGCCTCGTCTTGTTCTTTTTCCGGGTGGATGTCTATCTTCTGGGCCCGGATGACCAGCTCCACATGTTCACCTTCCGCCCACTGGCCGGGATGATTGACCAGAAATTCATTGCCAGCGTCAGTGCGCACTTTGATGCGCTCGCCTTCGTGGCCGTACACCGTGGCCTTGTAGAAATTGGAATGGCCAAGGAAGTCGGCCACAAAGTGGTTGTTGGGATAGTTGTAGACGTCTTCAGGCTCGCCCTCCTGCAACTTCTTGCCGCTTTTCATGACAATGATCTTGTCAGACATGGAGAGGGCTTCGCGTTGGTCGTGGGTGACGAAGATGGTGGTCACGCCCAGCATCTGCTGCAAGTTATCGATTTCGCGGCGCATGTCCTCGCGCAGGTTCTCGTCCAGGGCGGAAAGGGGCTCGTCCATGAGCAGCACGTCCGGCTCTATGACAATGGCCCGGGCCAGGGCAATGCGCTGCTGTTGCCCGCCGGAAAGCTGGGCGGGATAGCGTTTTTCAACGCCGGGCAAGCGAATCATCTCCAGGGCGCGGGTGACCTGCTTCTTGACCTCTTCTTTGGGCACGTTGCGGTACTTCAGGCCAAAAGCCACGTTGTCGAAAATGGTTTTGTGCGGAAACAAAGCGTAGTTTTGGAAGATCATGCCCAAATTGCGCTTGTGGATGGGCACGTCGTTGACGCGTTTACCCTTGATGAAAATGTCGCCCTCGGTGGCGTTCTCCAACCCGGCAATCATGCGCAAAATGGTCGTTTTGCCGCAGCCCGAGGGCCCCAGCAAAGTCACCAGACTGCCTTCTTCAATGTCCAGGTCCGTCTTCTGCACCGCCACAACCTTGTCAAAGCGTTTTAGCACGCCTTTGAGCTGTACAGCTATGGCCTTGTCGCCGTTTCCCACGTTTTGCGCTCCCGTTTTGCAAATAACATAGCAATTAAAATAGCAAAATGTATCCCGCCGCGGCGCAATACGCCGCGGCGGGGTTGCGTGTCAATGCACACTGGCTTGCTGCAGGCTTAAAGCATTTTCCTGAAACAATTGTACATTGTTTCAGGAGCGAGCGTTGCCTCAACGCGATAATGCGCTAGCCTCCAGCCATGATGCGGTCCCACTTCTCAGCCCATTCCATCTGCTTGGAGTTCCAATAGTCCGGATTTGCGAAAAGGTAGCCTTCCAGTTTGCCGCTGGGGTCAAAGGCAGGCAAGTTGGTCACTTCCTTGGGCATCTCCACCTTGGTCGGGTCCAGGCTGGACGGATACATCTGACCAATAGCCACGGCAATAGCGGCCTCGGGCTCCAGCATGTAGTTAAGCAGCTGCTGGGCTACGTCCAGGTCCGAGCCCTTGAGCACGAAGATGCATTCCTGCCAGGAGTAGCAGTTTTTGGGCGCCAGAAAGCCGATGGGATGGTCCTGGGCCTGCAGCTGGGCCACGCGGCCGGACCAAGCCACAGTGGCGTAGATTTCCTCGTTGCCCAGCAAACTCATGAGTTCCGCGCCTGAGCCCCAGTACTTTTTGACCATGGGCAGCTGTTCGCGCAGGGCGTTCCACACGGCGTCCATATCCTTGATGTCGTTGGGGCTCTGGCCGGTGTGCAGGGCGGCGTACCAGATGTTGGTCCGCCAGTCGCCCCAGGAACCCAGCTTCCCTTTGAGTTCCTTGTCCCACAACAGGGAGGCGCCCAGCTTCTCTGCCTTGTCTTTGGATATGTATTTGGTGTTGTAGGCAATGCCGGTCTGGCCCAGGTCGTACGGAACAGCAGAAAGCTTGCCGCCGGTGATTTCCCGGTAAGGCGTGATCATGGCTTTCATAACCAGGTCCAGATTCGGTATTTTGGATTCGTCCAGCACCGTATCAAAGCCCAGATTCACATAGCGGGCGTAGTCGAACACTCCGGACAGGTGGGCCAGGTTGAACTCGCCCCCAGGAGGATACGAGGCCTTCACCCGGGTCAGGTAGGAGTCCATGTCGCCGAACTCGCCGTCAATAACGTCAACCCCTGTAGCCTTGGTGAAGGGCTTGAAGGCGTATGTGCGAAACGCCTCGGACGTGGTGCCTCCCCAGCCGTCAAAACGAATGGATTTGGCGGCCATGGCTTGCCGGACCAGGGAAAAGGGCCCTCCAACCAAGCCCACGGCCGCGCCAGCCAGGGCCGTGTATTTCAAAAAATCGCGGCGGGATACATCGCCGTTTTCGTACCGTTCCCGAACGTCTTGCAGTTGTTTGCGCATCAGTCTCCTCCTTTGAAGATGGCTACAAAATGAGTGTGGTGCTACTTGCCTTTGGCAAATTTGCGGCTCAGGTAGCCGGCCAGTAGAGGCGTGGCCACCGTAAGCACGATCATCACCGCGCCCAGGGCGTTGATTTCCGGGCTGATGGAGTTTCTGAGCATGCCGAATATTTTCACCGGCACCGTCTGCTGCGAGGCTGTGGCCCAGAACAGCGTTGCCGTGATGTCGTCAAAGGAAATGGTGAAAGAAAAGAGCATGCCGGCCACTATGGCGGGCGTGAGCAACGGCAAGGTAATCTCCCGAAAAGTCTGGAAAGGATTGGCGCCCAGAGACTTGGCCGCCTCTTCGTAGTCCGTGCGGATGCCCACCAGCCGGGCCTGCACGATGAGCAGCACGTAGGGCAAGGTAAGCACCACGTGGCCCATAAGCAGCATGGCAAAAGACTTGGGCTGCTGCAGCCAGCGGATAAAGAGCAGCAAGGCCACGCCCAGCACAACTTCCGGAATCATGATGGGCGCCAGAAGCAGCGTATTCAGCGTGTTCTTGCCTGGAAAATTGTAGCGTACGAAAGCATACGCCGCCAGCACGCCGATGGTCGTGGTGATGGCCGCCGTGAGCGAGCCCAGCAGTATGGAGTTCTTGAACGCCTCGATAATGGCGTCGTTGCCGGCCAGCTTGGCGTACCAGCGAAAGCTGAACCCTTCCATGGGAAAGGAGCCGAACTGCTCCGGGTTGAAGGATAGCAGCACCACCACCGCTATGGGCGCAAACATGAACACGTACACCAGAAACGTGTAGAGCTTTATGAGCTTCCAGCCTATGCGCATACGCTACCCCTTGAGCGCCTTGAACACCTGGTTGATGCCCAGGTAGCGGTTGTAGGTCCACACAATAATGGTCAGCAAAACCAAGAGCACGACGCTGATGGCCGAGCCAAAGGGCCAGTCCAGCGTGCCGATGACCCGCTTAAAGATGAGGTTGCCTATAAGCGCGTCCCCGGGTCCGCCCAGGATCATGGGCGGCAGATACGTGCCGCAGGTAAGCACGAAGACCAATAGACACCCGGCGCTGACCCCGGGCAAGGAAAGCGGCAAAGTGACCTCGCGAAAAGCCTGCCATTCAGTGCAGCCCATGGACCGGGCCGCCTCCAGCAAATTCTTGTCTATGCCCTCCAGACTGACGTAAATATTCAGAATCATGAATGGCAGCAGGTACTGGATAAGCCCCATAAGCACCGAGCCCTCGTTATAGAGCATGGGGATGGGATCGCTGAGCAAACCAGAGCTGATCAGCACGTGGTTGATAAGCCCGGTGTCGCCCAGAATGTTGATCCAGCTCATAGTCCGGATGATGAAGCTTATCCAGAACGGCAGCATGATGAGCAGCAGCAGGGCGGACTTATACTTGGTGGTGGAGCGGTAAAAAAAATACGCTGGAACATAGCCCATAACCAGACAGAGCAACACGCACTCCACCGCCACCCGGATGGTCCGGATAAGAATGGAGGGGTAGAACATGTCCGCAAAAAACTTGGCGTAATTGCCCCACTGAAAGGCCACGATGTCCGCCCCGGAAGGAGCGCGCAGCCAGAAACTGTACACCACCACGAAACAGACCGGGACGACAAGCAACAACGTAACCGCCGTCAGCGAAGGGGCGAGCAGCGCCCAGGGACGCCAGGAAGCTTTTTCCATGATCTCCTTGCATCGGTTTGGTTTTTTCACACAGCCGAAGCACCAAGGCGTGGTCCCCGGCAAAGAGACAATGCTTACTCTAAGCAAAAAACGGCGCTCTTGGCAAATGTACTGGAAATATAATGGGTAGCCGGAAATACCCGTTTGTACCCGAACCCTTCGCGATACAAAAATGAATTGCCAGAACCAAAA
Source organism: uncultured Desulfovibrionaceae bacterium (assembly GCA_964440345.1). GTDB lineage: Bacteria > Desulfobacterota > Desulfovibrionia > Desulfovibrionales > Desulfovibrionaceae > CAYTSA01. The sequence goes on along the minus strand of CAYTSA010000041.1, from coordinate 8,695 downwards.
AATACACGAAATATCAGAGCATTATCATTGATTTATTCATGCATCAACGGCCTCAGGCCCAGCATTGCCCAGAACACGTTCCAAGAACACTCCAGAAACGTTGAGAAATACAGTATCCCCAGGCCCGAAGGCGAGTCCTGGCGGGCTGTACTAAAAAACATTCAATTCAATTGTGAATCGAGTTCAGGAGAGGCGGTGCTTTTGCAGTTTGCGGACGATGGTGGGCTGGCTCACCCCAAGCATGGCGGCCATCTCCCGGGTAGTCACGCACACGGCCCGGGCCTTGAGCAACATCGCGCGTTCCACGCTGTCCAGGGCCGCCGGCAGGGTTTCGGGCCGGCCGGGCTCCATCCCACCGCCAGTCAGGGCCAGAAGACGCTGCTCTATATAACTGTCCATGTTGTCTTCTTCAGCCATGACCACCCCCTGGCGCAGCAACCCTTCCAGCTCCCGCACGTTGCCAGGGAAAGAGTGGCTCTGCAGCAAGTCCATGGAACGGCTGGTGATGTAGCGCTTGGTTCCGTAAGTGTTGTTCAGCTGCTGCACAAAGGTGCGGACCAGCGCTGTCAGGTCGTCGGCGCGCTCCCGCAGGGGGGGAATGCGCAGGGTGAAGGTGTTCAGCCGGTAGTAGAAATCCTTGCGAAACTGCCGCTTGCGTACCAATGCGTCCAGGTCCCGGTTGGTGGCGGCTATGACCGTGCAGTTCATGGTCTGCCGGCTGGCTCCTCCCAGGGGCATGAACTCCCTGTCCTCCAGACATTTCAATAGCTTGGCCTGCACAGACTGGGATAATTCGCCTATTTCATCAAGAAACAGTGTCCCGGTTTCAGCCAGGGTCAACAGTCCGGTGCGGCCCTCTTCGCGGGCGCCGGTAAAGGCCCCCCGTTCGTAGCCGAACAGCTCGGCCTCAAACAGGTTCTCCGGCAAGGCGGCGCAGTTGATGGCCATGAACGGCTTGTCCCGGCGGGGGCTGTTTTTGTGGATGAACTTGGCCAGCAAGCCCTTGCCCACGCCGGACTCGCCCAGCACCAGGATGGTCGGCGCGTCCAGCTTGGCCAGCTTCAAAGCTGCAGTCAGCACCCGGCGCATGGACTCGCTTTCGGCCACTATTTCCTTCTTTTCCAGCTCCAGCATCACCAGGCCGTCCAGCTCGTCCTGCACGCGGCGCTTGTCCCGCCGGGCGTTTTCCAAGCCAGCCTTGAGCATGTTCAGCTCAGTGATGTCCCGCTCATTGACCACCACCAGCGAGATGGCCCCGTCGCGGTCGAACACGGGCGTGCCTGTGACCAGCAGCTGCTTGGACGTGCGGGGCACGTTTTGGATGAGGCTGATGGTCCGCTTGTGCTGCATCACCTCCACGGTGACGGACTGGTCCACCAGCCCCTCGGTGACAATGTACTTTACGCTGCGGCCCATCATGTCTTGGGCGCTCACGCCGTTGAGCTTTTCAGAAGCGGCGTTCATGTCAATGATCACGCCGTCTCCGTCGGTGACCCAGATACCGTCCGACGACGAATCAAAAATAGCTTGCAGCTGTTTGTGCAGCTTCTGGTGAACCTCCAGCTTGGACGCCAGCTCCTCGAAGCGCTCCGGCCGCTGCAGGCTGACCACGGCGCCGCGCATCTCCCCGTCCTCCAGCCAGGGCGTTATCTCGAAAAACAGCTCCTTGCCCTTGTCCACTATGCGCCGCCGGCCGGCCTGGAACTCCGGGTCGCTCATGGCTTCCATGGCCAGGGGGGCGGCCAGGGGCAAAATGCGCTCGGCCGGTTTGCCCACGCAGGTCTCGAAATCCCGGCGCCGCTGGCGGAGAAACTGCCGAGCCGGCTCGTTCAGGCAGACCACGTCGCCGTTGTGGTCCATGGCCACGACAGCGTAACTGACAGAATCGAGAATGGTGCGCAACACGCGCTCGGCAATGGTTCGTGGCTGCATGGGGAGTGTCCTGCGCGCCAAGCGTGTGGACAAAACAGGCCAGCGCGCAGGGACTCCTTATCACCGCCGCCCCCCCGCGGCAAGCGGGCCCCGGGCGGTGCGTTTACTGTATTTACCGGCTAGCCCGCCTTCTCCACCCGGGCCTTTATGTACTTCAGCGGCGGCGTGCCGCCTGTGGGCTCCACGGAGTTGGGCGGCATAAGCGCGCCAGGCGCGTTCACCCCGCCAAACTGCGGAAACTTAGGATCGCCCTCCAGCCCGCGCAGGTGGCCGAAGCCCCCAGCCGCGCCCAACACGCCGCGGCGCATGTCCGGGGTGGGCTCCACCGGAATCTCAGTCTGGCCCCACGGCGAGGAGACGCGGACCTGGTCGCCGCTGCTGAGCCCCAGTTCCGCAGCGTCCTCGTCGTTCATGACCAGGGAGTTGGTCCCCTGCAGTTTCATGAGCTGCACATTGTTGAAGGTGGAACAATGCTCGTGCACAAAGAGCCGGAAATTTCCGAAGATAAAGGGATATTCAACGTCCGGCGCGTACAAGGCGTCAATGGGCTTGTGGTCAGGCAGGGCGTCCACCCCACGTTCAGCGGAAACCGGGTTCACAAAATTATACTTGCCGGTGCGGCTCTTGCCGGAGCTGGCGTAGCCCTCGGGCGGGTTCAGGCCGGACCACTCCTTGTACTTGTAGTAGCGCGCCTCGTCAGTGATGATGAAGCCCTTCTCCTTCAGCTCTTCCAGGGTCCAGGGGGTCCCGCGCAGCTGGTTGGCGTGGGCCTCGTCCAGGCTGGACCAGGGCGCAGCGCCGTGCACGCCCATGCGCTCCGCCAGCCCCTGGCAAATGCGCCACATGGGCCGGGTGTCGTACATGGGCTTCACCACTTCGGCAAAGTAGCTCAAAAAGGCCTCGTACAACCAGTCCGGCTTCAGGTCCGGGTGTTCCAGCCAGGTGGATTCCGGCAGCACCACGTCGGCCAGCAGGGCCGTGTTGCACATGAAGGCGTCAATGACCACCAGAAAATCCAGCTTTTCCAGGCCGCGCTTGACCGACTCGGAGTTGCCCCAGGTGAGCACTGGGTCGCCCCAGTAGCAGACCATGGCCTGCAGCTTGCCTTCGTTGACCTGGTCTTCGAACAGGGCCGGGGACCAGCCGGACCAGAGCAGAAAGTCATTCACCTTGGGCGCGGCTTTTTTCTCGGGTTTGGCCTGGCCCTCGCCCCAGGCCGAGCCAAGCTTGCGCTTGAAGGGCAAGGACGGACCGCCAGGCGCGTCAAAGGTTCCGCACAGGCCGTTCAGAGCCTGGACGGCGGCCGTGGACCAGTGGCCGTTGTACGTCTGGGCCAGACCAGTCCAGGAAATGGCGCCCTTGCTCTTGGCTGCGGCGAATTCCCGGGCTACGCGCTCCAGGGCTTCGGCCGGCACGCCGGTAATCTCCTGGGCCCACTGCGGGGTGCGGGGCACGCCGTCCTCCTCGCCCAGCACCCGGGCCTTGAACTCTGCAAAGCCCGTGGTCCAGTGCTCCACGAACTCTTTGTCGTAGAGGTCTTCGCTGATGATCACATAGGCCATGGCCATGGCCGCGGCGCCGTCCGTGCCGGGTACAATCTGCAGCCACTCTGTGGCCTTGGCTGCTGTCTCAGACTTGCGGGGGTCAAAAACCACCAGCTCAGCGCCGTTGGACAGAGCTTTTTTAAATTCTGCGGTTTTGCGCTGGCCGTAAGAAGTCGCCAGCTCGTTCAAGCCAAAAAGGATAATGTACTCGGACTCCTGGTAATTGATCCAGGGCCGCTTGTCGTTGAGCGTGTGCTCGTTGGTCATGCGGTTGGAGTTGTCGCACATGGTCCGGTGCGTGCCCTTGGGGCAGCCCAGAGCGTCGAAAAAGGCTTCGTGTACAAATTTGGCGTAGTCGTTGCCGCGAAAATAGGCCAGCTTGCCTTCGGGCACGGCCTGAAGCTTTACGGCGACCAGGTTCAGGGCCTCGTCCCAGCCGGCTTTGCGGAAGCGGCCGTTTTCCCGGATGAGCGGGCTCTTCAGCCGGTGCGGGCTATTCACGTGCCGTGCGGCCGCCGCGCCCTTGGGGCAGACCTTGCCGCCGCCCTTGGGGTCCCCGGGCAGACCGCCTGTTTTCTGCATCACTCCGTCGCTCACTTTTGCCGTCATGCCGCACAGAGCCCCACAGGTGTAACAGTGGGTAGGGATTTCCCTGTCCGGCTCTGCGGGCTTGGCCCCAGGGACCAGCAGAGGGACGCCGGGCGCAAACCCGGCTGCGCGCAGGGCGGCGGCCAAACCGGCGCAGAACCCGCCGGCGCTCCCCTGAACGCATTCCAGAAACGCAGCGCCCAGATCGCCCAAGCCCTTGTAGAAATCTGTACCGGCAGATTCCTGCAGCCGGGCAAAAAACTGTGGCGCCCAGGCCATGAGCGATTCGCCAAAAAAGGCTGTAAAATCGTCTTCCCTGGACTGCTCCAGCAGCCAGGCGCAGAGCTCCAGCTCCACGGCAATATGCTCGTCAAGGTCCATAAAGTCCTCGCGCACCCGCAGGTCCAGCTCCCGCAAGCGCCCGCGCAGATCAAACAGCGGCTTTTGCTGCACGGTGGAGACTTTCTCTGTGTACAATGAATGGTAGGCAAAAACCGGATCCGGCCCGGCGTTAAGGAACAAGTCCGCATAGTCGTAGCGGGCCTGGGCCAGCTGCTCTTGGGCGTCGCCGGCCTGGCAGAAGGATATGAGACGCTGCACGCGCTCCCAGAAACCGGAATCTTCCGCTCCTTTGAAAAATGATTCGCCTGCCAGCAGTTGCAGTAATTCTGCAGCAGGCTCGTCCTGCAATGCAGCGGCCAAGAACCGGAAGCCCAAAGCCAGATCGTTTTGCCGTTGTGTATCCATGTTTCCCTCCAAGGTTCAAATACGTCGTCACTGTCAGTCTGCGTCCGTTACGAGGAGAAATCCCTCATTCTCCCAGGTCCGGTGTAGCGCCCAAAAAAATTTCCTACATTGATTGGGGTCAATGTCTGGAACAAATTTTGGGCGTAGATATGTGCCCACGCTGGCCGTGTATGCCGGCCTACAACTCTCAGAAAAATGGAGGAACACGTCATGAGCAAATACCAGTTCATCATCAATAGCGGCCCCGATAACCCCACCAAGGCCACCCGGGCCATGATGTTTGCCAGCCGCGCCGCAGAGGAAGGACACGAAGTGTCTATATTTTTGGTGGACGACGCTGTGTATCTGACCAACCTGGACCTGGCCGAAAAACTCCAGGCCGCCACCGGCGACACCATGATGCAGTATTTACAGGTCGTCCTGGACAAAAAAATCCCGGTGAACGTGTGCTTGCCCTGCGCTAAAACCCGCAAGATCAGCGAGGCTGATCTGCCGGAAAACTGGCGTATCGAAAAAGGCGTGGAAGCCATCCGGCTGAGCGAACAGGGCTACATAACCTGGATATACTAGCGTGCTCCGCTTGACGCGCCGCCGCCGCTGTTTCCCTGGCCAGGCGGTCGGGACGGCGGCCAACAGCAGGAGGGAATCATGTGGAAAGTTTTACAAAAAATCACCAAAAACCTAATCATCGCCATACCGGTGATGATGGTTCTGGGCTTTGCTTATGGCGCATTGTTTGACGCCAAGTGGCTGAAAAGCCTTATTATCCCGTTCACATTTCTGATGGTCTACCCCATGATGGTGACCTTGAAGATAAAGCAGGTCTTCCAGGGCGGGGACGTAAAAGCCCAAGTGCTCACCCAGATCATCAATTTCGGGATTGTCCCCTTTATGGCCTTTGGCGTCGGCCTGGTTTTCTTTGGCGACCAGCCGTACATGGCTCTGGGGCTGCTGCTGGCCGGGCTGGTGCCCACCAGCGGCATGACTATTTCCTGGACCGGCTTTGCCAAGGGCAACATGGCCGCAGCCGTGAAAATGACCGTCATTGGCCTGACCCTGGGCTCACTGGCCACGCCGTTCTACGTGCAGGCGCTCATGGGCGCGGCCATCGAAGTAAACGTCTTGGCCGTCGTGCAGCAGATTTTCTTTATTGTTTTCTTGCCCATGTTGCTCGGTTTCATCACCCAACAATCACTCATCAAAAAATATGGGCAGAAGGATTTCCAGGGCCGTATCGGGCCCAAGTTCCCGGCGCTGTCCACCCTGGGCGTGCTGGGCATCGTGTTCATCGCCCTGGCGCTGAAAGCCAAAACCATTGCCGGCTCCCCGGGCATGTTGCTGCAGATACTCATCCCCCTGGCCATCATCTACGCCGTGAATTTCGCCCTAAGCACCGTGACCGGCAAACTGCTGCTGCCCAGGGGCGACGCCATCGCCCTGGTCTACGGCTCGGTGATGCGCAACCTGTCCATCGCCCTGGCCATCGCCATCAACGCCTTTGGGGCCAAAGGCTCGGACGCCGCTCTGGTGGTGGCCGTGGCGTATATCATCCAGGTGCAGTCCGCAGCCTGGTACGTGAAATTCACCAACACCCTGTTCGGACCGCCGCCGGAACCTCCTGCGGAATCGTCTACGGAATCGTCTGCCAAAACGGCCGCCCAGCCGGTCTCGGGCTAAACCTATACAAGGAGCAGAGACATGCTGCCAGCCATACACGCCATACTCTACGCCACGGACCTGTCCGAGAGCGCGCGCCACGCCATATGGTACGCCGCCTCCCTGGGCCGCAAGTACGGCGCCCGCGTCACTGTGCTGCACGTGGTTCCAGACGTGGTGGAATTCATGAGCGAAGAAGCGGGCGTGGACATAGAGGAACACTTCTCCAAAGACCAGTGGGAATCTTTTAACGCCACGGCCCGGGAAAAGGCCGAAGCCGCCGCCCATGCACGCGTGCAGGAAGCCATACGTCATTGCCGGAAGGAAGCGCCAAGCTGTCCCCTGCACGACGAAGACGTGGTTGTCCGCGTGGGCCGCCCGGCAGAAGAAATACTCGCAGAAAGCAAAAACGGCTACGACATGCTGGTCATGGGCACACACGGCCGTAGCGGCCTGGCCGACATCATGCTCGGCAGCGTGGCCCAGCGGGTCATCCGGCGCTGCGGCATACCTGTCCTCACCGTGCGCCTGCCTCCGGAAAAGTTTGAAAAACACTGAGACGCCGCATAGCCGGCGGGACCATGTGTTGCATCCGCCGGCGGCGGTTTGGTTCCGTTACGAAAAATTCATCAGTTCGTTCAAACTGATTTCCGCATGGGCGTAGCAAAACAGAGCGCTGGGCACAAATCGTAACCGTACGCTGTCCACCGTTCCGCCGCTGTCCGGGTGATCGCCGTGGCTGCGTCCAGCCCGGCCTTGGCGCAGAACTCCATCAACCCGGTAAGCTCTTCGGGCTTAGGCGCTGGCTTGTCCGACCATTTGATCTCCATGGCCTGATCGGGCCGCAGCGTCCCCCTGTGCGTCAACACCACGTCCACTTCCCCGTGGTCGCGTCCCTCGCGTCGCCTTCTTTTCCATCGTGCGTAATGGAAAAACGCTCCGTCCTGCACGGAGAACCATTGAGAATATATCGCTGTTTCCACCAGCGGCCCCATGGCTGCGTCATCCGGCGCCACGGGGTGGAACAAGGCCGCGCGCATGGAAGGGTTGGTCAAATAAGCCCTGAATTCGAGCCCCTTGGCTGCACTAACGGTAACAATCTAGAGAAATAAAGCTATCGCCGTTTGCCTATTTTGCAAAGTTCGCGGTAGGAACCGCTCTTTCGAGCTGCCCCCCGCACATATCCCAGCGAGCGGAACTACCGCACTGGGCTCCTACCTCGGGTGTCTGGCGTAGAAACGTTCGACTGGATAAAAGTGCGTGCATCCTTGGCCCTCTAGCTACTTCTCGCACACGTTGCAGTCTGTTCTACGTGGTTCTCCGGCTCTGTGTCCGGTCCACGGACGTCTGCTCCGTGTTCCCCTTGGTTGACCGCCTTTCCTCCACGGTCTCCGCCGACAGGTCATCCCTGCCTTTGTTCGACCGCTTCTCAGGTACTACACAGTCATCAGACTTCTCAGAAGCGTACATGTCGGGCGTATGGCTTACCGCTTTCCCCGACCGTCCATGCCCACCATCAGGACAAGGAGCCACTGGGACCTCCCGGTTCCCGTGTCTGGAGTTTCCGTACGTGCACAGGGTCTTCGACGGCGCGGAGCGCTGGGGCGACTCGCGCATAGCGCCGCCCCCGGTGTTGCCTTCCGCAATAGCCAACTGCGTCGGCGCTCCAGAGGAAGTAATTTCGCCGCTCAATGGCTGGCCCGTACGTACCCCTGTCAACGCTTCACTCCCGACCTCGCGATCGACAGCGCATGACTCGGGGCCGGTGTGGGACGCTACCCCTTCACCGTAAGACTCTTTCATTCTCTACTCCAAACCGGTTTGACCGGCGCACTGGCAATGCCCTTTGCTCCGAAGCTCCCACATCTGTCAGTAAAATCGAGGTTTCTGCAAAGATTGCATCTATAAAAATATCTGTGTTGGGCTTGATTTCAAGCGTTGCGGCCTTCCATCATACGTCCGCCCCACTTTCGCGGTCCATGACATACAGGGGCTTCGCGGCGCAGAAATAGTCAAAGTCCCTGGATTGCCCGCCTGCGCGGGCAATGACATCCTTGGGACGTGTCATTGCATTGGCGAGGCGGCCCTATGCTGATATCGTCAATTAGCCTCGCGACATTCGAATATGTTGCCTCAATGTGGGCGTGTACAAGTCAACAAGCCTGATTGCCCTGATGCTGCAACGCGCGCTTGCGGCTGGCATCAAGGCCAAATATTGTCTCATGGAC
>CAYTSA010000040.1:0-31815 GCA_964440345.1 uncultured Desulfovibrionaceae bacterium | reverse complement strand
AAATCTTCTAGCAAGCTATCAAGAGTATAGTCATTTAGAAAGGAAGGGTTGGCAAGAAATTGTGAGACGCGGCTTGATATATTTTGAATGATGTCAATGTATATGACAAAGTTCTGGTTCTCTTTGGCGTATGCTGTATTGACAACAGAGGTTTTATCTAATTCTTCTTGTAACTCATCCACCTGGAAGATGTAGTCTTCCACGTCTATAGCGCCAGAAAGCAGTAATAAGTACACAATGGCTGCACCATGGGAAATCAGCACGACAATGAATAAAACGTCCCATACGTTAAGCGCATTGTGGGATAAATGAAAGATTGTGTCGCCTGAGTACACACCAAAGTAGAGGGATTCACAAAGCGGGAAAAAACCCATGGCCGCAAGCTGGATGCCTTTGTGCAGAATTGTGCGTCTTCGAGCAAAAGTTTTCGCTTGCACTTTAAGAGGGCGGACTTTTTCCTCGATGTTCTGTAGCCTATTCATTGGCGTTTGCTAAGCTATGGTGCTGTATAAGTCAATGCGTAGTTCTGAATATTCTAGCAGTGGCAGTGATACGTGATTGGCTGTTCAAAAAGACTTACGTTTTGGCTGGAACTGAACTCCTATTCGCCGTCGCCACTCCAGCCAGGATCAACCCGCCGGACGCAGCGTGCAGCCAGGTGACTGGCTCGCCCAGTAGCAGCCAGGCCTCCACCGCGCAGAAGAGTGGAATGAGGTAGTAGATCATGCCCGCCTTGGTCGGCCCTATGGACGCAAGGGCCTTGTTCCACGAGAAGTAGGAGATCAGCGAGGGGCCGAGGCCGACGTACAGCACGCCTGCGATCACGCGGGGGGTGAACGTTTCTTGCGGCGGCGCAAGCAAGAGCTCCAGGCCGGCAAAGGGCGCAATCATGACCGCGCCCGCCACAAAGGTGACGCACAGCAGTGCGGCGTCGCTCAGGCCCGGCGGCCGGCGGCGCACCTGCATGGTGTACAGGCCAAAGATGATTGCCGCGGCAATCATGATCAAGTCGCCGCTATTGAAGGAAGAATGCGCTATCATGGCCGGGTCGCCCCGGGTGATGAGCAGAGCCGCCCCGGCCAGCGCTAGTCCCAGGCCAGCGAGCTTGCGCCGGGTGATGGGTTCGCCCAGCAGCAGCCGCGACAGCACGATGACCACCACCGGCATGAGCAGCATGATGAGCGCCAGATGCACCGCCGCGGTGCGTTGCCCGGCAGTGTAGACCAGGGTGTTGAACAAGGCCACGCCCAGCAGCGAGGTGAGGAGCAGGTAGCGCCAGTGCTGCTTCACCAGCGGCCACTGGCGCCGCACTGCAGGCAGGGCAAAGGGCAGCAGGCAGGCGCTGGCGATAAACCAGCGAGAAAAACTGAGCGTGACCGGCGGGAAGACATCGGCCAGGCCACGGGCGACAATGAAATTGCCCGACCAGACCAGGGTGGCGAGCAGGGCGAAAAAGTAGCCGCGGGTCTGCGTCATGCAATAATGTGCACAGGGGTGCTGCAACTATGCATTACGCCGAAGCCGGGGCGTCCTTCTTCCCCCATTTTTCCACCAACCGGCGCTCCAGCTCGTCCACAGCCTGTTGCACGGGCGGGGTCATTACTTTGGTGAATTTCTCCACCTTGTCTATCTCGATGAGCAGGATGGTCAGCTTTTCAGGCATTTCATCTTCAAAGACTTCGTAGCCCATTTTCAGCGTGGTTCCCAGGGTGACGGCGTGGGAGTTGGTCAGGTGCGCGTTGGTGAAGATGTCTTCGATCTGCACTTCCACGATCTCGCCAGGCTGGTAGCCCAGCTTGCAGGCGTCCACTATGATGACTTCATCGCGGCCCTTGACGCTGTCTATAACTTCGAAGCCCACGGTGTAGAGGTCCAGCAGGTCGCAGTCCATGTCGCCGCGGGCTTCCAGCCGCTCGATAATTTCTATACCGGCCCTGTCGTCCTGGAGCAGGGGGTTGCCTATGCCAATGATGAGCCGTTTGTTTCGCATGATGCGTCCTTTTTGCCGCAGATGTGGCTGCATAGAGCCTTCCTGACAGTACTTACTCATGGCGCCTGATATTTCGCAAGCATGGTTATTGCTTCGATTTCGATGATATCAGCGCGAAAAAAGTCACAGTCGCTGGATGCTCCGCCTTCGCGGGGCATGACACGGTAGTGGGACCAATTATCGGGCCATATGTGCTAAACTCTGCGTCATATCTGCGTAATCTGCGGTATTGCCTTTTACCGTTCCTTTTGAAGCAAAAAGCCGGGGGAGAAAACTCCCCCGGCTTGGCAGTATATCACGTCCGCAACTGGTTTAAAAGTTGCGGATGGTTTTGAAGAGCGAGCCGTCGTTTTTGTAGACGTTCATTTCCAGCGGGGTCTGGCCGCCCTGGACGGTGTGCGTGGCGCAGGCCAAACACAGGTCGTAGGGCCGGAAAGCCATTTCCACCAGGTTCAGGGTGCCTTCGTCCACTTCGCCGTTTTTGATGAAAGCCTTGGCGGCGTTTTTCACGGCCAGGTTGATGGGGCCGTTGTTGTGGGTGGTGGCCACGATGAGGTTGGCGGCGGTGCAGATGCCGTTCTCGTCGCTCTGGTAGTGGTGGATCAGCGTGCCGCGGGGGGCTTCGATGATGCCCACGCCCTCGCCGGCAATGGAGGTCGGCTTGGTCCAGGTGTTCGTGTCGGTGATGGACGGGTCGGAAGCGATCTCAACGATTTTTTCAGCGGCGTTGAGCAGCTCAATGGCGCGGGCCCAGTGGTAGGCAAGCACCTGGTGCACGGGCTTCTTGTTGCCGAAGGCTTCGTGGAACTTTTCGAAGTGTTCCTGGGCCTTGGGGGTGTCCATGCCTTTCACGATGTTCAGGCGGGCCAGCGGGCCCACGCAGTACAGGTTGGTGTCCGGGCCTTCCTTGACGCCGTCCCACGCGCCCAGTTTCTTCTGGTAGGGGAACTTCAGGTAGGACCAGGGCAGCACGCGCTCGGAGATGAAGTCCAGGTATTCCTTGCCGGTAAACGTGCCGACTTCTTCGCCCTTGGCGTTGATGACCTTCTGGGTGCCGTCGTAGTAAGTGATGTTGCCCTCGTCGTTCACGGAGCCCATGTAGCCGACTTCCACGCGGTAGGCGTCGCCGGTGACCAGGTCCATGTAGTCCTTGTTGGAGAGAACAACGTCGCCGAAGACCTTCAGGGTCAGTTCGCCCAGTTCGACGAGTTCCTTGCCCCATTCCACGATCTGCAGCCGCTCTTCTTCGGTGATGGCGCGGGACCAGCCGCCGGGCAGGCCGGCAACCGGGTGGTTAGGCCGACCGCCCAGCAGTTCGAATATTTTCACGGCTTTTTCGCGCTTGGAGAGGACCAGTTTGCCCACGTCCTTGCCCACGGCCTGGATGAGGCCCACAACGTTGCGCAGGGCCGGGTCAGCCTTGGGGCCGACCACGAAGTCCGGGAAGCCCAGGGCGTACAGAATGACGCAGTGGTCTTCCACGTAGTGGGCGTTGAAAAACAGCTCCCGCAGCTTTTTGCCGGTCGGAGGGGGCTCCACGCCGAAGACGCCGTCAGAGGCTTTGGTGGAAGCCATGAAGTGCACCGCGCGGCAAACGCCGCACACAGTGGAGACGGTGCGCGGAATCTCCTCCATGGGCATGCCCTGAAGGAATTTTTCATAGCCGCGGAACTCCACAGTCTGGAAGAACGCGTCGTCCACGTTGCCGTTGTCGTCCAGGAAGATGGCGATTTTGCCATGCCCTTCCAGACGAGTGATCGGATTTATTTCAATCTTTTGCACTGTCAAATCCTCCTGGCGCCGCTAGCTTGTTGCGACACGTTTTTTGTCGATAAGCCCTGAAGTGTAGGCGTAGCGGTAGAAGAACTTGGCCAGTTGGGGGTATTTGGCCATGAGTTGTTCGCAGGTTTCTTCGTCCTTCAGGGTGGAAGCCACAGTGTTCAGGGCGCGCGCGCCGTAGTCCTTGACGCCGGGGATGGGCCCGCCGCAGCCGCGGCAGGGGATGTTGGCGTTCAGGCAGGAGGCGCCGCAGTCGCCCTGGGTGATGGGGCCGAAGCAGATGTAGCCTTGCTGCAGCAGACACTTTTCCAGGTCTGGTTGGCCGTCCACAGTGCGCTTCACTTCGCCCACGGGCCGGCGGGTTTCGCCGGTGTTGGCAGGGTTGCGCTTGCACACGTCGCACACGGCCTTGCCGCTGGTCAGCCAGGAGCCTTTTTCGGGCAGCTTGCCTTCCAAAATCATGGTCACGGCTGCAGCCACGTGGCTGGTGTGCGGTGGGCAGCCGCCCACGTAGTAGTCCACTTCCACCAGCTCGTCGATGGTCATGCATCGCTCGGTAAAGGACGGGATGGTCAGGTCGTACTTGCCGTCCAGGGTGTATTCCGGGGTAGGCATCACGCCGTCTGGGTTGTCTGTGGACCATGTGTCTTTGTAGGCGGTGTTGAACAGCTCTTCTTTTGTGTGCAGGTCGCCCATGGCGGCGATGCCGCCCAGGGCGGCGCAGGCGCCGAAGCCGACGAGTATCTTGGACTTCTGGCGCAGCACCTTGACAGTGTGTTCGTTTTCAGAGTTGCGGACCATGCCGTCCACGAAAGCCAGGTCGATGTACCCGTCTTCCATGGCTTCCAAATCCTTGTATTTAACGTCGGCCACGGTGGGGGCCCAGAAGACCACCTCCAGGTGGTCCAACGCGTCCACCAGTGTCTCGGACAGGTCCACCAGCGTCATCTCGCAGCCGGCGCAGCCGCCAGCCAGCAGAAACGCGAATTTCACCTTGTCTGCCATTGTATCCTCTCTTTATCTTGCATGCGCGGGGCGCTGTGGCCCTGGCGCTTAGTGCTTGACGGTTTCCTTGACTGGGTTTGGGCCTAGTTCCAGGAGCTGTTCTGTGAATTCGGTGACCACTTCGGCAAACTTCATGCCTTCGGCGCCGGAAATCCACTCCAGGCGAAAGCGCCGGGAGTCGAATCCTTCGTCTTCGATGAGCTTTTTCAGCAGCATCATGCGCCGGGAGGTCTTGTAGTTGCCTTCCTTGTAGTGGCAGTCGCCAAAGTGGCAGCCGCCCACCAGCACGCCGTCAGCGCCGCGGCGCAATGCCTCGAGAACGAATTCGGGCTCCACCGTGCCAGAGCACGGCACGCGGATGAGCTTGACCGTGGGCGGGTATTTGCAGCGCAGGTTCCCGGCCAGGTCCGCCCCGGCGTATGTGCACCACTGGCAGGCGAATCCAACGATATTCGGGCTGAATGACATGGCTAGGCTACCTCCTTTTCCTTGACCAGGCGCTCGGCGCTTTGAATCTTCTTGATGGCCTCGTCGCGCGGGGTTTTGCTGATGGCCGCGACCTGGGCCGGGTCGAAGCCCATGGCCAGGGCGAGCACCTGCGTGTAGTAAAACACCGGAATGGTGAAATCGATATCGCCGCGCTCTTGCAGAATGGGCTGGGACATGTCGAACTGCAGGAAGCAGGAAGAGCAGGTGGTGACGATGAAGTCAGGATCGACCTCTTCCTTGATGGAGAGCAGTTTTTCTTTGAACAGGCCCAGGGACTTTTCCACGTCAGTGGTGCGCATGCCGCCCATGCCGCAGCAGCCGGAGATGCGGCTATAGTAGGGGGCTTCGGCGCCCAGGGCTTCAGTCAGGCCGCGCAGGATGGTCGGCTCGTAAGTGTTTTCTTCTTTTACTTTATATACGTCGGAAGGCCACAGGACGTGGCAGCCGGGCTGCACGCCGGCTTTCATGCCTTCCAGGGAGTACTTCAGGCTTTCTTTGATCTTGTCCACACCCACGATCTGATGCAGCACGTGAGAGATGTGGTAGACGTCGGAGGAGCCCTTGAACTCGTGGCCGGCCTTGCCGAGCAGCTCGTTCACCTTGGCCTTGCGCTTGGGGTCGTCCTCGATGAAGTGCTTGGCTTCAGAGAGCACGCCGAAGCAGGAGTTGCACCCGGTCATCAGGTCTACGCCCTTTTCTTCGGCCAGGCAGATGTTGCGGCCGGAGATGGAGCACCAGGTGTTCATGTCAAAGGAAGGCGCCGTGCCCCATGCAGGGCAGCAGGTGGCCCCTTCCAGGTCCACGGGTTCTATGCCCAGTTTCGGCAGAACAAGCCGAAACGATTGTTCAATGTCAGGCGCTTTGAAGGGGATGTTGCACCCCAGATAGAGTCCGAATTGCTGCATTGCCGGCTCCTTTAGAAGAGCCCCAGGTCGGCCATGGGGCTGTTGTCCATGATGATCTGAATCTCTTTCTGGGCCTTTTCGTTGTATGCGGAGGTGGGGGCTTCGCCTGGAAGGCCTACGCTTTCCCGCAGTTCTTTGGCGTCGGTGAAGACCGCGTGGCCCAGCTCGTACAGATTCATCTGGCTGGTGGTGGTGGAGGTGGAGAACGCCAGTTCGTTGGCCTGGTAGCGCCGGAAGGCGAAGACCACTTCCATGGGCCGCACGCCCTGGGGGCACACTTCAGTGCACCGGTTGCACGCCTGGCAGCCCCAGGTGGAGGTTTCTTCGATTATTTCTTCCAGCTGGCCTTCCTGCAGCTTTTTGATGAGCAGCCGGCAGAGGACCGGGAAGCCCGCCCTAACGCCGGGGCAGATGGCCGAACAGGCGCCGCACTGCACGCATTTCAACACGCCTTCGCCGCCATTGGCGATGATTGTGGAAATGGCTTCGTCTATCTGATCTTTGGTGAGTACTCTCGCCATTGATTCGCTCCTAGAAAGTTAACGCCTCGATCTGAGACATGATTTGGTCTTCCTCGTAGCCGTGCAGCACGATGGCCGCGCTGGGGCAGGTGGAGGTGCACACGCCGCAGCCCTTGCAGGCGGTGATGTCGATTTCCGCCCGGGGCCGTCCGCCCCAGTCGCGCATGCTGATGGCGTCGTACGGGCACAAGGGCACGCACACGCCGCAGCCGGAGCACTTTTCAGGATGCACTTCAGAGATGATGGGCTCGATTTTCACCTTGCCTTGGGCCAACGGCACGGCGGCGGCGGCAGCAGCGCCCTTGGCCTGTGAGACAGTGTCCGGAATGTCCTTGGGCCCCTGGCAGCAGCCAGCCAGGTAGAGGCCGGCAACCGAGGTTTCCACCGGACCCAGCTTGGGGTGCAGCTCGCGGTAGAAGCCGGCGCCGTCAAACTGCAGACCGAGCTTCTGGGCCAGTTCCTTGGCGCCCTCGTTCATTTCGATGGCGGTGGCCAGGACAACCAGGTCGGACTCAATTTCGATGTTCTCGGCGGCTTCCATGTCGTAGCCGATGACCCGCAGCTTGTCGCCAGGCAGTTCCTGGATGGAGCCGATCTTGCCTTTAATGATGTTGACGCCCATGCGCCGGGCGCCGGTGTAGTACTCGTCGTAGTCCTTGCCGGCTGTGCGCACATCGATGAAGTGCATGTAGATGTCCAGGTCCGGGTACTTTTCCTTGAGCAGCCGGGCCTGCTTGATCATGTACATGCAGCACACGCGCGAGCAATACGTGTGGTGGTTCACATCGCGGGAGCCCACGCAAGCCAGGAAGTTGATGACCTTGGGTTTTTCGTTGTCAGAGGGACGCAACAGCTTGCCGCCGGTCGGGCCCGTGGCGGAGATCATGCGTTCCAGTTGCAGGGCGGTGACCACGTTGGGCGAATTGGGGGCCAGTTCCTTGAACCACTGCTTGTCCATGACCTTCATGCCGGTGGCCACGACGATGGTTCCCACTTCGATTTCCCGGATTTCGCCGTTGGGGTCATGAGCAATGGACCGGTTCACTGCGTCAGCCGGGCAGGCCTTTTCACAGGGGGCGTACATGGGGTTGCCGGTTTTTTTGGAGATTTTCGGCTCAGAACCTATGGTCCGGCCAACGCAGTTGATGCAGGCGTCCATGTCCACCACGGCCTTTTTCGGCACAGCCTGGGGAAAATGAATGTACGCAGCGCCGCGCTTGGACATGCCCTGGTCGAATGCGTCCGGGGCTTTGGCTGGGCAGACTTCAGCGCAGGCGCCGCAGCCAGTGCATTTTTCCCAGTCGATGTATGTCTGCTTTTTCTGCACTTTGACCTTGAAGTTGCCGATGAAGCCTTCCACGTCGGCCACTTCAGAGTAGGTCATGAGTTCAATGTTAGGATGGCTGCCGGCTTCCACCATGACCGGCGTAAGGATACACGCGGAGCAGTCGTTGGTAGGGAAGGTTTTGTCCAGCATGGCCATGACGCCGCCAATGGAGGGCTCTTTTTCGACCAAATAGGTCTTGTAGCCCATGTTGGCCAGCTCCAGGGCGGAGAATATTCCTCCAACGCCGCCGCCGACAACCATGGCGGCCTGGGTCACGTCCACGAACTTGTCTTCCAGCGGCTCCAGGCGGGCGGCCTTGTTCACCGCGGAGTAGACCACTGCCTTGGCCTTTTCCGTTGCTCCCTCAGGGTCGTGAGGGTGCACCCAACTGGACTGGTCGCGGATGTTCGCCATCTCAAACAAATACTTGTTCAAACCGGCGGATTCGCACACGCCCCGAAAAATGGGCTCGTGCGTGCGGGGGGTGCAGGCGGCCACCACCACGCGGTCAACTTTGCCTTCCTTGATGTCTTGTCTGATCAGCTCCTGCCCGGAATCGGAACACATGAAGAGGTCCTTGCGGGAGACCGCCACATTGGGCAGCGTCTCAGCAAAATCCCGCACGGCCTCGACATCGATCACGCCGGCTATGTTAGAGCCGCAGTGACAGACATATACGCCAACTTTTGCCATAGTTACCTCCTTATATGGTTACCCAAACACTCGCTAGGGAACACGGTGCGCCAGTATGTGAAAAAAAGAGAAAGCAGAAAGGCGACGGGAAGACACAGGAAAAACGCCGCAAAAGAGGCAGACTCAGCCCGAGCGGCTGTATATGGCCTGAACAGTCTGGCATATGTAGTGGTCTTCTCTGTACTTGGAATTTGAGTGGGACACTCTATAGCCTTGACAGCAGCGAAAATCAATAGGTTTTGGGGTGTTACTGTATCTTTATTCGTGTTACGAATACGGCGCGTGGCCTTGATAACTAGCTGTAACTAAATGAAATTGAAATCGCGTTCAAGCGAAAGATCTTGGCTATTCCAGCTGAGATAAGGATGAAATTTATGCAATGTATTATGTGAAAAATAACACAAACGAAGAATACGCCTTCGCGGACAGCCTTGAGGAAAACAATGTGCTTGAGGCTGGGCAACTTTTATAGCATTTAACGATTGAAATGCTTGCATTACGACGGGCAAAGCCCGTCTACAAGCATTTCACGGCAATGATTTGTAAGCAAATCCTTGCTGCAGAGCATTTCCGGGTTGAGACAAGGCTCGTTCCTGAAACAATGTACGATTGTTTCAGGAAAATGTTTCAAGACTTCTGCATGCTTTCAGGCGGAGAAGGGCGTTGGAGTCATAAAAAAGAGCGGCCCGAGTCAAGTCCTTGGCTGAATTGGGGGGCAATCCATAGGAAAACGGGCCGCTCAATATGCACCGGGGAAACCCCGGAAATATGGCGTTGTGTCTGGTAGAGAACTAGCGGCGGCGGACAAACTCCAGCAGGGCTTTTTCGTCTGCAAGTCCAAACATGCGGTCCATCACTTCTCCTTTTTCGAGCAGCAAGAAGGTGGGGGTGCCGACTATGTTAAAGGCTTGGCGAACAGAACCGTTTTTTGAATCGTCCTGCAGCGTCACTGCCATTATTTCTGCTCCCTGTTCCTGGCATGCTTCGCTTACCTTGCGAAGCATCTGTTCTTGGTCAGCGCTTTCCTCCCCGTCCCGGAAACACGCCAACAACACTCGTTCCTGGGTAAGCGCCTGGAGAAGCTCAGGACTGTCGTGCAATCTGTACATCGGGTGTTCAGTCCGCGTAAGTTGTCCAGATAAGCAATCAGTGAATCCGCCGTTTTATGCAACTGTAATATGCTTTCTAGAGAATCAATTACTGTGCCAAAACAGGGTGATTGGGCAAGCATGATAAATAGTGAAAAATATGAGCTTGATATGGCTCGCGTGAGGCGGCGTAGAAAGTGTAACTTGGCTGGATAAGCGTGACATGCGTTACATATGTGGCGCAACTGTCAGTGTATCATGTTACATCCTCAATCTGAAATTCTTTTATTTTTCGATAAATTGTTTGCCGGCTTACGCCCAGCACGCGGGCGGCGCGCGCCTTGTTTCCAGCTGTTTGCGCCAGCGCTGTGCGCAGTGAATCCAGCGTGAGGCCGCTTTGGCGGACTTCGCCAATGGCTGAGGTGAACGATTTAATCTCTTGAGGGAGATGGTCCACCTCTATAATGCCGCCCCGGCAGAGTATGAAGGAGTGCTCCAGAGCGTGCTGCAGTTCCCGGACGTTGCCAGGCCAGCCGTAGCGTAGAAAAAGCCCTTCAGCTTCGGTGGAAAGGCCTGCGACGCCTTTGTTCATTTTTTTGTTGAAGACGCGGATAAAATGGTCCACAAGCAGCCGAATGTCCTCCCGGCGTTCTGTCAAAGAGGGCAGGTGTATCTGCATGACTTTGAGCCGGTAATACAAATCTTCCCGAAATATCCCCCTGCTGACCAGGGACGCCAGGTTTTTGTTCGTGGCGGCGACCACCCGAACATCTATCTGTATGGCTGAGGCGTCGCCAACGCGTTCGAATTCGCGTTCCTGGAGCACCCGGAGCAATTTTACCTGGATATTTGGCGATATGTCACCGATTTCATCAAGAAATATGGTGCCCTTGTGCGCCAGTTGAAATCGGCCGGCTTTGTCCTTGACGGCGCCGGTGAACGCTCCCCGAACATGACCGAACAGTTCGCTTTCCAGAAGATTTTCTGAAAGCGCAGAGCAATTGACTTTGACCAGGGGGCCGGAGGTCCTGTGGCTGCCGTAGTGCAAGGCGTTGGCCACCAGCTCTTTGCCCGTGCCGCTGGCGCCGGTAAGCAGCACCGTGGTGTCTGTGTCGGAAAGGTCTTCCAGCAGCTGAAAAACCTCTTGCATGGGTTTGCTTTTGCCGATGATGTTGCGGTAGTGGCGACGTTCCTTGAGTTCTTTTTCCAGGCCAGCCAGGCGCGTGATGTCGCGCACAAGGAGCACGGCGCCCATGAAACGGCCGTTTACGTCATGCAAGGGCGACGAGCTTAAGGCCACGGTGTTGTTCACTCCGCCAAGGCCCAGGCAATCTGTGCGGTATTCGCGGACTTCTTTGCGCTTGAGCAGGGTTTCAAGCAGAATTTGTCCCAGGCTTTCGCGTTCCTGGCCAAACACCTGAGCCGTGGGCTTGCCGACAATAGCTCTGGGGTCCAGGCCTAGCACGTCGTGCACGGCTTGATTTGCCCGGGTCACAGTGGCGTTTGGGTCCACAGTAACAATGGCGTCCGGCACGCTGCGGAAAATAGCCTCCAGGTGCAGGCGCAGATTGTCATTTTGCGCCTGGAGTTGCAGTTTTTCATCCAGCAGTTTTTTTTGGGCCAAGGCTGTTCTGGTCAGACGCAGCAATTCGTTTTTGTCTATGGGCTTGGAGACGTAGTCAAAGGCCCCCAGCCGCAACGCGTTTGCTGCTGTTTCGTACTTGGGGTTGCCGGTTATCACCACCACAGGACAAGTCATGCCAGCTTTGCGGACGTATTCCAGAAGGTCCAGGCCGGATTTGCCTCCCAGCAGGATGTCAACAAATATCAGGTCCGGCGGTGCATGCCCCGGGTCTTGCAAAGCAGAGACAGCGTCCTCGTAGTTGCTGGCCAGAGAGACAGCGTGTCCTTCCTTGGCGAGAAAATGGCGAAACGTATCACGAATGGCGTGGACGTCGTCTACGACCAGGATGGAAGCCATGTTTACTCCCCGCTCTGCCATGCTGGCAGTTGTATTGCAGCGCAAACACAATTTCCTGGCCGTCGTTCAAACTGCAAGGAACCGCCGTGCTCGCGCACAATGGCGTCGCTGGCGGCCAAGCCAAGCTCTACTGCGTTGGCGGGCGACGGCTGTGCGTTCCAAGCCGTCCAGTCTTTTTCATGGGGCTTGAGTCCGCAGTCGGCAACAAGAGTTAACGTCACATGGTTCTTGCCGTCTGCGCCGGCGTTTGGCGTAGCGTGCAGCGTAGCAGTGATTGTGCTGGGAGAGTCCGGATGAGCAGATTGCCGGTCTACAAAGCGCAGGGCCCAGAAAAGCAGGTGAAGAAAAGCCTGTTGCATATCGCGCAGACTGCCCCGGCACAAGGGCATGTTTGGTTGAGCCTGCACGTACGTTCGCACGCCGTGTTTTTCTATGGTCTTTCGCGCCATGCTCAGAGCAGCGTCAAGGGGCTCTCTCAGGTCAAAGAGCGAATCAGCGTCCTCGTCGCCACGGGAAAACGCCAACAGGGCATGCACAATGGAGGCTATGCGTTCGCCTTCATGCAATATGTTCCGGGAAAAGGAGTCGTCTTGCCCGGCGTCATGGAGCTGGTCGCAGAGTATTTGTCCATAGTTGATGACTCCATTGACGTGGTTGTTAATCTCATGGGCTGCGCCAGCAGCGGCCTCGCCCAATACAGCCAGACGGCCGAGCTGCTTTGTGTGTGCAGCCTGGCTGTCGGGGCTGGTTTGTCTCCTGCTCTCATTCTGCTTGGGGGCAGGGCTTGATGGTTGCATGCTCACAACATCATTCCTGGTTCTGATTTATTTTAGAGCACGTTACCATTGAAAATGTTTCGATGCTCTTATTAGGTGGAGCAGAATGTTGTGAACATCCGGCTCCGGCTGCTTCGCAGCCTGGCCCCATATTTGCGCAGAGGCCTCAGGCCGGCGGCAACGCCGTCATACGCCGGATTAAGGGATATCGAGTCAATACAGGAAATCGAGCATGAAACGCAGCGCCGGCGCGCATGAACATATATATATTGCTCAATGGCAAACTGCAATTGTATTTTTACCTATGCAGCCATCACAGTGGCTGAAAAGCGGCTATTCCTGCCGGGCTTTTTGGGCCAGGCTTTTGCCCATCGAGAACGCGGCGCCCAAACTTTCGCCCACAGCAAAGTACTCCCGCAGTTCCGGAGCAAAAACTATGGGCTGCACTTTGTCCATTGCCGGCTTATTCTTGGCGTTCAGGCAGGAAGCGGCAACTTTTATGTCCAGTATCTCGCCAATAAACTGGGTGTGCAGGCCTATTTCCACAGTATGCGAAAGCTTGCATTCCAAAACCATAGGAAATTCGTCTATGTACGGCGCGTTAACCACTGTGCTGGCCACGGGCGTCAAGCCGGCAACGTGGAACTTGTCCACGCCGTCGCCGGAGACCATGCCCACGAAGTCTGCGGCTTCAGCCTGGCCGGTTGAAGGGATGTTGATGGTGAAGCACTCACTGTGCTGGATGTTGCCGTACGTGTACGTCGCCTTGCGCAATGAGACGGCGATGGACGGAGGGCTGGAGCAGCACAAGCCTCCCCAGGCTGCGGTCATCAGGTTTGGTTTTCCTTTTGTGTCGTACGTGCCGACGACCAGCACCGGCGTGGGGTAGAGCAAGGGCTTGGCGCCCAGAGATTCTTTGGTGGTAAAATCAGTCATGTCTAAGCTCCGGTAGTTTGTTGAGTTCGTAGGCGGTCTTGCCCAAGCCAATTTCCTGGCCGTATTCCAGGGTCCTGGGCCCGCAGGTGTTGGGCCACAAGCCGGCGAATTTGTCCTCGCCGCATTCCAGGTTGCACTCCAGGTGTGTGCCGGCGTGCCCTGCTTGCTGGTTCACCAGGTCCACACAGGCCTGGTCCAGGGCCACAGGATCGACGCTGGCGGCAAAGCCCACGTCAGGCACGATGGCGGCGTCGCTCCAGGGAACGCAATCGCAGTCCGGCGTCACGTCAACAACGCAGTTGATGAATCCTGCTCTGCCTTCCTTGCCATGCAAGGCCGCCAGAGCGTATTCTGAGATTTTTTCGGCAAAGTCGTTCAAGTCTGTCCGGTAGTCCATGCCGATGGCGCTTTCAGGGCAGTGCGCGTAGCACTCGCCGCAGCCTATGCAGGCGTCCTTATCAATGACGGCTTTGCCCCCGGCCAGGGACGCCGCGTTCTCCGGACAAACCTCTTCACACTCGCCGCAGGCGATGCATTTTTCCTGGTCCACCTCGAAACGGGGCGAATGCTGGGCCGCCTTGCCCACAGGCGGAGCGCAGCCCATGGCCAGGTTTTTCATGGCGCCGCCAAAGCCTGCAAGCATGTGCCCCTTGAAGTGAGAAAGCACAATCATGGAGTCGGCCTCGTGGATGGCGCCGGCAATATATGCAGTGGAAAAATGCTTGCCGGCCACAGGAACCTGGACGCTGTTTTCACCGCGCAGCCCGTCGGCTATGATCACTGGCGCGTCGACCACTGGCCAGCAGAAGCCGTGAGACGCTGCGGCAACAGCGTGGTCAGCGCCGTTGCGCCGGCAGCCCCGGTACAGGGTGTTCGTGTCCGTCAAAAAGGGCGTGGCTCCAGCCTCGCGGACTTTCTCCACCACCGCCTGGACGAGCACCGGGTGGACGTAGCAGTCTGCGCCCGGTTCGCCAAAATGCAGCTTGACGGCGGTCAGGTCGCCTGGCTTGACGGCGCCGGCAAAGGCGGCGTCGAAGAGGCGGGCCATCTTGGCGCTTTTGCTCTCTTCCCGGCTGCGGGTTCTGATGTCGGCAAAATGAACAATGGCTGTGGGCATGGCGAACTCCCTGTGCCGGCGGCCGGCCGGCTTGTTATTTCCAGCATTTCAGGTAAAAATTGAATACAAACAAACATACTTTAAGGAGTTGCGCATGAGCAGTCAAATAGGGCAGATGCTTTTGATGGCTTTGATAGGCGTGGGCGTGGGCGTGGGCGCCTCCTTTTCCGGCCTGGGCGGCGGTTTTATCATGGTGCCGTTGCTGCTTCTCATGGGCTTTACTGCGCAAAAGGCTGTGGGCACGTCTTTTCTGGGCATCTTCGTCATCTCCATATCCGCGTTGCTGGCGCACAACAAGTTGGCCAACGTGGACTACCGGGTTGGCATAATGCTCGGCATAGGCGGAGTCCTCGGCGCGCAAATAGGCTCCCGGCTGCTGGAGCACGTTTCCCAAGCCATGTTTCAGAAACTGTTCGCCTGCATCATGCTCGGGTTGGCGGTGTACCTGTTTGTGAAAAAATAGTCTGCGCGCACACCCTCAAGCCTTCGTCCAGGGACCGCGGCGCAAAACCAAGGCTGCGGGCCAGGGAAATATCCAGCGAGACGTCCTTTGGCCGCGGAGCCGGCAGGGCCGCCTTGCCGCGCAGGCTGGGCGCAAGGCCTGCTGCGTCTCCATTCATGATGCGCGCCATACGCCGGCCCATTTCCAGCCGGGAAATTCGCTCCGGCCCGGCCAGGTGGACCAGCCGGGGGCGGCGGCTGTCCTGCAGCCTTTGCCCCAGCAGCAACAGGCCGTCTACAGCGTCTTCCACGTACATGGGCGTGCGGAACTCATCCGCAAATAGTGTGACCGGCCCAGGCTCCCTGCCGGCCAGCACGCGCGCCATGCGCTGCACGAACGGCTGCTCCGGGCCGTACAAAAGGGCCAGCCTCGCCACGCAGAATCCAGCGTCCAGCACGGCTTGTTCCGCTTCATACTTATGCTGCCCGTAGACGCTCAGGGGCGCTGGCGCATCTGACTCTGTGGAGAATTGTCTGCTGCCGTCAAACACCAGGTCGGTAGACGTAAAGAGTAAAGGAATGCTCCGCTCGGCGCACAGCTGCGCCAGCGTGCGGGTCGCCTGCACATTGACAGCTGCAGACAAGGCCGGCTCCTGCTCGCACCGGTCGGGAGAAGCCAAGGCCGCGGCGTGCGCCACCGCCTGCGGCTGCACGCCGTCCAGTGCTGCGGCCAGGGCCGCGGGGTCTGTGACGTCGGCCAGCACGCATCGCCGGGTCTCGCGCTGCCTGCTCAAACCAACGATAGTGTCGTCCCGGCCCAGCAACGCGCGGCCCAAAAACCCGTCCGCGCCGGTGATGAGCAGTGGTTTTGCTTCTGCAGCCACATCTTAGAACGGGTTGATGGATTTTTCCCGCGTATAATGCAGATAGCCCACGTTGGCCCCCAGCCGCAACCCAACGCCGCTGCGGATGGGCGCCAGGACGATGTCGTTGGTGCGCTGGTAGGTTATACCGAAACCGCCGGCGATGTAAGCGCTGCCTTCCACGCCTGGGAAGCGTTGGTAAATGTCGTCCGGGTTCGTCATATAATAGACCAGTGTGAACACCTTGGCCATATTGCCCCCGAAGTCGAAGCCTATTGAGGGGCCCTGCCAGTAGACATGGCGGGAGGCGCCGGATTTCAATTTCAGGTCTCCTTCGCCATAGCGGGCGCCCACCACAAAGGCTCCAGACCCTTCTGTGCCCTTAATGTATCCCACAGGCCGGCCATGGTCCTTGAACGCTTTTTGGATAATGTCAGCCAGGCCTTCTGAAGTTCCGGCAAAAAATTCCGTGACCTCGTTTTTGATTTCATCCTGTGAGTAGGTTTCTTTTGTGGCGTTGCCGTCAGCCAGGGCCTGAAGCGGCGGCAGCGCCAGACATGCGAGCAACGCTGCAATGATGAGCTTGGCGTGGGTCATGATATTCCCCTTATAAAAAATTTTTTAACAACATACCACGAATATGCGCCACTCGGCAAGGAGTTACAGCATTTCTGGCAACTATCTAGACATTGTTTAGGTCTTGAAAGTCTGCTATACAACTGTTCCATGGAACAATTTCGGGCAGACCTGCACATACACTCCCGGTACTCCCGGGCTACCTCAAAAGCGTTGACCCCCAGATTGCTCGCTGCCTGGGCCAAAGTCAAAGGCGTGGAGGTGCTGGGCACGGGCGATTTTACCCATGCCGGGTGGCGCGAGGAGTTGCAGGAGGCGTTGGAGCCGGACGAAAAAAGCGGCTTGCTGCAGCTGAAAAGCCGCAAAGGCGTTGACCGTGAACTGCCCTGGCTGGAAGGGTTTGAGTTGCCGGGGAAAACCTTGTTCATGCTCCAGGCTGAGATCAGCTCCATCTACAAGCGCGGCGGCAAGGTCCGCAAGGTGCACAATCTGGTCTACGTTCCCACCATGGAGGCCGCAGAGAAGCTGAGTTTGCGGCTGGCCAAAATCGGCAACCTGGAGTCTGACGGCCGGCCCATTCTGGGGTTGGATTCCCGGGATTTGTTGGAGATGGTGCTGGAGACCGACCCCCTGGCCTTTCTGGTTCCAGCGCATATCTGGACCCCATGGTTCTCCCTGTTTGGCTCCAAATCCGGCTTTGACGACATAGAAGAATGTTTCGGCGACTTGAGCAAGGAAATCTTCGCTCTGGAGACCGGTCTTTCCTCGGACCCGGAAATGAACTGGATGCTCTCGGCCCTGGACCGGTTTCGTATGGTCTCCAACTCGGACGCCCACTCCGGGGAAAAGCTGGCCCGGGAGGCAAATCTTTTTTCCGGGGAACCTTCGTATGAAGGAATCTACCGGGCGCTAAGGGGCGAGGCCCTGGGACACAAATTTCTTGGCACGCTGGAATTTTTTCCTGAAGAGGGAAAATACCACATGGACGGGCACCGCAAGTGCGGGGTGGTCCTGGAGCCCAAGGACACCCTGGCCCGGGGAGGGAGCTGCCCGGTGTGCGGCAAGCAACTCACCGTGGGCGTGCTGCACCGGGTGACGGCTTTGGCCGACCGGGATAGCCCGAAACAGCCCCCGGACAGGCCTGGGTACGAATCGCTCACGCCCTTGGCGCAAATCCTTTCCGAAGTTCTGGGCGTGGGGCCAAAATCCAAAAAAGTCATGGCCATGTACGCCAAGCTGATTATGCGCTTCGGCTCGGAGCTGACCCTGCTGCGCAAAACCCCGCCCGAAGACGCAGCCCGCGTTTCCCCCATGCTCGCCGAGGGCCTGCAGCGCATGCGGCGCGGACAGGTGTTGCGCAACCCTGGCTACGACGGCGAGTTCGGCGTCATATCCCTTTTTTCGCCCAAGGAGCGCAAAGAATTGCGCTCTGGGCGGTTGTTCTTGAGCGGAACATCCGCTGCTGCGGCTCAGGGCGCCCGCTCCGGCGGACAATCGCGCGCATTCGCCCGAACCGTGTCTCAGGGCTCGCTGATCACGGCAAAAGAGCGGGCCATTGGCAAAGAACAGCTGAATGACATGCAGCGGGCCGCCGTGCAGGCTGGCCCCGGCCCGGTGCTGGTCCAGGCCGGGCCCGGCACGGGCAAGACGCACACCCTGATGGGCCGCATTGCTTCCTTGGTCTATTCCGGGGTCTCCCCCAGGCGCATTCTGGCGCTTACGTTTACCCGCCGGGCGGCCCGGGAGCTGGAGGAACGGCTGGTCCGTCTATTCGGCGAGTCCGTGTCTCTGCCCCGGGCGGACACATTGCACGCCCTGGCGTTCGAGCACTGGAAGCAGGCCTGGGGCGCAGCCCCGGTGGTCATGCGCGAGCAGGAGGCGCAAGCAGTTTTTTTTGAATCAGGCGTAGACAACGACAAGCAAAGCATGAAAGCAGCCTGGGAAACCCTGTGTTTGAACCGGGAGACCCGCGAGCCTTTGCCGGAAGCAATCCATGAGCTGCACCATGCTTACATCAAGCGCAAAGAGTCCTGGAATCTGGTGGACTATGCCGATTTGTTGGAGTTCTGGCTGGAGCAGATACAAAGCGAGATATACGCCTGCCCGTATACGCACGTACTGGTCGACGAAGTCCAGGATTTGTCCCGCCTGCAACTTGAACTGGTGCGGGGTTTGGTTCCTGAATCCGGCGAAGGTTTTTTCGCCATAGGCGACCCCGACCAGTCCATATACGGCTTTCGCGGTTCGCTGGGCGCCGTGAAAGAGGAGCTGCAGGCCTGTTGGCCAGGTCTGGAGGTAGTGACACTGCAGGAGAACTATCGTTCTGTTCCCGGTTTGCTCCAGTTTTCCGCATTGGTGTTTCCCGGCCGCTCCCCGTTGCAAGCGCATACACAGTCGCCGGCCATGGTGCGTTTGTTCGAGGCGCCCTCTGCAGAAAGCGAGGCCTCCTGGGTGGGCGACCGGGTGCGGGAGCTGCTGGGCCAGACAAGCCATTCCCTGCGAGACAGCGCAGCTGACGACGATTTGGGGTTGGCCGGAGAGCTCAGCCCCGGCGACATTGCCGTGCTGGTGCGGTTCAAGTCGCTTATTCCGCCTTTGCTGCGCAGCCTGGATCGGCTGGGCGTGCCGTGCGGCGCCCCGGAAAAGGAAGCCTTTTGGGCCGACGAGCGGGTGCAGCGCATTCTTGCCGCCGCCGGGGCCTTTCTGGGCCTGGCCCGGCCCGAGGAAGAGGACGCCGTGTTCGAGGAAGAGCAGTTCTCCATTCCTGAGAAAATTCTGGCCAGGGGCCCTGTGGGGTTGGCCGCCTACCTGGAGGACACTGCGCCGTTTGACCAGCTTTTCTGGCGCAGCCCGGCCTTCCGCATGCTGGCTGCTATTTATGAGGAGCAGGGAGGCTGGCCTGGCCTGATAAACTGGGTGCAGCTGCAAAGCGAGCTGGAAATGGTGTCGCAGCGTAGCGAAAAGGTCCAGATTCTCACCCTGCACGCCGCCAAAGGGCTGGAGTTTGACGCCGTGTTCATGCCCGCCCTGGAAGACGGGCTGTTGCCGTTTGCCGGGCCGGCTTTTCTGACCGGCAAACCGGACGCTGACTTCAAGGCAGACGTAGAAGAGGAGCGCAGGCTCTTCTACGTGGGCCTTACCCGCGCCCGCATAGCGTTGTTTCTGAGCCGGGCAAACAAACGAACTCTTTACGGCCGGGAGATGCGGCTAGCGCCGTCACGGTTTCTCGCCCAGGCGCTCGAAGCCGGCGGCGACAAAGTGGACGGCTTTCGCCATTCCCGGCTGGTTGCCCGCAACCGCCGGGCAGAACACCATCTATCGCTCATGTGACCCCGCATTGTGTTCAGGGCTTTCGCTCCGTAATCAGGGCTCTTGTTCTCTAGGCAAGGATTCGAAGTAGACGCTGATGTATGTACAGGAGCCCCCTAGAGCTTGGTTGCCTGGTTAGTGACCGTAGGCGATGAATTCTGGCTGGCGGCGCCAACTTGCCGGGCTGCGACTCTTCAGGCACACTCTTCCTGCATAAGCGATTGGCAATGGGCTTGCTTCGCCGTTTTGACGTTCCTAGCGCATTTTCGCGTTGAGACAACGCTCGCTCCTGAGGGAATGTGCAATTGTTTCAAATAAATACATAAGAGCATGATACGCGGCCCTTGTGTGTCACTGTTGTGCGTCGCTGTTGTGGTTGACGGTCAGAATCAAAAGATGTACCCGCAGCCTTGCCCTTGCTGAGAGAGAGGTTTATGGTAGGCTTATCGGCGGGCAAAAAATGACGCAGCAAACCGGGGGGGTCAGCATCCGCGGCCTTTTTTCGTCAAAGCCGTTGCTCCCGTGATTGAGGACGCCTATGGCGTATTTCCGACAGTTGGAACCACACCTGTCCACCATGCTCGAAATGTTTTCCCGGGAGGATCGGTGGCTTATACTCATCAACGCGGACCCGGACGCTTTGGCCTGCGCGTTGGCTTTGCGGCGGTTGATGATTCACCGCGTCAAGGATGTGGGCATCGCCCACGTCAATGAGGTGTCCCGGCCGGACAACCTGGCCATGATCCGCTATCTGCGCATCCCCACCCAACGGCTTACGCCCAACGTGGCGGTGCAGTATGACCGTTTTGCCCTGGTGGATTCGCAGCCGCACCACCATCCGGCTTTTGAAAAGATATCGTTTTCTATGGTCTTGGACCATCACCCGACTTCTGAATCCAACCCCACCATTGCCGATTACAAAGACATCAAGCCGCAGTATGGTTCTTGCGCTACGTTACTGACTGAATATCTATACAACTTGAAAATACGGCCCGGCAAACTGCTGGCCACCGCACTGCTCTTCGGCATCAAGTCAGACACCATGAGCTTTGAGAGGCAGTTTTGCGATGTTGACGTGCGAGCGTTTCGGTATCTGACCAAGTTTTCCAACCATTTTCTGCTGCGCAAAATAGTCCGCAGCGAGTTCCGGTTAGACTGGCTGGGCTATTTTTCCCAGGCGTTCCGCAAAATTCGGCTTTCTGGAAATGGTCTGTACGTTTTTATGACCCAGGTGGAAAACCCAGATATTCTGGTCATTCTGGCGGATTTCTTCATGCGCGTACATGAGATTTCCTGGACCGCCGTTGCGAGCGTGCACGACGAAACGCTGGTCATTATTTTTCGCGGCGACGGCGTTTCGCGGGACGTGGGCGCCCTGGCCAGCTCCCTGTTCGGGGAGATCGGCTCTGCTGGCGGGCACAAGGCCATGGCCCGGGCTGAAATTCCGGTGGAAAAACTCTCCGGCAAGGACCCGGAAGAGTTTGTCTGGAAAAAACTCGCCAAGCCTCGCCGCCCTTCGCAGGCAAAGAAAGAGTCTGTAGAGAAAAAGGGCTCGCCTGCGCCGGAACGCTAGCAGCTGGTATTACGCCGTTTTCGCTGTTTCCTCTTTTGTGTCTGGCGTCTGGACCTTGCCGCGCAATACGGCGCGCACCAGCTGGGCGTAGTCGTACGCCGCGTTGGAATTGGGCGCATACTCGAAAATGGACATGCCGTACCCCGGAGCCTGGGCCAGCTGAACGCTGTAGCGTATGGGCGGGCACATGTACTGCGGGTACAGATTGTTCAACGCTTCCAGCAGTTCCTTGGGGTGTTTCACCCGGTTGTCCAGAAATGTGGGCAACAGATATTTTAACGCCAGATCGTGGTTGTAGCGGCGGATAGTTGCTATGGATTTGAGAAATTCCCGCAGGCTCTGCAAAGAGAGCAGCTCCAGCGCAACGGGAGAGAGTATCTCGCGGACAAAGAAGAGCACGTTCACAGTCAAGGGGTCCCAGCCCGGGGACGAGTCCAGCACAATGAAATCGTACTGTGTTCTGAGCGGGTCCAGGGCGTTTTTCAAGGTGTTTTCGCCGCCAAAGTCCTTGCGGTCTATGATGCGCTTTATCCCGGCCAGAGACTTGCCTCCGGCCAGCAGCCAGAGATTCTGCCGGACCGGGTGTACGGCTTCGTCTGGATGCAGCTCGCCGGTGACCAGTTCAGTGAGCCCCGCGCTGGGCTTAACGCCCAGCAGATAGCTTGCTTGTCCCTGGGTGTCTGTGTCCACCAGAAGAACCCGTTTGCCGTGCAGGGCCAGCCCGGCGGCCAGGTTCACGGCTGTGGTGGATTTGCCCACGCCCCCCTTGCTGATGATTACGCCCACTGTACGGGCCAGCCGCACTGAATCTTCAGGTTGCAGAGGGAAGACCTGGCCGCATGCTTTGCAGCGCACGGCGGACGCGTTGTGCGGCACGCGGTGCGCGGGCACGGAGTATCGTTTTCTGCATCCCGGACAGACAAAAACCAGCGGCTTCATGGCTCACTCCTCGCGCTTGCTCCCCTGGGAGGAAACGTGGCCGCGCTGTCCCAGCAACCGGACCAACGCGGAATGCTCTTTGTTGCGCTCATACTCTTCCAACACAATCTGCAACGCTGTGTTCACAATGCTGGATTTAGTGATTCTGTTTACTCCATGGCCGTCCACCAGCGTTTTGATGTCGTCTTTGGCGTGGTCCAGAGTGTCGCTGATGTCAAAAGAGAGGTAGTGCGTGGTCTTTTTCTTTTTCTGGCGCGGGGGGGAGGGCGTTTTCCTGGCTGGCCGGGGCGCG
Source organism: uncultured Desulfovibrionaceae bacterium (assembly GCA_964440345.1). Taxonomy (GTDB): domain Bacteria; phylum Desulfobacterota; class Desulfovibrionia; order Desulfovibrionales; family Desulfovibrionaceae; genus CAYTSA01. The sequence goes on along the minus strand of CAYTSA010000040.1, from coordinate 9,215 downwards.
GGGCCTGCGCCGTTGTGGCGGTGTATGATCCGGTCCAAGCCTTCCAGGTCAAACTCTGTCTCATGGGTGCGAGCGTCAAACAGTTCTTGCAGAATATCCACAGGCTTGTTTATGGCTGTGTTATCCTTTGACATCGTCTGGCCTTTCTATGTTTCCAGGGGGGGCAAACAGCCGGCGTTTTATGGCCTCCACATAGTCCCGGATGATTTGCTGCTGCTCCGGCGTTATGCCTTCAAACGCCAGACCGACCATGTGCTTTTCGTCAGTTTCTGGGAGTAGATGCACCAGCCGGCAGGCAACGATCAGGCTTTTTCCGGCCAGATGCAGTTCAGTCTCCAAGATGGGTTGTTCGAAACTGAAAACGTCCGGGGCGGCGCAGCATAGACGCACGCCGTGCTCTGATATGTCCCGCACTGCGTACACAACCCCGTCAATGGAGGCGTAAGATTCTTCAGACTCCTGCACCGGCGCTCGGTACGAGCGGCGCACAGCTCCATCGCCCTTGCCTGGGCTTTTGGGCGGCGCTTCGCTGTCAGCCAGCTCAATGAATTCAAAGTGTTGCTGCGAATTTTTGTCCATATTCGTCAAACTCCCAAAAGTGTGGACGACAAGAACATAAAGAGTCGTTTACCCACTATAATTTTATCATTTCCCAGGAGCTAATGCAATGCGCTGGATGCGCGAAAGAAAACGCGAAAATGTAAGGCGTCAGTCAATGTTAGGTGATTCTGGGTGATTCACTTCACATAACGCTGTATCATCTGTTTATCCATATGAGCGACGCCTGCCTGCCCGCCTCCCTGTTGCGGCGGTAGGAAAAAAAGAGTTCTTCCAGGCTGTTGGTGCACAGGTCCAGGCTGAATAAGCGGTCTTGGCGCAGGCCGGCCTCCAGCAACTGGCTGCGGGTCATGCGCCACAAGTCCACTGTGCGCCGGACAGGGTCCAGCCAGGCGTCGAACTGCGGGCCCCACTCCGCGTCGTAGTTGACGAATTCGCTGGCCCCGGGGCCCAGGCTTGGTCCCCGCACGGCGCAGACATCTTCCGGCGCAAGACCATACCTGCCGCAAAAGGCTTCCACGCCCGATTGTACAAAGCCCATGCGGTTGCCCCGCCACCCAACGTGCAGGGCGGCTACGTAAGCGCCGGATGCATGGGCCAGCAGCACAGGCTGACAGTCTGCGGTTTTTATGGCCAAGGCTTGTCCCGGCAGGCTGGTCCCCAGTCCGTCTGCCTGCTCTGTGCCGGGAGTAGAAGGCGAGCGAGGCTCCGGGTCAAAGACCATGCTGTCGCCATGCACTTGGCGCAACTCTTGCCAATGATCGACGCCATGGGTTTTCATGAATGCAATCCGTGCGTCCAGCGCGCGTACAGGGTCGTTTGCCGACTCCAGCGAAATGTTGCCCGCCAGACGCGTGCCAAAAGCGCATCGAACGCCGTTCACTGCGGGGAAAACAAAAGGTATCCATTTCATGGGCACACGCTCTCCTCGTCTGTGCACACATAATGCATGCAAGTGTCCCATGGTTCAGCAGGAACATGTTCGATAAGTTGAAAGCCGTAGCAGACCCCAACCCACAAAGAAGCCTGGAAGGCTGGTTTGGCCAGCAGCCGGTCGTAGTAGCCGCCCCCCTGGCCCAGCCGGCGGCCTTTGCGGTCAAAAGCCAGACCCGGAACAAGAACCAGGTCTGGCCCCGCGTCTTGTTCGTCTAACCGCTCTGCAGGGCAGGTTGCAGGGTCCGGTTCTGGAATGGAAAATGCGCCTGCGCTCACATCGTCTGTGCACTGAACGCAGGCCACATCCATCGCGCCGGGCTCCTGCGGGCGGCAGCGGGGCAGAAGCACACGCACGCCTCTGCTCCAGGCGTCTTCAATGAGTTGATCCACCTGCAATTCTCCCTTTACCGCGGCGTAGGCCAGCACGGTAGTGGCTTTTTGCCAGGCCGGCAGGACCAGTATGCGCTGTTGCGCCAGGGCGCTCATTTGCCGGACTGCGTTCTGGTCCAGGGCCTGCCGTCTGCTGCGCATAGCGCGCCGCAAGGCTTTCTTTTCTTCTGCAGTAGTTTGTGCCATATAGCGCCTAGTACTGATGTTTCCAGAAATAGTATACGAACTGTTTACTCGAATAAAGGATGCAACTGCAATGGCAAGCACGGGAAAATACTGGATCGCCGTGGGCGACGTTCACGAATCCACAGAGGCGGCCAAACGCATACCGGGAGTGGCTGAGGCAGAGGGACTCATTGTCAGCGGGGATTTGACCAATCATGGCGGCCGGCGCAGGGCGGAAGCCGTACTGCAGGCGCTGCAACAAGCCAACCCCCGGGTTCTGGCTCAAATAGGCAACATGGACCTGGCTGAAGTGGACGCCTATCTTGATGAAAAAGGGGTGAACATTCACGCCCGGGCTGTGGAGTTGGCCCCAGGCGCAGGCGTGTTGGGCGTCGGCGCCTCCACGCCCACTCCCTTCAACACCCCCAGCGAATACCCGGACTCGCAACTAAAAGCCTGGCTGGAACAAGCGTACGCTCAGGCGGCCCGGTTTGATCAGCTGCTGCTTGTGGCGCACGATCCGCCGCACAACACCGCCTGCGACCAGGTTGCGCCAGGCCAGCACGTGGGGAGCAAGGCGGTTCGGGCCTTTATAGAGCGCGTCCAGCCGGACGCATGCCTGTGCGGCCACATCCACGAGGCCCGGGCCAGCGATGCAATTGGCAGAACCGTTGTCGTCAATCCGGGAACGCTTGCTTCAGGCGGCTACGCCGTCATACGGCTTGGCAAGGAAGGGTTTGCAGCTGAACTTGGAAAAACCTAGCCACCGCTGCTCATTGGCGTGGAGCGCATTCCACCACGGTTGAGTCAGTCTGGTTTTTCAAGACTTTCATGTACACTTCGCCGGTGTGGGTAAGGAAAAGAAGCTTGCGGCCGAAGCGGCCGCCTACGTGGGAGGCAACCACCCGCAGCGGATATTCCGCCAGGATTTCATAGGCAACTTCTACGTTGCGCTCGCCCATGCGGATGCCGTCCTTGAAAAATGCGTTGGCCCCGCCAAAGACCTTGCACTGGATGTTCTTCTGCGCCACGCCCATGTGCAGCATGGAGGACACAATGCGCTGGATGGCCGAGTCCACGTACTTGTATTCGCCTATGTTGGCTGTTTTTTTGTAGTCTTTCTTGCGGGGCAGCAGAGCGTGGAACATGGCGCCAGTTTGGTCTTTGGGACTGTAAAAAGTCACCGCCACGCAGGAGCCGAGCACGGTTTGCACGGCTGTGGGCACGGCGTATACGCCGCCCTGGCCCATGTTCAAGAACAGGCTTTGCGTCCCGGGGTAGCGTTCTATAAGACGATGCATGGGTCCTCCCCGTCGCCGCCCGAATCGTCTGCCGGATCATCCGGCAAAGGCACAGGGGATTCCGCCAAACCTAGCCCCACAAGAGCCTGACGCAGTGTCGCTTCATCGAAAGGTTTTGTCAGATATGCATCCGCTCCGCTGCGGTACTGCGCCTCCATCATGTGTTTTGGGTCGTCCAGGCTGGAGAGCATCAGGGCGGCGGCCATTTCGTCCGGGCCAGCGCCGGCTTCTTCTTGTATTTCGCGGATGCGTTTGAGGGCCGCATGCCCGTCCATGACCGGCATAAGAATGTCCATGACCACCAGGTCGTAGGGGTCGTTACTCTCCAGCGCCGCAAGAAACAGGTCCACGGCTTCTTTGCCGTCCCGGGCTTCGTCGCAGTGTCCGTATTCTTGAAGCAGGGAGGTGATGAGAAACCGCTGGTACTTGCTGTCGTCAGTTACCAGGATACGCATGGCGAGCCTTCTAAAACCGCAAGGAGAGGCAGGTAAGCCCGCCGTCGAGTTTGCGGAATTCAGAAACGTCGAGTTCTTTGACCTTGAGGTCGAGCGAGCGCAGCCGCTCCAACGTGTTTGGACAGCCAGCCGGTGTGATGCATAGCCCATTGATCATCAAAGAATTGGCGGCGTAAGCTTCATCAGTCTGTATAATGATCTGTTCATATTCGGCAAAGGCGTCGATCTCAGACATCTCGTCTGTGAGTAGCAGCCGGGTTGGGCTCAGGCTGTTGACAGAGGATTTGAGGTGCAGCCCCGCGCCAGCATGGACAATGACAGTCTGGTAGCCGTGCCAGCGGGCAATGCGGCTGAACTGCTCTGCTCCGGCTTCGTTGGTGCGCTCTGAGACGCCGACGAAAAACTTTTTGCCTACCTGCAACACGTCGCCCCCGTCCAGAGTCCCGGGTTCTTCAATGTACTCCAGGTTGCGGTAGCAGGCCAGCACAGGCGCCACGGATTCGATCTCTTTGCGGCGGGAAAGAGCGCCAGGCCGGGTGATGACTGCGGCTTCAGCAAAAACCACGGCGGTGTCTTCAATGAAGGGCGCGTCCGCTAAGCCGGGCGCCGGGTCCATATGCTTGACCAACAGGCCGGCCTCCTCCAGCAGACTGCAGTACGCCGCGTGCTGTTTCAGGGCCAGGGCCAGGTCTGGGGGACCCAGGTGGGTTGCCGTTGTGAGGCCTTTGGTAAAGTCCGGCCCCGGAGGCCGGACAATGGCGCGTGTGAACACGACGTTCTCCTTGCAATGTGTGGCGCATGGCCAATGGTGTCTGGATGTTTCAACTGCTGCAGACTGAGCAGCAAATCCCGCAAGCTTCTGGAGGAATCTATAGCGATTCACATGAACGGGTCAAGCTGCGCTGCAAAAAAAGCTATTATGCGGTAGAGGAATAACGCTCCCGGCAACTCAGAAACAGACTTTCTTTTGCCGGGTAAATCCTGTATAGACCTGTAAAAAAGTCATTGACGCCAAGCTGTAAGAATCGTCAGAGATTTTTCTGGCGCGCTATGAAGGTGTTTCCACATGAATGAGCACTTGCGGACTGTTGCGTTGCGATGCGCTACGGGTTTGGCCGCCTTTTTCGTTGTGTGCGCAGTGCTTCCCCTGTGGTCGTCTTCTTTGTGCGCCGCCAGAGAGCCTTCCCGTGCTTCAGCAGTCCCCTCCATAGAGGAATACAGGCTCAAAGCGGCATTTATCTATAATTTCGCCAAATTCGCCCAGTGGCGGGATAGTTCCCGCAACCGCGACGGGGCCCTGGTGTTGTGCGTGGCCAACGACAACCATTTTCTGGAAGCGTTTGCCTCCCTGGGCGAGAAAGCTGTGAACGGCCGGCCGCTTCACGCCCGTCAATGCACTGATCCGGAAAACTTGGCCCAGGCGCACATGTTGTTCGTAAATACTGGCGACCCTTTGGTTGCACAAGAATTGCTGTCCGCCGTCCAAGGCCGCCCGGTGTTGACTATTGGCGAATTGCAAGGCTTTACCTCCATGGGCGGCATGATTAATTTTTACCGTAAGGCCAATAAAGTACGATTCGAGGTCAACGTCAACGCCTTGCGCAGTTCCCCTGTGGAACTGAGTTCACACGTCCTCAAACTGGCCCGCATTGTGGAGGAGTAGGCTATGCGTTCTCTTGCCGATGCTTCCATCAAAGTTAAGCTCTACGGTATCATCCTCGTAACCGGCGCCACGGTCTTGCTACTGGCAACCTTAGGCTTCGTAAGCAATTACGCTACAGATTTTCGCCGTTCCATGGTTGAGGAGCTGTCCAGCCTGGCCCAGGTGACCGGGGTCAACTCTGCCCCAGCTATCGTTTTTGACGACCGCCGCGCTGCAGCGGAGACCCTCTCCGCGCTTCGGGTGCAGCCCTATATTGACTATGCCTGCATATACGACGCTTCTGGCGAGGTGTTTGCCGTGTACCGCAAGTCCTCTGCCGGGGGCTATTGGACCCCGCCGCCGCCAGAGCCAGATTCCCACAGGTTTGTTGAAGACCGGCTGGAGCTGTTCCGATTCATACTCCTGGATAACGACACCGTGGGCACGGTGTACATCAACTCCAACCTGCGGCGCATGCACCAGCACATACGCGAATACGGGGGGATCGTTCTGGTCATACTGGCCGTGTGTTTTGTGGCCATGATCATCATATCTTCCTTTCTGCAACAGCTCATTACCCGGCCTTTGCTGCAGGTCACGGAAACCGTGCGGCAAATTAGCCGGGAAAAAGATTACGAAGTACGGCTGGTGAAGCACAGTAAAGACGAAATAGGGCAGCTCATTGACGGTTTTAACGAGATGTTGAGCGTCATCCAGGCCCGGGACAAAGCCATGGAGGACAAAGTCGCCGCCAGGACCAGGGAGCTGGAGCAGGCCATGGTGGAGCTGCGCAAGGCCAAGGAGGCGGCCGAATCAGCCAGCAGAGCTAAAAGCGAGTTTTTGGCGAACACCTCGCACGAAATCCGGACGCCCATGAACGCCATTCTGGGCATGGCCGAGGTGCTCTGGGAAACAGAGCTGAGCGCTGAACAAAAACAATACGTGCAGGTGTTTCGCTCATCAGGCGAAAACCTGCTGGCCATTATCAACGATATTTTGGACATTTCCAAGGTTGAAGCCGGCCTGCTGGAGCTGGAGCAGGCTGACTTTGACCTGGAGGCAATGCTTGACGCCACCTGCGAGGTCCTTGCTGTGCAGGCGCACGACAAGGGGCTAGAACTGGCCTGCTCCATGACCCCGGGCGCGCCGAGATATGTCGTCGGCGATCAATACAGACTACGCCAGGTTTTGACCAACCTCATCGGCAACGCCGTCAAATTTACGGACCACGGCGAAGTTTCTATGTTTGTGAGCAAAGAAGCCGACCTGCCCGGCAACGCCGCCCTGGTTCGCTTTGAGGTGCAGGACACCGGCATAGGCATAGAATCGGAGAAGATAAACACTGTTTTTGAAGCGTTTACACAAGTTGACGCGTCAGTGACCCGCAAGCACGGCGGCACGGGGCTGGGGCTGGCTATTTCCCGCAAGCTTGTCGCCATGATGGGCGGCGAGTTGCAATTGGAAACAGTTCCGGGCAAAGGTTCCACATTTTTTTTCAGCATTCCTTTGCCCATAAGCGCCGCGCCGCAATCCCGCGACGAAGATATTCGGTTTGAGCGATTGAAAGTCCTGGTGGTGGACGATCATTCCATAAACCGTCTCATCGTGCGCCAGGCTTTGGAGTCCTGGGGCGCTTTTGTGGACGAGGCTGAATCTGCGGACCAGGCTGAAGAACTGCTGCGTCGGGCCCGAGAGCAACAAGCGCCGTACGACGTGCTCATCGTCGATAAAATGATGCCTTCCCGGGACGGGTTTGACCTTGTTAGGTTCATGCGCCAGGAGGAGGGCTGTTACAGAACTGCAGTGGTCATGCTCACCTCCGCCGACACGCCTGGGGACGTGGCCGCCGCCAAAGAGCTCGGCCTGGCCAGGCGGCTGGTCAAACCCATAAAACGCGATGAATTAAAGAAGGTGCTGACTGAAACAGGGCCGCCAAGCACTGCGCCAGCGCCTCAGCTCAAGCTGTCTGTACCACATCCGTTGCGGCTTCTTGTTGTCGACGATTCAGAAAACAACCGCTTTGTAGTTGCAACGTTTCTGAAAGACGCCCCATGTATCATAGACGAAGCCGATAACGGCAAGGCCGCAGTAGACAGATATGCTTCCACGCCATATACTATGGTCCTGTTGGATATCCACATGCCTGGCATGGACGGTTATGAAACCGCCCGCGCCCTGCGCCGCATGGAAAAGGAAAAGGGCCGCGCGCCTGCATGGATACTGGCCATGACTGCGCAGGCAGGGCCGGGCGAGGTACAAAAGGCCATTCAGGCAGGGTGCAACGGGTATTTACCCAAACCAATATCCAGACAGGCGTTGCAAGATGTTCTGGAATCTGTTGCAGAAAGTGATGCGCCTGACAAGCCGGTAGGTTAGTTAAAGGATCAACATGGAGCGCACTCTGTCAACCCCGCGTATTCTCATAGTCGATGACTCAGAGAATAATCGTTTTTTAGCCAAAGCGTTCCTGAAATCATTACAGTGCAAGACGGACGAGGCGAACAACGGCCTATCTGCTGTGGAGCTTTACCGCAAGCAGCCATACGATTTGGTGATTATGGACCTGCTTATGCCGCTTATGGACGGCTGCGAGGCGCTGGAAGGCATGCGGGAACTGGAGCGGCGGCAAAACCGCGCGCAAGCGCCTGTCATCATTATGAGCGCATTTGACTCTGCCGCCGACAAAGAAGCAATTCTGCAGCAAGGGGCGGACGGTTGCTTGGATAAGCCGTTGAATAAAGAGCTCATGATTGATCTGGTGTCTTCGTTTTTGTGCGTTGCAGAACACACTCTGGCCTGCAGCGCCGGGGACGCGGCTGTTGTCTCTGTTCCAGAAGACCTCAAAGAAATTGCTCCTAAGTATCTAGAAATGCTGCGCGATCTTGCAGCTAAGTTGGAACGCGCTGTCAGCAACGCCGACTGGGCCACAGCCAGATATCTGGGCCATCAGATCAAGGGAGAGGCGCCAAGCTACGGCCTTGAGCTTGCGGGCAAGCTGGGCGCCGCCGTGCAGCTGGCGGCCAAGGCTGGTGATCAGAAAACCGCAGTCCAGGCCGCCCAGGACCTGCAACACCATTTACAGCATGTCCAGTTGGTCGAATAACGTCCTGCTGCATATGAACATTCTTATTATCGACGATTCCGATACGTCGCGCCTTTTGCTGGAGTCCGTTCTGCGCAAGGCGGGCTACAGCTCCATACTGCAGGCTAAAAGCGCTGGGGAGGGATTGAAGCTGCTGGCTGAGGGCAATGCCGACAAGCCAGAAGTCGACCTCATCCTTATGGACCTGATGATGCCGGATATGAACGGCATTCAGGCCACCCGGCGAATCAAGCATATCCCGCAGCTTAAAGACATTCCGGTAGTCATAGTTACCGCCAACGAGCAGGCCGAGAAGCTGGAGCAAGCGTTTGAAGCCGGCGTCACAGACTACATCAACAAGCCCGTGCACAAGCTGGAGTTGCGGGCGCGGGTGCGAGCCGCGCTCAAGCTCAAAGAAGAGATGGACCGCCGCAAGAACCGCGAGCAGGAGTTGTTGCAGTTGACTGCTGCATTGACCCAAGCCAATGCGAAATTGGAAGAAATAGCCAACCTCGACGGCCTGACCGGCGTCCCCAACCGGCGCTTTGTGGACGCAGCCATGAAAAAGGAATGCGAACGCGCCCTTCGAGACAAGTATCCTGTGTCTGTGCTCATGATCGATGTGGACTATTTTAAATCTTACAACGACACTTACGGGCACCAGGAAGGAGACGCTTGCCTCCAGA
>CAYTSA010000039.1:0-32860 GCA_964440345.1 uncultured Desulfovibrionaceae bacterium | reverse complement strand
ATTTCCGACTGTGAAAAACTCGGAGGAAGCCCCAAATATTCGCGGACCTGGCCGCGAGTGAGGGCCACATAAAGGTGAGAGAAATGGAACTTCCGTGTAGGATAGCGATCTTCCATAGCGAAGACCCCTGCCTGCCTGGCCTGTTCAAGAGCCTTCCAGCCATATAAAAGTTTGCGCACAGTATCAAAAGAATCACCTATTCTGCGCGATATTTCTCCCACTGTGACGTCGCCCTGATCAAACCAGTCTGCAGCGTACTTAGCCTTTGCTACTGCATCCCATTTATGGGGGCCATTGATATGCTTAAAACCAACAAATGCTCTGGCGTCACTTTCGTGTTCTACTCTCCAAACTAAAACCTCTTCCAGGTTGGCACTTAAACTTTGCGGCATTTCAGGCAGAGAAATTTTACATTCACGGGCAAGCTCTGAATTACGCAACAATTTTATTGCAGCCAGCCTTCTGTTGCCTTCAATAACTCGATAGGGCTTTGACTCTCCCATAATTACCATAGGCTCAATGTTCATATAGCCATTGTTCGATATCGATAGCAGCAGTTCTGTAGGGTCAGCAGCTTTTTTTAGCGCTAAGATAAAATCCTTTTCACTGGGATGTGAAGCGCTTATCTCATATTGCAAGGCGAGTCGCGGGTTTTCCAGGTCAAACTCAAGATCATCTGGATCAACAAGACACGCGGCCTTCGGTGGGATTGGCTCTGGACATGTATTACTCATGGCAATAATCCTTAGATTTTTTTTGTGCGTATCTAGAAGGATAGGTCGTTACTACGTCGTACAGACCAGACAATCTTTACACTAGACGTCAAATAATGCAATTCAGGTCCAGCCTGGCCGACCGGGCCGCCCTGGCCGCGCTGCTTATCCGCGAAGCCTGGGCAAGGTAAGCAACGCGAAGACCAACCGCAAACACTGCCATCTCCCGCCCGAGAAAGGTAAGCAACGCGAAGCCGAAGGCGGTGATGCGCGGCAACGCTGTCGCGGCGCTGCGCTTGCGACCGGCTTCGCCTTCGCGCTGCTCACTTGCTCCATCTGCTCCTCGCCATCACCACCCCCACCGCCAATCCCAACGCCAACGCCAGCGCCCCCCACTCGCCCACGGTGGGAATCCCTTGCGCCATTTCATCGTCTATCCAGGTTCTGAATGAGGAGACGCGGGTGTAGACCCCGGGGTAATCATTGGTGGAGCAGTTGGCCTGCCCGCCGCTTACGACGCCCACCAGCACCGGCTCGCCGCCGTCCGTGGCGGCCAGGGGCCCACCGGAATCGCCGGAGCACGCGCTCTGGCTGTCGTCGCCGGTCAGCACCACCGTGTTGTTTAATGAGCTTCCCCAGCTGGTGTCCGCCTTGGCCACGACTGCAGTCGTCACCTTGCGCAGCACCCGGGAGCTGGGGCCCGACTCGCTGGTGCGGCCCCAGCCGTAGCTGGCGACCAACTGGCCCGTGCCGGCCAGGCCCTTCGGGTCTCTCTCGCCAACCATGGCAATGGTCTCCATGGAAGACTCTGTTTCTAAAAACAGCAAGGCGAGATCGTTCAGCAACTGATCATTGCCGGCGTAATCGGGGTGTATTGCGATGCTCTGCACCGCGCGGATTTCCCCCTGGGAGCTATCGTCCAGGTCTGTGCGGCCAATGACTGCGGTGACGCTTGCCGCTGTTTCTTCCTCAACGCAATGGGCCGCAGTAAGCACAACCCTGGGGTTTATCAACGACCCTCCACAATAAGACGAGCCCGTGCCGGTTTCGTAGAGCCGGACAGCCCAGGGCTGCTCGCCGGCAGTCGCCTCCACTCCGCCTTTTATGCGTCCGGAAACAGAGCTGTCCGCCGCCTCCGCTACAGGCGCAACAGCAACACACAAAAAGCAGCATAGCCAGATAAACAGACGCCGCGTACTCATGGCTTGCATCCAGTTGCCGCCATTTCCACCCTGTTCCGGCCCTTGCGCTTGGCCTCGTAGAGCGCAGCGTCCACGGCGGCCAGCAGCGTTTTTACCGCCTGCCCATGCTGCGGAAACACCCCTACGCCCAACGACGCTCCGGAGAGCACCAACAAGAACTCCTCGCCGCCGAAACGGCAGGCTACGTCGCCTTTGCGCACGTAGCCGCTGAGGAGCATGGCCAAATGCACCAACACGGCGTCGCCCGCCTGATGGCCGTAGGTGTCGTTGAACGTTTTAAAATGGTCCACGTCCAGCAGTATCACGCCCATTTCAGAACCTTCCCGCAGAGCCTGCGCCATTTCCCGCTGCAAAAATGCCTCCATGTGCCGGCGGTTGTACAAACCGGTCAACGGGTCGTGGATGGCTTGCGATCTGAGCCGTTCCTTCATGTGCAAATTGGCCAGGGCCAGACTGACGTGTTCTGTGAGAGCAACAGCCAGCGGCGCCGGCGGCGTCTTAATGGTGAAGTGGGAGCCAAAAAAATCCCCGCGCCTCCCCAGGCCAAGCTTTTCCAGCGAAGGACCCAGACTGGCTATGGCCAGCCTTTCGTCCACGGCAATGTAAAAAGGAAACGCCGCCTTCAGAAGCTCGAAAATCATGATATGCTGTCCTTGGGCGTGCTTTGACCGGACAGCGCCGGGCTTACTGACACTTGGAGCTCGCGTACCTGACATGGTATTCGTCGTGGTCCAAACCTTCCGCTGCTCCCCTGGCGTGCTCCACCGTCACCTGCGCGCCGAACCATTCGCCTATACCTTCGATCATACCATGCACCATGGGGAACAGCCCCTCGCGCTTGGAATAGTAGTGCAGCGTAAAGCCGTCTTCGTTTTTATCCGTTATTTTGAACGCCGGCGGGTTGAGCTTGGGCAGCATATAGGCCACCCGGGTGTGAATGGTGTTCAGGTTGGCGGTGAAATTTTCGAAGCAATCGCCAGTCATGGTGAAAAGGGTGCCGTATTCTTTGGCGGCAAAGCCTATCCACCACTTGCCGAAAGCATGTAGCACCTTGGGCGGCTCCAACTCCAACACCTGGCTGGCTGCGCCCACAAGCTGCAAGGTCACATCGTCAGGATACGGCTCCATGGAGGCGAACACGTCTTCCACGCCAGCCGTTTCACGGATTTGCGTCCACGTTTCCGGACCAAACGTCTCGGTAACCATCTGTCGAATGCCTTTGTTAACAAGTCCATACATACGCCCCTCCCTTGCTTGCGACGCGCCAGCGCTCATTCTGCAAAAAATCAACGGCGTATGAAATTTTTATTGATATCATTTACTATCGGGCGAATATTTGCAGGTCAAGCGACAAAACTGTTGCCTCAGGTGAAAATGGGCCAGAATCCATCGCCAGGCAGCGCTGGCCAAGCAAACCGGGCCAGAGGGCGCTGCACTTTGGCGGCGAACGCAGCCGGGTCCCGTTTGTGTCCTTGAACTACCCGGCCATTCCAGAACTATTGGCGTAAAGCAGAAGTTATCAGTCTGTCGAACGCTCTAAAGCGCTATGGGATGGATTGACACAGTGACTTCTGTGCAAGCGCTTGGATGCAACAAGGCAAAGACTGGCGCGGAGCGCATGCGCTCCGCGCCGAGTGCAGTTTAGCAGGCAAAGTTGTCAGTCTTCCACAGAGGCGAAGGCCACATGGTCATTGGCCGCACCCGCAAAGGCAAATGCAAGGCAAAACCGCGCGGCCTCGCCGTAAAACAATCCCTCTGGCTACAGACTGTTGTCTTTGTCATTCGAAAATACTTGACAGAGTTGACGATGAGCCATCCAAACATGAAGCCGATAATGGCGGCAAGGATGAGGTACATCATGGCGTTCCCTCCTTTTGTGGAGCGCACGTCTTCCTGCTCCACGTTTCGTAACATTAATGTAATATCTGCTAAAGAGATAGTCAACGCGGCTAAGGGAAGGAATCCACAAATAAACAATAAATTAAATCAATATCTAAAATAATACTTAAAGTGTATCTATGTTTTTTCTGTGCATTCACCGCAAAAAATAAACATCAAAGCGCGCCCCGACCCTTTTAGGGTGCAAGGTATTTCCCCAGTATTTGCAACCACCCTGCTCCGGTCTGAAATCTTTTGGCGTTTTCTTTCAGACTTACCCGAAAAAGCTAATGGTGTCGGGCTTGTCCAAAAGTTCACATCCGCTTGACACAATTGAATAATTTTGGCACTATTTGAAACCATCGTAAAAGAACTGTCACATGAGCCGCTGAGCGTCCGTGGTCATTCATCGCAAGGCGTCACAGTATATTTTGCTGATGGATGCACTACGCTGCTCGTGAAACGTTAAGTGCTGTGTTGGAGGAGAATTTGTGGGTAAATCTTAACAAATATGGAGAAATCGTATGCGCAACATGTTTCTTAGCATTACCGTGGCCGCACTGGCCTTGACTTTTTGTCTATCCAGCTTTGCTTTTGCGTCCGATCCTATTGTTATCAAGTTTTCCCACGTGGTGGCGGAAAACACGCCGAAAGGCCAGATGGCCAACAAATTCAAAGAACTTGCTGAAGAGCGGTTCCCCGGCAAAATAAAAGTCGAAGTCTTTCCGAACTCCCAGCTGTTCAACGACAACCAGGTGCTGGCGGCCATGATCATGGGCGACGTGCAGTTGGCGGCGCCGGCCCTCTCCAAGTTTGAAAAATACACCAAAGTGCTGCAAGTGTACGACCTGCCTTTTCTGTTTAAAAACATGGACGCTGTTGAGCGCTTCCAGCAGGGCCCTGTAGGCCAGAAACTGCTGGAGTCCATGAGGAGCAAAGGCTACCTGGGCATAGGCTATCTGCATAACGGCATGAAACAGCTTTCCTCCAGCGCGCCGCTGCGCGTGCCGGAAGACGCCGCCGGCAGGAAGTTCCGGATCATGACCTCTGACGTGCTGGCCGCCCAGTTCAAAGCTGTGGACGCCATTCCGCTGAAAAAGCCTTTTTCTGAAGTGTTCACTTTGCTGCAGACAAAGGCCATTGACGGTCAAGAAAACACTTGGTCCAATATCTATTCAAAAAAATTCTTCGAAGTACAGCCGTACATCACTGAATCCAACCACGGTTTGCTGGACTACATGATCGTGACCTCCATGCAATTCTGGAACGGCCTGCCTGACGATATCCGCCCTGGTCTGAAGGAGGTTCTTGACGAAGCCATTGGCTACGGCAACGCCATCAGCGCTGAAAAGGCGATCAACGACCGGCAACGGATCATCGACTCTGGCCGCTCTGAAGTCATCGTTCTGACAGACGAGGAGCGCCAGAAGTGGGTTGAAGCCATGAAGCCCGTGTGGAAGCAGTTTGAAGACCACATTGGCGCTGACATAATCGAAGCAGCCGCGGCTTCCAAAAACTAGCCTGCAACTGTTATGAAACAGTTTCTCGGACGCCTGGAGGAGGGATTCATTTCCCTTCTCCTGGCAATAATGACAATACTGGTGTTCGTTGAGGTGGTGTTGCGCTTTGGCTTCAACACCGGTCTGATGTGGGCGCAGGAGCTGACCCTTCATCTTTCTGCCTGGATGGTGCTTTTTGGCGCTTCGTATGGCGTTAAAGTCGGCTCGCACATAGGCGTGGACGCAGTGGTAAAGATATTGCCGCAAAAAGGGCGGCGTATCGTCAGCGCCCTGGCCGCCATTGCCGGCTTGGTTTACTGCGGTCTCTACATCAAAGGCTCCTGGGTCTATTTAAAAACAATGCACATGATTGGCATAGAGCTAGAAGACATGCCCATACAGCGCTGGGTGGCGCACTCTGTGCTGCTTATTGGCATGAGCTTGCTGGCCCTGCGGATTGGCACGCTGCTCTGGCAGATTATCGTTGGCAAGGCGGACAGCTTTGCCCTGGCTGACGAGGCCAAGGAATCTATGCATCTAGCCCAGAAAAAAACAATCACCGAACAAGTGCGCGACGCCATGCGCGAGGAGGAAGAAGCGCAGCAAGAGGGGGCTCCCCGATGACAACCGTAGCGCTTTTTTTCTTTTTGTTTTTGTGCCTCATTTCTGGCATGCCCATCGCCATCGGCCTGGGCCTTTCCTCCATAACCACTATCCTTCTCTTTTCTCACGATTCACTGGCCTCCATTGCTTTGAAGCTTTTTGAAGCAGAATCAGAGCATTACACGCTTCTGGCCATCCCCTTCTTTATATTGTCGTCGCAGTTTCTTTCCACCGGCGGCGTGGCCAACCGGCTCATCCGTTTCGCCATCGATGTTGTGGGCCACATCCGCGGCGGCCTGGCCATGGCCTCTGTGCTGGCTTGCATGCTCTTTGCCGCAGTGTCTGGCTCTTCGCCAGCCACAGTGGCGGCCATTGGCTCCATCGTCATCGCCGGCATGGTCCGGGCCGGCTATCCTGAGTCGCTGGCCACCGGCGTCATCTGCAACGCCGGCACGCTGGGCATCCTCATCCCTCCGTCTATCGTCATGCTGGTGTACGCTGCTGCAACGGAAGAATCCGCAGCACGGCTGTTCATGGCCGGCTTCATCCCCGGCCTTTTGATGGGTACGCTGCTCATGTTCGCCATCTACATTGTGGCGCGCATCAAGAACCTGCCGGCCCAGCCCTGGCCCGGTTTCCTGGCCATCTTCAAGTCCGGCTTTACAGCCATGGGCGGCCTGCTGCTCATTGTCATCGTGCTGGGCTCCATCTACGGCGGCATCGCCAGCCCCACGGAAGCCGCCGCCGTGAGCGCCGTCTACGCCTATTTCGTGGCCATTTTTCTGTACCGCGACATGGGCCCGCTCAAAGGAGTAGAATGGTGGAAAAAAGGCGAGCACTTCACCTCAATGATTGCGCGCAACTTGTGGCTTATGACCCTGGCCTTTCCCAAGAGCCTGTTCCACAAGGACGTGAAAAAGGTGTTGCTGGACGCCTCCAAAGTCAGCGTCATGCTGCTGTTCATCATCGGCAACGCCATGATCTTCGCCCACGTGCTCACCACAGAGCGCATTCCTCACGACATTGCCTCGCTCATCGTGGGCTGGGGCTTGCCCGCCTGGGGCTTTCTCATTGTCATGAACATCCTGCTGCTCATAGCCGGGAACTTCATGGAGCCGTCGGCCATTTTGCTGATCATGGCGCCCATCCTTTTTCCCATAGCCATGCAGTTGGGCATCGACCCCATTCACCTGGGCGTCATCATGGTGGTGAACATGGAAATCGGCATGATAACACCGCCAGTGGGGCTAAACCTGTTTGTTGCAGCCGGCATAACAGGGCGCGACCTCTACTGGGTGTTGCGGGCCGCATTCCCATGGCTTTTGGTCTTGCTGACATTCCTGATACTCATTACGTATATTCCGCAGATATCCCTGTTCCTGCCGGAATACATAGATCACCTGAAGGGGTACAATTGACCCTGAGGAGAGCTGCATGACTGAAGACGTCAGTGTACAACGAATACTCTGCGCTGTGGACTTCTACGAGAACACCAAACGAACCACAGACTACGCCCTGCATCTGGCGTCTTGCTCCGGGGCGCAGGTGGTGTTGCTTTACGTAGCCCAGCGCATGAACCGCTACGCCAGACTCTACGTGGAGCAGGAAGACCTGGAGAAGGTTACCAACTCCATCGTGTCCGGCGCGCAAAAACAGATGGACGAACTGATCAAAGGCAAGTTCAATTCCGTCAACGCCATGGGCATGGTCAAAATGGGCTATCCACCTGAAACCATTTTGGAAACCATAGAGAAAGAACACATCGACATGGTGGTCATGGGCACCCACGGCCGCCGCGGCATCGACGACATCTTCTTCGGCTCAGTAGCTGAACACGTAGTCAAGCGCTCCAAAGCGCCGGTGCTCACTGTCCGGCCTCTCTAGCGCCTCCCTCCCCAACACCTTCCAAGCGGAGGAGCACTGTGCTCCTCCGCTTTTTTCTTCTGCAGCGCATCATTGCAACATTATGCCCGGCGGCGGCTGTTGGTCAGCCACACGCCGGTCAGCACCAGCGCCCCCCCGGCAAGCAACGAGAGATGCACAGTCTCGCCCAGAATGAACCAGCTGCAGATAATGGCCGAGACAGGCACAAAGTTGATGAAAACCCCGGCCTGGGAAGGGCCTATGGCCTTCACTCCCTGGTAGAACCAGGTAAAGCCCAGCACCGTGCCGCAGACTCCCAGGTAGGCAACGTCCAACCAGGCAATGGCCGGAAACTGGACCACCTTGCCGGCCAGCCCCTCAGCCAGGGCGGGAACCATGAGAAAGAGCGTTCCCGCAGCGCACGAATACGTCACTGCAGCGTGAGGGCTCAGCCGGCCCATCACCGCTTTGCCCACCAGCGAATAGGTCACCCAACTGGCCACGCAGCCCACGATGGCCAGCTCGCCCCAGCCCACGCCCCCGGAAAACACGGTCCAGGGTTTGCCCAGGGTAATCACCGTCACCGCCCCGGCCACGGAAAAGCAGATGCCCAGCAGCTTGCGCCAGCCCAGCTTCTCCTTGAAGATGAGCGCGGCAAACAGCGCTATGAACACCGGATTGCCGGCAATGATCACCGCAGCCCGGCCGGCCGGAACCGTCTGCAACCCGGTGAAGAACAGCGCGTTGTAGCTAAACACGCCGGTCAGGCCCAGCAGACCCACCGGAAGGAGCTGGTCCCGGCGCAGCGTTGGCAGCCCGCCCTCAAAATGTTTCGTGGCCGCCCACATACAGACCGTGGCCAGGAGAAAGCGCAAAAACGCTGCCGAAAAGGGTCCCATGTGTGTGGTCAGGTTACGGCCGGCAACGAATGTACCGCCCCAGAACACTGCGGCCATGAATAACTTCAGGTGCACCATGAGCTTACGTCCTTAGTGATCAGAATTGCAGCAGGTCCGAGCGCCTTTTGGGACACATACGGGCGCATCAGCGCAAGCAAAGAAGGCCGGTCTACACTCTCGCGCAAGCTTTGCCAAGAGGTTCAGGCAGTTGGGAAGTCAAGACCTCACCCCGCGTGGTTCAGAAACGTGTACAGATTCACGTTTTTGCCGTGCAAGCCATGTATTTGCCTGTGCTGCTGTAAGTGTATATATTGCAATAAAACCAAGGAGGCGGCAATGAAACTCCAGATAGTCATTCACCAGGCAGAAGAAGGCGGTTTTTGGGCGGAAGTTCCGGCTCTGCCCGGCTGCGCAACCCAGGGCGAAACCCGCGAGGAACTGCTGGCCAACGTGCACGAAGCTGTGGAAGGATGGCTGACGGTGTCGAAAAATAGGTTTCCGCCTCAGCCTGGCTCTGAAATCCTGGAAATTGCAATATAAAATCTTTGACTGGCAAGGATTTTTGCAGGCTGCTGGAAAAAAACGGGTGGTCCCTGGCACGTATTCATGGCAGTCATCATATTTACACACGCCCTGATTCTGTCTGCCAAATAACTGTACCGGTTCATGGCTCGCAAGACTTGAAAAAGGGACTGCTACTACGTTTGGCCAAGCAAGCAGGCGTAGAGCTTCCCTAACAGGCTGTTAAGACCCGTTTCCCGCCCCTTTTCGTCAAATCCTCTGCTTCACTTTTTTCACCCCGCGTGGTTCAGAAACGTGTACAGATTCACGTTTTTGCCGTGCAGGTCCAGCTTCTTGCGGATGTTGCGCCGGTGAGTCTGGATGGTCACTGTGGACAAGTTCAGGGCTTCGGCTATGTCCTTGGTGGACGCGCCGGACTGGATGAACTGGCAGACCTTCATCTCCGTGGGCGTCAGCTTGAGCATCAGCGCCCTGCGCTCCCTGCCGCCGCCCGGGGCCAGTTTCAGCAGCTGGTCCTCCAGTATGTCCATATACGCATCGCGTATGGACTGGTTGCGTTCCTTGCGCACCGTATCCAGCGCCGGCAGCAGCGTGGTCCGCACGGTGCGGGCCACAGACTCCTGAAACGCCTCGCGCTCGGTGTCCAGAGTTTGCATCACCGTGCGCAGAGTCACGTTCATGTCCTGCAGCTGCGCCTTTTCCTCTTGCAGGGCCGCGGTGCGTTCCGCCACAGTGGCTTCCAGTATCTCCCGCTGCTTCACGTGGGCGGTCACCTCGTTCAGAATGGCCAGATACCCGTCCGAGGCCAGGCTGACTTCCTGCAGCGGCGTGATGACGCACTGGAAATAGAGCGAATCGTCAAACGAGATTTCCTGCGGCGTATTGACAGGGTAGTACTGCAGCACTTCAGTAATTGAACGGCCCTCCAGCCGAAGCAGCTCCCATACTGGCTGACCCTCGGCTGACTCAAGGAAATACTGCCGGGCTGTACGGTTGGTCTCCAGCACGATTCCTTCAGCGTCCAGCACGAAGACCAGATCGGAAATGGAATCTATCACGTTTTCGTATTTGCATTTTTCCATGGTCAGCCGACGATTGGCCTGGTCCAACGACTCGTCCGCCTCCTGCTTGGAAAGCGCTGTCCAGTCCCTGATGATGACCGTCTCCAGGGCGTCGGACCACAGCCGGATGCATTCCTGGGCCGCGGATGTGGCGGCCGGGTCTGTTTCCATTTCACGGACCATGGCTTCCACGCAATGAACCAACATCTTGAAACAGCCTATGAACATGTCGCCGGTTATGCCCCGCCAGCGGTGGCGGCGGGAGGTTTGGACTATCCTGTCGGCCCACTGCCCCTTGTTGCGGATAAGATGACCGAATGTTGGCTCCGCGCCCTCTTCCGCAGCCAGCAGAATAGGCTCCACAAACCAGCGGTAGGAGAGGATGCAGTCCTCGCGCTTGGCCGTGGTGTGGGAAAGATATCCCGCGTCGTCCATGGCCGCTGTCCAGCGGGGCAGAAAATCCTCCACCTGGCCGGCCAGCCGGCGCAATACGGGCAGTGCGGCAGCATGCGTCATGAGCCCTGTATAACACCAGACAGAGGGCAGGGACAAGCAATGCTGTTGCCTAAGAACAAGACCCCTCGTTGGTATACACTAGCGCATTTTAGCGTTGAGACAACGCTATGTCCTGAAACAATGTACAATTGTTTTACGAGAATACAGAAGAGATTCAAAACATTTCCAATGAATAATGCTCTAATAGACATGTTCATGCGTACCTACCGAAATGAGCAAGATACTCTCTTCAGTAGGAGAATCTTTCTTGAGCGCAAAAAGAATCATGCAATCATACCCGCAAGCGCTGGCGTAGTATTGGGATAATTTACCTGAAAGCTTGTGAGTGTTCAAACTGGGATGAAAAACGTCTTACCGCATTGTCTCCAGCGCCGCCAAAATGATGTCTTCAAGCTGCGGTCTGCGCTTGACGTATCGTTTGCAACGCCGACTGAATGCGGCTGACCAGACCAATCCCCATTGCCCCTCTGCTGCAAAGCAGTTCGCCCGACCTGGCCGCGGCCTTTGTGGCCTTCATCCGCACCGGCGCCAGCGCGGATATGCTGGAAGCGCGGGGATTCATAAGGCCCTAGCAGGCTGTTGAACCAGACCATCGCCATGCGCTTTTCCATAGACATCACCAAGACCATGTGCGGCGGGGGCGGAGAATTCGTCCTGCAGTCCCGCTTTACGATCTCAGAGCGCGCCCTGGTGCTCTTCGGCCCATCCGGCTCTGGCAAAACGCTTACGCTCAAGGCCATTGCCGGGCTGTTACGGCCGGACCAGGGCCTCATCCGGTTGAACGGGGACGAGGTGGAGTCCTTTGCCGAGGCCGTGGTGGTCTACCGCAACGGCCAGGTAGACGGCGTACACTCGGCCCGGCAGTTGGCGGAGGCCGGCAAGAGCCTGGGCGAGACCATTCGCTAGGAAGTAGCTCTGGCGTACGAATAAGCCGTCCAGGTTGCGAAAAGCAAATTATCTGTACTTCATCTATTTACCTCTCCTCATTTCCCACGTAAGAATTTACACATTGCATGCAACTAATAGAATTTATACGATGCGACACATTGAGGCTTGTCAATGCGTTATTCAAACAAGGAACACATTTCCATTCCCCTCGTCTATGGCATCGCGGGCTGCTGCTGGATTTTTTTTTCAGACGCCTTACTGCTCGGGCGCGCGGTCAGTGACGACATTTTGTCCATTTCCACATTCAAAGGGCTTGGCTTTGTGGCTGTCACCGCATGCATCCTATATGTCTTGCTCTTGCGCCGCCATCAGCTGTTGATGGCGCATCAGCAGAAGCTCCAGGAGCAGAGCGAGTTCCAGCGGGCCATCACCCTTGCTTCTCCGCTGCCCCTGTATACGCTGACGCCTGAAGGGACCGTCACGTACTGGAACCCTGCGGCGGAGCGTATATTCGGATGGACCAGTGACGAAGTGCTTGGCTGGCCACTTCCCATAGTGCCAGACTTCGCGCGCGATACATTTGCAGAAACGCTCGGCCGCACTCTGCAAGGCCACATTTTCTCCGGCTTTGAGCTGCAGCGCCAGCACAAGAACGGCTCCCTCATCGACGTGAGTCTGTCATCTGCGCCAATACTGGATAACGAAAAGCGCCCCATTGGCGTTATGGCTATTCTGGAGAACATCACAGAGAAAAAGGAAGCAGAAAAAACTATATTTAAGCTTAACAGGCTATACACGGTGCTCAGCGAAGTGAACCAAGCCATTGTCCGCATTCGTGACCTGCAGGAGCTTTTTGACACGGCCTGCCGCATAGCCGTGAAGGACGGCGGCTTTTGCATGACGTGGATATGCCTGCTGGACAAGGAATCCGGCAAAGTGCACAAAACAGCGGCGTATGGCTTGGACGACGGCTTTCTGGATGCGGCGCACAACAAAGCAGACCTTGCGTCCGCCGGCCAGGGACCTGTCTACACCGCCCTACGCGAGGGAAAACACGACGTCGTGCACGACGTGGCTGCAGACCCCAGAACCGCAGAACGCCGCGAGGAAGCAGTAAAGCGCGGCTACCGGTCGTCAGCCGCCTTCCCCATAGCTCCCCTTGGCGAGGTGCGCGGGGCCGCAGTGTTCTATTCTGAAGAGCCGTACTTCTTTGATGCAGCGGAAATCCGGCTACTCGATGAATTGGCCATGGACCTGTCCATGGCCATGGAAATCATTGAACACGAAGAAATGCGGCTGCAGGCGGAAACACGGCTCAAGGAAAGCGAATCGCGCTACCGCAGCCTTTTCGAGAGCAACCACGCTGTCATGCTGCTCGTGGACCCGGAAGAGGGCCGTATTGTGGACGCCAACCCGGCCGCCTGCGACTATTACGGCTGGTCCAGGAGCACACTGAAAAGACTAGCCGTATGGGATATCAATACATTGGATGCAGCCGCCGTGAAGGAAAAAATGGCGGCGGCCCTGTTTGCCGGGGAACGGCGTTTTCTGTTTCAGCACCGGCGCGCCGACGGCTCCGTGCGGGACGTGGAAGTCTACAGCGGCTCCATTTTACTGGAGGAGCGCAACTTGCTCTATTCCATTGTTTTTGATGTGACAGAGCGCATAAGAGCCGAGAACGCCCTGATTGAGGCAAAGGAAAGGGCCGAAACCGCCAACAAGGCCAAAACCGAATTCTTGACCAACATGAGTCATGAACTGCGCACCCCCTTGAACGGCGTCCTTGGCATGCTGCACTTGATCAGGACAACCGGATTAAATTCAGTACAGGAGGAATATGCTGCAGCAGCCGTCCATTCCTCCAAGCGGTTAACAGATTTGCTCTCCAGCATTCTGGACATGTCGCAACTGGAAAGCGGCTCGTTGACCATAACCGCGGCGCCTTTTGACCCCCGCGATGCAATCCGAGAAGCGACCGAGCTGTTCAAATCCGCGGCCAAGCAGTCCAAACTGGAATTGCGCAGCCGCTGCGACCCGAATGCGCCCCGCGAAGTAATCGGCGACAAACCCCGGCTCATGCAGGTTCTGACAAATTTTGTGGGCAACGCCCTCAAGTTTACGCAAAGCGGCGGGGTTACCCTGGAGGCGACTGCCTTGTCCCCGGTGGAGCCGGAGACATGCAGACTTCTCTTCTCCATTTCCGACACAGGGCCAGGAATTGCTGACGACATATTGAAAAACCTTTTTGAGCCTTTTATCCAGGGCAGCCAAGGATTTCGCCGCGAGCACCAGGGCGCAGGGCTGGGCCTGGCCCTGAACAAACGCATCATTTCCCTCATGGGCGGCCACATCGCTGTGGAAACACAGAAAGGAGTCGGCACGGCCATCCATTTCAGCCTCTCCTTCCCCTTGCCCGAGGCAGAGGAGGAGCTTGAAGCCGCGAACGAGCCCCATGCCGTCGCCACGTCGCCTTTACGTGTGCTCGTGGTTGAGGACGATATGGTGAATCGTCTCAGCTTGACACGATTGCTTGAAAAGCACTCTATTGCAGTGGACGCCGTAGGCGACGGCCGCCAGGCCCTGGAGCTGCTGCGCAGCACTGACTTCTCCGTAGTCCTCATGGATATTCAGATGCCGGTCATGGACGGATTGGAGGCGGCTACAGCCATACGCAACGGGGAGACCGGCGAACAGAACGTGAACATACCCATCGTGGCCCTGACAGCTTACGCCACGGAGAAGGACCGGCAACGCTTTCTGCAAGCCGGCATGAACGATTATCTGTCCAAACCCGTGGAAGTGGACGACGTGCTCCGCATCGTACTCCGCAACGCCAGCCAGCCGAAAACGGCCTAAAGTCTCGGCCGTGGCGGAAGCAGCCGCCGATTATTGCCTTTTTCCGCGCCTGGCTCTATGGTCCCTCAACAAACATCATAGCGCCACAACCGGCAATGAATCTTTAACCAGGAACGCCATCGCCCATGTCCCCAGCCGTCATCATGTCCATCTTTTTCGCCGTGGCTGTTTGCAGCGGTTTTATGCTGCACAGCGAAAAACTAACCCCGGCCCAGGGGCTTTTGCTGGCTGTGCACAAGCTGGGCGCCGTGGCCTCGCTGGTCTACTTCATTCTGGACCAGTATGGGCTGTGGACGCTCTTTCCGGAGCAATTCAACGCCGGATTCGCCGGCGCAGTGGGGGTGTTGTTTCTGGCGCTCTTTGTCACCGGCGCTTTGAAAACCATGGCCCGGACCGCCCCGCTGCACGTGCCGGCTGCGCGCATCCACAAAATGGCCGCGGCCCTGGCCGCATTTTCCATTCTGTTTATTTTTGTGTGATGTTCGAAAAGGCATCCCCGCGGCCTTGGAATTATTGTAATCGCTTGACTGGGCTCTTTTCCACGCTATACTTCAGGCAGTACGCAACGTATGAAACGTGCTCACATTGACGCAGCCGGTTTGCCGCCTGGCGGAAAACTGCCCCAGATGTATATCCTGACGAAAGGAGGCCGCTCATGATCGCCATCCAGCTGCCAGAAGACGTTGAACAAAGGCTGGACAATCTCGCTCAGAAAACCGGGCTGGACAAAAGCCGTATCGCCCATGAAGCCATTATGACTCACCTTGAGGACCTGGAGGACTATTACCTAGCTGTCCAGGCGTATGAGGAGCACGTCCAGAGCGGAGAAAAACCGATTTCTCTTGATGACGTGGAGAAAGAGCTTGGCCTGGACGATTGAATTTACCCATAAAGCCAAAAAAGACCTAGCCAGGCTGGACCCCTCTGACGCCAGACGTATACGGGCTTATTTACGTGAGCGCGTAGCGTCTAATCCAAAGGCTCACGGCTCTCAACTTAAAGGCCCCCTCAAAGATTTTTGGCGTTGGCGAGTTGGAAAGTACCGGGTTCTTGCAAGGCTTGAAAATGAACTACTGACTGTCCTTGTGGTGAAAGTCGAACACAGAAGCACTGTGTACAAGTGAAGCTGTCAGTACTTTTCGTGAAATCTCACCCATAGCATTACATTCCGGCAAGCTTTCATACCTCCATCCTGGCCGTGTTTTCCATTCTGTTTATTTTTGTGTGACTGCCGCTCTCTACGCCTGCCCCCTTCTTCGCCCCGCCAGCACAACCCCGGCCAGCAGCAGCGCAAAAAATCTGGGGATACATTACTTTGTGTTTCATGTAACATAAGGAGACCACACGATTCTATGCGAAACAATAGTATTGCGTCTCCAGTTTCTACCTCGCAACCGCGTCTTGACTTTGCCTCTCCCTTCGCTCATTCTTATTGACTTTCATACACTGCACGGTGCAAGGAGGCGCAACACACCCCATGAGCGACTATAAAAAGACTCTGCAACTGCCTAAAACCAGTTTTCCCATGCGGGCGAACCTGGCCCAGAACGAGCCACAGACCCTGAAACACTGGGAAACCATTGACGCTTACGGCGTCATGGTCGCGGCCAACCAGGACAAGGAACGCTACGTCCTGCACGACGGACCGCCATACGCCAACGGGCATATCCACCTGGGCACGGCCCTGAACAAGGTCATCAAGGACATCATCGTCAAGTCCCGCAACATGATGGGCCAACAGGCCGAATACGTGCCCGGCTGGGACTGCCACGGCCTGCCAATCGAGCACAAAGTGGCCACGGAGCTGCAGGAAAAGGGCAAGGAACTGCCGCCTATCGCCGTGCGCAAGCGCTGCCGCAGCTACGCGTCCAAGTTTCTGGACATTCAGCGCAAGGAGTTCAAGCGCCTTGGCGTGTTCGGAACCTGGGCTGACCCGTACATGACCATGAACCCGGCTTACGAGGCCGCCACCGCGGGCGAGCTGGCCAACTTCATGGAGGCCGGCTCCGTGACCCGAGCCAAGAAGCCCATCTACTGGTGCATCTCCTGCCGCACCGCCCTGGCTGAAGCCGAGGTGGAGTACTACGACCACGTTTCGCCGTCCATATTTGTGGCCTTTCCGCTCAACGGCGCCGGGCTCAAGGACATCTTCCCCCAGGCTGAGCCGGACACGGCAAACGTGGTCATCTGGACCACCACGCCCTGGACCCTGCCAGCCAACACGGCCGTGGCCGTGCACCCGGAATTCACTTACGCCTTGGTGCAGCACGGCGGGCAACAGTATATCCTGGCCAAGGACCTGGTGGAGCAATGCGCCGCCAAATTCGGCTGGCAGGACTATGACGTCCTGGCCGAAACCGAAGGCGCCGCCCTGGAGGGCTTGACCGCGCGCCACCCCTTCTACAGCCGCGAGTCCCAGGTGGTGCTGGCCAACTACGTCACCCTGGAGCAGGGCACGGGCTGCGTCCACACAGCCCCGGGCCACGGCCGCGACGACTACGACACCGGCTTGCGGTACGGGCTGGAGGTGCTCTCGCCCCTGGATGACGACGGCCGGTTCCTGCCCAGCGTGGAGTTCTTTGCCGGACTCACAGTGTATGAGGCAAACCCCAAGTTCATTGAAAAACTTGAAGAACTGGGCCGGCTGCTGGCCCAGGCAAAGATGGACCACTCCTACCCCCACTGCTGGCGCTGCAAGAAACCGGTCATTTACCGGGCCACCACCCAGTGGTTCATCTCCATGGAGGCCAACGGGCTGCGCAACCGGGCGCTGCAGGCCATCATGAGCGACGTGCAGTGGATACCGGCCTGGGGCCGCGAGCGCATTTACGGCATGATCGAAAACCGGCCAGACTGGTGCATCAGCCGGCAGCGGACCTGGGGAGTGCCCATTGTGGCGCTGCTCTGCGAGGGCTGCGACGAATCCTGGGCCGATCCGGAATGGATGCGGACCATTGTGGGCAAATTTAAAACGCACGAGACCGGCTGCGACTACTGGTTTGAAGCCGACATTTCCGAAATAGTCCCCAAGGGTCTGGCCTGCGAAAAATGCGGCGGGACCAGCTGGAAAAAAGAGACCGACATCCTGGACGTGTGGTTCGACTCCGGCACCAGCTTTTCCGCAGTGGTGGAGCAGCGGCCGGAGTGCCGCTTTCCGGCGGACTTGTACCTGGAAGGCTCGGACCAGCACCGGGGCTGGTTCCACAGCTCCCTGCTGGCCTCTGTAGGCACGCGGGGCCAGGCGCCCTACAAGTCTGTGCTCACCCACGGCTACGTGGTGGACGGCGAGGGCAAGAAAATGTCCAAGTCCATCGGCAACGTGGTGGCGCCGCAGGAGATCATCGACAAGTACGGCGCCGAGATTCTGCGGCTGTGGGTCTCCTCTGTGGACTACACCGAGGACGTACGCATCTCCGACGAGATTCTGGGCCGCCAGGTGGACGCCTACCGGCGCATCCGCAACACCTGCCGCTATCTGCTGGGCAACCTGAACGACTTTACCCCGGACAAAGCCGTGCCTGTAACCGACATGCTGCCCATGGACCGCTACGGCCTGGGCATGGCCGTGCGGGCGCACGAGCGCTGCCGCAAGGGGTACGAGACCTTTGAGTTCCATAAGGTCTTCCACTCCCTGCATAATCTGTGCGTCACTGACCTTTCGTCCTTTTACCTGGACCTGCTCAAGGACCGGCTGTACGTCTTTGCGCCGGACTCCCGGGAGCGCCGCTCGGCCCAGACAGCGCTCTACTATATATTGTTGATGCTCACCCAGGACATGGCCCCGGTGCTCAGCTTTACGGCCGAGGAAGTCTTCACGCACATGCCGGCGGCCTTGCGGCCGGAGCTGGCCACGGTCTTTGCCCTGCGCTGGGAACCAGATGCTGACATGGCCCTGAACGAAGACGATAAGGCGCGGCTGCAGCTGCTACAGGACGTGCGCTCCGCCGTGACCCGGGCCATAGAGCCCAAGCGCAAAGCCGGCGAGATAGGCCACTCCCTGGACACGAAAGTGACGCTCTATTGCGGGCCGGAGCTGCTGGCGGACCTGGAAACAGCCAGCGCAGACCTGCGCGAGCTGTGCATCGTCTCCCAGGCCGAAACTGCGCCCCTGGACCAGGCCCCGGCGGACGCATTCGCCCCGGAGGAGCTGGAATCCTTGCGTATTAGCGTTTCCCGCGCAGCGGGCGAAAAATGCGACCGCTGCTGGGTGCATAACCTTACCTTGACGCAGGGCACGGCAGAGAACAGCGGCAGTATCTGCCCCCGCTGCCAGGCCGCCCTGCAAGCGGACTGATTCATGGCTTCGCAACCGCGTGTAATGAGACCAGGCGCCTGGGGCGCCGGCCTGCGGCTGGTCTGCGTCATCGGCGCTTTCATCGCCCTGGCCGACCAACTGGCCAAGCTGGCCATGGCCGCAGCCTTGCGGCCAGGACAGTCCATAGAGGTCATCCCCGGACTGTTCAACCTGGTGCTGACGCACAACCGGGGCGCGGCTTTTGGCATTCTGAACCGTCCGGACACGGACTGGCAACGATGGTTTTTTGTGGGCGCCACGGTGTTCGCCATAGCGCTCATCATGCATATGGCCAAATCCAGCCAGGACCGGCTGATGCATGCCTCCTTGGGTCTGATTCTGGGCGGCGCAGTGGGCAACTTGATAGACCGGCTGCGGCTGGGCAGCGTCATCGACTATCTGGATTTCCACCTGGCCGGCCGGCACTGGCCGGCCTTCAACGTGGCGGACAGCGCCATCACCGTGGGAGCCGGCTTGTTGCTTGTAAGTCTGTACGCCCAGAACCGCCGGATATCACGGCAGGTCGGCCGGGCCGGCCACGACGGACAAGGAGAACAGGACCAATGATCGAAGGCTCGCCCTCCAGTGTACAATTCATAGCATTTCTGCTGCTGTTGGCTATTCCCATCCTTCCCAATTTGTGGTCTATTTGGCATGCTTTTTATCGGGAATTCCCCACGCCGGCCGAAAGACTTATCTGGATAGCGGCGTGCGTATTCGCGCCAGTTTTGGGAGGCGTTGCCTACATACTTGTGGGCCGCCGGCGCGCCCGCAAGTTTTCCAAAGCAACGACAGAAAACGTAACGACACAAACAATGACAGACGCTCATAGTGACAAGGAGACGCCATGAAACGGATAGTGTTACTGATGCTTTGCCTGGGGGCGCTGGTTTCCTGCGTGCAGAACGAGGACATGGTGGCCCTGGAGAACCGCATCCAGGCCCAGGAGCAGCGCATTGACCAGCTGGACAGCGAAGTTTCCACCACCAACCAGGCAGTGGGCGAAGTGCGGCCCCGCCAGGCCGACCTGTGGGCGGAACTCGAAGAAATGCGCGTCCAGATGGCTTCTATGGCAGGCCGCATGGACGACCTGTCCCAGCGGGTGAACACCCTGGAGGCCTCTGACCAGGAGCGCGCCCGACTGCTTGCCGCCATGGAGGCCGACGTTAAAAAACTGAAATACGCCTGGACCCAGACTGCAGCGCAACTGGCCCTGGATATTGACATGGAAGAAGCGCCGACAGCAGCCGCGACGCCAAGGACTGACGGCGCGGCGCCTTCTGGCAACGCGACTATGCCTGTTGCCAGCGGCGCCGCGGACACAGACGCTCAGCCAGCCGAAACAGAAGCCGCCCCGGCCCAACCAGACCCAGCCAGAGCACTCTACGACCGCGCCCGGGAACAGTTCGAAGCCCGCAACTACGCCGCAGCCCAGGCCATATGGGAAGAATTCGCCAAGACGTTTAAAGACCACGAACTCGTACCCAACGCCATTTTCTGGCAGGGCGAATGCTTCTACCAAATGCGCGACTACGCCAGAGCCATCCTGGCCTACCAGGAAGTCATCGGCAAATACCCTAAAGCCACAAAATACCCGACAGCGCTGCTCAAACAAGGCATTTCTTTCATCAAAATCGGCAAGGAAAAAGCCGGCAAGCTGCTGCTGGGCGACGTTATCAAGAAGTTCCCAGATTCGCCTGAAGCCCGGCGCGCCAAAAAGGAACTCCAACAATAGCCCGTGGGGCTCACGGCCTGGCCCGTTTCCTGCCACAGAACGGGCCAACGCCGCAACACCACAGCCAATATGACAGAAATCATTAAAGCGCACCGCAAGATCATTATCCTCACCTTCCCGCCGAAAATCTCCGGCCGGCCCATGGTCTGCAATCTG
This sequence comes from uncultured Desulfovibrionaceae bacterium, assembly GCA_964440345.1. GTDB lineage: Bacteria > Desulfobacterota > Desulfovibrionia > Desulfovibrionales > Desulfovibrionaceae > CAYTSA01. Next base: position 12,175 of record CAYTSA010000039.1, on the reverse strand, counting down.
ACCCGGCTCTTTGACCTGACCTTCAACATCCTGAGGGCCAACATCACCCCTCGCCGGGAAGGCTACATGGCTCTGGAACTGACTGGCAGTGAGGAGAACTATCACAAAGGCGTCAGCTACTTGAAGGAGCAAGGCGTCCAGATCACCCCGGCCGCGCAGAATATTTTCCGCGACGACGAAAGTTGCATTCAATGCGGCCTGTGCACTGCAGTCTGCCCTAACGACGCGCTCTACCTTGAACGCTCCACCCGCACCGTGCTTTTTGACGTGGAACGCTGCACAGCCTGCGGTCTGTGCACCCGGGTCTGCCCTGTACGGGCCATGTGCATAGAGGTGGAAAACGGCGCTCTCTGACCGCGCCAGGACCAATCTTCCGGACAGCTACATGGAACAACAGGAACAACGCAGATTCGCCCGCACAGCCACTAACGTCCAGGCATTTTTCCGGCCCATGGCCTCGCCAGACGAACCGCAGCTGTTCAAGGAGACAATATCTTTGGAGTCGCAGTCCAAAGAAAATCCCTTTGCCGACGGCAGGATGTCTGAAGCCGTGGCCAGCTTCTTGCTTTCGCTGGACCAGAAGCTGGACGCGCTTATAGGCATGATGAGCCAGAACCGGCTGGAGAACGACTTTCCTGTATCCGGTACAGTAACGGAAATAAGCGGCGCTGGTCTGCGCTTTGTTAGCGAGCAGCAATTCCAGACAGGCGCTGTGCTGGAAGCGGTGCTGCTGCTGCGGCAATTGCCTCCCAGCATGGCCGGCGCCGTGGGCCGCGTAATGCGGGCCGACGCGCAGCCGAAAACTTCGCTCACTGAATACAGCATGGATTTCGTCCGCATCCGGGAGCATGATCTGGAAGCCATAGTACAATTTGTCTTTCACGAGGAGCGCAGCCACATCCGCGAGCGCAAGTGGGACTAGCCTTATTGATATTCTGCGTTGTCACAGATAGTTACGAGGCACTGCAACAGGGCGGCACAGCCCATAGAAGGGGGATTCGGCATGAAACAGCACGAAGAAATGATGGAAAAAGTTATGGAAAGGGTCATGGACAACGTCACCAAACAGGTGGCCGACAGCATTCGCGACGTGCTGGCCGAAACGCTGGAAAAAGAATTCAGCCAGAACCTGACCAAAGCCCTGGTAGAAAGCGAATTTTACCGCAAGCTAAGCAACGACATGCGCGGCGGGCTGCAGACCATATACAAAGAAATATCCACTGCCACCAAGTCGGACAAAACCGACGGCATGCCCCCGGACCAGAAAACAGCGGACAAGCTTTTCAACGAAGCCTCCCAGCAGTTGGACGAGATACTGGTGACCACGGAAAAAGCCACTGTGGAGATCATGGAGATCGTGGAAAAGCATATGGACATGCAGGCCCGGGCCAGCGAAATGCTGGGCGCTTTGCGCAAAACCAGAAAATCCAACCCGGCCATACAAGAATTGATCAATATCAACAACGACCTGGGCGACAACCTGATAAAGATTATGAGCGCGCTGAGCTTCCAGGACTTGACTGGCCAGCGTATCAAACTCATTATTACTGCATTGAAAAAAATCGAAGCTGTAGTCTTCGACATGTACATGTCCACCGGGCTCATCATGAAAGCCCGCGAAGAGCAGCCCGAACGCGAGTTGGAAGAACTGGAACTGGAAACCAAAAAAAAGGTCTCTGACCTGAAGGGACCACAAGCCGACGCATCCCAGCAGGACATCGACGATATGCTGTCGCAGCTTGGCCTGGAGTAATATATGGAAAACGTAGAGCTTATCATTATTGGCGCCGGCCCGGCCGGCCTATCAGCCGCCATCTATTCCTCCCGCGCCGGGGTGCAGACCCTGGTGCTGGGTTGCGATCCTAAAATTGCCGGCGACTACGACATTGACAACTACTTTGGCTTTGATGAAACCATATCCGGCCGCGACCTCATGGAACGCGGCCGCCGCCAAGCAGCCCGCTTTGGCGCTGACATCGTGTGCGACCGCGTGGTGGGCGTCTACATGGAGGAGGACCTCTCCTTTAAAGTAAAAACAGAAAACACTGCTTACGCCGCCCAGGCTGTCATCATCGCCACAGGCGTCTCCCGCATCCGCCCAGGCATAGACAACCTGAACGACTACGACGGCAAAGGCGTCTCCTATTGCGTCAGCTGCGACGGCTTTTTTTACCGCGGCAAGCCGGTCATGGTTCTGGGAGAAGGCAACTACGCCGCCAGCCAGGCCCTGGAGCTGACCAATTACACCCCGTACGTCACCGTCTGTTCTCAGGGAAAAGAGCTCTCCATGAGCCAAGACTACCTGGAACGGCTCAAAGAGCAGAACATCCCGGTGCTGGAGAAAAAAGTCACCCGTCTGGAAGGCGAAAACGGCCTGGAAAAGGTGGTCTTCGAAGACGATGACACCCTGGCTGCAGACGGTTTGTTCATAGCCATGGGCCAGGCTTCCTCCTCTGACTTTGCCTACACCCTGGGCCTGGAACGCGACGGTTCCTTCGTGGTGGCCGACGCTGAGGCCAAGACCAATATTCCAGGCGTGTTCGCCGCCGGCGACTGCCGGGGAAATTTCTTGCAGATAGCCGTGGCCGTTGGCGAAGGCGCCATTGCCGCCCGGGCCGCCATCAGCCATGTGAAGGAACGTCGCAAAATCGCCAAGGAAACAAGCTAGCAAACCGCAACCTCAAAACGCACCCCAGACAAAAACGCACCCCCAGACTTGACAACACGGCAACCGCTCTGCTATCTAGGTCTGCTCACAGATCACATTGTGGGCCAATAGCTCAGTTGGCAGAGCCTCCGGCTCATAACCGGCAGGTCCCAGGTTCGAATCCTGGTTGGCCCACCAGAAGGATTGATTTTGCGTCCACTCAAAGATTCGCCACAACTCAAACGGTTCGCGCAACCGTCTTGCATATCTGAAGGTGCTTCCTCTACAGACAGTCGGGAAGCACCTTCTTTTTTTACCTCCAGTTCAGCCAGGAGCATCGCATGGATATCCGCTTGATTTTCGAGCGTATAGAGGCCATGGCGCCGCCGGCTGCAGCCATGGGCTGGGACAAATGCGGCGTGCAGGTCGCTTCTTCGCACACTGACGTTGCCAAACTGGCCGTGGCCCTTGACCCGGTCCCGGAATCCATTGCCGCCGCCCTGGACTGGGGCGCAGGCTGCATCCTCACCCACCACCCCCTGTCCATGAAGCCGCGCTTTCCTGACCAGGACGACGCTTACCTGGGCGTGCTCCGGTCCGTTATATGCGCCAGCGCCTGGCTCTACGCCGCCCACACCTCGCTGGACGCCAACCCCCAAGGGCCAGCTGGCTGGCTGGCCCGGGAGCTGCGCCTGCAGAACCTGCAGATTATGGAAATCACCCTGGAAACTGACGATGTGGACTACGGCGTGGGCTTTGCCGGCGACCTGGCCGCCCCAGTGAGCTGGGAAACCTTCAACGCCATGCTGGCCAAAGCTACCGGTTTGCCCGCCTGGCGCGAGAGCGGGCCCAGGCCTGAGACCATATCCCGCGCGGCCTATTGCACCGGCTCTGGGAGTTCCCTGGCCCAAACTGCCAAAGACGCCGGCGCAGACATCTTCGTCACCGGCGACATGAAGTACCACCCCGCCCAGGAGGCCCCGCTCTGCGTGGCCGACGTGGGCCATTTTTCCCTGGAAGAGGAAATGATGCGCAGATGCGCCCGACAGCTGGCCGATGACCCGGCCCTGTCATCCATTGACATACGCTTTTTTCCGGGCCAGGACCCGTTTCGCCCAGTGGTCCCGGCTCAGGACAGCGCCTGACCCCGGCCAGGCCAACGCACAGGAGGATACGACCGTGAGCATGTACTTGAAACAAATCGAACAACTTGTGGCGCTCCAGCACATTGACAGCGAGATTCTGGAGCTGATGAGCGAACTGGAAGCCGCCCCAAAAGAAGTTGAAGGGCTGCAGGCTATGTTCGACGAAAAAGAAGGGCAGCGCGCCGGCGCCCAGGAAAAAATCGACCACCTGAAGCAACAGGAAAAGCGCTTGCTCGACGAGATTGAAGAAGACACCCTGAAGATAAAAAAAGCCAAAAACAAGCTCATGATGGTGTCCAATACCAAGGAATATCACGCTATGATGCGTGAAATGGACAACATGGAAAAGCTGAACCGCATGCGCGAAGAAGAGCGCGTGGCCTTGAGCGAAGAACTGGAGCGCCAGACCTCTGGCTTGGAAGACATATCCAGCGAGCTGGAAAACCTTCGCTCAGTTTTGGACGCCAAAAAAGAAAATCTGGAAACGCGCGTCAACAAAGCGAAATCCCGACTTACTGGCCTGGACAAACAGCGCAAAAACTCCGGCTCCTCTGTGCCGCCTCCAGTGCTCAGCCGTTATGAATTTATCCGCTCCCGGCTGGACTCGCCGGTCATTGTGCCTGTGGAGCAAGGCGTATGCAGCGGCTGCCACATTGCCATACCGCCCCAGTCTTTCATTGAGCTGCAGAAAGGACAGCAGATACTCTCCTGCCCCAACTGCCAGCGGCTCATTTACTGGTGCGAACACTTCACCCCGGAGGACGAGCAGACCAAAGTGAAGGACAAGGTAAAGAAGTCCAAAGCGGCCCACGACGCCAAGAAAGCAGCCGCGGCTGAGGAAACTGCCGCCGCTGCAACCGAATAAACTTTGACTGCCGGCTGGAAGAGACTATAGTTTCTCACTGAGGAGTCGGACGGGCCGCCGCTGCGGGCCGAAAGGCCTGGGGAGGAAAGTCCGGACGCCGTAGGGCGGGACGCTGGGTAACCCCCAGGGGGAGCGATCCCCGGCAAGCGCAACAGAAAGCAGACCGCCTGCGCACGCGCAGGTAAGGGTGAAACGGTGGGGTAAGAGCCCACCAGCCGCCGCGGCAACGCGGCGGGCTAGGCATGCCCCGTCCGGCGCAAGACCAAATAGGAGTGCAACAAGGCTGGCCCGGCCGCGCACTCGGGTAGGTTGCTCGAGGCCGGGGGAGACCCCGGCCCTAGAGGAATGGCGGCCGCCCGGGCAAAAGCCCGGGAACAGAATCCGGCTTACAGTCCGGCTCCTCTTTTATATTTACCGTTGACAGCATGTGCAGCACACTTGGCGCTTGGCGCCAGGATGCAGTGTCACAACGAATCAAGCGACTATAGCGCACAGACAGTTTCACAGCAGATAACGCTGATTTCACGCAGATAACCGCGATTACGCTGTTTCACACAGACGCGCCCAGGATGTCATTGCCCGCGCAGGCTGATGCAATCCAGACGTCCTATGCGAAACAACAGCATGGAGAGTCTGGCTGCAGAACAACCGGCGGGGACCACCTGCTTTTTTATCTGCGCCAATCTGCGGTACATATGCACCTTAAGGAAACCGCCATGACCACCTGGGCTCTCATACTCGCCGCCGGCCAGGGCTCGCGGCTCGCAGCTACAGGCTGCGCAACCAAAAAGCAATTCCTGGAACACCAGGGCCGGCCCCTGTTCTGGCGTTGCGCCCTCGTCTTTGCCCACTCCCCAGCCATTGAAGGGCTGGTCCTCGTCTTTCCGGAAGACGAACTGCCCCCTGCCCAGGAGCAGGCCATAGACCTGGACGCAACCGACGGCCTCGGCAAGCCCTGGCTGGCCGTGGCCGGCGGCGCCCGGCGGCAGGACTCCGTGCGCCTGGGCCTGGAAGTCCTGCCCCCACACTGTTCGCGCGTGCTGGTGCACGACGCAGCCCGGCCCTTCTTTACCGTGGACATGATCGACGCCGTGCTCGCAGCGTTGCGCCAGGGCGCCCCAGGCGCGGTCCCGGGCTTGCCGGTCACGGACACCATCAAGCGCGCCAATGGCGACGACATCCTGGAAACCCTGGACCGCGGCGAGCTGCGGGCTGTGCAGACGCCCCAGGGCTTTGACCGGACCGTGCTGCAGCGAGCTCACGCCCGCGCCCTGGCCGAAGATTGGTCGGTCACTGACGATGCGTCCATGGTGGAGAGAATAGCCGCAGACGAAGGGCTGCCGCCTGTGCGGCTGGTCCCGGGCGACGAGCGCAACGTAAAAATCACCACGCCCAAGGACCTGCAATTGCTGCAGGGGGAGAACACACCCGCCGCGCACCTGCCGGCTGAGCCGGCCCCCCAGTGGGAGCCCTGCACAGGCTGGGGCTACGACGTGCACCGCTACGGCAAAGGCGACGAGCCCAACGCCCGGCCCCTGAAGATAGGCGGCGCGCCCATCCCTGGCGGCCCCTGCGTGCTGGCCCACTCGGACGGGGACGTGCTGCTCCACGCCCTGGCCGACGCCCTGCTGGGACTGATGGCGGCCGGCGACATCGGCGGCAGATTTCCCGACACCGACCCGGCCTTCGAAGGCTTGGAGTCCGGCATATTCATCAGCGAAATTCAGCTGGACCTGGACCACGCCGACATCCGCCTGACCCACGTGGACATGACCATCATCGCCCAAACCCCCAAACTGGCGCCCCACCGCGAGCAGATACGCAAGAACGTGGCCCGGCTGCTACGGCTAGACCCCAGCCGCGTAAACGTGAAAGCGACGACAGAAGAAAAACTCGGCTTCACCGGCCGCAAGGAAGGGATAAAGGCTGTGGCGGCAGTGACGGGATTGCGTTCAACCACTTAATTTGGCAGCGATAAGTAGCAACCTCCCCCGCCCACTACAACCCATTCCATGGCCCGGCGTTTGTCTTCGGGGATGTATGCACTCGACGGCTGGTCAGAAGGCGCTGTCATTGTCGGCGTCATTGTCGGCGTCATTGTCGGCGTCATTGTCGGCGTCATTGTCGGCGTCATTGTCGGCTTCCATGCGTTTGCTTGCTTTGTAGCAGTATGCGTTTATCTGACACTAAATTTTCAATGCGCTGTTTGCAACAATCCTTCCTGCTCAGTGTAAACAGCTATACATGCAGGCTGTTGACGCGCGAGGAGAGATAGGCCATTATTGGTTTAGGGGTTCTGATTGGAGCGGCCCAATCTCATAATAGCCGTAAAAGGTAGCACGATGCCTGCCAAATCAGAGCATCTCCACGCTGTTTTCAGCTCAATAAGTAATTAAATACAGGCTAGTTATCTTGCATTTTTAAAAGTGTTGACAGAAGGTCCCATTTCTGATTGACACAACAACACGACGTGTTAAGTTAAGAGTAAACAATGCCGAAAAGGACCGTGCTGGCGAATGACAAGACAGGGAGGAAAGTGACGTATTGGTATCCTGAGGATGAAGATCAGGGACCAGCCTATGGTTGCCCTGATTTTGACCGCAAGATTAAAATTAAACTGCTGCAAAGGGTGAAACACTTTATAGAAACTGGGGAATTCGGAAAGGGTACGGACAAATTTAAACATATTGAGAACCAGGGCAAACTGCACGCCATTAAATGCTTTCAACACAGATTCATAGGCGTGTGGGACACGCGGGAAGAGTTCGTCATTCTTCTGTGCTGTAAAAAAAAGAAAAAAAAGTACCGGCCTGAAGACCTGGAGAAAGCGCATAAGCTGAATACGAAGTACAGCCAACGCACATAGATGGAGATAGATTATTATGACCAATTATACTGGCGATCTGGCCTATTTGATGGAAGAAACACCCGCCGAAGAGTTGGCGTTTTTCGACTATATTGATGATCTTTCCGATAAGATTTACCTGGCTATGGAACGCAAGAAAGTATCCAAGGCGGAGCTGGCTAAACGTATGGGCAAATCCCGGTCCTGGGTTACGCAGGTTCTTGCCGGCGACAAGAACATCACCTCCCGGACGCTGGCGTCCATTCTGCACGCTCTGGACATGCGGGCGGAAACGACCATAGTAGACAAGGAGAGCGGGGAATGGCTGGGCAAGTCCGTCCCCACGCAGTGGAGCATACCTGTTCATAAATACCTTGCATCCATGCCCCCCAAAACTAATGAAGTGCCCCGGCCTGGAAAACCCCAAAAGCCATTTGTTCAAGAACTCGCAGCATAAGGTCTATTGGAATGAGTTCCGTCACGCAAAAAATCGAGACCAAAAAGCCGCATCTGATCATGGATTTTCACTTTTTCCCCAAAGTGAATATCACTGTGGCATCCGACGTTTCAAGAGAGGCGCTGGAATCTGGCAAGGCCTTTGACCTAGATTACACGTGCAATGTTGAGGTCGCCCAAGACTCTGAAAATACAGCCCATTACATTGTCACACTGAAACTTGAAACCATCCCACTGGACGGAAAAGCCTACGAGCTCCAACTTGAAGCAGTGGGAGGGTTTCATTTCACCGAAGAATGCACCGACCCCAACGAACGCGGCCACAAAATTTTCGTCATGGGTCAGACCATGCTATACGGCGCTTGCCGTGAATATCTCGCGCTAGTCACATCTCGTTCGCCATTTCCGCCAGTGTACCTTCCCTCGATTACCTTTGTACCAGACGACACAGAGGTTGGGAGAGAGGAGGCAGAACCCACGGGCGCAATCGACGAGTAGTTATCAAGCGTTTTTACGCCCCTTTCTTTTTTGCGCGCTCAAAAAAAGCGTCATCCAAAGGCGGATTGTCCGGATCCGTCATAGCGGCGGCTGTGATTTCTTCGTCCGTCATGGAGTCCAGCCGGTCATGATCGGTTTCCGACTGCATCTGTTCTATTTCTTCAGTGCTGTATTTGGGCGCCATACTTGCTCCTTTCTCGGGCGTTGACCGCCCCCCCATCACTTCTGCGGCGTCACGTATCCCCACTCCACCAGCCGGCGGTAGGCGTAGTCTGCCTGTTCGCTCTGGCTGTCCAGCTCCAGGTAGCGGAAATATTCCTGCGCGGCCGCGCCGTAGTCGCGTTTTTTTTCCAGCGAATAGCCCTTCAGGAACACGGTGTTCGGGTTGCCGGGCAGCATCTGCTCGTAGCGCTTGAAAGCGTGGTGCGCCCCGTCATAGTCGCCCAGCTCCATGCGCGCCATGCCGGCCACGTGGCGGGCTTGGGCCTCTGCGGGATAGATGGAAACCGCTTCTCGCGCGTAGCGTTCGGCTTCGCGGTAGCGCTTCATGGCCAACAAGCACTTGGCAGACAGAACCAGGGCCGTGTAGTCGCCCGGGGCCTGTCGGCGGGCGGTCCGCAGCTCGTCCATGGCGGTGCTGTATTCGTGCTTGACCATGGCCTCTTCGGCGTTTTGCATGTGCTCTATGGCGCCGGCCATGCGCCGCAGCCGGGCCGTATGGTCCATGTACCGCTCCCGGTGGACGGGCATCTTGTCGGCATAGGGATAGTCGTCCTTTACCCGGTGCACGGCGGTGTCGTAGCGCTCCTGGCTCATGGGGTGGGTGGAAAACATCATCTCTATGGCGTTGGGCTTTTCCTTGGAGAGGGAGCGCAGCACGTCCATGAGGCCGACCATGCCCTCGGGGTTATAACCGCTGCGGACCATGTACTCCATGCCCAGAGCGTCAGCCTCGCGCTCGTTGTCGCGGCTGTAGGAGGCCAGCAGCGCGCCCGCGCCAATGCCGCCCAGGCCGGCGGTCAGGGGCGCCAAGTCCTCGTTTTCCGCGGCCACTACGGCGGTCAGGCCGGCCACCAGCACGTTGATCAACAGTCCCTGGCTCTGCTGCTCGGCGGAATGACGCGCGTTCACATGGCCTATTTCGTGGCCCATCAGGGCGGCCAGCTCGGCCTCGTTGTCCATGGAGAGCAGAACGCCCCGTGTACAGGCAATGGACCCGCCCGGAAAGGCGTAGGCGTTCACGTAAGTCGCGTTCACGGCCCGGAAGGAATACGGCATGTCCGGCCGGTGGCTGCGTTGGGCCAGGTCCTGGCCCAGATTGTCCAGATAAGCGTTCAGCGCCCGGTCCTGGCTGGCGCCGTAGTCGGCGGAAAACTGGTGGGGCGAATACTCCGCATCCAAAGCAATTTCCTGGTCCCGCCCCATGATGACAAAGGTCTGCTCGCCCGTGACAGGGTCTATGGCGCAACCCGCGGCTGTTCCGGCCGCCAGCACGCCAGATATCTTGAGAAATTCCCTACGGGTCAGGCCCCGGAGTATGCCCATCGCCTATCCTCCTGGAATACGGTTCTGTTTCCAGAATACATAAGCCCGCCAGATGAATTTGGCAATATTACATACCTTCAATCAACGCAGGGACAGCCCGCGTCCGGCTCGGCGCAATAGTCTTTGAACACATACTCACGCAAGGCCTTGGCCCAAGAACGCGGCGCATCGCCGGTCAGTTTGGCGTATTTGGCAGTGGAAAGGGCGGAAAACGCCGGCCGTTTGGCTTTTTGCGGATACTCGCTAGAGGGGATGGCGTTAATAAGGCAGTCGTACCCGGCCAGGTTCACGGCCTCCGCCGCCAGCTCGCACCAGCTGGCCTGTCCTGAGTTGACCACGTGATAGATGCCCCGCGAGCCCGTCTCCACCAGCTTCAGCGAATACCGGGCCAGGTCCAGCGTATACGTGGGCGAGCCTATCTGGTCGTGCACCACGTTCAACTGGTTGCGGTTGCGGGCCAGATTCAGAATGGTCTGGACAAAATTCTTGCCTCCAGGGCCGAACAGCCAGGCGGTGCGGATGATGTGCAGGTCCCGCATCCCCACCTGGAGCAGACTATTCTCCCCAGCCAGCTTGGACTGTCCGTACACGGACGTGGGGTTAGGCTCGTCTGACAACGTGTAAGGAGCAGACTGGTCGCCGTCAAAGACAAAATCTGTGGAGTAATGCACCAGCCGTATGCCCCGCGCCAAGGCCAGCCGGCCCAGATTCGCTGGCAGGGTCTTGTTCAACAGAAAGGCCTGGTCCGGTTCGTCTTCGGCCTGGTCCACCTTGGTGTAGGCCACGGCGTTGAACACGGCCTGGGGCTCTGTTGCATCCAGATACCGGGCCAGATCGTCGCAGGAGAGCACGTCCACATCTTCCCGTCCGGCAGGCGCAACATCCCACCCGGCCTGTTGCAGCACGTGTGTCAACGACTGACCCAGCATGCCCGTCTTGCCGCCCAGCACCACCGCTTTTGCTTGATTCTGCGTTGCGTCCATTACCGGTCTCCGTACCATGTTTCCATAAATTCCCGGTAGCCGCCGCTCTTCACCTGCTCTACCCAGGCGGCGTTGTCACTGTACCATTGCATGGCGCGCTGCAGCCCCTGGTTGAAGTCAACCTGCGGCGCAAAGCCCAGGTCCCGGGCCGCCAGGGAATAGTCCATGGCGTAGCGACGGTCGTGCCCCGGCCGGTCCTTCACAAAGCGGACAAGATTCTCATCCTTGCCCATTTGGCGCAGAATGGCGCGCACCACGTCCAGGTTGGCCAGCTCCGCATCGCCGCCAAAGTTGTATATGCCCCCGGGCCGGCCCTTGCGCAGCGCCAAGTCCACGCCGCGGCAGTGGTCTTCCACGTATATCCAGTCGCGCACGTTCAGCCCGTCGCCATACACTGGCAGGGGCTCATCGCGCCCTGCCTTGTCTATCATCAGGGGAATGAGCTTTTCCGGAAACTGGAACGGCCCGTAGTTGTTGGAGCATCGGGTGGTCACCGCATCCATGCCAAATGTTTTCCAATACGAGCGCACCAGCATGTCCGCCCCGGCCTTGGAAGCGGAGTACGGGCTGTTGGGCCGCAACGGGGAGTCCTCGGTGAATCGGCCAGTAAGCCCCAAGGAGCCGTAGACCTCGTCCGTGGATATGTGGACAAAGCGGTCCACCTTGTACTCGTGGCTCAGATGCAGCAAGTTCTGCGTTCCCAGGACATTGGTGGTCACAAAAGGGGCCGGATCGGCTATGGAGCGGTCCACGTGGGACTCAGCCGCAAAATTCACCACCGCGTCAACGCGGTGCTCTTGCAAAGCAGCAGCCACGCACTCCGGGTCGGCTATATCGCCGCGAATGAATGTATAACGCTCCGGATACCGCTCTTTGGCGCTCTCCAGACTGAGAGGATTGCCGGCATAGGTAAGCTTGTCCAGGTTGACGATGACGTCGTCCGGATGCGCTTCCAGTATATGATAGATGAAATTGGCGCCGATAAACCCGCACCCGCCGGTGACTAACATTCGCATGAAAGGACCCCCTTGCACGTCTCTGTGAGGCGACATTTCCTATAGCGGTCTCTGCCGGCGCGGTCAATGCCCCGAAAAAACCCTGAATCCAACGCCAGACAGCCCAGGCCGCCAACCCGGCTACAGGTCAGAGAGGAGTTGGCTCAGGCCAATACACGCACGACACGTTACACCA
>CAYTSA010000038.1:0-33368 GCA_964440345.1 uncultured Desulfovibrionaceae bacterium | reverse complement strand
AGCGCAGATAAAGGTGAACACCTCCCGGGCGTTCTTGTCCCTGGCGGAGATGATGGCCGGCACGGCGGCCAGGGACGCAAGCACAGCCAAGAGCGGAAGAACAGAGTGTACTGTTTGCATGGTCAACTCAATACAGGCCCGGGGTAACAACGTTGTGAATGACGGCGACCAGTTGCGAGGTGATCAGGCCCAGGCCAATGAGCGAGAGCGCCGCCGCGCCAAGAGGTATAAGCATGCCCACCGGGGCTTCGTCCATGGGCAGATGCGGCGGATGCGGGTGGTGGCCGCCGCCGCCCGATTCTTCTTCGTCATGGCTGTGTTCCGGCTCGGGCTCGAAAAAGCATATTTCGAAAACCCGAAAAAAAAGAATAACATTCACCAGACTGGAGAAGATGAGCGCCCCCACGAACACGTAGTTGCCCGCCTCCAGCCCGCCCATGATGAGCCACCACTTGCTGAAGAACCCGCAGGTGGGCGGCACGCCGATCATGGCTATGGCGCCCAGCACAAAGGCGGCCATGGTAAAAGGCATCTTCTGGAACAGCCCCTTCAGGTCAGGGTAATCCACCCCGCCCAGCTTGTAGTGCATGCAGCCCACGGCCATGAACATGGTCAGGGTCATGGCTGCGTCGTTGGCTATGTGCAACACCGCGCCGGTCATGCCCGTGGCGTTGCCCAGCCAGGCCCCGCCCACCATGTAGCCCACTTCGGCGATGACAACGTATGTAAGCATCCGCTTCAGATTCCGCGACGCCAGGGCCATGACGCCCCCCATGACCATGGCCGCCACGGCCATGGCTACAATCACGTCCGCCATTACAGACATGCCAAACACCACGCCTGGCGAAAAAACAGTGAGCATCATGCGCACCATGACATAGACCATCACCTTGGTGGTCATGGGCGCGATAAGGCTGCTGGCCGGGGACGAGGCGTAGGTGTACACATTGGGCAGCCAGCCATGCAGCGGGAAAAAGGCCATCTTGACCATGGTCCCCACGGTTATCAGGGCCAGAGCAGCCAGCACCGTGGGCGAACCAGCCACTGCCGGCATGATCCGGGCCAGGTCCAGCATATTTAGCGAGCCGGTCTTTATGTACAGAAATCCGACGCCAAGCAGATAAAACGAAGCGCCAATGGTGCCTATCAGCAGATAGTTCAGGGTGGACAGCGGCGCCCGCCGGTCGCCCATGCCCAACAGCGCATAGCCAGACAAAGCGGCAATTTCCAGCAGCACGTAGAGGTTGAAGGCGTCGCCCGTAATCACCATGCCCAGGTGCCCGCACACCGCCAGCAAATACAGCGTGTAGAAGGCAGGCTCCTTGCCGGCGTGGCTCTGCTCTACAGCCTGTTTCGTGCCTAGCAAGTTAATGAACGCAGCCCAGGAAATGACCGCCAGCACCAGCCCGCTCAAGCCGTCAACATAGTAAACGATGCCCATGGGAGGCGGCCAGCCGCCCAGCTTGTACAGCTGGGGGCCGTGCTCCAGCACTGTGAACAGCAGCAGCAAAGAGTCCACAGCAGCAAACGCCAGCGCCGCAGCAGACAAGTAAAAGGCTATGCGTTTGTTCAGCCAGCCGGAAATGGACACGGCAAAAGACATGAGCAGCGGGCCGATGATGATGAGTATGGGGTATTGCTGGTCAATCATGGCGCAGGCTTTCCAGTATGGCGTCTTCGTCCAGGGTCTTGTGGTCCCGGTATATCTTCAGCAGCAGGGCCAGCGCCACGCCCAGGGTCGCCACCGAAACGACGATAGCCGTGAGCATGAGCACGTGCGGCAAAGGGTTGATGTAGTCTATGGCCTGGACTACAGCGTGTCCGGTTGCATGGGCGGCGCCGGCGGCTGCGTGACCGGCGGATTCCGCGGCGGAATAGGCCGTATCTGCATCCGGAATGTAATGTCCGCCCTGCGCAGCCGGGGCCTCGCCGTGCCCGCCGTGGGCGGCGTCGTGGCTCAAGATTGGCAGCGTAGCGCCTTCCTTGACCGCGGTGGAGACGTAGAAAAGGATGATGGCAGTCTGGAAGATGTTCATGCCAATCACTTTCTTGACCAGGTTATTCTTGCCGATCATGGCGTAGAGCCCGATCATCATGAGCACGATAAAAGCCCAAAAGTTGAACCGGGCCGCTATCACTTCGCTGAAAAAGTGCTCCATGGCTTACAGGCCCTCCTCGCAACCGCCGCCGGACGAGACATATTTATAGATCATGACCATGGTGGCCATCACAGTCATGGCCACGCCGACCTCCACTATGAGGATGGACAGGGACCGGGCAAAGACCGGCGTGACCCCCAGCAAGGGCGCCAGGGCGCCGTAGTCAAGAAAATTATCGCCATAGATCATGCACAGAGCGCCCACGCCGGCAAAAAGCAGCACTCCGGAGGTGACCAGCACGCCTGCAGCCTTTTCACTGATGCGGTTTATCAGCTCGCGCAGGTCAAAGGTCAGCCCCAGTAGAATGAGCGCCGCGCCCAGCACCACGCCGCCCTGAAAACCACCGCCCGGGCTGTGGTGTCCGTGGGCTATCACGTACAGCGCATACAGCTGGATGAATGGTATGATGAGCCGAGCCACCGTAGACGTAATAATGTCATACGGAATCCAGCTGCGGTCTATGCGCCGAAACTCGCCAGAACCGTCAGGAAGCGACTCCGTATTCTCAAAGCGCAGCACAATGCCTGTTTCCTGGTGCCGGAACAGGGCGTAGTTCTGCTCTTCCCGGGTGCGGCGCAGCCGCAGCAGCAGAAAGCAGGCCATGGCCGCGGTAAAAACCACTGCAGTTTCGAACATGGTGTCAAAGCTGCGGTAGTCGGCCAGCACCGCGGTGACAATGTTTGGCACGGAGGTGTCGTCCATGGTGTGCTCAATAAAATACGGCGAAAGATGCTCGCTGGCAGGGGAGTGTGGGTCGCCCCAGGCCGGAAAATCGAGCGAAACGTACAGCAACGCGCCGCCGGTGAGCAGCGTCAAGAGCAAGGCAATGGTCTTCAATCCGAACTCCTCCGGGTGGTGCGGAATATGGCCGCCACAAACAGCACAGTGGACACGCCCGCCCCCACAGTGGCTTCTGTAAAGGCCACGTCAACCGCGCCCATTACCGCCCACAGCAAACACATCATGAAGCTGAAGGCGCCGAACAGAATACCCGCGCCCAGCAGGTCTTTGATGGACAAAGCGCCCAGGGCGCAGATAATCACCAACACAAGAACAGCTTGGTCTATTTGCCACATAAGCGAATACTCCCCATACTTACTGCGGTTCGTGCTCCACGTCCTCCTGCGGCCTCTGACGGGTCCAAGGCAGCAGCCCAGCCCGCATGCCGGCGTCTACTATGGCGTGCGTGGCCGAAGGCGAGGACATGAATATAAACACCATGCAGAGCATGATCTTCAGCGCCGTCAATACGTGTATCACTGTCAGCTGGTGCATGGTCCACAAGGCCAGGCCCAGCATCATGCACAGCGAGCCAAGTGTATCCAGCTTGCCGGCCGGGTGCAGCCGGGAATAAAAATCCGGAAACCGGAATATGCCCACCACCCCGCCAAAAAAGAAAAGAAGCCCAACGCAGAGCAGCGCAGTGGTTGCTATGGCCATCACTCCCTCCCCATGGGCGGCTGGCTCTGTAGTCCCCGGCGTTTGTAGAAAAATCGGGACAGGGCAAGCACCGCAATGAAGTTCAGCATGGCGTAAGCCAGCGCTATGTCCACAAACATTTCCACGCGGCCAAAAAGCATGCCTATAAGCACCAGCAGCACCACCGTCTTGGCGCCAATGGCGTTCACGCCCACCAGCCGGTCCACGGCTGTGGGCCCGGCTATGCCCCGGTACAGCGATCCCAGCATAAATGTGACCAGCACCAGGCTGGAGGCTAAAAAGACTGTTTCCATAATGTGTTCAACCTTGTTTAAGCAGCCTCAAATGTCCTCGCCGAACACCCAGGCGATTTTATTTTCCATGTCCCCAGGCAAACCAGCCGCAGATTTGGCGTCCAGAGCGTGCACCGTGAAAAACCGCTGCGCGTCCACTGAAATAGTAATGGTGCCTGGCGTCAAGGTGATGGAGTTGGCAAAGGTAACGATGGCCAGCTCGTCTTTGAGCTTGGACTTGAACCGGATGATCTGCGGGTCGATTTTCTTGCGCATGTCCGGATGAAACGTCAAGTACATTACCCAGAAATTGGCCTTGAATATCTGGACGATCAGCCAGGGAATATAGACGAGAAACCGGAGCCAGACCCCAGTGATGCGGGCCGTGTCCGCGCACGGGAAGAGCAGGTCGTGGGAAAAATAGGAAACCAAGCCGCAGCTGATAACTCCCAGCGTAAGATGGAAAGCGTCGAACTGCCCGGAAAGCACCACCCAGGTAACGGCCATAAGCACAAAGGTAAGGACCATGGACGGCATCCGCCGCCAACTGCACCGCGGCGCATGACGGCCGGAGTCCACACTCTTTTCCCTGGCGGCTTCGCGCCGCAATTCGTCCATAACGATATACCTCCGCTCGCAACGTAATGCGCAACACGCCGCCAACGGGGCGCCGGCGCACTGGGGAACTGATAGCGCATTTTCCTGCAATGTTGAAGCGAAAAATGATCTAGAACCATCAGCATAGAATTTTCCCTCGCCCCGGGTTTGCCCAATCCTCCTCCCTCAGTTACAGTGGTTAAGATTTTTGGCGCACGCAGCATGAGACCTTTTATATACCAGTTACACTACCAGGAGTACTCATGAACAAGACTGCAATTCCCCGACAACATATTCGCACCCTCCAGCAATTTTACGACCTTATGAACCAGACAGCCGCCTTGCGCCGGGTGATTGTCGCCGCCGTCCTGGCCGGCGGCCCGGACTTCGGCGTTGGCCAAGACACGGTAGCCGCGCTACGCAACGGACTGGAGTCGCTCCAGGACATCCCGAAAAGCCCGTCCAACCCCGGCCGATTCATGCTGGCCGTCAACGAAGAGACAGGCATGGAGTTGGAGCTGGACTATGAAATCAGCGAGCTGGGAAAAGACATCCTCTATCTGGAAGCCGGCGAAGCAGCCTTGCTCGAAAAGCTGGAGGCCATGCACGAGGGATTCGGCGCCCACGTGGAAGCCGTGCGCGAATGCATCAACGCTGCGCCGGTCAACTCCCTGGTCTCCGACCGCGACGGCACGGTAAACAACTACTGCGGACGCTATCGGTCTTCCATCCAGTCAGTCTACAACGCCGTATATCTGACCCGCTTTGCCCAGAAAAAAGCCAAAGCCGCGGTGATGCTCACTTCCGCCCCGCTGCAAGCGCCCGGGGTCTTAGACGTCACGGTGTCTCCGGCCGGCGCCATGTATCTGGCGGCCTCCAAGGGCCGGGAATGCTTGGACCTGGAAGGCAAACGCCGGTCCTATCCTATTGCTCCCGAGCAACAGGCCGTGCTGAACGCGCTAAACCAGCGGCTGCGCGAAATAACCGACCAGGCTGGCTACCGGCAGTTCACACTCATTGGCTCCGGCCTGCAGTTCAAGTTCGGCCAGACCACTGTGGCCCGGCAGGACATCGCCGGCTCCATCCCACCCAGCCAGTCCGAGGCTTTTTTGCGGACCATTCAGGAGATTGTGGCGGACATGGACCCGACCGGCGATCAGCTGCGCATCGAAGACACGGGCCTGGACGTAGAAATCATCCTTACCCTGCCTGGCGCCGGCAAAGACTTCGACAAGGGCGACGGCGTCCGATTTTTGGACCAGGAATTATCCTTGGACATGGCTTCCGGCGGCTGCGTAGTCTGCGGGGACACCAATTCGGACGTTCCCATGCTGCAGACAGCCCTGGAACTGAACCCGGACGCGCGGGCTATTTTTGTCACCCGCAAGCAAGAGCTGGCGGACAAGGTGCGCGGCCTGTGCCCGAACGCGGTGATCGTTCCAGAGCCGGACGCGCTTGTAGTGGGATTGGGCAAGGCGTGAGGCGGGAAAGCTGTGCCCCCGCTTTTGCCAAAAGTTGCCTCCGGACGGGCGCAAGGCCCGCCCCAGCGCGATAGTGACGTCGCTTGAAAATATTTGGCAGCTCTTATGCGTTTTCCTGGAACCATTATCTATTGTTTCAGGGGCGAGCGTTGTCGCAACCCGAAAATGCGCCAGAGGCTTATAGTGGACAGGCGGAGTTTACTTTTCACAACAGCTGGGCTACCACGTATAATGGAATACCTCAGTGAGACCCTTGGGAAACAAACCGCCATGGCGCGCCGCACCATACGCCGCTGAAGCTGACATAAAGAGAGTTCACGTATGCCTGCAGAAGAGTTCAAGGGAGCAATCTTCGACCTGGACGGAGTGATCACCCATACAGCCAGGGTCCACGCCCTGGCCTGGGAAAAAATGTTCAATGAATTCCTGAAACAGCACTACGAAGCAGAGAACAAACCTTTTCTGCCGTTTGACAGGTCTGACGACTATCAAAAATATCTGGACGGCAAGCCGCGCTTCGAAGGCGTGAAATCCTTTCTGGAGTCACGGGGCATCATGCTGGACTGGGGGGATATTTCAAACGGCCCAGGCTCCCGGACTATATGCGGCCTGGGTAATCAGAAAAACTTGGAGTTCCAGGAAATCCTCAAGGATAAAAAGCCAGAAGTTTTTGACAGCTCCGTGGCCCTGATCAAAGAGCTGCGCTCCCGCGGCGTGAAGGTGGGCATTGCCTCCTCCAGCCGCAACTGCAAGCTCATTCTGGAGCTGGCTGGCCTGGAAAGTTTGTTCGACACCCGGGTGGACGGCCTGGTCTCCCAAGACCTGGGGCTCAAAGGCAAGCCGGACCCGGACATCTTCGTTACCGCAGCGGAAAACCTGGGCCTGACGCCCAGCGAATGCATGGTGGTGGAGGACGCCATTTCCGGCGTTCAAGCAGGCTCGCGCGGCAACTTCGGCCTGGTGCTCGGCGTGGCCCGCTCTGTGGAAGGTTTGCTGCTCAAACGCTTTGGCGCAGACCTGGTAGTCATGGACCTGGCTGAAATAACCATTGAAGAGGTGGAAAACTGGTTTCTTGAAGGCATTCCAGAAGACGGATGGGAACTGACCTATCACGGCTTTGACCCGGGGGATGAGAAACTGCGCGAGACGCTGACCACTGTGGGCAACGGATTCATAGGAACCCGCGGCTCCTTTGAGGGCGAAGAAGCCTCCTTCACTTACTACCCCGGGACTTACATCGCCGGCTTGTTCAACAAAGTCCCGTCCCAGGTGCACGGCAAGACCATCTACAACAACGACTTCGTCAACGGCCCCAACTGGACCGCCATGGAGCTACGCATAGGCAACGGGCCTTACCGCAGCCCCATGTCCCTGGAGCTGCTGCACTACCAGCACACCCTGGACATGCGCCGCGGGGTCATGCGCCGGACCATACTCTGCCGGGACAACTTTGGCCACATCACGCGCATCCACAGCGAGCGCATCGTTTCCATGGCCTCGCCCCATCTCTGCGCCCAGCGCTATTCAGTCACGCCGGTCAACTACTCCGGCCCCATCACCGTGCGCTCCAGTCTGGACGGCAACGTCATCAACGACGGCGTGCCCCGCTACCGGGACCTGAACCAGGAACATCTGGAATTCCTTGACGGCGGCGACACCGAAGACGGCATCTTCCTCCTGGTCAAGACCAACAGTTCTGACAGACGCATAGTCATGCGCGCCAAAACCCGGGTCTACGAGGACGGCCGCGAATTCAAAGTGGAAAAATCCACCTCTCGGGACCGGGCCAAGATCATGGAAGAAGTCACCATAAACGCCACGGAAAACATGACCTACTCTGTGGACAAGCTGGTGAGCGTGCAAACTTCTCCTTACAAATGGGACCCCTGGCCCCGCGACCCCACGCGGCCGGCCGCGCTGACCCTGGAAAAAGCCGCCACCTGGCGCAGCGTGTACACCCCCCACGTCAAAGTCTGGAAAGCCTTGTGGGAAAAGGTGGACGTGAACATTGTGGGCGACCGCTTTGTTCAGCGCACCCTGCGGCTGCACATCTACCACCTGTTGGTCACCGCCTCGCCCCACAACACCGGCTTTGACGCCGGCATGCCCGCAAGAGGCCTGCACGGGGAAGCCTATCGCGGCCACATTTTTTGGGACGAGCTGTACATCATGCCCTTTTTTGACCTGCATCTGGCCAAAACAGCCAGGTCTCTGCTTATGTACCGCCACCGCCGACTGGACGCCGCCCGGGACTACGCCCGCGAAAACGGTTACGAAGGCGCCATGTACCCCTGGCAAACCGCAGACGACGGCGGCGAGGAAACCCAGGAAGTGCACTACAACCCGGCCAACGACAGCTGGGGGCCGGACCTGTCCCGACGGCAGAGGCACGTCTCCATAGCTGTTTTCTACAATGTGTGGGAGCACGTGCACCGTACCGGCGACCAATCCTTTCTGAAAAACTACGGCGCGGAAATGATGCTGGATATCGCCCGGTTCTGGGCCTCCATCGCTGAATACAACCCCGCAGAAGACCGCTACTCCATCTCCGGGGTCATGGGCCCGGACGAATTCCACGAAAAGCTCCCGGGCTCCGGCCAACTGGGCCTTACTGACAACGCTTACACCAACATCATGGTAGTCTGGCTCATGGAGCGCACACTCGAACTGCTGGACACGCTGCCCACACAGGTTCTGGACGAGCTGCGCGGCAAGCTGCAGTTCACCCCCCAAGAGACAGACAAATGGCGCGACATGACCCGCAAAATGCGCGTAATCATCACAGAAGACGGAATCATCAGCCAGTTCGACGGCTATATGGACCTCAAGGAATTGAACTGGGAGGACTATCGCAAGCGCTACTACTCCATCCACCGCATGGACCGCATCCTTAAAGCCGAAGGCGACTCGCCGGACAACTACAAAGTCGCCAAGCAGGCTGACGTGCTCATGACCTTCTACGTGCTGCCGCCAGAGGAAGTCCGGCGCATTCTCAACCAGTTGGGCTACTGCGACGTGGACGCCTGCAAGCTGCTGCGGGACAACTACGAATACTACGTCAACCGCACCAGCCACGGCTCAACACTGTCAAAGGTGGTCCACGCCGTCATCTCCAGCTACGTGCGCCCGGACCGCACTGCCTGGAACTGGTTCATGGAGTCCATGCGCAGCGACATCTACGACACCCAGGGCGGCACCACCCAAGAAGGCATACACACTGGCGTCATGGCCGGCACTGTGGACGTGGTGTTTCGGTTTTTTGCCGGGGTGGAGCTCTCAGAAGGATTTGTGCGCATCAACCCTGAATTGCCCAGCCATTGGAAATATCTTGGCTTTTCCTTCTGCTTCCGAAAAATATGGTACACCCTGGAGGTCACGCCCCATTACGTGGCCGTGGCCGTGGACGGCCCCGGCGACAAGAGCGTGAAGGTGCAGGCCCTGGGCGAGGAAATGTACTTGCGCATGGGCGAACGCCGTGAAGTGACTACCGCCCTGCGCATAGCGCCGCCGGCGTAAGCCATGTGCAAAATTCTCACTCTTGTTTGGACATGTATGCTGCTAGCCGCGAACGGTCCTGCATTCGCGGCTTCGTGGGCATACCAGCTGCAAAACGCCGACCCCGCGGCCATGTCCAGCGCAGCCTTCGACATCTACGTGTTGGACTATTCCAGCGACGGAACCGACGCCGGCGCCTACTCCGCCAACCAAGTCAGCCAAATGGCCGGCGCTGGCAAGACCGCGCTTTGCTATCTCTCCATAGGCGAAGCCGAGGACTACCGGTTTTACTGGCAAGAGGAGTGGGCGACTTCCCATCCGGCATGGCTGGGCCCGGAAAACCCGGACTGGCAAGGCAACTACAAGGTTCTCTATTGGCAAGAAGACTGGTGGGCCACGGCCCTGCAGCCCTACCTGGACCGTATCCTGGCCGCCGGCTTCCACGGCGTCTACATGGACATCATCGACGCCTACTACTATTGGCCGAAGAACGGCTACGACATCGCCTTCACTTCTCAAAAAATGATCGATCTGGTCCAGCGCATCGCCAGCTATTGCCAGGCAAAGAACCCGGATTTTCTCATCTACCCCCAGAACGGCCTGACCCTGTACGATGACGCGGAAGACGAGGACAAGACACGCTACCTGGCAGCCATAGACGGCGTAGGCGTGGAGGACGTGTTCTTCAACGCCGAAGACGGCGACATGACCTACCGCCAGTCGCTGCTTTCCAACTTTCTGAACGCCGGAAAGACCATCCTGAGCGTGGAGTATATAGCAGAATCACGCTATCCTACATACCGTAATCTGGCAGCCGCCTATCCCGGCCTCATCCCCTACGCCGCTGCACCTGATCGCGAGTTGGATGAACTAAATCTCGCATGGCTGCCAAAGGAAAAACACTCGTCTGCCGCCGCCGGCTGGCGTTTGTTGCTGTGGGAGCTGCACTAACCGCAGACAGATATTCGCTTTCGTGGGGATCAGACGGCCGCAACCCAGCCGCTCACGTTCCTCGCCGCCGCCGTTGGCTTTGGGGCTGCGCGCCTTTATCTGCGTCAATATGCGGTATATCTGCGTGCATCTGCTGTACATACTCTCTCTGCCCCTCGGCTTCACCTTCGTCCACATCCCTATAGCATTTAACGATTGAAATGCTCTAGCGCAACAAGCCGAGCCGGAAAGCGCCGCCTCGCCGTCTTATGAACCGCCATATCGCGCCGCCCCCCTGCGCCGCTACGCGGCTGTGGGGATGCGGCTGTCGCTCGCATGCCGCCTGCTACGCAGGCGACCGCCTTCGGCTTATGCTCGCTTACTTGCCCAGCGAGTCCAGACGCGAAAAAATGTTTTCCAATATGGCGTTGGACACAGCCATGCCCCCGCGGGTCAACCGCAGCCGCCCCTTGCTGATGCGAATCAGATCGTTGCGGTGCATTGCGCGCACCAGCGGTTCGAAATCCTTTAAAAAATCGCTTCCAGCGAGCGCTGTGTATTCTTTCAGCCGCAGCCCCCTGTTGGTGCGCAGGGAAAGCATGATCAGCTCCCGCAACTTGTTCTGCGGCGTCAGCCGCTCCGGGTCTTTGCCCAGCATTGCAGTCTTGGCGGCCTCGGCGTACTCCTCCAGGTCATCGGGATTGGTCCAACGCCTGTCTAAAACTGTAGACACGGCGGAAGGCCCCAAACCCAGGTACTCCTTGCCCTCCCAGTAGCCCATGTTGTGCCGGCTGGAGAAGCCCATCTTGGCGAAGTTGGATATTTCGTACTGCAGATAGCCCACGGACTCAAGATAGTCAGCGCCGTAGACGTACATCTTGGAAAGCTCGTCCTCGCCCGGAAACTCCAGCTCGCCAGACAGGCAGCGTTGCTCCAGCCGGGTGTCCGGCTCCAGGGTCAGGCCGTAGCAGGAAAGGTGGCTCGGCCCCAGCTTCACGGCCCGCTTCAGATCGTCCAACCACAGCTTGAGCCGCTGTCCGGGCAAGCCCCACATCAGGTCCAGGCTCACATTCACAATTTCGGCCATACGCGCGGCGGAGTAAGCCTCTACGACCATGCCCGGGGTATGCGGCCGGCCCAGCATGCGCAAAAAACCGCCGTCAAAGGACTGCGCGCCCAAACTCAGCCGGTTCACGCCCAGCGACCGCAAGCCGGACAAATACTCCAGGCTGCGGGCCGACTCCGGGTTTGCCTCCACAGTAAATTCAGCCTTGTCGGCAATGCGATAATTGGCCTGCAACGCGTTACTAATTTTTTCAAACTGGGGCAACGTCAACAGCGAAGGCGTGCCACCGCCAAAAAAGACCGTCTCCACCTTAGGCTGCTGCAGACGCCTGGACCACAGCTCCGCTTCCCGGACAACACTGTCTACAAACATGGACACGCCCAGCTCCGAATGCGGGCGGGAGCAAAAAGCGCAATAATCGCACTTGCGGCGGCAAAAAGGAACGTGGACGTAGAGCAGCATTGAAGACGTCAACCGTCAACGGACGATGACCTCCACCCGCCGGTTGCGCGGCTCAGCCACCTCGTCCTCCGTTAATACGAGTGGATTCTCCTCTCCGTGCGAGGTGATGTGAAATATCTCTGGCGCTGCGCCCTGGCTGACAAGCAGCTCGCTCACCGCCAGAGCCCGACGGGTGGAGAGCTTCAGGTTAGACTCCACGGAGCCCACGCGGTCCGCATGGCCCACCACAGACGTATCCGTGGACTTCCTGTCCTGAATGGCCAAAACAATGCCGGGAATGAGCCGGGCGGACTCCTCGGTCAGCTCTGTGGAGCCGCCCTTGAAATAGAGCAGAAAACGGGCCGGCTGCGAAGGCGCGGCGTCCAGGGCCAGGCCGAACCGCTCGCGGACTTCCGCCTCGCTCATAACGTACGTTTCCCCCACCTCCTTCTTCTCCTCCACCCGCACAGCCTGGTTGACAGTGTCCAGCGCGCGCTCCCCTCCGGCAGCCCCGCGCACGGTCACCGCGCCAACCTGGCCGTCCAGGTCCGGTAACAGCACCACGGTGGAGGACTTGCCAGAACAGCCGACAGCTGCCGCAAGCAGCAGCACAATAAGAGAGCAGTAGAGATGGCGCATGGTTATTCCTCCACTTCCACGGCAAATCGCGTGCCGCGTATGCCTATGGTCGCTGTAGGCGTCTTCACCGCCACAGACTCAGGCGAAAGCTTGGCCACCTCGCCGGAAAGATAGGTCATTGTGCCCTTGGCAACCCGGGCAATCAGCGAGAACAAACCCTTGGCCGGTTCGAAGTCGAATTCTTCCAGGCTCATTTCACTTTCCGGGCCTATGGACAACGAGGAGGAGTCCCGCAGCAGCACGCCTAACGCACCGCCTTCGCCCGTGCGCAATACGTCTTGCCGGTGCAGCAGAACCCCCTGGGCGGCTGGCTCAACCTTTCCGTCCCGGACTACCCAGGCCGGATACGTGACCACTTTTATTGAACCAATCACCCCATCCGACGCCGCCGACGGCGCTGCCCAGGCAATGACCGAAATCGCAAATGCCATGCAGAGACAACACGTTGCGAGTTGTTTCATAAAACGCCCCTTTTCGGTGCACTATTTATCTGAATATGATCTTGCGACCGCATACCCAGCTTTTTCGTGTAGCGTCAAGCTCCTTTTACGTCACGGCCAGAACTTGCCATCGTTTCAAAAATCCCTACAATACAGAAGGAGTATTTACTGACACCGATTCGTTAAAAGGAGCCTTCATGCCATATACCATCACCCCTCTGCTCACCGGCTTGCGCACTCTGGACCAGGGAAACATGACCTACGGCCAGAGATACGGCAAAACCATCTGGCTGCCCATCTGGATTTTTCTGCTCCGCGGAGAGGAAAAAAACATCCTCATCGACACCGGCCTGGACGAGGACGAGGTGATGCCTAATGCAGAATTCACCGCCGAAACCGGCCTGGAGCCCAAGACCATTACCGAATGTTTGGCCGGCCACGGCCTGGCGCCGGAAGACATTGACGTGGTCATCAACACCCACCTGCACAACGACCACTGCGGCAACAACCCGCTTTTTACCAACGCGGCCTTTTACGCCCAGCGCAGCGACTGGGAGTTCTGCAAAAATCCGCATCCTTTGGACTACCGGTATGACGAGGACTACATTGAAGGCCAGGAGTTTACTCTTTTGGATGGCGACGCTGAGATACTGCCAGGCATACGCGCTGTGCACGTCCCGGGCCACACCCCGGGCTCCATGGCCCTGTTTGTAGATACGCAAACCGGCCCTGCCGCCATTACCGGCTTTTGCTGCAACGCCAAAAACTTTCCAGCCGCCGGCCCGGCCGTGTGTCCGGGCGTCCACCTGGACGCCGCCGCGGCGTACGACTCCATCCAGCGCTTCAAGCTGCTGGCTGAAGAATCCAAAGCGCGGATCATCCCCATGCACGAGCTGGAGCTGACGGACCGCTGCTGACTACAAACAATGCTGCCTGGGTTTTCTGATTCTTCACACTCCCGTAACGCTGGTATGGCATGCCTGCAGTCCGGGACGATAAAAAATGATGAAACAGATTTGCATAGCTGCGCTCTGTATATTGACGGCCCTTTGCGCCCAACCTCTGTCAGCAGCGCAGAACACAAAGCCTCCGCTCAAGGTGGGACTGGTCACAGGCATGAGCGGCAAGGACGACAGTTCCTTCACCCTTATGCAACAGGCTGGCCTGGCGATTGCCCACGCCAAGCACAACATTGAGTACAAGGTGCTCTCCCCCGCCCAGGTCAGCGACCAGGAACCCCTGCTGCAACAGTTGGCGGAGCAAAAGTTTGACATGGTCATCGCCGGCGAAGGCTACAACATGAAGGACCCGGTGAACAAGTTGGCCTCGCAGTTTCCGGATACGCATTTCGTTATTCTGGACCATCCGGCTGCTTCGTATCCAGACAACGTGACGTCCATAACGTTCCGGCAAAACGAGGCCTCTTATCTGGCCGGCGCCTTGGCAGCCTATGCCTCGCCAGACGCGCCGCTGGGATTTTTGGGCGCGTCATCGTTTCCTATCATCAACGATTTCCGCATTGGCTTCGAAGCCGGGGCCAAGCGCATTAACCCCAACGCCCAGTTTATTGTCACATACCTTGGCCAGCCTTCAGAAGAGTTCAACCCGTTTAACTCACCAGGCAAGGCAGCCCAACTGGCCAAGAATATGTACGATTCTGGAGTCCAAGTCATTTTCGCTGTGGCGGCCAACTCCAACCAAGGCGTTTTCGACGTGGCCAAGGAAACCCGCAAGCAGGTCATCGGCGTGGACTCTGACCAGGACGCCAAGGTTCCGGGCCAGGTGCTTACCAGCGTCATGAAGCGGTTGGACATCGCCGTATTGTTCGCAGTGGAAAAAATGCTGGCAGGCGCCCTGAAAAACAGAAACTATTCTCTCGGACTCAAGGAAAACGGCGTCTCGCTTACGCCCATGATATACACTGGAGCCCTGTTCAGCGATTTGAAATTGCGGCAGCTCAAGGTCCTGCGGCACGAGATAAGCACCGGCCGCACCGAAGTGCCAACCGCCATGAATGAGTAGCCTCAGCCCACAGAAAACAACTGCGCCACAACATCACCGGTTTTTCTCACCGCGCCCTGCAGGTCCCATGCATCGGGTTTTCTGCTCCCCACGGGATTGGAAACGATACGGACTTCCAAAAAGGGAACATCCGCCTGCACACAACCCAGCGCCAGCGCAAAGCCTTCCATGGATTCGGTCAATGCGCCCCCAGACCGCAACCGCTCCGTCAACGCCGCGTCCGCCGTCACCCCGGCCACAGTCACGGCCGTCCCGCGCAGCAGTTCCTGCCCCAGCGCCAGCCCCATGGCCGCAGCCGCGTGTTCCGGGTCCAGCTCCAGCCGGTCCCGCACAACGCCGCCGGGTCCTTTCCATTGGGGCAAGCCTAGTTCCTGCGGCTCCACGCCGTGGTCAAAGCGGACCCCGAATTCCGGCCATATCTCTGCAGTGGCGGCCACAGCGTCCAGCAAGCCGGCCTTGCCCAGGTCAAAAGAACCAGCGATACCCAGATTGACAACGCCAGCCACATCCTTTGCGCCCAGCAGCCGGCCCAGGGCCAATGCAGCGTTCACCGGCCCCACGCCAGTCGTCAACAAAATCAACTCCCTGTCCCCGGCCTCAGCCGGCTTCCACTGACCCCACTGTGGAACGAGCGCCGCCGCCAGGCCCAGCCGCTGCGCCACAGGCTTCAGTTCCATAGGCGTAGCTGTAACCAGACACACCGGCTTCACAACGGCTCCGGCGCAAAAAAACAAAGACAAATCAATGTTATCTGAGGGATACAAAAACTAAAAAAAATATCTAGATTTAATTTACACATTCTATTGACCCCTTTTTCCCCGATGGTTACCCTGTTTGCGGTACCCAGCATTGCACACAACGCACGCGCCGGCCACAGCCGGCCCGCTGTCAACTTCGCCTGCGGAGGCAAGGAGAACACGCCATGTCGCCTAAAAATACACGCTCTTCCGGCCTGTCAGTCATGATTCCCCTGGTCATCATCCTGGCGGGGCTCGGCGCCGGCCTGTACATTCTATTCAAGGATACGTCGCCGCCCCTGGCCGAACTCTCGCCAAACGCCGGTCCAGTGTCGCTGGAGACCGGCTTGGACCTGACCATTGCCGACCCGGGCTCCGGCCTGGCGGAAATCACAGTGGCCGCCGTGCGCGGAGACGACACCGAGGTGCTCCTGAAGCAAACATTCGGAACCGCTCCCAGCCAGGTAACGGAAACCATCGCCCTGGACAAGCTCCGCTTCAGCGACGGCGAATTCTCCCTGGCGGTCAAAGCCACTGACGGCTCCTTTGCCGGCTTTGGCAAAGGCAACACCCTGGAGCAAAGCTGGGTTTTCGACCTGGACACCAAGGCCCCGCGCATTTCCGTGCAGTCCCTGGCCCACAACGTCAAGCAGGGCGGCGCCGGCGCAGTCTCTTATTCCCTGAATGAAGCAGTGGAGTCCACGGGCGTGCGCGTGGGCGACCTGTTTTTTCCCGGTTACGAGCAGGAAAA
Organism: uncultured Desulfovibrionaceae bacterium; assembly: GCA_964440345.1. Lineage (GTDB taxonomy): Bacteria > Desulfobacterota > Desulfovibrionia > Desulfovibrionales > Desulfovibrionaceae > CAYTSA01. The sequence goes on along the minus strand of CAYTSA010000038.1, from coordinate 16,898 downwards.
CGGCTCCTACGTCTGTCTGTTCGCCTTCCCGTATTTTGTCCAGCCAGATGCATTCGCCCCGGTGCTCACAGCCCGGGACGCCGCCGGCAACGAGCGGGTGCAGAAATTCGCCTACACCGCCCGGCCCCGCAACTTCAAGGAGGACGTCATCAACCTGCCGGATTCTTTTCTGGAGCGCAAAATGCCAGAGTTCGAGGCCGACATCCCTGGCCGCATGAGCCACCTGGAGCGCTATCTGAAAGTGAACCGGGAACTGCGAAAAGCCAACCGGGACGCCCTGCTCACCCTGGGACAGGCGTCTCACCCCAAACCCTTGTGGACCGAGCTGTCCTTTGTGCGCATGGCCGGCAAGCCCATGGCCGGCTTCGGCGACCACCGCTACTATAAATACAACGGCGAAACCGTGGACGAGCAGACCCACCTGGGCGTGGACATCGCCGCCCTGCGCAACTTCCCGGTCCCGGCCGCCAACGCAGGCGAAGTCATCTTTGCCGACGTCATGGGCATTTATGGACAGTGCGTCATCATAGACCACGGGCTGGGACTGATGACCCTCTACGCCCATTTAAGCTCCATTGACGTGGAGACGGGAGATATGGTGCAGCGGGACCAGACCATCGGCAAGTCTGGCATGACCGGCCTGGCCGGGGGCGACCACCTGCACTTCGGCGTTCTTGTATCTGGGCTCCCAGTGACCCCTGTCGAATGGTGGGACGGCCATTGGGTCAAAGTAAACGTGGCGGACAGACTGTAGCGAGCCGGCGTGTCAACGTGGCTCCTTGGCCCGCGTCAACACCGTGCACAGCAGGCACAACACGGCTATGCCCAGCGCTGCGACAATGGCGCTGTGGAACCCGGCAATCGAGCCCTCGGGCGTGTCCCCGCCGCTTTGCAAGGTGTACACTGTGGCCAGCGTCCCCACGCCCAACATGCCCACCACCGACGGGCCCACTGACTTCACCGAAGAAAGCACGCCCATGGTCTCGGGGTCGGCGTGGCTCATGGTCAGAGTTAGAATAGGCGCGCTGAAAAAGCAGATTCCCACCCCGTAGACAAGCAATGCGGCAATGAGACCCCAGGTAGGGGTCCCGGCGTCGAAGCCAAGGAACATGGCGGACGCCGCAATGAACAGCCCAGCCCCAAAAAGCGCCGGCAACCGCGGCCCCGTCTTGTCGCATAGCCAACCAACCACAGGGCTGAGGAATATGGTTGTAATTGACCCCAGGGCCAACAGACCGCCAGCGTGGGATGACGTCAACCCCCTGGCGTGGATAAGAAAAAATGGCAGCACCAGGGCCGTGCCCTGCAAAAAGGCGTAAAAAAAGGCCGTGGCCGCCAGGGCGTAGTTCAGCCGTTTGTTGCAGAAAATGCTCATTTGTACCAATGGGTTGTTGCTGCGGCGCTCCAACCGGATGAACAGCCAGCCCAGCCCCACGGCGCAGGCTAGGCCAACAGCAAAGGGCAACCCGACCCTCCCGTCCGACACACTATGCAGCGTGACCACCAGCAGGGCCAGAGTGAAAAAGCTGGCCGCCGCTCCAGGAACGTCAAACTTCGACGCAACGCGTTTGCCGCCGTGCAGCTCCAGAAAACGCCAACACAGCGCCAGCCCCAGCAGCCCCACAGGGATGTTCACCAGAAACACGGCCCGCCAGTCCCACGCATTGGAGAGGAACCCGCCCACAGGCGAACCCATGGCAAAGCCCAGCCCAGCCATGGCCCCGTTCACCGCGTAGGCCCGGCCGCGCTTCTTCTCCGGCACATAGCGCATCACAATAACGGCGCTGGTGGCGAAAATCATGGCCCCGCCCAGGCCCTGCACAAATCGGAACGCGCAGAGCGTCCACAAGTCCCAGCCCAGGGCGCAGAGCCCGGAGCCCAGGATGAACACCGCGTAGCCGGCCATGAACAACCGCTCCGGGCCCAACATATCGCTGAGCCGGCCAAAAATGAGCGCCGTACCGGTGAGCGACAGCAGATAGGCCATCACTATAAGGGAACTCTGCGCCGTGGTGAGATTGAACACCGTGCACAGCTTCGGCAGCACGATGTTCACCACCGTGGCGTCCAGGTTGACCATGAAGATGGCCATGGCCCCGGTAAGCACCACCCCCGCGGTGTGCAACGCCGAAGAGTTCTGTTGCGCGCCGGCGTCCATCTTCTACAGCGCCACGAACAGGGTCTCGGCCTGGTTGGCCCGGACCGCGGCAAGCCGCAGCATGGCCAGGCCCAAAGCCGGATGGGCCATGATGAGCCGGCGCATGTCCGCCGGGTCAGCCTGGAAGGCAAAAACATCCTCCAGGGCCTCCACGGAGTTGTACGCCGCCATCTGCTCGTCCCCGCCGGGAATGGCCTCCTCGCCCGTCACCGATCCAGGGCCGCCCACGCGCACCGTGCCGACCCAGCCGTTGTAGTTGTGCCGGTAGGTTTCGACCATGCCGTCCATCACAAAGCGGACCCCGTCCACTGGCTGCTTTTCTGTCTGCAGCAGCCGGTCGTCAGGAAAATACTCCGGCCGAAGCCGGGCGGCAAGAGCCAGCAGGGTCTCCTTGTCCAGCGCGGCAAAGCCCGGCACGGACTGCAGCGGCTCCACCCGGTCCTCCAGGGCGTGCAGCACAAAGCGCCGCAGGTCCTCCGGCTCGGGAACCTTCCAGGCAAACCCGGCCCGCTGCAGCAGGTCCGCGCTGCGCTCCACGCGAATGGCGGCCTTGGTCGCGGCCGGGTCGGCCAGCCAGTCCTGCCAGCCCAGGTGCAGCAGAATGCGCTCCACATACTCGTCAAACCCGGTCTTGCCGGCGTGGGCGGCAAAGAACTCGATGAACTCCTCGAACGGAACCTTGTCCACCCGCAACCCCAGCGCCACGTCGCTGAGCGCCTGGGAAAGGCTGAGCAGGTGCGGGTTGTGGATGTGGAAGGTCTGGTTGGCCAGGCCGGGCCGGCGCATGAGCAGCACGATGGTCTTGGCCGCCTGGTCCACAAAAGTCATGTTCCGCACGTCCAGCCCATCCGGCGCCTTGCCCAGGTTTACGTAGGCGCGCAGCTGCTGGTAGAAGGCGTTGTCGTCCACGTTGCGCTGAAACTCGCCGGTCTCAGAGTCGCAGGTAATGTTCCCAGCCCGGTAGACGTTCACGGTCAACCCCTCTTCCCGGGCCTTTTCCAGCAGCTTTTCCGCCTCCAGCTTGGAGCGCACATACAGGTTGCCAGACTCCTGGCCCAGGTCCACGTCGAACTCGGTGAACAGCACCTGACTGCGGCCCGGCACGGACCCCGCGCCAATGGACGTTGTGGATATGTGGTGCATGGCCTTGGAGCGGCCCTTGCGGGCAAAGGCGGCCAAGTTGGCCACGCTGTCTACGTTGGCGGACTGGAACGCGGACCAGTCCCCGTAGTGGCTGGTCAGGGCCGCGGAGTGCAGAATGGCGTCCACCGTGGCCTCGGCGTGGTCATATACGTCCTGGGGCAGGCCCAGGTCCGGCTTGGCCAGGTCGCCGGGCAGCACGTACAGCCGGTCGCTGGCGTCGGTTATCAGGTCCCTGCCAAAGCGGCCGTAATAGTGCTTGGCCAGCCTGTCCAGGACGGCGTGTTCGTCCTTGCCGCGCACCAGCGCAGTGATGCGCGCCTCGGTATCGTCCAGCAGCTCGCGCAGCAGGTATATGCCCAGCGTGCCCGTGGCCCCTGTAAGCAATACGTGCTCCAGGTCCGTGGTTGTTGTTGCGTCCAGGTCCCTGTCGGCCTTGCGTTTGGCTGCATAGACCTCTTCTTGGGCGGCCAGGGCCGGATCCAGCGCCGGCGGCGTCGCCAGCCCCTTCAACCGCAACAAACGAGCCGAGCGGCCGACCTCGGCTTCCGGAAAAGCCGCGGCCTGGTCCGCTATGGTGGTGTGCGCAAAAATGTCCGAAGCGCTCACGTCAAAACTTTCGCTCAGCTCGGCCAGCAGGGAGATGGCGCTCAAGGAATCGCCGCCCACGTCGTAAAAGGAATCGAACAGGCCGTAGCCCCGGTGGCCCAGCACCTTTCCCCAGGCCGCGGCAATGCGCGCCTCCTTGTCATTGCGCGGCTCCAGTGGGCCAGCCTGGGCTGGCCCAAGCTCTGGACGGGGCAGCTTTTTCCGGTCTATCTTGCCGTTGGGATTCAGCGGCATGTTGTCCAACTGGATGATGTGCGCCGGAACCATGTATTCCGGCAGCCCGGCCTTAAGCGTACTCCGCAGCGCATCAACGTCCAGCTCGCCCGCAGCCGTGCAATAAGCGGCCAGCACCTTGCCGCTGGGCTCTTCCAGCGGAACAACCACGCATTCCTGCACCCGGCCTGTGCCGCTAATGCGAGCCTCTATCTCCCCGGGCTCCACTCGATAGCCGCGTATCTTCACCTGAAAATCCATGCGGCCAATGAAATCCACCATTCCCTCGTGCAGCCAGCGGCCCTTGTCCCCAGTGCGAAACATGCGGCCGCCCACAACAAAAGGATCCTGGACAAACTTCTCTGCTGTCAGGTCCCCACGGTTCAGATAGCCGCGTCCCACGCCTGTTCCTGCGACACATATCTCGCCCGGCGCGCCAAGGGGGCACAGCCGGCCGCGCGAGTCCAATATATAGATGCGGGTGTTGGCCACTGGCGAGCCCACGGGCGGCTGCTGCTCCACCTCGTCCACGTCGTAGCTCAAACAGGCCATGGCCGTCTCGCTGGGGCCGTACTCGTTTGCCAGCCGAAAACTCTCCAGCCGGTAAGACCGTAGCCGGTCCCCGCCGACCACCATGTGCGTCAACGATTCGCCCTCGCACAGCCGCATGAACTGCTCCGCGAACTGGGTGGGAAAATGGACATGGGTAACGCTGTTGGACCGGAAGTATTCGTCCAGCTTCTGCGGGTCGCGACGCAAATCCTCAGGAACCACGTGCAGCACGGCGCCGGAGACCAGCGGCGCGAAGACCTGCACCACGGACACGTCAAAACTGAAGGACGCAAAGGCTGCACAGTGTGAATCCGGCGTCATTTCGTGGTGCGCCGCGTACCAGTTGATGAAGTTGACCATGGAGTGATGCTCAATGAGCACGCCCTTGGGCTTTCCCGTGGAGCCCGAGGTGAAAATGCAGTAGGCCAGGTCGCTCCCGCCCCGGGCCAGGTCCGGGTCTGTGGCGTCCTGGGGCAAATCCCCGTCCAGGGCAATTTTCGGTCCGTCGAATTCCACTTCGGCCAGCCGCTCGGTGGAGCCAACCACACAGGGCGCCTTCGTGTCCTCCAGAATGAACTGCTTGCGCTCCGGCGGGTAGTGCACGTCCAGCCCCACAAAGGCCGCGCCGGCCTTGAGCGCGGCCAGCATGCCAACTGCCGCCCATTTGGACCGGTCCGCGGTCACCGCCACAATGGAGTCGGGTTTCGCCCCGGCCGCCTGTATGGCCCGGGCCGCCCGGTTGGCCAACGCTTCCAACTCAGCGTATGTCAGCGTCCCGTCCTCGGCCTGCACCGCGGTGTGGTCCGGACGTTTCTGGGCGTGGCGCGTTATGGCCTGACACGCCGTTGGCCACCAGGGCGCCTCGGTCGGCTGCGGGTTGAAGCCGCGCAGCAACGTATCCCGCTCTTCTGGCCCTATGATATCAATTTCCGCCAGAGGTTGTTCCGGATTCGCGGCGACGGCCAGGAGTATGCGTTCCAGCTGGCTTACCATGCGAGCCACGGTGTCGCGGCCGTAGATCGCCGTCCGGTAGTCCACCTCCAGCGCCAGGCCCAGTTCGTGCTGCTCTGCGGCAAAGGAGAGGTCAAACTTGGCCGTGCCCGTGGGAATGAACGAGACTTCAACCGTCATGCCTGCTGACTGCAGGCTGGTCGCCATGCCTATGTTGCGCATCACAAAGTTTACGTCAAACAACGGATGCCGCCCTGGCCCACGATTCACGCCCAGCTTTTCGTATAGCCGGCTGACGGGGTACTCGCCGTGCTCGTGCATGGACAGCATCTGCTTGCTGGTTTCCTGCAGCAGCGCGGCAAAGGTCTTATCCGCCGCTGGTTGCAGGCGCGCCGGCAAGGTCCGCACAAACATGCCCACCAGTTCCGTTGTCCCCGGACGATCGCGGCCGCTCATGCTCGTACCCAGACACAGGTCCTCAGCGTCCGCCCAACGGCCCAGCAAGACCGCCAAACCGGCCATAAACACCTGATGCAGCGTAGCGCCCTGGCTGCGGGCCAGCCTGACCAGGGAATCGGAGACGGAATGGTCCAAAAGATGGCGGTACACATCCCCGGCAAAGGACGCGCCGGCCGGCCTGGGGTGGTCGGTGGGCAGCTCCACCTCGGGCGGGCTGGCAAACAGGTCCAGCCAGAAATCTTCGTGGGCCTGCACGGCCTCGTCCGTGTGCGCCGCCTCCCAGGCGGCGAAGTCCTTATGCTGTATATGCTGCGCTTCCAAAGCCTCTCCAGCGTACAACGCCGCCAGCTCGCGCAGAAACACGCCCACGGAAACGCCGTCAAAGGCAATGTGGTGAAAATCCAGCAGCAGCCAGCGTTTTACCTCTCCTTTGGGGTCCGTGTGCGCAACCAGCAGGGCGCGCATCAAAGGCGGCTGCGCCAGATCAAAGGGACGTACGAAACCGCGTATCGCCGGCGCCGGGTCTGGCTCCGTTACCGTGGTGAAATCCAGCTTCAGGTGCACGTTATCCTGCGCCTGTTGTACGCATTTGCCCTCCTGCACGGTGAAAGCGGTGCGCAAACTCTCGTGCCGGTCCACCATGGCCAGCAAGCAGCCGGAAAGCTTTTTCTCGTCCACATCGCCTCCCAACTCCAGGACCATGGGCATATTGTACGCCGTTCCCAGTCCCTCCATGCGGCTGAGTAGGTACAGCTGCTGCTGCGCCACTGTGGCCGGGTAGTAGTCTGCCCGGGCAGCTTTGGGTATGGCTTGCCTCACGGCTCCAGCCGCGCCCTCCAGATAGCGCGCCATGGCCCTTGGCGATGGATATTCAAATATAGCAGACAGTTCTACATCCTTGTCTAATTCTTTGGACAGGGTCAACTGCAGACTCACCGCCCGCAGAGAATCACCCCCGGACCGGAAAAAATCCGCCTCAGCGCTCACCTGCATCACATCCAGCACTTTGGCCCAGGCCGCGGCCAGGGCCGTTTCCAGCTCGCCCTCAGGCTGCACGAATTCTCCGCTAGCCTGCGCTTCTTCCTCCGGCCGTGGCAGCTGCTTGCGGTCAATTTTGCCGCTGGGGTTCACAGGCATGGCGTCCAGCTGCAGCATGTGCGCCGGAACCATGAACTCCGGAACGCGAGCCTTCAAGTGCTCACGCAATCTGTCCAAATCCACGTTGCCGCAATAATAGCCGCACAGAAACACCCGGCCAGAGCTGTCCAGAAAATCAGACACCGCAGCCTCGGTTACGCCCTCCATGGCCAGCATGGCGTTCTCTATCTCGCCAAGTTCTATGCGAAAACCGCGCAGCTTCACCTGGCGGTCCATGCGGCCTAGGTGCAGCACCGTTCCTTCCGGCGTCCAGCAGCCCAGGTCCCCGGTGCGGTACATGGTCTCGCCGGCGTGAAACGGGTCCGGCGTAAAACAGGCCGCGGTCTTTTCCGGCAGGTTGTGGTAGCCCCGGCCCACGCCCGGGCCGGCTACGCATATCTCCCCGCCAAAGCCGGCCGGCTGCGGGTTGTCCCACTGGTCCAGTATGTAGATGCGGTAGTTGGCCACAGGCGGGCCAATGGGGATGTTGTCGTACATGCGGTCCACGTCGTAGGCTGTGGCGTAGATGGAACACTCCGTGGGCCCGTATATGTTCTTCAGCTGGTAGTTGCGCGGGGTGAAGGTGCGCAGCTTTTCGCCGCCCACCATGAGAATGCGCAAGCACCTGTTGTCGATGAAATTCATGAACTGCTCGCCCAGCTGCGTGGTCAGAAAGGCCCAGGTGACGCCCTTGGATTCATAATATTCGTTCAGGTGGCTCAAGGAGAGCTTGATATCTTCCGGAATGATGTGCAGCTCCGCGCCAGCAGCCAGGGCTGAAAACACCTCCAGCATGCTGGCGTCAAAGGAAAAGCTGGCGTGCTTGGAGAGTTTGTCATCCTGGGTTATGGCGCAGTCGCGGATGGCGGCCATGATGACGTTGCACAGCGACCAGTGCTCCAGCAGCACGCCCTTGGGTTTGCCCGTGGAGCCGGAGGTGTAGATGACCGCGCACAGGTCGTGCGGCGCAGCGCCGGAATCCACCGGCGACCTGTCGCCCTGGAAAATGTCCGCATCGTCCAGGTTCACCACGGCGGCCTTGCCGAACCGGTCGCCCTGCATGAAGCGTGTCTGGGTGACCACGATGTCCGCCTGCACGTCAGAAAGCATGTAGGCTATACGCGAATCCGGATACTCCGCATCGATGGGCATGAAGCCTGCTCCGCTCTTCAGGATGGCCAGCTGGCCGACGACTATCTCCAGCGACCGGTCCGCCAGCAGCCCCACCACCTTGCCCGGAGCTGCGCCCATGTCGCGCAGCTTTCGGGCCAGCGCGTTAGCCTTGGCGTCCAGGTCGGCGTAGGTCAGGCTTTTGCCGCGGTAGACCACGGCGTTGCGGCCAGGATAGCGTTTGGCCGCGGTCTCTATGCACGCATGCATGGTGGTTTCGTAGTCCCAGTCCGCGCCCGTGGCGTTAAAAGTTTCCACCAGCCGGCTGCGTTCGTGCCCGCCCAGAAAGTCCAGCATCTTTACGGGCGTGTCCGGGGCCTCCACGCCGCGGCGAACAGCGTTCTCCACATGCTTGGCCAGCTGCTCTACGCGCCACGGCTCGAACATTTTTGCATTATAGGTAAAAAACATTTCCACAGGACAGCTGCTCGGCGCAGTCACTCCAGAGCCCTGGCCCTGCGGATTTCGCCGCGGGTAGGTGAGAAAGCAGGCCAGGGAAATGAGCGACTCGCCGTGGCTGTGCAGCCGGACTTCGGCGTAGTCCGGCAGAGGCGCGCGCACCACCTCCACCAATGTGGCGGCGATAAGGTCTGGCGCTTCGCCCGTGCGCTGGCGCAGGTTTGCGGTGAGCATATCGTAGGGGTAGCGCTCGTGCGCCACGGTCTGGCGCACAGTATGGCTGGCCTTGTCCACGAGTTGCTGAAAGGTCAGGTCGGGCTCCACCTGCATGCGCATGGCGCAGGTGGAAACGAACATGCCCACGGCGTCGCGCAGCTTTGCCGGGTGACGGTTGGCAGTGGCCGTACCCAAAACCACGTCCTCCCGGCGCAGCGTGCGGAACAGCACCGCCCCCATGGCCGCCAGCACCACGCGAAAAGGCGAAACTCTATTCTCCGCGCACCAGGCCAGCAGCAACCTGGTCGTATCCGGCCCGAACCGCCGGCTCACATGGTCAAGGGCCAGGGAGCCGGTCGCGGGCTTGCCGGCTATGTCCATAGGCTCTGGAATGGATTCGAACAGCACGTTCCAATATTTTTCGTCCTCGGCCCGCTGGCCGGAGTCCAGATACTCCTGCTCGGCCTTGTAGGCCAGGGCCGGGTCTACCAGAGGGATGGGCTCGGGGTCCTGGCCCTGGCGCAGGGCTTCATAGCTCCGGGTCACCCAGTGGAACACAGTATCACTGGCGCCCCCGTCCGCGGCGATGTGGTGATAATTGGCAAAGAAAAAGGCCGTGCCCCCGCCGGCGTCGGCCACGGCCAAACAGTATGGCCGCGCGTCCAGCATGGGAAGAGGCTGCGTCGCCTGCTCCTCGGCCCAGGCCCAGTAAGCGTCCTCGCCCTGTTCGGAAAAATCCAGATGCTCAACGTATTCCTCTGGCGGCTCTGCAGCCGGCGCCATACACTTCACCGGCTGCCCGTCCTGCTCGGTGAAGCGGACCTGCAGTCCAGGCGCGTTAGCGGCCACATAACGAACCGCCTGGCTAAGCAGGCCGGCGTCGGCCCCGGCCAACCGCAAACTGGCCGGCACGTTCCACATGGACGAGCCAGGATGCAGCTTCTGGGTGAAATAGATGCGCTTTTCTGCATGCGTAAGGGGAATATACACAACACTGGAAAGATCGGGCATGAATGTGCTCCTGGCTTGGGCGATGGCGCCGTAATAGTTCAGAATGTGATTACTAATCAAACAATGCTCGTATGCATTTTCCTGAACCCTTGAAAATTGTTTCAGGTGCGAGCGTTATCTCAACGCTAACATACGCCAGGCGCCCGCGTTGCAAAGCGCCCTCGCCTGCACATGGACGGAGCGCCGCCCTACCCGGCAAACCCCGGGTCCTTGGACAGCCTTTCACCCCCGGCGCACTCCCGGGCCAGCACGTCGCAGCGCTCGTTCATCTCGTTGCCGTCGTGCCCGCGCACCCAATGAAAACGCACCTGATGGGCGTCCAGCAGCGGCCGCAGCTGCTCCCACAGGTCCTGATTCTTCACAGGTTTTTTTTCTGACGTTTTCCAACCGTTGCGGACCCATTTATCGATCCAACCTTTTTCTATGGCGTTGCGGACATATTGCGAATCTGTGTACAGGTCCACAGAGCAGGACCGCTTGAGCGCCTCCAGGCCTTTGATGACAGCCAGAATCTCCATACGATTGTTGGTGGTTCGGACAAACCCATCGCACAGTTCCTTTTCGTGCTCCCCCCACTGCAGAATGGCGGCCCAGCCGCCCGGGCCGGGATTGCCCAGGCAAGACCCGTCCGTGTATATGGTCACGGCGCCGTTGTTCTGTTCGGCTTGTACTTCCGCCACACTCTCTCCTCTGCTTTTATCTGAGTGTTGAAAAAGTTCATTTACGCAGTCTGTTACCCAGCCGCCTGCAGCTCTTCCCACAACCGCGTCACGGCAAAGATGACGCCTGTGGGCCAGTCTCCTGAGCGGAAATATTCCTGAAAATGCGGACCGCGCAAATCCGCCATGAACTCTGCATCCAAAGCTGAGCGCACCAGAGGCGGCAGCTCTACAACCACTTCGGCCCGAGATGGGACCACGCCCACAAAAATAGTCTTGGAATCCAGCTCCGGATACTCAAACGCGTCCTGCGTTGCCTGCACCCGTAGCGTCAGGCCGTACTCTTCCTTGAACAGCCGGCCCAGTTCACGCAGAGCCGCCTTTTCGGAGCTGGTCATGGTCTCCGTGCGGTCCCAGACCATGGACTTGGACTGGATGATGTTCAGCGTGCGTTCCGAATTCCACCAGAAAAGAGCGCCCACCCCGGCAAAGACTGCGAGGAGCAAGACCGAGCGCAAAAATTTCTCGCCGGATGATTCCGCACGGATGAGAGAACCTCGAAAACGCATAATGAAACCAGACTTATCATTACCCTTTCAAAGCTTCAATGGGGTCCAAGCCGGCCGCCTGACGCGCCGGCCGCAAACCAAACACCACGCCTATGCCTACCGCAGCGGCCAGGGAAAAGAACACCACTCGATACGATAGCTGAATCTGCAGGATGTCCAGCCGAGAGAGCAACTGGCCCAGGCCAATGCCCAGGGCCACGCCGAACATCGCGCCAACCAGCGTGAGGATGACCGCCTCCAGCATGAACTGCAGCACAATGTGCCCGTGCGTGGCGCCCATGGCCTTTTTCAGGCCTATCTCCCGGGTTCGCTCGCTCACGCTCAGGTAGAACAGATTGGCCAGCACAAAACCTCCCACCAGCACAGCTACCGACGCGGTGACGCCCAGGAAAACCAACAGCCCGCCCTGAAACATGGAGAGAAACTTCAGTATCTCTTCAGCGGTGAGGATGGTAAAGTCGTCCGGCTCGCCAGGCTGCAGCCTGTGCAGATGCCGCAAAAACGCCCGCAGGTTCTCAGTGTGCGCCGCCATGTACTCCGGCTCGTGAAACTTCACCCGCAGAGCGCGAAAATACTGCCGGTCCATGTTGAACCGCTGGGTCAGCGTGGTCAGAGGGATGATGATCCGCTCGTCAATGGGCGTGCCGCCGCCTGTGACCGAGCCGCGCTCCAGCAGCCGGCCCACTATCTGCACCGGCAAGTCTCCCAAAAACACGGTTTTACCAATGGGCGACTCCTGGCCGAACAATTCCTTGGCCGGCGTTGCGCCGATAAGCCCAACTTTGGCGCCCTGCTTTACATCGCGCTCAGTCAGGTCCCGGCCCTCCACCAGGGGCCAGTTCCAGGCCTGGGCGTAATTTTCCGTGGCCCCCACCACTGTTGCCACCTGCATATTTTGGCTGCGGTATTTGGCTGTCAACCCTCTTTTTGCCCGCATGGGGATGACCAGATAAGCCCCGGGCAGAGACTGGCGCAGCCGCTCCGCGTCCGTCCAGGAAAGGGTGAGCACCCGCTGGCCCACGGGCCGGTTACGGATGTCCCCGCCCAGGATGAAGGCTGCGTCTGGGCCGAACCATTCCACGATCTCCCTGGCCTTGCGCTGGGCGCCGTCCACAGAGGCCACGATGAGCGCCAGCGCGGCAATGCCCATGGCCACCCCGCTGGCCACAAAAAGCGAGCGCAACTTGAACGCCCACACGGCCTGGAAGGCCATGACCGCTATGCGCGCAAGAACCCGCAGTCGGCCCACGGGTCAGCCTTCCACGCGGCCGTCTTGCACCCGCACCACCCGCCGGGCGTAGGAGGCGGTCAGCTCGTCATGGGTGACGATGATCACGGTCCGGTTGTCTTCACTGTTGATGCGCTGGATGAGCTCCATGATCTCCTGGCTGGTGGCGGAGTCAAGCTGGCCGGTGGGCTCGTCCGCCAGAAGCAGCTCCGGGTCGTTTATCAGCGCCCTGGCCAGGGCCACCCGCTGCTGTTGCCCGCCGGAAAGCTGGCCAGGCCGAAACCGCACCCGCTCTTCCAGGCCTACCAGATGCAGCAGCTCCCTGGCCCGTTCCTTGAGCGCGCGACCGGGCGTGTGGGAGTAGAGCCCGGGCATGAGCACGTTGTCCAGCGCTGTGGCGTAAGGGATAAGGTAAAAGGACTGGAACACAAAACCGATGGACCGGTTGCGCAACGCGCTGAGAGCGTCGTCGTCCAGGGTGGAGACGTCGTCCCCGCGCAGTAGATAGCGGCCATGGCTGGGCCGGTCCAGCAAGCCCAAAATGTGCAGCAGCGTGGACTTGCCAGAGCCCGAGGTCCCCTGCAGCGCGGTCAGTTCGCCCTGGCGCAGCTCCAGGTCCACGCCTTTGAGCACGTCTATGGTCAGCTGCTGGTCGCCGCCGCCTTGGATGAATGATTTGGTTACCCCTTCCAAACGGATGAGGACGCCGTTCTCTTGGCCAGCCATGAGTTAGCGCCCGCCGCCGCGATTACTTGCGCTGGACACGGACGCCGGCAGCACCAGCTGTGTGGCCACAATGTCGCCCTCTTCCAAGCCGCTTAGCACCTCGCTGGTTGCCACGCCGGCAAGCCCCAGCTCCGGGCTCACCCGGCGCACTGAGCCGTCCGGCTCCTGGACAAACACATACTGGCTGTCGCCCACCCACTTGAGCGCGGTGTTGGGGATGATCAAGGCGTCTTCTTGCTGCTGCACCACTATGGAGCATTGGGTGGTCATCTCCGGCCGCAAGGTTTCTGCCTGCTCCTGGGTGACAGGACACAGCGCCTGGTAGTAAACGATGTTGTCCCGGATTTCAGGCTTGGGATAAATCTGGCTGATGGCAGTCTCGTAGACGCGGTCCGGAAAGGCGTCCACGATGAATTCCACAGGCAGACCAGCCTGCACCCGGCCCACATCGGTCTCGTCCACATATATCCACATCTCCAGCCGGCTGCTGTCCATCACGGTCACCAGATTGGCCACCTGCAGGCCAGCCACCACAGTTTCACCTTCCTGACCAGTCACCTGGCTCACCTTGCCGGTCATGGGGCTGAAAATGCGAGTGTAAGAGATGCGCACGTCCACGGCGTCCAGGCCGGCTTCAGCCTCGTCCACGGTCTTTTCGGCCTTGTTCAGCTCTTCGGAGTACTCGGCTTGCAGCCGCTCCAGGGTGGCTTCCCGGGCGGCCAGCTCGTTGGCGGTGACCCGTGCGTTTTCTTTGGCCTCGTCCAGGTCGCCCTCGGCCACGCTGCCCGCCGTGAACAGGCTTTGGCGCCGGGCCAGGGTAGTCATGGCCAAATCTGCCCGGGCCCGGGCGGAGATCACGTTTGCCTCAGCCTCGCGTATCTGCAGAGGATAGACCCGTTGCACCCGGCGCAGTTCGGCCCGAGTCCGTGCCAGGGTGGCTTCGGCCTCGCGCTTGCGGGTCTGCAGCTCGCGGTCGTCTATGACCGCCACTAACTGGCCTGCTTCCACTATATCGCCCACGCGCACAAGCATCTGCTCTATGCGGCCGGTGGCCTGAGCGCCTATCTTCACCTCTGCGCCCACCTGGGTTTTTACAATGCCTGTAGCCTGTAGCACCTCGCTCACGGCGCCGCGCTTCACCACGTCCGTATCCAGCACTTTTATGGCGTTGTCTTCCGGCCCGCGAAAAAAGAACCACCAGACTGCGGAGCCTATAGCCAGAAGCAGCACGAACACTAAGAATTTTTTCATTTTTTCGATAACCTTTCATAAATGGAAACGAATCAGGAGAGGATATAAGACGCGGATGGGTTTCGTAAAGAGGCGGGACAATATTAAGCAATCTAGCACATTTTCTCGTTAAGATAACGCACGCTCTTGAAACAATGTACATTTACATGTTCTAATTCCAGCAGAAGCATATATACGCTTCGCTGGCGCGACGAACCGGCAGCCTTTCGCGCCGTGACTCTCAGCCCTTGCACAAATCTGTTGCGGCGCATCACAGCACAAAGCCAATGATAATGTACAGTATGACGGTTGTGTGAATACCATTGCCATTCGAGGACATCCACGATCTAAAGCAAGTTCTTCCTATTATAATTATCAAAAATAATTGACATTCCAGATTTTTTTGCTAGGATTTTGCAGCTTGAACAAATATAATAATATTATATATTTTATTGAAACAAACTATATAAATTCTTTTCGGGGGAGCTATGAGCATCAAGAGCGTAAACACTGTCGTTGCCCTTAGCGTGGGGCTGGCTGTTCTCTTGACCGTTTCACTGGCGGTGTGGTGGGTAAACGGCAACACATACGACGCCGTGCTTAAAGAACAAAAGCGGGCCATGCAGAACATGGTGGACCAGACAAATAACGCCTTGTCCATGTATGTGGAAAACGCCAAGTCGCTGGCCCTTTCTGCTACAGTTGACGCTGGAGTAGTTGAGGCTTTGAAAACCGGGTATACAAAGCAAGCAGATGTTTTTTTTAAGGAAACTCTCGAACGCAACGACGACGTGTGGGCCGCCTTTGTTTTTGACAAACAGGGCAAAGTTGTGGCTGGCTACAACGACAAAGGCGAGAACTTGGCTGGCGCGGACCGCGCCTCCCGCGAATACGCCCAAAAGGCCCTGGCTGGAGAAGACGTCTTCCTCTCCCAAGAGGTTCTCAAGTCTAAAAGCGGCGACGTCTTTATTCTGGCCCTTTCCGCCGCAGTGAAAGATGACCGGGGCAAGGTTATCGGCGGGATTGGCTTCTTTCCTTACTGGCGCACATTCACTGATACATTCATCGACCCCTTCCGCATTGGCGACGAAGGCTACAGCTTCATGATTGACGCACAAGGCCGAGTCATTGCTCACGCCGTGAACAAGGGCCTCATGCTCAAGGACCTCTCCAATATCGAGTTTATCAAAACCATTCTTTCGGAAAAAAAAGGCGAACGCTACTATATGTGGGAAAACCGCAAAAAATTTATGGCGTTTGACACGATACCCGAAACCGGCTGGGCTGTGGTTTCCAGCGCGTATGAAGCAGACCTGGCCTCGGCCGCCATCAATCAGCGCAATGTGCTCATCATTGGCGGCCTGGCTGCTGTGGTGCTGCTCACCGGCATCATTGTCTACTCCATGCGGCGTATTGTCATAGCCCCCATGAACCGCATCGTACGCTTTGCCTCGGCTGTGGCTGGCGGCGACCTGCATGCAGAGTTGACGGGAACATTCAGGTGCGAGCTGCATTCTTTGGCCTCCAGCATCAAACACATGGTGGCGGAACTGAAAAACAAACTTGGCTTTTCCCAGGGCGTGCTGGAAGGATTGACCCTGCCCTGCGGCATAGTAGGGCCAGACCACAAAATGCTGTGGATAAACAAGTATATATGCGAATATCTGGAAAAAAGCGAATCGCCGGAATCGTACATTGGTCTTCCGGCTGGGGAATTTTTCCATAATGACCCCAACAAGGAAACCATGAGCGACGTCGCCCTGCGGGAAAACCGGCGACAGGACGCCGAGAAGAGCATCACTACTGCGTCCAACAAGGAAAAAATTGTCCACATATCCTCAACCCCCTTTGTGGACATGGACGGTTCAGTACTCGGGGCCTTGTCCATATGGGTGGACCTGACGCACATACGCCAGCAGGAAGCGCAAATAACCAAACAAAACGAGCGCATTGCCGCAGCCGCCAAAGAGGCGGAAGAGATATCACAATATCTGGCATCCGCTTCTGAAGAATTGTCCGCGCAGATAGAGGAAGCCAGCACAGGCTCTGAAACCCAGCGCGACCGGGCTTCAGAAACCGCCACCGCCATGGAGGAAATGAACGCAACGGTGCTGGAGGTTGCCAAGAACGCCGGCTCTGCCGCTGAAGGCGCAGACAACGCCCGAAAGAGAGCCCAACAAGGCTACGACGTGGTGGGACAGGTGATCAGCTCCATCAGCGACGTAACCAATCAAGCCAAACTATTGAAAGGCTCCATGGAGACCCTTGGCGAACAGGCCGAAGCCATTGGCGGCGTCATAAACGTGATCAGCGACATTGCCGACCAGACGAATCTACTGGCCCTGAACGCCGCCATAGAGGCTGCACGAGCCGGCGAAGCAGGCCGAGGTTTTGCTGTGGTGGCGGACGAGGTGCGCAAGCTGGCCGAAAAGACCATGAGCGCCACCCAGGAGGTGGGAGAATCCATTAAC
>CAYTSA010000037.1:0-33502 GCA_964440345.1 uncultured Desulfovibrionaceae bacterium | reverse complement strand
AGCGGCGCACAAACTGACGAGCAGCAGGCAGGCGTCGTAGTTCACTTCCCCAGAGCCCATGGGCCGCGCCAGCTCGCCGGCGAGGACGGATCGGATGCCGGTTTCAATCACCAGGCCGGCGGCCAGCGCCACCCCCCAAAGCACGAAACTGCGCCGCGATGGAGCGCCCAGCCAGCCAGCCCACGCGGCTGCGGCTGCAGCGTAAGCAAGCGGCTTGAGCTCCATGAAAAAGGGCGTCAGCGCTGCTGGGCCAGTGAACCAGCTGTAGCCAAAACGCACCCCGGCCCAGGCCGCCAGGACGCACAGAACGGCGCCTGTAACAAAGGCAGCGCGGGCCGGCGCAGCGATGCAGCCGCGAAAGCACGCGCCCAGCAGGGCGGCCAGGCCGCAAGCCAGCCAGGCCAGGTCTATCCAGTTGCGGTGTGGCTCCTGGCCGAATAGCGAAGCCATTTGAAACGCCAGGGGATAAACAAAGTAAGCCAGGGCCAGAGGCAGGGAAGCGGCCAGGCCGGTCATGCATAGCCCCATTCTTTGAGCGCATCCGCCAGACCTGCTTGCAAACTGTGCGACGTGGCAGGCTGCAGGTCATTTTGCCAGCCGCCGGCGAGGCCCTGGCGAAAGGTGGGAGTGCCGCCAAAGAGTAATCCGGCTGTCTGCTCCAATGCGGCGTCCTGCGCGCCAAGAAATCGGGCAGCCGAAGCCACTGCGTCAAATTGATTTTTGCTCCCAGCGTCGGCCAGGTCCTCAAAACGCAGGAGCAGTGTATTCGGACGTTCATGCAGCCAGCCGGCCGCCTGGGCAAGAACTGCCGGCAGGCCCGCCATGGGGCCCGCGCCTTGCAGCAGGCGCAGCACCCGGCTGTCCAGGTCCAGGCCTGTAAAGTAAGGATAGGCGTAGTAGTCCGGCCGTGTGGGAATCCAGTGGGCAAAAGAGACAGCGAGGTCCCTGGGGTCGCGGACAATGTGCAGCGTGCGGACGCCGGCGTCGTCCAGCATCTTCTGGAAACGGGCTGACCAGGCGGCGTGGCCGCTCAGGCAGCGCCCCTGCGCGGCGGCCAGTTTGCGGCGCAGCCAGGCTTCACCGACCGGGCAGAGCAGCTCCAGCCCCAGGTCCAAAGCCGGTCCGTTCCAGGCGTGCGGGCCCCGCAGCAGCCGGCGGACAGGACGCCAACGCCCGTGCAGCAAGCTGGCGGCCAGGCCGGGCCGGGTCCATTCCCATCCCAGCAGCCGGCACAGCTTGACCAGCATATTGGTGCCAGATTTCCACACCCCGTTGGCAAAAACAGTTACAGCCATGGTTTTGCTCCGTGCTTCGTTGGTGTACTGTGACCATTACCGGCCTGTCCAGCTGGTAGGCTGTTGAAAGACCATGTTGGCGGCGTTGTTTCAAAAAGTTCAAACTCTCGTGTATTATATATCTGCACGTCGGCATTGAACTTTTTTCGCGCCGTGCCCTCTTGTTTTTTGAACAGCCTGCAAAAATGGACTGTTTCAACAGGCTGCTAAAGGTCTGGGAAAAAGAGTCGAAAAGAGGTTGAGAACGCCCTGAGCATATTGCGGCGGGGCAAGGTACGGAGACAGGCGAGCATGAAACGATCCACGATACAAGTCTGGCTGCTTTCCGCCATGGCGGCTGCAGTGTTGGCGGGGTGCTATTCCCAGATTCCCCAAGCTGTGACGTATGAAATGTCCACCCAGGAAAAGATGCAGGCCGCCTACCATTGGGAAGTCCTGGCCGACGACGTGGCGGATATGGTGGAGGACGCCATAGATGACCGCGATGATCTGCAGTTTATGCCCATTTGGGTGAACCGGCGCGAGGACCGGGCCTTTTATCTGGCTTTTGAGGATTTACTGAAATCGCAGCTGGTTAGCCGGGGAATGCAGGTGTCCGTGGAGCCGGACCCCACCCTGGTGCTGGATTACCGGGTGCTCTGCGTGCAACACAGCGACCGCTACCAGCGGCCGCCCATGGGCTCGTTCACGGCTCTGCCGCTGGGCGTGGCCGTGGCTCGCGGCATGACCAGCTGGGAAGACTGGCTGGCCGGCGCCATGGCCGCAGGCGTCATCATGGACGTAAGCTCCGGCTACCTGGCTGGCTATTCAGACAAAGAGATCATCATCAGTGTCGCACTCTCCTACAACAACCGCTATGTGCTGCATACGTCGTCCATTTATTATATCAACGACCCAGACTGGCGCCAGTACGCCCATCCCGTGCCCGGGGGCAAGAGCGACAACGGCCGCTTTGCAGAGCGCAGCCTGCCCGTGGAACAAGACTGAGGAGCCCGCCATGAAACAGACATCCATATACACCCTCTTTTTTGTTGTCTTGCTGCTCGTTACAGCTGAGGCCGCCCGGGCCGAGGTCCACACTGTCGGCGTAGTGGACGCTGTGCCTGGCCTGAACATCATCGCCTCCGGCGTTAGCGCTTTGTTTGGCGGCGGGGAAGAGGATGAGGACCCGGCCGGCAGGGCCTACGCCTCGCCCAAGGGGTCCTTGTTCACGGACGCAAACCTGTACGCCGGTGACGTGTTGCGGGCGCAGCTGGCCGGCCGGCTGCATGCGGGCAGCGCTATAGCCGCGGCAAGCTTTGTAAATCTAGACGACCTGGAAGACGCCGGGCCCCTGGGCCGGCTGTCGTCCAGCCAGGTAGGAGCGCGTCTGGCCCAGTACGGGCATACAGTGTTGGAAGCCAGGCTGCGGGCCGGCATTGGCTATCGCCGCCATGGAGGAGAGTTTTTGCTCACCCGCGACGCAGCCCGGCTACTGCAGCAGGAACTGATGGCCGAAGCTGCTCTGGTGGGCTCGTACCAGGTGACGGACTCCTTGATCTACATGTCGGTGCGTGTTGCCCGGCTGGATGACGGAGCCGTGCTGGCGGCCTATGAATACCACATGCCAAACCAGGGCATGGTGCGCGAACTGGCTATGCCAGGCATGATTAACGGCGTGTGGGAGCGCCACGCCACGCGGCCGCGGCTGTTTAGCGCAGCCTTTGACGCTACGCCTGAGTTGCAGCCCTTGCAGCGCACGCCCGGCCCAACGCGGGTGCAGCCTTCAGTATCCCAGCCTTCGGCAAAGCGCGAAAGCCGTTTTCCCGCTGAGGCGGCCGACATGTCCGGCGGGCAGAATTTCCCGGCCCTGTCCGAGCCGCCTAGGCGCTCGGGACCTCCCTTTAGCCGGGTGCATTGACCGCTTTTCTCTTTCCTGGCGAAGCAGCATAATGCTTCGCCAGTCCAAGATTATATTTTACTCTTTTTCTTTTTCCGAGGCTTGACTGCCGCCCTCTTTGGCAGTATGAACCGCAGTTCAGCTTTGAGTTAAGGAGAAAAACAATGAAACGGACTTTTCAGCGCAGCAAAACTCGCCGTGCCCGTACGCATGGTTTTATGACCCGTTCCAAGACCCGTAACGGCAAGGCGATATTGCGCCGTCGCCGGGCCAAGGGGCGCAAAAAATTAGCCGGCTAGGCTTTTCCAAGCATCGTCGTTTATTGCGGCGGCGGGAATTTGTTCACTGCTATTCCCATGGCCGCCGTTATTTTTCACGCAGCTTTGTGCTTTTTGCCGTTCCCTACAGCGGGGAGCCTGGACCAGACGCCCGCCGCAGCCGGTTGGGCGTGGGGGTGGGCAAAAAGGCCGGCAACGCCGTTATGCGCAACCGGCTGAAGCGGCTGGCCCGGGAGTTTTTTCGCCAGCAGCCGCCGGAAAGCGTGGACGGGCTGGATTTGGTGGTTGTGCCCAAAAAAGGGCTGGACATCCGCAGCTTGACACTGGAGTGCGTGACTTGGGAGCTGGCCTCCCTGGTGCGCAAAGCCAGCCGGGAGTTGGCGCCGCAAAAGACTGCATACAGCGCCGCTTCCCATGATTCTGAGAGTTTGTACTGATGCGCACTGCTGTTATGGCGCTGATAACGATTTATAGGAAATGCATTTCCCCTTTCCTGCCTCCTGCGTGCCGGTTCCGGCCTACGTGCTCGGAATACGCACAGGAGGCCTTGCGCGTGCACGGTCTGGGCCGGGGAAGCCTTTTGACACTGCGGCGCATGGCGCGGTGCCGCCCCTGGGGCGGCACCGGCTGGGACCCGGTTCCAGAGAAAAGCCCAACTGCGTCATGCGCGCCGCATACTGAGACTGTAAAGAGAGCGACACTCAATGGATAACAAACGGGTCATTCTGGCTGTGGTGCTGTCCATGGCCGTACTGGTGGGCTGGAATTTTCTTTTTCCCCCCCACCCGCCGCAGCAAGCGCCGCAACAACAATCCCAGCCTGCTGACGCTGAACAAGCTTCCGCACAACAACACACATCTCGCGCTGACACGGATTTCGGCGGCAACGTCACCGCCGACATAGAGTCGGCTGAGACTGCGCCGTTTCGAATTGCCGAAGAAGAAACCGTGACTGTGTCCACGCCGCTGTACGAAATGGACTTCAACACTGCTGGCGGGTTCATGACGCATTTACGGCTCAAAGAATATAAGGAAAGCATAGAGCCTAACTCGCCGTTGATGGACCTGATGCACCCCAAAGCCATGAGCAAAGCGCCCATGGGCTTGCTGTATGACGGGCGGGCTACTTGGAAGAAGGGCGCCTGGACAGCAGAAAAGCATAACCTTGATTTGTCCCAGGGCGACACGGGCCGGCTGAAACTTACGCTCGAACGGGACGGCGGGCGGATTGTCCGTATCTTGCAGTTTACCGCAGACTCATATGAAGTAAAAGAAACCGTAACGGTGGAGAACATCAGCGCCTCTGACGCTGAGGTTCGGGTGGGGCTGACCATGGCCACCACTTCCCTGAGCAGCCCGGGTAACCAATATGACCGGACTCGCGTGGCTTGGTTCAACGACAACGGGCTCTCCGACGAAGACAGCGAAAGTGATCTCAAGGAAGGCCGCATCGTCCAGGATGGTCTGCAGTGGGGCGGGGTGGAGTCCAACTACTTTCTGCTCGCCATTGCTCCCATGGATCCGGCTCTGTTGAAAATGAAAATGGAGGACGAGGTCTATCGCCTGGCCGTGGAGATGGACTCCGCCGTCCTGGCGCCGGGCGGCCAGAAATCCTGGTCTGCGGTCTATTTCATGGGCCCCAAGGAAAGCAAGGTCTTGGAAAACGCGCCCAACAACCTCTACGCCTCATTCAACCTCGGCTGGTTTGAATTCATAGCCAAGCCGCTGCTGGATGGTCTGAACTTTTTTTACAGCTACACAGGCAACTACGGCTGGGCCATTATCATTCTCACCCTCATCATCAAGATTGTGTTCATCCCCCTGTCCCACAAGAGCTATAAGTCCATGGAGCAGATGAAAAAGCTGCAGCCCATGATGGCCAAAATCCGGGAAAAGTACAAAGACGACAGGCAAAAGATGAATGAAGAGATGATGCAGCTGTACAAGACGTACAAGGTAAACCCGGCCGGCGGGTGTCTGCCCATGTTGCTGCAGATTCCCGTTTTTCTCGGTTTGTACAATGCATTGTTAAATTCCATTGAACTGCGTCACGCTCCGTTTATCGCCCACGTTCCCTTTACGGACATTATCTGGCTGGCGGATTTGTCAGCCAAGGACCCCTTTTACGTGACCCCCGTCATCATGGGCGCCACCATGTTTTTACAGCAAAAGATGACCCCGTCTCCCGGGGACCCGACCCAGGCGAAGATCATGCTGCTCATGCCCGTGTTCTTCACCTTCATTTTCTTGAATTTCCCGTCGGGACTGGTGGTGTACTGGCTGGTGAACAACGTCCTTTCCATTGCCCAGCAGTGGTGGATGTTGCGCAGCAGCAACAAGGCGGAGGCGTAAAATGGTCCGACTTCAGGAGACCACATGGAAGATTTTAAAGAGTTTGAAGGAAAAACTATAGACGACGCCATTAGCGAAGCCTGTCGTCGCCTTGGCGAGGACCGCGACAAACTGGAAATAGAAATCATCAGCGACTCCAAAGGCGGCATATTTGGCCTCATGGGCAGCCGCAAGGCGCAAGTGCGCGCCCGGCTGCGCTCTGCCGAGCCTTCGTCTACTGTTGATAAAAAAACGAAAAAACGCGCACCCGCAACTGAAAGCGAGAAGCCGGCGCAGGCTCCCGCTACGTCAGGGCTCCCTCCTGGCGCCGTAAACGACGCTCCTTCTGAAACATTGTTGGATGCTGAAAACGCGCAGGAAGACCAGCCGGAATACGCGCAGGAAGACCAGCCGGAATACGCGCAGGAAGATCAGCCGGAATACGCGCAGGAAGACCAGCCGGAGCCCGTCGAGGTAACTCAGGAAGTGAAGGACCTCGTGGCGGAAGTGGTTGAACGGCTGGTGACTCCCATTATTGGCGAACCTTCTCTACGCATTGAGGTTGACGACACCGGCCGGGTGAACGTGACTGTTGAAGACACCGACAACTCCGGGCTGCTCATTGGCCGGGAAGGCCAAACCCTTTCGTCGCTGCAGTATCTGGCCAACCGCATCGCCGCCCGCACG
The DNA here is from genome assembly GCA_964440345.1 of uncultured Desulfovibrionaceae bacterium. Classification (GTDB taxonomy): domain Bacteria; phylum Desulfobacterota; class Desulfovibrionia; order Desulfovibrionales; family Desulfovibrionaceae; genus CAYTSA01. The sequence goes on along the minus strand of CAYTSA010000037.1, from coordinate 27,033 downwards.
GCTGGCGAGTCCGTACGCGTGCAGCTGGACGTGGGCGACTACCGGGAAAAGCAGGACGAGTCATTGCGCGAACTGGCCATAGACCTGGCGGCAAAAGCCAAGGCCCAGGGCCGCCCCTACTCTACTCGGCCCTTGAGTTCTTACCACCGCCGGGTGGTGCATTTGACCCTGCAGGACGACGAGGGGATAAACACCCGCAGCAAGGGCGAGGGCGCCATGAAGCGGGTGCTCATATTGCCCAAAAACGCCAAACGCAACGCCAAACCGTCAGGCGGGCAACCCCGCAGGCAGTCGGACCGGCGGCCCGACGGACAAAAGCCCCGGCGCAGCCGCTAACGCCGGCAAGGCGTCCGGGGAAGGCAAAGCTATGGCCGATGCTCCAGCTCCCTCCTCGCCGCCTGCCGGCCAGGACCTCATCGCCGCAGTAGCCACTCCCCCAGGCACTGGCGGAGTGGGCGTCATTCGTTTAAGCGGCCGCGGCGCCCCCGATGCCGCCGGTTCCCTTTTTCGCTCACCGCATCCGCATTTTTCCGGACTGAAGCCTTATCGGTTGCATCACGGTTGGCTGCACGCCGCGCCGGAACGCGGCGCGCCCGCACTGGACGAGGTGCTGCTGGCCTTCATGCCCGGCCCAAACTCTTATACCGGCGAAGACGTGGTAGAGATACATTGTCATGGCGGCGCCGCGGTGTTGCAGGCCTTGCTGCAGGCTGTTTTTGCCGCCGGCGCCCGGCCGGCTGGTCCTGGTGAATTTACCAAGCGCGCCTTTCTGAACGGCCGCATGGACCTTACCCAGGCTGAAGCTGTGGCGGAACTTATTGCGTCACAGTCCCAGGCCGGTCTGGCGCTGGCCAGCTCCAGGCTACAGGGGGATATTGGCCGGGCCGTATCCTCCATGCGCAAGACCTTGCTGGAAGCCAGAGCCCAGCTTTGCCTGGCAGTGGACTTTCCTGAAGACGACGTGGAGTGCGCCGACCCGCAGCAACTGGACGGTCTGCTGGCCAGCGTGCAAGAGCAGGCCCACAAGCTGGCGGCGGCGGGCGAACGCACCCGGCCCTGGCGCGAGGGAGTTCTTACCGTGTTGGCTGGCCAGGTGAACGCTGGCAAATCCAGTCTTTTCAACACCTTGCTGGGCAGATCTCGGGCCATAGTGGCGGACCTGCCCGGCACTACCCGGGACTATCTGGAAGAGGCGGTAGTTATCCGCTCCATTCCTATGCGGCTTGTTGACACGGCAGGGCTTCGCGACACCGGCGACATTATTGAAGAAGAGGGCATGCGTATTTCGCGGGACCTGGTTTCCCAGGCGGACATTGTCGTGCTGGCTGTGGATGCTGGCCGGACGCCGTTGCTCGACAGGCCAGAGCAGGAGCTGCTGGCGCGGCTGGAACCGAACAGAGTGGTGGTGGCGGCCAACAAATGCGACATACTGTCTGATGATCCTTTGAGCCGGCTTGGCGCTGCAGACGGCTGGCGGGTTGTTCTGGTCTCCGCCCACACAGGGCAGGGCATGGAAGAGCTTATGGACGCCATGGCTGCAGCAGCCGGCCGTGGCCAGCCCGAGCCTGCGCTGGGCCAAGCGGCGCCCAACGCCCGGCAGACTCGATTGCTTAAACAGGCTGCAGAAGAACTGGCCGGGCTGCGTGAGGAACTGGCGCAGTCGACGCCTTACGACGTACTCTCCGTGCGCCTGGACGCCGCCGCCGCCAGCTTGGCGGACATTACCGGAGAGTCTACTTCCGACGATGTGCTCAACGCCATTTTCGACCAGTTTTGCATTGGGAAGTAGTGCTTACATAGGGTTAGCCGCCATGGATTGAATGAGGCTGCGGACCTCCTCTGCCAGTTCCCCTATAGAGGCTACGGAGGCGTTGGAATTGTCCATGGCCGCCGCCGTGTCGGCGGCAATCTCGCTGATGTGCTGGTTGGCGGCGTTTATCTGTTCGCTGGCGGCGCTTTGTTCGTGCGCTGCGCCGGCAATCTCCTGAACCTGTTCTGCAGTGCGGGATATCATGTCCACAATGTCCCGCAGGGCTTGGCCGGAGGCGGCGGCGTCCTCGGTGGTTTCCTGAATGGAGGCTGCTGTCTGGCGGGAGTTCTCGGCGGATTTGCGGGCGCTGGTCTGGATGGCGCTGATCCGTGAATCCACTTCAGTCGTGGCGGTCATGGTCTTTTCAGCCAGTTTGCGGACTTCGTCCGCCACCACGGCAAAGCCGCGTCCTGCCTCGCCGGCCCGGGCGGCTTCAATGGCCGCGTTCAGGGCCAGCAAATTTGTCTGGTCGGCGATGTCCTGGATAACGTTGATGATCTCGCCAATGCCGTCGGTCTGCTTATCCAGGTCGTCCATAATGGATTCGAGTTCGCCGGCTTTTTCGCTCAGGCTGTTGATGCGCTGCATAACCCGCTGCACCATGGCCGCGCCTTCTTCAGCCTTGCCCTGGGCCTGTGCGGCAGCGTCGCTGGCAGTATTTGCAGTTTGGGCGACGTGTCCTGTCTTGGCGTTCATCTGTTCTATGGAGCCGCCGGTTTCCTCAATGCGTTTACGTTGTTCATCGGCTCCCCGGGTGGCTTGGGCGGCCTGCCTGGCCAGCTCTTCCGCGGTGCGGGCCAAGCCTTCGGCCACTTTTTCCAGTTTGCCTGCTGCACTGGTCATAAGATGTTCCCGGTCTTCAGACTGGCGGCAGGCGTCTTCTGCTTCGCTCCGGGCCTTCACAGCGTTTTCCTGCAGTTTCTGGGCTTCCGCCGTTTTTTCTTTGGCTTGGCGCAGCATGGACTGCAGGCTGCCGAGCATGGTCCGCAAAGAATCGGCCAGCTCGCCTAGCTCGTCGCTGCGGCGCAAGTTCAAGGAACAGTTCATGTCTTCGCCGGCCACAGCCCGGGCAAAACGGACGCATGCCGCCACCGGCGCAATGATGGACGCAGATAAACGGTACGCCAGCAGAGCAATGAGCGCCGCTGCTGCAAGCATGATACCTATGGACCAGGTCATGATGCTTTTGCCCTGCCCTGCAATGGACTGCTCCGCCTGGCGAAGCAACTCAGTGTTCCGGTTTATTGCTTCCTGTTGTTGCTGCAGTGATTCCGCCACCTGTTTGCTGGCGGAGAGCATCACGTCCTTGACTCTGGCTTGCTCGGACTCGATCTGCTCCAGCTGCGAAATGACGGAATTGACTGTTTTTTCACGCTGGACTGCCGCCGCCAAGTGATCACTCATGTCTGTAGCCAGAACCAGCCGGCCAACGGCAAAGCCAAAATCGTCTTCGATGTCTCTGTACGAAAGGTAGTACGTTTTATCCTGGACTTCTTCTACAGCGTGTTCTTTGCTCATGTCAGAAGCGTGCGGCAGAGAAAGCGGTTGGCCGTCGCCGCCTGCAAAGCTGGAGGCCTTGAGGTTGCCGCCGATGTAAATGGCCAGCTTGTAGCCGAGCTTTTCAAGCTCCTGCAACAGTTCCTGGTTTAGGTAGTCTTCAAAATAAGGTTCAGGCGCTTCTTTGGCGGCAAATGTCTCCCGTGCTTCTTGCAATGTGTCCATAGGGATAAAGCTGTTGTTGAGGAAATCTACAAATTTTTGCCGTTCTCTGGCTACGGCGGATTGCTGCAGCGCGCTCTGCATGCGGGTCATGACCCAGGATTGGATGAAAGCCTGCACCGAGTCCGCCACCAGTTCCGCCTTTTGGGCGAAAAGTTTTTCGATGTTATCGCTCAGGCCGGCTACTTCATCTTTGGCCAGTTCGGAGGTGACGGTGTTCAGTTCTGCGAAATTGGCCGCCAGCTGGTCCACAGAATCAGAAACGTTTTGAAAGCGTTTTCGGACTGTGGTGTTGACCGTTGCTTGCTGTTCCATGTTCGCCGCCACCGGGGCCAGTTGAGCGCGCACCTGGCTGCCTAAGGTGTTCAGGTTTACCGCGGTCACAGAAAAAAGAACAACAAGCGGCGCCAGGCCAATGGCGAAGGAAATGATGAAAATTCGGGCGCGAAGCTTGAGAGGGCTGGAGGCCATGGGAGTCTCCTGAAGGGCCGGCCCCGGTCTGGCCGGGGCCGGCCGCGGGAAGTTGTGTTACTGCTGCGCCAGGGGGGCGGCAAAGGCGTCGTAAGCAATGTCCTGCTGTAGCATGCGTGTGCGTTTGAGGGCGTCAACCGCCTTGGCGAAGTCATCTTGGGAGAGCGCAGTATTATCCGGCAAGACCAGCTTTTCAATTTCTTTCAGCATGGTCGCCTGCTGTGCTTCAGTGGTCTTGAAGTCAGTCTGGTTGGCCAGTTCTGTGATGTGTTTGACGGTCTCTTCCTTGTTGGCGAATGCGTAAGCCCAGCCTTTGCGGGTGGCTTCCATGAAGGCCTTGCAGGCGTCCTGGTTGGCGCTGAAGAACTGGCTGGAAACATAGACTCCGTCTTCAGGCAGGCCCATGTCGTAGTCAGCATAGTTAATGATCGTCAGTTCGTCTTCGCCGACGCCGGCGCCCAGCACCTGGTGATACTCGTTGTAGCGCATGGCGCTGGCAACGTCGATTTCTCCACTCAGAAAGCCGTCCATGGTAAAGCCTTGTTCCACGATGTTCACGTTGCGGACCTGCTCCTTGCGGATGAGAGCCTTGGGCGGAATCTGAAAGTCCCCAGGCCATACGCCCAGGGTGCGGCCGGCAAAATCCTGCACACTGACTATGCCGGAACTTTTTTTGGTCAACAGCAGTTGAGCCGGCTTTTGGATGATCTGGCCAATGAGCATGAGGTCGCCCCCTTCTCCTTTCATGCGCAGGGCGGAAATGAGCAGGCTGCTGGCAAAATCGGTTTTGCCTTCGACAATTTCCTGCAACGCCACGACGCCGGGCCCGCCGTTTATGATTTCCAAATCAATGCCTGCTTCCTTGTAGAAACCTTGGTGTACGGCCATGTAATAGCCGGCGAACTGGGCTTGGGGAACCCACTGCGGACGGAAGGTATAAGCCTGGGCTGGACCGCAAGCGGCAAGAAACAGAAAGCACGCAAGAAAGAGGGCTGCGTAATGTTTCATAGTAAATATCCTTTGGCTGCAGGGTTTTTAATAAAAAAGAGATCAAAGAATAGACAAGAAGGCTGCGACAGCTGTTTGACGGACGTGTGAAAACTCTGCGTCAGCAAAAAGAACGCTATTCTTGGCAATAGAATAAGCTGCCGTAGTGCTCACTGTCACACTATCGTCTTGTTCTGGTCACGCGGTTTCCACGCACACTAAGTATTGAGAACGCTTTGACTGTTTGCGCGCTGACGCGCAAGGGAGAAGGAATGATGCATTCACGCGCCATTTGCGCACTTGCAGCCGCCATGCTTTGGCTTGCTTTTGGCTGCTTGCCGCTTTCAGCTCATGCAACGGGAAAGGTGGGCTTCATCGTCGGCTCCGGCGGGTTGGGGGACCAATCATACAACGACATGACCATGGCCGGGCTGCTTAAGGCCAAGGACGAGCTGGGCGTGGAGCTGGTCTACACAGAGGCCCGCGCCGCTAAAGGCGGCGGCGACGGCAAGGAAGAGGCCATGCAACAGCTTATCGAGCGTGGAGCGGACTTCATCGTGGCCAACAGTTTCGAATATTACGACTTGGTGGTCAAATATGCAGAAATGCACCCTAAAAAGCGTTTTTTACTTAACGACATGCCAGTGGAAGGACAGCCCAATGTGGCTTCCACCACCTTTGGCCAGCACGAAGGCTCCTTTCTGGCCGGCGTGCTGTCTGCTTTGATGAGCGAAACAGGCAAAGTCGGGCTGGTGGGAGGCACGGATTTTCCCATTATCCACGCCTTTCGGGTGGGGTTTGAAGAGGGAGTGGTTTGGGCCAAACCGTCCGTGCAGGTATACGTCGCCTATGTGGCGGAGGGAGGCAATCCGGCAGGGTTTGGGGACCCCCGCACGGCCTACGCAATTTCCATGAAGATGATCGAACAGGGTGCAGATATTATCTTTGCCGTGGCTGCGCTCTCTGGCAACGGGGTCATCCACGCCGCCCGAAAATCAGGAAAGTACGCTATAGGCGTGGACTCCAACCAGGACCACATGGCCCCTGGCCGGGTGCTGACATCAATGATGAAGCGGCTGGACTTATCAACATTCCGTGAGATTAAGGACTGGAAAGAGGATAATTTCACGCCTGGGGTCAAAGTCTACGGGCTAGCTGAAAAGGGCGTGCAGTTGAGCCCCATGGAATTCACCAAGGAAGATGTCCCGGACGCCGTGCTGGCCAAGGTGGAGGAAGCAAGGCGCAAGATACTTTCAGGCGAGATCACTGTGACCAACTATCTGACCCAATAACCCGGCGCCGGGCCGGCTGCGTCCGGCAACAGCGCAAGGAGCGCATCCATGGCCGCAAGCAACAAAATGAACATCATGCAGGTCTGCGTTACCAGCCTTATCGTGGCGGTAACGCTGATTATTGCCGGTCTCAAGGGCTATGACTACGTGGTGGAGCGTTCCGCCCTGCAACAAGAATTGGCTGACGCAGCCAAAAGGACAGCACAAAGGGCCGCCAAGAACGTGGAGCGGCCGCTTTTTGAATACAAGACCAGCCAAACCCTGGAAGTGCTCGCCAGCGAAATGGCCCTGCCGGACATCTACGCCATAACCGTGCGCGAACCGGACGGATTTCTCTTTGCCGCCATGAAACGCAATAATGAATGGGAAGCTGTTGCTGCGGAGCAAAGCTTCGATCCTACAAAAGACGGCTACGTTATCGCCGCGGCTCCTATTGCCCGGGGCCAGGAGGAGTTGGGCCAGGTAACAGTGTACGCAACGACCCGCATACTGGAGCAGCAGCTCTCCTCTTTGCTGTGGCGCACGCTCGTCGGCGTAGCGGCGGCGGATGTGTTGCTGGTTTTGCTGTTGGTCTGGCTGCTGCGGCGTATTGTCATCAAGCCGCTGATAACCTTGGAGCGCTATTCTCGGACTGTGGGCGGCGGCGACCTTGCCTGCACCCCGCCGGAAGGCTTGTTCATAGGAGAATTGAGCACGCTCAAGGACACGGTGCAGCATATGGTCTGCAACCTGCAAGACACCATCAGCGATGCTCAGGAAAAAGGCCGGCAGGCCATGGAAATGGCAGAACAGGCAGAAGAAGCTAAAATGCAAGTAGAACAAGCCCTGCAACAGGCCGAACAGGCCCGGCGCCAGGGTATGCTGGAAGCCGCAAGGCAGCTGGAGGACATTGCCGAGCGGGTCAACGCCGCTTCAGAGGAAATTTCCCGCCGCAGCGGCGAGATAGAAAACGGCACGGAAACACAGCGCGAACGGTTGCAGTCCACGGCTACAGCCATGACAGAAATGAACTCCACTGTGGTGGAGGTGGCCAACAACGCACAGGAAACCTCAGAGGCTGCGGCGTCTTCCAAGGAAAAGGCGCTAGAAGGCGCCCAGGTGGTTTCCCGCTCTGTCCAGGCCATGACCAGCGTACAAAACCAGGCTGAGTCCCTGAAAACGAACATGGACTCCCTGGGCGCAAAAGCTGAATCCATTGGCGAAATCATGAACGTCATCGAAGACATCGCCGACCAGACCAACCTGCTGGCCTTGAACGCCGCCATTGAGGCCGCCCGGGCAGGGGAAGCTGGCAGGGGCTTTGCCGTGGTGGCGGACGAAGTCCGCAAATTGGCTGAAAAGACCATGAGCGCCACCAAGGACGTTGGCGCGTCCATCCGGGCCATTCAGAACGCCGCCCGGGATAACATCCAGTCCATGGAGAGCGCAGTTGAGGCCATCCACGAAGCCACAGAGTTGTCCCACCGCTCTGGCGCGCTGCTCGAAGAGATCGTCTCCGGCGCCGAAGCCTCTGCTGGCCGTATCCAGTCCATTGCCGCCGCCGCAGAGGAGCACTCCACGGCCAGCGAAGAAATAAGCCAGGCCATTGAAGAGATTAACACTATCGCCATGGACAACGCCCAGGGCATCGCTCAGACGTCCGAGGCCTTGCGGGAGCTTTCACTGCAGACCGGCGAACTACGGGACCTGGTCCGGTTGCTGCAAGAATAGGATTTGCCGAGAACGAGTACACGCTAATGAGTAACCGCAGACAAACGCGGACGGGATAAGGAGCGCAGCCAGCCGCACTGAAAATTGTCCTGCATTTGCCCTTTGTTGTCTGTATCCGTCTGCGGTAAAAGCATTTTTCCCCGACCCCGCCGTTGACGTCAACATTGACAAGGCGCCGTTTATCTGCTTTGCATCCTCTGTTTGCGCAAAAATCCACACAAGGCGCGTTGCGCGCCACGAGGCGTTTTCATGATTGATCCCAAACGCTCGCGAGAGCGTATGGTCCGTGAGCAGATAGAGCGCCGCGGCGTCCAAGACCCCCGGGTGCTCAAAGCCATGCGCACAGTGCCCCGGCACCTGTTTGTGCAGGAAGCCTTGCGCTCCCAAGCCTACGAAGACCATCCCCTGCCGCTGGAACAAGGCCAGACCATTTCCCAGCCGTATATAGTGGCTTTGATGTCCGAGCTGCTGGAGACCGAACCGGGCATGTCCGTGCTTGAAATAGGGGCCGGCTGTGGCTATCAGGCGGCAGTGCTGGCGGAAATGGGGCTGGACGTCTTTACCGTTGAGCGGGTGAGGGAGCTGTACCACTCGGCCCGCAAACGGCTGGCTGATTTGCGCTATTTCAAAATCCGGCTCAAGCTTGACGACGGCACCCTGGGCTGGCCCGAACAGGCGCCGTTCGACCGCATTCTGGTCACCGCCGGCGGGCCGTCAGCTCCGCCGCCGCTTGTAGAACAACTGGCTGATCCCGGCATTCTCATTATTCCGGTGGGCGGCGCGCGACGGCGCCAGGAGCTGCTGCTCATGCGCAAGCAGAACGGCGAGTTGACCGAGGAACGCAAGGGCGCTGTAGCGTTTGTCGATTTGGTGGGCGCGCATGGCTGGTAAGCCGGGTCTGCGGCAGGCTTTCATGGCCTCGCCCGGGCCGCAGACTTGGCGCGAGGCGCTCGTTTTGTGGCTCAAAGGTATCGCCATGGGCGGGGCGGACGTCATTCCCGGCGTTTCCGGCGGCACCATCGCCCTGATAACTGGAATCTACACGCAACTGGTGGACGCCATCCGGTCCCTTGACGGCCGCGCTGCGGCGGACGCGTTGCAGCTACGCTTTTCGAGCGTTCTGGCCCGGGTGCACGCAAGGTTTCTGGTGATCCTGTCCGCCGGAATAGGGGCTGCAATTTTTGGCTTGTCTCACGTAATCCATTTTTTTCTGGACAACTATCCCACACAGCTGTGGTCATTGTTTTTCGGCCTTATTGCAGCGTCGGTGCTGGTGCTGGCCCGGCGCATAGGCCGGCAGAGCGTGTTGCTGGCCGTGTGCGGACTGCTGGGTTTTGCGGGAGGCTGGTTTTTTGTGGGGATTATCCCTGTGCAGACCCCGGAAGCGCCCTGGTTCATTTTTCTCTGCGGCATGGCGGCCATTTGCGCCATGATCCTGCCGGGCGTCAGCGGCGCGTTTTTGCTGCTGTTGCTGGGCAAATACGCTTATGTGACTGGCGCGCTGAAGAACCCCTTCCATCTTGATTCAATGATGATTATCATTGTGTTTGGCGCTGGCTGCGCTGTTGGTCTGGCGGGTTTTTCCCGGGTGCTGCATTGGCTGCTGGTCCGCTGGCCCAAAGCGGTGCTGGCGCTGCTCACCGGGTTGATGGCCGGAGCCATGCGCAAGGTATGGCCTTGGAAAGAAGTGCTGGAAGAGACGGTCATTCGCGGAAAGACGTACGTGCTGCAGACCCGCAACGTGTGGCCGGAGAGTCTGGACGCAGAGACGGTGGCGTGTGTGGCAATGATGCTTGTCGGGTGCAGCGCGGTGCTTGCGCTGGAGCGGTTTTCCGGGCCTGCAGGCGAATAGGCTGCGGATTGGCTTTTTGCCGGCAAGGTGATATATAAAGAAAGGAGTTTTCGTTTATGAGCGGATCATGTTCCTCGTGCGCTTCAGGCGGCAAAGACGCCTCGGGAGCAGCCTCAGGCGGCGCCGGCGCAGCACTGCAAGACCAGTTGATTTTGTCCACGCTTTCGCGCATTCGCTACAAGCTGTTCATTATGAGCGGCAAGGGAGGGGTGGGCAAGAGTTCCATAGCGGTGAACATCGCCGCCGCCCTGGCCGCAAAGGGCAACAAGGTGGGCATCATGGACGTGGATATCCACGGACCCTCCATTCCGAATTTGTTGGGGCTGAAAGGCGGCTTGGAGTCCGACCGGGGGAATATACTTAAGCCGGTGAAATTCAGTGACAACCTTGCCGTGGTGTCCATGGACTCGCTGCTCAAGGATCAGGACCAGGCTGTGCTGTGGCGCGGGCCTATGAAACACTCGGCAATCCGGCAATTTGTGGCCGACGTGGATTGGGGCGATCTGGACTATTTGGTCATTGATTCGCCTCCTGGCACTGGAGACGAGCACATGACAGTGCTCAAGACCATCCCCGACGCGTTGTGCGTCATTGTGACCACGCCCCAGGAGATATCCTTGGCTGACGTGCGCAAAGCGCTGAACTTTTTGCAATACGCTCAGGCCAACGTGCTCGGGGTTGTGGAGAACATGAGCGGCCTTATCTGCCCGCATTGTTCAGGGGAGATTTCCTTGTTCAAAAAAGGCGGCGGCAAAGAACTGGCGGAAAAACACGGGCTTGAGTTTTTGGGCGACGTGCCTCTGGACCCGGTCACGGTGGTTGCCGGCGACGTGGGCAAACCTGTGGTGCTGTTGGATGAGCCGTCGCCGGCCCGAGACGCCCTGCTGCGGCTGGCGGACCGGGTGGCGCAAGCAGCGGAAAACAGTCTGGAGGCTGTATCCACGGCGCATAAATAGGGAACCCCCGGGCAAGATTGTGAGTCAGGTTATGGACAACAGGCCTTACACAAGGGGCGTCGGGCTCTGGCGAACTGTGCTGCTTGCGTGGATGTTAGCGTGCGCGGCGGTCATGTGGTCTGTCCCGGCGGCCATGGCTGACAAAGAGACCCGGATATTTTACTATCGGGACCCGCAGGGGGTCTTTCACTTTACCAACAAGCCCAGCAGCACCAAGTACAGGCTGTTTGCCATATTCCGCCATCATCCGGACGTGAAGCATGGCGAGATACTGGCCATGGCCCGTAAATACGCCTCTAAATACGGTCTTGATCATCGCTTAGTGTACGCTGTGATAGAGGTGGAGTCGAATTTCGACGCTTCAGCCATCTCGCACGCCGGCGCTGAAGGCTTGATGCAGATAATGCCTGAAACCCAGAAGGATTTGGGCGTGAGGGATTCTTTTGACCCGGAGGAAAATATCGACGCCGGGGTACGCTATCTGCGCGAACAGATAAACCGGTTTGGCGATCTGAAGCTGGCGCTGGCGGCGTATAACGCTGGCCCCTCCCAGGTGGAGCGCTACAAGGGAGTGCCTCCTTTTGACGAAACCCAGCGTTATGTGGGAAAAGTGCTTGCGCTGTACAACAACATGAAAAACAAGTGAGCGCCTCCGCCGTATGTTGAACTTGGCCAACAAGATTACGCTGCTGCGCATCATTGCTGCGCCGCTGCTTATCATTTTGCTTTCTCTGCCCAGCAGAATCACAGCATTGACGGCGGCGGCGTTGTTTCTCGCCGCCTCGCTTACAGACATGGTGGACGGGCTGGTGGCCCGGCGGGGCAACATGGTGACCACGCTGGGCAAGTTTCTTGACCCGCTGGCGGACAAGATACTGGTTTCCACGGCGCTGGTGATGCTCGCTGCACTGGGCTGGGCGCCGGCGTGGGCGGCTGCGGTGATCATCGCCCGCGAATTCGCCGTAACTGGCCTGCGCACTGTGGCGGTGGAGCAAGGCGTAGTGCTGGCGGCGGACCGCTATGGAAAGTTGAAGACAGTGTTGCAGATCACAGCCTTGTGCCCGTTGATGTTGCATTATCCCTGGTTCGGCCTGGACCCGGCTCCCGTGGGTCTTGCGTTGCTGTATGTGGCTGTGGCGCTGACAATTTTTTCTGGCGGAAACTATCTGTACAACTTCTATACAAATTTGTTACAGACAGAGAAACAATCAGGGCGAGCAGAGGGCCGCGCCTCTGCAAAGCATGGGTAAGGCTCTGTGAGGGCCTGCTCGGACGCAAGGAGTGCAGACAATGACGGATAATGATCCCAGCAGCTTACAGCTCCGGCTCAGCAATTGCCTACAGACAATTCTTGAGCTGGAGCCTGCGCTGCAAAAGTTGGAAATGGGCCATATGTTGACGAAGGAGTTGGCGGAGTTGAAGACGCTGATAGGACGATTGCACGGCGTGCATCTGGCGGAGGACGACGTGACCCGCATAGAGCACGCAACGTCCAGTTTTTTGGACGAGTTGCGCATGCCCATGTCACTCATTGAGGAGCACGGCGCTGCGAAAAGACAGCTATTGCAGTAAACATGGCGTTTAACCGCGTGTTGTTGGGGCTGGTGGTGGTTTTGAACCTGTTCTTGTTGGGTAGGCTTCTCTTCAGCGACCAGGGTCTTTTTGCTTATTTTGACTTGAAATCCAGATATATTGAGTTGGAGGAGCGGATAGACAGGCTGGACAAACGTAATCTGGAGCTAAGCCGGGAGATACGCTTGCTGCAGTCGGACAAGGCGTATCTGGAAAAAATGGTGCGCCAGCAAATGCATTTTGTCCGCGAAGATGAAATACTGTACATGTTTCCGGAAGACGGCGCCGGAGCTGACGCTGGCGCAGCCCTGGAGGCTGGGACTGCAGTCCAGCCAGAAGCTGGCGGCGAAACGGTGGAAAAAGAGCAGCAGTGATGAGCAAAATTGCGTGGTACAAGGAAGTCCTGGAACTGGAGCCCGGCTCCAAGGTATTTTTTCCTCTGGCCAAGCTGTGTATGGAGAGCGAAGACTATTCTGAAGCGCTTTCCACTTTGCGTATGGGATTGGAGCGCCATCCGGAGCATGTGGAGGCGCGGCTGCTGCTGGTTGAGGTGCTGGACAAACTGGGCGAACGCGAGGCCGTGCGCGAGCAAGTGCACGCCCTGGCCGGCAAAATGTCCAGCTACCCATCGTTCTGGAGGGCTTGGGCCAAGGTGCTCTTTGAACGCAAGGACACCCAGGATTCAGCGTTGGCGTTGAACTTTTTGGCCGCGTATTTTCAGGGCTCGCCCGTTTCGTGGACTGACGTCATCCACCGTGGTCTGGGAGCCCTGCTGGAGGACGCTGAATCAGAAGAAAACATGCAGGAGCTGCCGACCCGGGCCATCCGAGAGGCGTTTTCCCGGGTGGACGCTGAGCACGGCGCGGATGCAAATGAAACCGATGCTGAGCCGGACACTGAACCGGTCGCCATGGACGACGGCGCTGAAGAGCCCCTGACGTTGCGGACGCGGTCCATGGCTGAAGTGCTCGCAGAGCAGGGTGATTACGAAGGCGCTGTGGATATTTACAAAGAGTTGCTTTTTGCCGCTAAGTCTGCAACCTCGCGCAAGGACATAGAAAAGCGCATGAATGAACTCATGCAGTTACAATCGGGAGCAGCCCAGGCGCCGTCAAAAAAAGAAAACGGGGCCAGTCTCGGGGTTGGCGTCACTTCGCAGACCAAGCTCATATCCATGCTTGAGAATTTGGCCCAGCGGCTTGAAGCCCGGACAGCGTAACACGATACTATTTGGGATAAGGGAAACGCATTGAAAATTATGGCGCAACGCACCGCCCAAGCCGCCTGCATGGTATTGGCGGCTCTGCTTTTGGCTGGATGTTCCACTGTCAAGGACACCTGGAAACAAACCCAGGAGTATTATCAGGAGTACATCAAGCCTACGGCCACGGTTGATATGGACGACCCTGCTCCAGCAGACGCCCACGAGGTAAGGCTTTCGCAACTGTTTACCCCTGTGGATTCTCGGATGCAGGCGCTGTATACGTATATGGACGGCCAAGACGCCATGCCCGGCCCTGACTGGGTGACCCGGCTGTTTACTCTGCACGGATGGATAAGCGGTCTGATCACTGTGGACAAGTACGGCAAAATTATCGCCAGAGAGCCAGAATACAGCATGAAGCCCTTGCCGCTGGAGCCGTTGCTGCAGCGCGGAGACGCTTGGAACAAGCAAGAGGTCCAGGTGTACGTTCACGACTCTCCTTTGGGCCCGGAAATCTACATCATATACCCCATTCTGGTGGACGGGGTCTGGGAAGGCTTGAATATTGCCCACTTTGACCCCCGCAAGCTGGCCGAGTTTTCGCCAGACCCGGGAAAGTTGATTTACTGCACGCCCCAGGTGCTGCTTTGGCCAGGAGACGACACCGCCGTCGCCGAAGCCTTGATGCAAAAAGAATGGGCGGCAATACTCACGGAAGACGTCTCCGGCGTGGTGAAAATGGACGGGCAGGAGTTTTTCTGGATTGTCCGCTACGCCGGCCAGGAAAGAATAATCTATGCAGCGCTTGTTCCTGAAAGCGCTTGACGGTGTGTTAACCTAAGGAGTTGGTATGCCCTTTGACCAGATAACTGTAACTGAGCATCTCCTCTATCATCAAAAGCAGACCCCGGAGGCCACAGGCAAGTTCACGGCTATGCTTTACGACTTGATCCTGTCCGCAAAAATTGTCTCCCGGGAAGTGAACAAAGCCGGGTTGGTGGACGTGCTCGGTTTTACGGGTGAAGTGAACGTGCAGGGCGAGCGTGTGAAAAAGCTGGACGAATACGCCAACGACGTGCTCATTCACCGCATGGAACGCTCCGGTACGCTCTGCGCCATGGCTTCAGAAGAAAACGCCGATATCATCGTGGTTTCAGATAAATACCAAAAAGGCGAGTATATACTTATTTTTGACCCCCTGGACGGCTCGTCAAACATTGACGCCAACGTCAACGTGGGCACCATTTTTTCCATTCTTCGCCGGGTAACGCCTCCTATCCGCGACGTAGAAGACGCCGACGTGCTCCAGCCCGGGGTGCAGCAAATAGCCGCCGGCTACTTTCTCTACGGCACGTCCACCATGCTTATCTATACGTCCGGGCATGGCGTACACGGTTTTACCCTGGACCCGAGCGTGGGCGAATTTCTCCTTTCACATCCCAACATCACCATACCCAAGCAAGGCAAGATATACTCTGTCAATGAAGGGTACTGGGATTACTGGGACGAAGCCACCCGTGACGTGGTGGGACACTTCAAAAACTCCGACAACGTCCGCAGCCGGCCGCACAGCCTTCGCTACATAGGCTCCCTGGTGGCGGACTTCCACCGCAACCTGCTCTACGGCGGCATCTTTTTGTACCCCAAAGACTACCGCGACCCCAAAAAACCAGCCGGCAAACTAAGGCTGCTGTGCGAGGCGTCTCCTCTGGCGTTTATCGCCGAGCAGGCAGGGGGGCTGGCCACTGACGGGCGCAATCGCATCATGGAGATAAGGCCGGAGAACCTGCACCAGCGAGTCCCTCTCTTCATCGGCTCTGAGTACGACGTGCGCAAGGTCTCGGATATTTACCGTAAATACGAATCCTAAGCAGCCGGCATGCTCTGTTTGGGAGTTGAAACCTCCTGCGATGAAACTGGTCTGGCCTTGGTGCGCGGACGCCGCGTGTTGGCCCGCCAGTTGGCGTCCCAGGCAGACGTGCATGCGCTGTTTGGCGGCGTGGTGCCGGAAATCGCCTCTCGGGAGCATTACCGGGTGCTGCCCCGGTTGTTTGACCGGCTAATGCGCACTGCAGAGGCCGGACCGTATACAGTGCAGGACCTGGACGTCATTGCCGTTGCCCGGGGGCCGGGACTTCTGGGCGCATTGCTGGTCGGGCTGGGTTTTGCCAAAGGCCTGGCGCTAGGGGCTCCCCGGGCCAGGCTGGTGGGGGTGGACCACTTGCACGCCCATTTGCTGACTGCGGAGTTGGAGCAGGACTTCGCGTATCCAGCCATCGGGGTGCTGGTCTCAGGCGGGCATACCCATCTTGTGCTCATGCGCTCCCCTTTGGATTTCACAGTGCTGGGCCGGACCCTGGACGACGCCGCAGGTGAAGCCTTTGACAAGGCCGCCAAAAGCTTGAACCTGCCGTATCCTGGCGGGAGACTCATGGACGCGCTTGCCCAACTGGCTGAACCGGACCAGGACATGTTTCCCCGTCCTTATCTGGATAATCAAAATCTGGATTTTAGCTTCAGCGGGCTAAAAACAGCCGCGGCTCTGGCTGTGCGAGAGCAGCCTGAACTGCGGTTTGACAGCATGGATGTCTCCAGCGACCCTGAGTCTGCGGTGTTGGAACAGGGCCGCCGCTGTCCAGAGCTGGCCCGCTTCTGCGCCTCGTTTACCTATTCAGTGGCGGACACGCTGCGGGTGAAAACAGAGCGAGCACTGACCTATTTGGAAAAAGGCTTTGCTGGTGTGGAGAAGCTGGACGAGCCAGTGCGGACCCTGACGGCGTCTGGAGGCGTGGCCGCCAACTCGGCTGTGCGGTCGATGTTGGCTCGGCTAGCAGCACAACATGCAATGGAGCTACGGCTGCCTCCTCTGGATTTGTGCGCTGACAATGGGGTTATGATCGCCTGGGCAGGAGCTGCGATAGCGGAATCAGGCTGGGCGCATAGTCTGGAACTGGAGGCGATTCCGCGTGGACGCCGCATTCCCTGGGATTATACGCATTTTCCCGGGTGATGGGAGCGCGTTGTGCTGGTAAAGCGAAGATTGGTAAAGCGAAAAGGCCTTGACAGTTTTCTAGCGCGGCAATAGATTATAAAGAATTGCACTCTGCGGAGTTAAAAAAACGATGTTTTAAAGGGGAGTTGTAAGCTCCTGCCGATGTGATTAAAACTTCAGTACGAACGGGCAGCTTAAACGCCAAGCAAAGGAGAACATCCATGGCTATTCAAATTACTGATAGCAATTTTGAAGAAGAAGTAACCAAATGCGACCTTCCTGTGTTGGTCGATTTTTGGGCTCCCTGGTGTGGACCGTGCCGCGCCATGGGGCCTGTCATTGACGAGCTGGCCAGTGAATATACCGGCCAAGTGAAAGTCGCCAAAATGAATGTAGATGAAAATCCAGCCACGCCCAGTAAATACGGCATCCGCGCCATACCCACGCTGATACTCTACAAAAACGGCGAAGTGTTGGAGCAGGTAACAGGAGCTGTCTCCAAAAGCAACATCAAGGACATGATTTCCCAAAAAGCACTGTAGTTATCTATGAAATCGTACGATTGCGTGATTATAGGGGGCGGTCCGGCAGGAATGACGGCCGCCCTTTACGTATTACGGTCCGGCATGTCGCTGGCCTGGGTGGAGCGAACATCTCCCGGCGGCCAGACCCTTTTGACGGAAGCTATCGAAAATTATCCCGGATTTCCCAAGGGCGTCAAAGGCTATGAGCTGGCTGACATTTTTTCTGCACACTTGGAAGACTGGTCTTTCGATAAATATTTCGATCATTGTAAAAAGATCGACATAAGTGAAGGCGCGCACGTTGTGCACGTGGGCGACGGCGCCATTCAGGGCGCCACAGTCATCATCGCTACAGGATCGGAATACCGTCGCCTGGGGCTGGACAAGGAAGAGGAATTTACTGGCAAGGGCGTATCCTATTGCGCCCTGTGTGACGGGAATTTTTTCCGGGACCAGACAGTGGCGGTGGTCGGGGGCGGCAACTCTGCTTTGGAGGAGGCCTTGTATCTGGCCAAGCTGGTCAAGAAGCTCTACCTCATCCACCGGCGGGAGGATTTCCGGGGCTGCAAGCTGTATCAGGACAAGTGCTTCATGGATCCCGCGATCCAGACCATCCGATCCACAGTGGTGACGGAAATTCTTGGCGATACAGCCTTGACCGGAGTGCGTTTGCGGGACATAAACACAAACGAGGAACGGGATCTGGAGCTGGACGGTTTGTTTGTGTTCGTAGGGTTTCAGCCCCTGGGGGATTACATTCCCGACGCTATTGAGAAGGATGAAAAGGGGTTTGTTGTCACTGACCAGGAAATGCGCACCAACACGCTAGGCATATTCGCAGCAGGGGACATCCGCTCCAAACTGTGCCGTCAGGTAGCCACCGCTGTGGGAGACGGCGCCACCGCCGCCAACGCTGCTTTTTTGTATTTGGAATCTCGCGATGCTTAATATGTGTAACCGATTACCGCTTTTCGCCGTGCTTCTGGCCGTGCAATTTGCCCTGGCCGGCTGCGGCGCTGTGGACTACTTTTTTCTGTCTGCGCCTGAAGACACGGCCCAGGAACTTTACGAGGCCGGCGAGGGGGCCATGCGCGACAAACGCTATGCTGACGCCGTCGACTACTTCACAAAACTCAAGGACCGCTACCCGTTCAGCCCATACACGCCCAAAGCGGAACTGGGCCTTGCCGACTCCTTTTTTCTGGATGAAGACTATGTTTTGGCTGTGGAAGCGTACAAGGAATTTGAAGCGCTGCACCCGCGTCATGAGGCCATGCCGTATGTGCTGTATCAGATAGGCGTCTCCAACTACCGGGCGTCTGACGCCATTGACAAGCCACAGTCTTCGGTCCGCGAATCGTTGCAGTATTTTCTGCGGGTGCAGGAGAGCTACCCTGGGTCGGAGTACGCAGCAGAGGCGGAAAAGTTTGTGCCCAAGGTCCGTACCCTGCTGGCGGAGCACGAGTTGTTTGTGGCTGATTTCTACTGGAACACAGACCGCTATGGCGCTGCTTACAAACGCTACACATATGTCTCCGATAATTTTCCAGACCTGCCAGAGGTGCAGGACTACGCCGCCAGCCGCGCCCGGCTTTCGTATTTGCGGTTCCAGGAAAGCCGCTCACAGCAGAGGCTGGAGGAAGAAGAAGGCAGCTGGAAGGACTATTTCGACTGGCTATGACCGTCGATCCGGCAAGCCCACAGTCATGCTCCGGCCATAGCGTTCTGCGAGCACGCCATGAATCATGATTCAGCTCCAGAACTATGGCCCCAAAGCATAGCAGAAGCCTTCCTCCCAGACGAGGCCTTTGCCCGCGCCTATGACGCCTTGTCGCCCAGCCAGCGGAGTTGGATAAAGAAGACCGTTGCGCAGTTGTACGGCAGCTTGGAGCAGCAGCCTCCAGGTTTACGCGCCGTGCGATTGCCCTCCCACGCAGCACAGGACAAGCCCTGCCAAACCGTGCTGCTTTTGCTGCATGAAGATTTTTTCTCCCCGGCCCAGACTGCAGCAATTGTTCTGCCTGCCAGGATGGGCGGGGTGGAGCAGTTTATTGCCCTGCGCGTCAGCGAGAATCCAGAAACCCCTTGGCCAGCCAGCGTCCTTGCCGCCTTGGAGCTGACAGGCGTAGAAAACGCGGCGTCTTTGGACGACGATATGGCTGCTGCTGTGATCGCCGAGCTGGCGCAGGGGGCCGCGTCTTGCCGGGTGCTGCATCCCGGCCCGGCGTGCACTGGAAAAACAGCCCAGGCCTTAAATGCTCTCGTTGCAGCCCAGGGCGGACAGTGCGTGTGGTCTCCGCCCCCGGCAACCGAAGCCCGGGTCTGGGCCGGGCCGGGAATAGGGTGGGACCTTGAAACAATGGTCTGGGCGCATCCTGGCATGCGTTTTACCCTGTGGGGCGCGGATGAAGACCTGCCTGGCGCTATTCCCAAGGCCTTTTTGCGCGGCGGGGCGGACCCAGAGCAGTTCTGGTCCCCTGGTCCAGCCGTCGCCTATGCGCCGGCTGGCATGCTGCAGCGATGGGCAGGAGCCCCTGCTCTTGTCCTGGGGCCGGGGCAGGAAGGTTGCTGGGTCTGGCCAGGTCTCACGTCAGACTGGTTCCGCATTCGTACTCAAGCCTGGACCTGAATCCTTCTCTAGTGCTAAGGATGTGCATTCATTTGTAGACGCATACATTCAAACTGCGAGTTATCCATGAGCAATGCACCCGTCATACCGAAAAATTATTTGCAGAACCTGCGCAACCTGGGCGTTATCGCTCATATCGACGCGGGCAAGACCACGCTCACCGAACGCATTCTCTTTTACACCCACCGCATCCACCGCATGGGAGAGGTGCACGAAGGCGCGGCCACCATGGATTATATGCCGGAAGAGCAGGAGCGCGGCATCACCATTAACTCGGCCTGCACCACTTGCCAGTGGCGGGACAAGACCCTGAACATCATTGATACGCCAGGCCACGTGGATTTTACCATTGAGGTGGAGCGTTCCTTGCGTGTGCTCGACGGAGCGGTAGGCGTATTCTGCGGGGTGGGCGGCGTGGAGCCCCAGTCCGAAACTGTGTGGCGGCAGTCAGAAAAATTTCATGTTCCCAAACTGGGTTTTGTGAACAAGATGGACAGGCCGGGCGCAGATTTTGGGGCAGTGCTCGACGCCATGCGCCAACGGTTGAAGGCCAAGCCCTTGCCCTTGCAGATACCCCTTGGCGCAGGCGCAGAGCTGGAAGGAGTGGTGGACCTGGTCGCCATGGAAAAGCTCATTTTCGACCAGGGAGGGCTGGGCGAAAAGTACCTGCGCCTGTCCCTGGACGCAGCAGAGCAGGAAGCCGCCGCGCAGTGGCGGGAGCTGATGCTTGAGACTTTGGCTGAAGAGGACGAGGAGTTCATGGAGGTGTACCTTTCCGGCGAGGAGGCCGGGCCGGACCTTTTGAAAGCTGCGGTCCGCCGGGCTACTCTGGGGTTGAAGCTGACGCCTGTTTTTGCCGGTTCTGCATTGAAAAACATCGGCGTGCAGCCTTTGCTGGATGGTGTGTGCGATTTTCTGCCCAGCCCGGCCGAAGTGAGCCAAGTGGAAGCAATAGACGTCAAGACCCGCGCAAAGCTGGCGCTAGTAAGCAAACACACCGAGCCTTTTGCCGCGCTGGTTTTCAAAATAACCATGGAGACCGGCCGCAAGCTGGCCCTGATGCGTATCTATTCTGGCAAGTTACAGTCAGGACAGAAAGTGTACAACGCCGCCCAGGAAAAGGACGAGAAGCCGGCCCGATTGTTCAAGATGCACGCTGCCAGCAAGGAGCGCACGGACATGGCCCTGGCCGGAGAGATCGTGGCTGCGGCGGGTATGAAATTCGCCCGCACCGGCGATACGTTGTGCGACCCGGAAAGCCCGGTCATTTTGGAACGCATTGCCGATTACAAACCGGTCATTTCCTTGGCGCTGGAACCAGCCAACTCCGCCGAAGGGGATAAACTGGCCGAGGTGATGGAAAAGTTTTTGCTGGAAGACCCTACCCTGGCCTGGGAGGCGGACCAGGAGACTGGGCAATACGTGATTTCCGGCATGGGCGAGCTGCATTTGGAGGTCATTCTGCATCGGCTGCAGCGAGAGTATTCCCTGACCCTGCGCAGCGGCAACCCCCAGGTTGTGTTCCAGGAAACCGTCAGTGCAAAGGCGTCTGGCGAGGCGGAGTTCCACCGCGAGCTGGGCGAAGTCATGCACCACGGCTTTGTGGCGGTGGAGGTGGCGCCCCGGGAGCGGGACACAGGAAATGTGGTCCGTCTAGGTATGGACACAGAAGGTTGGAGTCAGTCCATGGTGGACGCTGCGCTTGAAGGCGTCCAGTCTGGTCTGCAGAGCGGAGTGCTTAAGGGCTATCCTGTGCAGGACGTGCTGGTCACCGTGACAGAGATGCGGCGTAAGAATTCCGAGTCCAGCGGCCCGGGCTACCACATGGCCGGGGTGGCTGCGGTGAAGAACGCGCTGCAGGCGGCTGGCCCGGTGCTGCTGGAGCCCATCATGTGGGTGGAGATCAGCCTGCCTGAAGAATTTGTTGGCGAAGCTGTCAGTTTACTGGGCGCCAAGGGCGCCAAGGTGGAGAATATGCTCGACCGAGCTGGGCAAAAGGTTGTTCAAGCCCTGGCCCCCATGCGGCAACTGTTTGGCTTTTCCACTACTCTGCGGTCGGCCACCCAGGGGCGGGCCGGTCTCATGCTCAAGTTTTCACGCTTTGACATGCTGAGCTAATCCCGGCGGCCATGAATCGACTTCTCTCCGGTCTGTGGTTCCGCTTCAAGCGAGTAGTCCGTTTCAACTACTTGAGGTTGCTGCGATTGAAGACGTCCGCGCACTCCATAGCGTTGGGATGCTCGCTGGGAATCTTCATCGGCTTCATGCCCATCATTCCATTTCAGGCAATCACTGTCATCACCCTGGCCTTTGTTTTTCGGGCAAATAAAATCGCGGCGTTCACCTGTACGTTCATCTCCAATGTGGCGAACGTGGTTCCATTTTATACTATGCTCTATATGGTGGGCAGCCTGTTCATGCCCTTCGAGTCAGTGCGATTCGACCCGGGCTTGATGGCGGAATTCGACATTCGGGTGATGCTGGATCAGAGCTGGAGACTACTGGTAGTAATGATGCTTGGCGGGGTGATCATGGGCGTACCCAGCTCCATCGCCATGTATTTTATCTCTCTGAAAATCATTTTGACGTACCGCAGGCGCCGGGCCATGCGGCTGCTGCGGCGAAGGCAAGGCGGGTAATCCTGGAAAATCCCGCCTGGGCGCTTTAAGCGCATTTTTGCGTTGAGACAACGCTCGTCCCTGAAACAGTTTTCAATTGTTTCAGGGAAATGCATAAGAGCATCTAAGCATTTTACTGTTTAAATGCTCTAAGGTTTACTGCGTATGTGGCACAAAGGCGTTTAAGTCCAGGGACTCCGCCTTGGCCTTCTGGCCCGGGGGTTGTGGCTGCTGCTTTTTCTCCCAGCAAAGCCTCTCTTCATCCACCCAACTGCGCATGGTCATTTTGACGGAGACGCCGGGGCGGTACTCCATGTCCTGGCTGTATGCCAGCGTGAACGTCAGCCGTTTCTCGCCGTCTTCCAGTCCCCATTTCCACTCCCGGACAGTGTTAAACGCGTTGCCCAGCCAGGCGTCGGGTTTGCCAAACCGTTTTTTGTAGAGCTTCAGGAGGTCTTCAAACAGCTTTTCGTCCT
This sequence comes from uncultured Desulfovibrionaceae bacterium, assembly GCA_964440345.1. GTDB lineage: Bacteria > Desulfobacterota > Desulfovibrionia > Desulfovibrionales > Desulfovibrionaceae > CAYTSA01. Next base: position 4,221 of record CAYTSA010000037.1, on the reverse strand, counting down.
TGTCGGCAAATTTGAGCTTGAGCTGCAGAATGCGTCCCGGGCTGGCGCAATTGCCATAGGTGACGGAACCGCCGCGCACTCCGTCAATGGCGCTGTCCTTGAGCTTTACTTCTGTCAGGTACAGCATGTCCGCCATGGGCGTGGCAGTGCCGGAATCGTAAAAGGACGTATAGACGGATTTGTCCTTGCCCAGGGTCAAACCTGCTACGGTGAGGGGCAGGCCTTCCGCCGTTGCTACTGCGGCGTAGCCTAAAAACAGCAAGACACAGAGAAATCGGAAACGCATCATGTCGCTCCTGAGTTGAACGTCTTTGCGGGGCGGGGCGCCAAAAGGAAACCCTTTCAGTTACAATAGCACGCAGAGGGGAGAAAGCACAACACAGTGCACAGGCGCCGGGATTATCGGTGCAGGGCGCCTATGTGCGAACGTAATTGCAACTCTTCGACGATAAGGCGTTCGTACTCTATATTGGCGCCAGGTTCTGCGGAGAGTTCTTCTTCCAGAAATTTTTCCAGAAACTGCGTCTCTTCCCAGAAGTCAAGAAGTTCGTCGTCAGCAAGAGATTTGATATGATCAATAACAGGCACTTCTTCGCCATTGATGTAGAATTGCGCCATCAGTTGCCTCGTATATATGGTTTATATGACATGATACATGTTCTTGTAGAACACCCGGAGGGGGTTTGACAACCACTATTTCCTGTTGCCGCCGGTTTTTTTGGCGCCCTCGATTGTTGGCAAAGAGACTTGAAGTTACCATGTGAAGTAAAGGGAAGAAAGTCTGCTCACGGACATGCGCTGGACCCCGGCTTAGTTTCCACGTACATACTGGCGACTTTCATCTATACGGAGGAACAGATGCACGGATTTTTTAAGCTCGCCAGTGTTGCCGAGTTCACAGCCATGCTGCAGTGCTTTTCACCCCTCGCTGCAGAGGAGATATCCCTGGAAGAGGCAGACAGACGCGTTCTGGCGGCTGACGTCATTGCCGGCGAAGACCTGCCTCCGGCCAACCGCTCGTCCATGGACGGCTACGCTGTTCGCGCTGCGGACCTTTTCGGCGCTTCAGAGACCAATCCTGGCTATCTTACCGTAGCCGGGAATATCGCCATAGAACAGCCGCCGGACTTTTCCCTGCAACCCGGGGAATGCGCCTCCATTGTCACCGGCGGCGTATTGCCCCAGGGAGCAGACGCAGTGCTTATGGTGGAGCACACCCACGAGATGGCGGCTGACGAAATTGAGGCCCGCAAGGCTGTGGCCCCGGGCGAAAATGTGATGCTGCAGGGTGAAGACGCTGCTGCCGGCGCATCTGCTTTGACGGCTGGAACCCGGCTGCGGCCTCAAGAAATCGGCTTGTTGGCCGCCCTTGGCTACACGCGGCTGCAGGCAACGCGCCGCCCACGGGCCGGCGTGGTTTCTACCGGAGACGAACTGGTGGCTGTGGAAGAGACGCCGCAGCTTGGCCAGGTGCGCGACGTTAACGGACCAGCGTTGGCCTGCCTGGCCAGACGGGCCGGCGCCGTTTGCACCGGCTATGGCCGTGTGCCAGACCAGGAAGCGCCCTTGCAAGAAGTCCTGCAGCTTATGCTGGCGGAAAACGATGTGGTGTTCCTGTCAGGCGGCTCTTCTGTGGGCGCCAGGGATTACACCCTGGCCGCGGTGGAGGCCATGAAGGGCGCAAAGGTTTTGGCCCACGGCGTGGCTGTGAGCCCTGGAAAGCCGTGCATTCTGGCCCGCGTTCCGGGGCCCGGGGGCGACCGGGCGGTCATTGGTTTGCCCGGCCAGGTGACCTCCGCCCAGGTGGTCATGCACGTGTTCATGCAGCCATTTTTGCGCTGGCTCATGGGCGACGCCAGGGCCTTTGACCCGGCTGCACGGCCTGTGCGTCCGGCCGTGCTGGCGCGCAACATCGCCTCTAAACCCGGCCGCGAAGACTATGTGCGCGTCAAGCTGCAGCAAATTGAAGACGGCTGGAAGGCTGCGCCCATGCTTGGCAAGTCCGGCCTGCTCCGTACCCTGGTGGACGCTGACGGCTTGGTGCGAATCCCTGCCGCGGCCGAAGGCCTGGAAGCCGGAACAGAGGTGGACGTACAATTGTTTACGTGAAGGTTAAAAATTCACCGCAGAGAAAGGTGAGCAACGCGAAGCCAACGGCGGTGATGCGCGACAGCCTGATCCCCGCAGCCGCGAAGCGGCGCAGGGGCAGGCGTCAGATGGCAGTCTATAACACGGCGAGGCGGCTCAGGCCAACACGGCTCGGGACGCTTGGAATGAGGACGAAGGCGAAGCCGAGGGGATGGACGAAACGCTTACTCACGCCGGCTTGCCTAAATTTTTGCGGGCTAGCCCTTACCCCGCGGCAATGCACTCTATCTCTATCGCTCCGTTCAGGGGCAGCTTGGCGACCTGCACCGTGGACCGGGCCGGCTTGTGCTCGCCGAAGAACTCTCCGTAAATGGCGTTGACCTTGGGAAAATCTCCCATGTCCATGAGAAAGATGGTGGTCTTGACCACGTTTTCCTTGCTCAGGCCCGCGGCGTCGAGCACGGCCTGCATGTTCTGCAGCACTTGTGTGGCCTGGGTCTCCACGTCCGGTCCGGCCATTTCCATGGTTGCCGGGTCCAGGCCCAGCTGGCCGGAAACAAAAAGCAGCCCGTTCACTTCCATGGCCTGGGAGTATGGTCCTATGGCTTTGGGCGCGGCGTCTGTCTGTACAGCTTTCATAGTTCTCTCCTTATATGGTTGTATAGTTTAATTGCAATACGTTGCGAAGAAAAAACACCATCGCCACGCCAATGAGCATGGACGCAAACAGGTTGCGGGTTTTCCAGGCTGTCAGCCCTGTGGCGGCGGCGGCGCATACCTCGGCCGGACCGGCCTGCAGCACTGCCGGGGCTACTATGGAAACGAGCACGCAGCCTGGAATGGCCTTGAGCCCGCCTTGCACAAATCGCGAGGGTCGTCCTGCTCGGCGTGCAGCCGGCTCAGGGTCCGGGCCCAGCTTTCATCGTTCAGAAAAAAGAGCAGGCCGTAAGCCCGGCTCGGGGGAACCTCGCAGAGCCAGGGGTGCAAGGCTGTGCCCATGAGCACGTGCCGCAAATTCACGGCCAGGGTGGTTACGGCTATGGCCGCCAGGGGGAGGGGATGCATCCACATGTCCAGAATGACAAACTGGGCAGACCCGGCAAACACCACGCCAGACATGAGCGCCGCCTGCCAAGCCGTGAGTCCTTTCTGGCTCGCCAGCACGCCGTAGACCACGCCATAAGCGAATACGGACAGGGCCACAGGCAGGCTGAGCCGGATTCCGTTGGCGATGGATGTTCGTGAAAGGGCAGTATGCATGCTATTACCGACGTCATACCCTACGCTTGCTCCGGAGCAGCGGCAAGCTGCATCGACCAGTTTTTCCAACAATCTTCTTGAAGCTGGCAAAAAAAATGTGTTATTCGTCATTGTCTTTAGAAAAAAACGCCAAGGAGCGATATATGAGCCCCATATTCAAACGAAAGGAAGAAAACGCCAAAGCCTCTGCAGAACAGGAACGAGACTGGTTCATCCCGGAAGACAGTCGGGATTTCCTGCGCAAGGCCTTTGCCAAGATGAGCCAGCCGGTGCAGCTGGAGGTGTTTACCCAGGAAGGCAAGAACGACCCATACAACGAATACATGCACAAGTTCGCCGGGGACCTGGCCGCCCTGGGGGAAAAGGTCATCGCTAATTTTCACGGTCTGGACAGCGAAGCGGCCGGCAAATACGGGGTGGATTTTTCCCCCAGCGTACTCATCAACCCTGAGCAGTATCACATCCGCTATCGGGGGGCTCCTCTGGGCGAAGAAGGCCGCGGCTTTATTGAAACCATTCTCCACGTCTCGGCAGGGAAGAGCAGCATGTCGCCGGCGTCCAAACGGATTTTGTCGGAACTTAAAGAGCCTCGAAAAGTCCGGGTCTTTGTCAACGCTGGTTGCCCGTATTGCCCGGGGCAGGTGATCCACGCCTTCAAGGCGGCCATAGAGCTGCCCGATCTGGTGCAGGCTGAGTGCGTAGACACCAGCATAGACCCTGAAACTGCGGCTGCATACAACGTGGGCGCTGTGCCCCACACCGTGGTCAATGACCAGCATACGATGATGGGGTTGTTGCAGGAAGAACGCTTTGCCCTGGAGCTGGCGACGCTGCAGTCCGCCGAGGAACTGATGCATGAGCATGAAACCGGCC
>CAYTSA010000036.1:0-33996 GCA_964440345.1 uncultured Desulfovibrionaceae bacterium | reverse complement strand
CTTGATGCTCCATTGAGCATGGCGGCGACGCCTCGTTGGTGATAGATTTGTGTTTACAAACGCATTCTATCTGTTTGGTTTTCCGAACGTAACATGTTTTTTTAATTTTTAGGCGGTGGATATGGGGAGGCTGGATGCTACCCCAGCCTGTAGTGGCAGCCCAGGCTGGCAGTCCGGCGCTTGGCCGCGTTGGTGATGATGTAGGCAGCGTGGGAGCCGTGGAAAAGGTCCACCAGTTCTTTGGAAAGGGGCGTTCTTCTATAAAAATCGAGGAGATGTTTATTTAAATGTCTCAAGTCTTCTGCTGCCCGGGCAAGCCGTTGGCCAGTGCGCACAATCCCCGCATAGTTCCACATAGTGTCGCGAATATGCGACCAGTCTTGGGCTATCAGCGCCGGGTCGGCGTTGTCCTCAGAGCCGGGATCTTTCCAGTCTGGTATGGTGTCGCACAGTTTGCCGCCCAGATGCGTACCGGTCTTGCGGCTGCGGCGGTGAATGTCCTGGCCGGCGGACCAGCCCCAGAGCAAACCTTCCAGCAGCGAGGTGGAGGCCAGCCTGTTGGCCCCGTGTACGCCGGTGCAGGCGCATTCCCCGGCGGCGTAGAGCCGCTCCAGCGTAGACCGTCCGCGGATGTCTGTGAGGACGCCGCCGCAATGGTAGTGAGCGGCCGGCACCACGGGAATGGGCTCGCGCCGGATATCCAGCCCGAAATCCATGCATTTGCGAAAAATGGTCGGAAACCTCTGCTCCAGGTCAGCATCCACATGGTTGGCGGCGTCCAAATAGACGCAGTCTGCGCCTGTGTGCAGCATTTCCTCCACTATGGCCCGGCTCACCACGTCGCGCGGCGCCAGCTCTGCCCGCTCGTCGTAGCGGTGCATGAAAGGCTCGCCCTTTTCGTTGAGCAGCCGGGCGCCCTCCCCGCGCATGGCCTCGGTAATGAGAAACCGCCTTTCCGCCTTGCGGTACAAGGCTGTGGGGTGAAACTGCACAAACTCAGCGTTGAGCACCCAGGCCCGGGCTCTATAAGCCATGGCCAGGGCCGAGCCTATGGCCCCGGAGGCGTTGGTGGTGTGCAGGTACACGTGGCCCACGCCCCCAGCCGCCAGCAGCGTGTAGTCAGCCAGTATAGTCTCCACCTCGCCGGCTTCTTCCTGCAGCACGTAAGCGCCCACGCACTGGTTAGTCAGGTGATATTTATATTCCATGGACGTGGACTGGTGGTGCGTGGTGATCAAGTCTACAGCAGTGCGGCCAGTGAGAAGCTGTATGTGGGGCCGGGCCAGCACGGCGTCCATGAGCTTATCCATGATGGCCCGGCCGGTGAAATCAGCGCAGTGCACAATGCGGCTGGCGCCGTGGCCGCCCTCCAGCCGGGTGTCCCATTCGCAGCTGTCTGTCTGCACAAAGGGAACCTGGAGCTTGTCCAACAACACGTCCTGAAGCACGCGCGGTCCCTTGCGGGCCAGATACCGCACTGCCCGCAGATAGTTGTGGCCGCGGCCGGCGGCCATAATGTCCTCTTCCAGCTGTCTGGGGTCGTTATCCCGGTTCTCGAACACAATACCCCCTTGCGCCAGGGGTGTATTGCCTGTGTCCATGGCCGAGCCGGCGGTAACCAGCGTCACGTCCAGGCCCAAGTCCGCCATGGTCAATGCCGCCGTACAGCCGGCAATGCCAGAGCCCACGACCAGAACCTGAGTCCGCAAGCGTTTGTCTCCGTGCGTCATTTCCCTTCCCGCGAGCACACGTCCAGCATGCGCTGCACAGCTTCTCTGGCTGGCTGGGCCGTCTCCGGATCCACAGTCACAGGCTCAGCCCGGCCAGCCTCAATGTCGCGCAGCGTCTGCGCCAGCCTGGCCTCGGTTATTTTGCCCATGTTTTTGCAATCGCTCACAGCCAAAGGAAGCACAATTTTCTCCCCTTTGTGCCGCTCGGCCAAACGGCGGACCAGATTGATTTCCGTGCCAATGTAGACCCGCGCACCAGCGGCAGCCTCAGCGGCGTAGCGGATAAGAAAGGAGGTGGAGCCAGCGCCGTCGGCCAGTTGAACAACCTCAGGCCGGCACTCTGGATGCACGGCAATGCGCGCTTCTGGATACTCCGCGCGTATGGCGAGAATCTGCTCCGGCTTGAAACGGTTGTGATGCACCGCGCAGCAGCCGGGCCAGACAAGCAGCCGTGCCCGGTCCGCCGCTTCTGACGCAAGCTCCCGGCCTTGCCGCTGGATGTTCAAAACATGTACATCTCCAGAATCCAGCCCCATGGCCTGGGCGGTGTTCAGGGCCAGATTCTTATCAGGCAAAAAGAGCACAGCGTCGCCTTGAGCAAAAGCCCACTCCAGCATGAGCCGGGCATTGGCAGACGTGCAGACCGAACCGCCAGCCCGGCCGACAACAGCTTTGACGTCCACAGACGAATTCACATAGGTCAAGGGGACAATGCGCTGGCCGCCGCGGGAAAGCTCTGCGAGCACCGCCTCCAGCGTAGGCGCCGGGGCCATTGCGGACATAATACATCCGGCGGTCCAGTCCGGCAGATAGGCGCTTTGACCTGGCCCGGCCAGCATGGCCGCGGTTTCAGCCATAAAACTGACTCCGCAGAAGACGATATGATTGGCCTCGGCTCCGGGGATTTTTCTGGCCAGCTCCAGTGAATCTCCGGCAATATCTGCGTGCTGCACAACGCTGTCCGCCTGGTAGTGGTGGGCGAGAATGAGCAACTCACCGCCCAACGCGTCACGTATCGTATGTATATAATCGGTGTCATTCATTTTTCTATCCTGAAATTCAATCGGCCCGCCGCACCCGCATGGACAGGTCTGCGGCAGGGGCGGAATGGGTCAGCCGGCCCACGGAAATATACGTGGGTCCCAATTCCGCCAGAGAACGGATGGTTTGCAGGTCCACGCCGCCGCTTATTTCGCTTTCCATGGACTGCGGGATCATCTTCAGGGCCTGGGCCATGGTTTGTTGGTCCATGTTGTCCAACATGACGCGCTGGACGCCGGTTTCCACAGCAGCGCGCACCTCGTCCAGTGTCCGGCACTCCACCTCTATGGGCGGGCAGGGGGCATACGCCGCACGCAGCTTTTCCACTGCCGGGGCCGCTCCACCGGCCAGGTCCACGTGGTTGTCTTTGAGCATGAGCATCTCTTCCAAATTCATGCGGTGGTTGGCCCCGCCTCCCATAAGCACAGCGTATTTTTCCGGATAACGCAAACCCGGCAATGTCTTGCGCGTATCCAGCACCTGGGTTCCGGTTCCCTGCACAACGTCGGCGTAACGCCGCGTCAGAGTGGCTATGCCAGAAAGATGGACAAGAAAATTCAGAGCGGTCCGTTCCGCCCGCAGCAGCACCCGGGCCGGACCGGACAATCGGGCGACCACGGTTCCAGGGCTCACAGTCTGTCCGTCGGCAGCCGAGAACGTTGCATCCCAGCCCTGGCCGCATCGTTCCAGCGTGCGGGAAACAATGGGCAGACCGGCCAGCACCAGCTCCTGTTTGGCTGTTATATCCGCCTTAAAAGGGGCGTTTGGGCCGAAAACCGCCAAAGATGTCAGGTCCTGGCCGTCTTCTTCCAAAGCCATGTCTATGGCCCGATCAAGGAATTCCATGGCTCGGTTCTGAAAAAACGATGTAAAAACGTCATGTGACATGATAGCCAGGATACTCCTCCCGCGGTGCAACTGCAAGAGGCGGGGTTTCCCTTTGTCATTAAACTGACACGCAGGCAAGTCTACATTATTTTTCAGCAAAACTCTTCTTTGACCGCGCCTTCCTTTGGCGTTATATACCACAGGTTATGAACATGGATAACTACGAAAACAACCAAGGTACGGCGGCGTCTCTGTCCAGCGCAGACTTGGAAAACGCACACCCGGCAGACGCAGCAGACATGCTGGAAAACCTTCCCCTGGAAGACCAGATACGGCTCGTGCAGTCCATGGACGTCAGCGACGCCGCTGAAGCATTCGAAGAGATCGCCGACCACGTCCGCGTGGAGCTGATAACGAGCCTGAACCCGGAACTGGCTGCGGACATTCTGGAAGAGATGTCCCCGGACGACGCCGCAGACGTGCTGGACCACCTGGAACCAGAGGACCGCAGCCGGCTGCTGCGCCGGGTGGAGCACGAGGACGCCGAAGGTCTGAGGGACCTGCTGCGGCACGAGCCGGACACCGCCGGCGGCCTGATGAACACCAACATTGTCATCCTGGACCAGGGCCTGACCGTGGACCAGGCCATCGCCTTCATCCGCAAGGAGGTGGAAGACAAGGAAGTGCCCTACTACGCCTATCTGGTGGACGACGAAGATAAGCTGGTTGGGGTCTGTTCCCTGCGGGACATCTTGACCGCCAAGCCCGGCACAAGTCTGAAAAGCATGATCAAAAACCAAAATCTCATCACCGTGCTTTTTGACGTGGACCGGGAAGAAGTGGCGCACCAACTGGGCCACTACAACTTCGTGGCCCTGCCGGTGGTGGACTACGACGGCAAGCTGCTGGGCGCCATCACCCACGACGACATCTTTGACGTGCTGCACGAAGAGGCCAGCGAAGACATGCAGTCCATGGTGGGGGCAGGCGGCGACGAAACCGTGGACACTCCCTGGCTCATCTCAGTCAAAAAACGTTTTCCCTGGCTGGTCATCAATGTGATCAACTCCGCCATAGCAGCCTGGGTGGTGCACCTGTTTGAAGGAACCATTGCAGAAATGGCCATCCTGGCGGCGCTGATGCATATCGTCTCCAACCAGGCCGGCAACACCGGGCAGCAGTCCCTGGCCGTGATCATCCGGCAGATGGCCATGGAAAAATTCGACCGCCGGCGCAGCTGGATGGCGGTGTGGCGCGAGGTAAAGGTGGGCCTGCTGAACGGCCTGCTCATCGGGGCAGTGGTCTTCGCAGCCGTGCTGGCGGTGACGCAAAACCTGGCCCTGGGCGAGGTCATGGCCCTGGCGCTGGGCATCAACATGCTCGTGGGCTCTGTGTTCGGGGCGTCCATCCCGCTTATACTCAAGGAACTGGGCCGGGACCCGGCTCAGGCTTCGTCCATATTTTTGACCACGATCACAGACTCAGCCGGCTTTTTCATTTTTTTGGGCTTGGCCGGGATTATGCTGCTGGGGAATTGAAAACTACACGCCGTCGGCTGCACACCGCCTGGGTCATTGTCCTCCCTGGTCCCCGCCCTCCCTGGTCCCCGCCTTCGCGGGGTTAAACTTCATGCGCCGCCCAAGCGCCGCGTGCGCTTTGCGCGGGGAAGCAAGGGACCGATACACGACGCCTCAGCCCTGCGCTACACCACGGGATGAGGCTGTGGCTCGCTACGCGGACGACAGCCTTCTGCTTATGCCCGCTTGCTCATCAGCGACTCGGTCATGGCGTCCATGGCCGGGCCGTGGTCGAAGCCGGCCAAGTGGAGCACTCCATGGGCCAGCAGACGCCAAACGTGCTCTTCAAGGTCCTGACCGTACAGGAAGGCTTCGCGCGCGGCTGTTTCCAGCGAGAGGACCAGCTCGCCGCCAGCGTCATCTTCTTCTGACGGAAAGCTCAGCACATTGGTGGGACCGGCGCAGCCCAAAAATGCGCCATACAGCCGCTCCATGGCCGCGTCGCCGTACAAGGCCACGTTCACGCCGGCGTCTTCCAGCCCCAGCTCCAGCAGCATGGCCTCCACTGTAGCGCCAATCTCCCGTACAGAGACCGGCGGGCCGGCGCAAAACGGCGCTTCCCGCTGCACGCTGATCATGCGTTCTGCTCCCGGCAGCGTTTATCGTGCTCCTCGTAGGCTTTGACGATGCGCCCCACCAGAGAGTGCCGGACCACGTCCTCTTCTGAAAACGCAACAAACCCAACGCCCGGAACGTTTTCCAGAACCTTGAGCGCCTGGACGAGCCCTGACCGTTCTGCCGGGTCGCAGTCCATTCTATGCTGCAGGGGCAGGTCTATCTGAGTCACGTCGCCGGTTATGACAGCCCGCGAGCCATACCCCAGCCGGGTGAGAAACATTTTCATCTGTTCAGGCGTGGTGTTCTGGGCTTCATCAAGGAGAATGCAGGCGTCGCTGAGCGTGCGGCCGCGCATAAACGCCAGGGGCGCTATCTCAATGATATTGTTTTCCTGCATCTCAACCACTTTGCGCGGCTCCAGCATGTCGTTCAAAGCGTCGTAGAGCGGCCGCAGGTAAGGGTTGATCTTCTCCGCCAAGTCGCCGGGCAGGTAGCCCAGCTTCTCGCCCGCCTCCACTGCCGGCCGGGTGAGCACCAGCCGCTTCACCTTATGCTGCAAGAGAAAGGATACAGCCATGGCCACGGCAAGGTAAGTTTTACCAGTGCCAGCCGGGCCAATGGCGAAGACCATCTCATTGTCGCGCATAATCTGCAGATATTTCTTCTGCGCCAGACTCCGGGGCGCGGCAGTTCCTTTGCCGGCGGGGAGTTCAACGGCTTCGGCAAACACCGACTGCAGGTCTGCTTCCGGGTCTTTTTGCAGCATGGACCAGGCAAACGCCAGGTCGCGCCGGTGCAGTTGCCGGCCTTTTTTAGCCAGACCATACATTTGCACAAACAGGTTGGCCATGCGGTTCAACGATTCCTCGTCTCCAGCGCGCAAGCTAAGCCGTGAACCGCTGGTCTGCAGCTCCATCCCGCTACGCTGGCTCAAGCGGGTCAGGTTGTCGTTGTTCGGACCAAACAGCTCCCGCGCAGCAGACGGATCATCAAATTCAAGATTGCGTTCAAACATGTGCGTATTGTTCATGCGCCGCCTTGTTGCTTGCCTTTTTCCGCTTCTATTACTATACCCTGCAAACTCTGAAAACAAAAGGAACACAACATGGACTGGAAAGTGCTCGGTTCAACATTCGGCACGTTGTTTCTGGCAGAGTTGGGGGACAAGACCCAGCTGGCCTGTATATTGCTGACAGCCCAAACCCGCAAGCCGTGGACAGTATTTCTGGGTTCTTCACTTGCACTGGTGCTGGTCAGTCTGTTGGGCGTGGTGTTTGCAGATTTCATATGCCAAAGACTGCCTGGAGACGCCATCAAAAAAATCGCCGCAGGATTGTTCATACTTCTTGGGGGACTGATGCTGTTTGACAAAGTATAACCCCTGGGCGGGAAGGCGGGGCCTAGACGCACTTAGTCTATGAGCTCCAGCTTGCGCAGGATGTGCAAGAACAACTCATGGTCGATAGGTTTGGGCAAATAGGCTGTGGCGCCGCCACCGTAATACGCGTCCACCACGTTTTTCGGGTCGTCCAAGGCGGTGGTCATAATAACCTTGGCTTCGTTGGCGCCGTTGCGGCCGTTTTCCTTCTCAATGGACCGGATGCGACGCAACGCCTCCTGCCCGTCCATGTGGGGCATCATTATGTCCATGCACACCAGGTCGTATGCTTCGCCGTTTTCCAGCGCTTTGGCGAATTTCTCCACAGCTACGACGCCGTCTGGCGCGCTGTCCAGCACGTCTGCGTAGGGTTCCAGCATCATTTCCATCAATTTCTGGCTCGTCGTCTCATCTTCCACAATCAACGCGCGCATTTTTTCAATACTCCAGTGCTTGCAGCGCCCAAAGACGCCTGTGAGTGACGCCAGAATAATATGCAAAAGGATGTAAGCTGTCCAGATGTTGTGGACACAAAAGCTCCTCCGTTTTTAAAAATACATGTATACAAACTAGTTGGACTTTCGAAAAACTTCCTTGGTCAGCAACAGATGTGTTCTGGCCCCGCCGCGCATATGCCCGGCCCGATGGGCCGCCAGGGGGTCGGCCCCGCAGAATAAATCCAGGTGATTTGGCTTCATGGCTCCTGTGTCCTGGGCCAGCACAAGACCGGACAAGGGCTGTGTTTCGCCTCCGTAATGTGGCAGATGGGCCTGCACCGCCAGCACGGCGCCCAGCGGTATGACTGAGCGGTTCACCGCCACCGACGCCAGGGGCGTCAGCCGCGCCCCGCTTGCGCCGTAGGGTCCGGTGTCAGCCAACCGAAAAAAAACGTAGTTGGGATTCTCGCTGAGTAGTTCGGCCAGCCGGTCCGGGTTCTCCTGCAGCGCCCGGCGGATGGACGGCATGGTCACCTCGCCGCTTTTGAGCAACCCTTCTTTGACCAGCACCCGGCCCAGGGCGACGTAGCCCCGGTCGTTCTTGGCGGCGTACAGCACGTGCTTGGTGCTCCCGTCCGGCAGCACCAGCCGGCCAGAGCCTTGGATATGCAAAAAGAACACGTCCACCAAGTCTTTGGCCCAGGCAATTTCCAGCCCTTTGCCTTGCAAGACGCCTTGAAAGTCAATGGCTTCTCTATCCGGGTAGGGCTCTATCCCTTCTTTTCCCACCCGGTAAACCAGCCGCTTGCCAGCCAGGGAAGGGTTGAATTTCCCCAAATCCCGAATAACGCGCAGGTCGCCGGGCTTGCCGTATATGGGATAGGGGTACTCAGGATGCGGGACAAGGGAAGCCTCCAAAAATGGCTCGTAATAGCCAGTGAGCAGCGTGTCCGGCTCTATACGCAGCCAGACGAATTCCCGGGCAAGTAAACCGGGGTTCTGATCCAGCTCCGGCAACAGCTCCAGCAGTTTTTCAAGGGTAAACCGCAGGTCCGACCACGTGGCCGCCGGCCAGGGGGCCTTGAGAGCCGGCGCATCCTGGGGCCGGCTGGCCGCCCACTTGATGGACGCCGCCACGGCCGGGGCCAGTTCCATCCACGAAGACATCCCCTGTGTGGAGATGTCCAGTCCACTGGCCAGCGCCGCCGGATTATCCGCCACAGAGGGCTGCAGCGTATCCAGCGAAGGGCTCGGCGAAGGGCTCGGCGATGGACCGCGCGATGCGCAGCCTGCCAGGACCGCAACTATCACAACACTCACGACTAAGCGCATACTATATGACACAGGCACTTCCTCTTCATTCAGTATAGTAATGAATACACCGTGTACGGCAAGAGCTGTAAAAGGACAAGTAGCGCCACGACCCAGAATCCACCGGCCTGACAGCGCTGGCCAGGCCACCCGGCTACAGGTCAGAAAGAAGTGGGCGCACGTCAGTACCCGTACTATTCGTTACGTCACGTCTGTGTAGGGGCGGCCCTTGCAGCCGCCCGCTTTGATGGTCCGTCTTGATGCTCCGTCTTGATGCTTCACTGAGCATGGCGGCGGCGCCTCGTTGGTGATGATTATTATTCACAATTGTGATGTATCTTCTTTTTCCTAACATGCCGACAGTTTTATATTTTTGACTGTGGACTTTGGAGGGTCTTATTAACTGTCATTCATTTGTAACATACGTGGGTAATACTCCGCAGCAATGATGCTTCGACCTTGCCGCAGTTTTTTCACTTCCACCTGCAGCGTTGCAGCCCGATTTGCCGCTGTTGCACTTTTCGCGTGCTTCCTCTGCTGCGTTTTGCCCGGCAACGCTTTATGCAAGGACTTCATCGTCACCAACAACTGGCCGCCTTTCATTAACCAGGAAACGGGCGGCGGCCTGCAACTGAATAAAGTCATGGCTGTGCTGCAGGAAAGCGGTTGGGCGGACAGGGTGGAAATCCATTTTATGCCCTGGAGCCGCTGCGAAAAGATGGTGCAGCAAGGGGCCGCCCTGGGCTCCTTCCCATACGTACAAACAGAGGAGCGCAGCGCTTTTAGCATGTTCTCAGACCCGCTGTACCAAGCGCACACCCGTTTCTTCTACCGCAACGACCGGCTGCCGGGTTTTGTCTATGAGTCGCTGGAGAGTCTCAAGCCTTTCACTGTGGGAGGCGTTCGCGGTTACTACTATGAACATATTTTCAAAGATGAAAACTTGAATTATATTCCCAGCTACACAGAAAAGGAATCCTTCAAACGCCTGTACGTGGGCATTACGGACGTAACGCCCATGGACGTGGATGTCGGTTGGAATATCATTTCCACGATGTATCCAGAAGAACAACACCTGTTCTCCTCCACGAAAAATGACTTCAGCAAAGAAATACACCGAATGATGGTGTCCCGGCGCCATGTGAAAGGCGAACGCTTTTTAGAAGATTTCAACAACGCCCTGAAAAGAATCAACACTAAAAGCCAAACCGCACGTCACTGACCGCCGCGGTTTTTTCCCCGTCTTTTGTGCAGCACCTGGCCCAAGCGCCCTAGCAGCTCGCGCAGCCCGGCAAAATCCATGGGCTTGGAGATGTAGTCGTCCATGCCCGCCTCCAAACACCGGTCCCGGTCGCTGGCTGCTGCATGGGCTGTCATAGCAGCAATAATCATATCCTGCGGCGCGCCAGGCGCCACTCCGGCCCGGATGCGCCGGGTTGTTTCCAATCCGTCCAGCTCTGGCATCTGTATGTCCATAAGCACCATGTCTACAGACTTTTCAGCCAAAATATCCAATGCTTCCAGGCCGTTTTCCGCAGGCAGCACTGTGTGCCCCATTTTTTCCAGCATGCGGACGGCCATAATACGATTGGTCGCGTTATCTTCCACCACCAGCAACCGGAAAGGCCCGGCCTCTCCTGGCATGGATTCTTCTATGGGGACGTCGCTTTCGGCAGACCTGGCCGTCTGCAAATACAGATGCAGCCAGACAGTAGCGCCTTGCCCGTCTGTGCTGGACAGCTGCACCTTGCCGCCCATAAGCTCCACCAGCCGCTTGACGATGGAAAGGCCGAGTCCGGTTCCTTGGTAGCGGCGGGTCAGGGACGCGTCCGCCTGGGTGAACGGTTCAAACAGTCTCTTTTGCAGCATATCTGAAACGCCGCAGCCTGTATCCTGAATGCTGACGTCCAGCCGAACCCGGTTGCTGTTATGCTGCTGCGCGGCGGACATGGAAACCGACACGCCGCCTTTTTCAGTGAATTTCACCGCATTGCCTAACAGATTGAACAGCACCTGCCGCAACTTGGGCATATCCCCGTGCAGCCGCTGTGGTGAATCCGGGTTAAGACTCCATTTCAAATACAGCCCCTTGGCTTCCACTTGGCGGCGGAAAATGGCGTCCGTGCTGTCTATGAGTTCTTGTAACGTAAAATCCTGGGTCTGCAGCTCAGCTTTGCCAGCCTCCAGCTTCGAGAAATCAAGTATGTCGCCGATAACAGTGAGCAAGGACTCAGCCGCCTTGCGGGCCGTACTCACGCACTCCAGCACATCGGCGTGCGTGACGCCAGGCGACTCCGCCAGTTGCAAAGACGCCATGACGCCATTAAGCGGCGTGCGTATCTCGTGGCTCATGTTGGCCACAAACTCGCTCTTGGACCGCGCTGCGCGCTCAGCCTCTTCCTTGGCTTGCAGCAGGGCCGCCTCCGCCCGTTTGCGCGCGGTGATGTCCACAAACACCCCTTGCACGGCAATGATATTGCCGTCCAGCGTAACCGGCGCAATAACGCCTTGATACGTTCGCTGCACTGCGCCCTCGCCCCGGCTGTATTCCATGCGGACCTGTTCTCCGGCAAAGGCCTGCTCCACCATGCCCAACAGCTTCATGCGCGACTTCTCAGGCAGGTCCAACGTGTCTATGCGCTTGCCCGCCACGTCTCCGTAGTCCTCCCGGCTGACAGCGTTTTGCAGGATAAACACCCGGTCCTTGTCCACGGCCCAGTATTCCGCCGGAATGGCGTCTATCACCGCCCGCAACCGGCTTTCGCTTTCCCGGAGGGCGAGTTCAGATTTTTTGCGGCTGCTGGTGTCCCGCAGTATCTCCACCACCAGGCTCACGTGGCCGTCGTTATCCACTACCGGCACGCTGGTGGCTTCTATATGCACGCCCAGCTCTGGAACAAACTTTTCCACCTGTTCCGTCTTGCGGGTCGTTACTGCGCGGGAGGTGGCGCATATGTCGCAGGGCGTTACCCGGCCAATAAGTTCATAACACTTTTTGCCGTGCACTTGCTCCGGGGACATGCCGAGTATGGCATACCCTGCTTTGTTGTAGCGAACGATGCTGTGGTCAGCCAGTTGCACGCCCACGATGTCTGGCAGGGCGTCCAGTACGCCGGAAATGAGATTTTCCTGGATGCAGATTTCCCGATGCGCGGAGAGTAATTCCAGCTCGTCGTGCTTGCGGTCGGTAATGTTGACGCTCACCTTGCCAATGGCCGCAATGTCTCCAGCTTTATTGCGTATAGGGTACACGTGGTCAAGAAACCACAAGGTTTCGTCTTGGAGTGCAATAGATTTTTCAACCCTTTGGGCCTGGCCGCTTTCCAAGACGGCGTGCAGCGTTATGCGAATGTTTTTGGCTTCTTCCGGCGCAAATAAATCTTCGGGGGATTTGCCAATGAAATCAGCAGCAGTGGCGCCGAATTTTGAAGGCCCGGAATAGTACAGATACCGGCCGTCGGTGTCGTGAATAACGAAGACGTCGCCGGACTCTTCAATAAGAGCGCGAAAAGGATCCGCGCCTTCAGGGCATTGCCCGGCGCCTTGCCGCAGCAGGGCCAGCTCGGCCTTCAAAGCCTCGTTTTCCCGCTGCAGTTCCTCGCGAGTTGCGCCTTTACGCTGCTTTCTTTTCACATGCACTCCCCAGGTCTTTCACTTCAAGCCCATTCTATACACAAAAGGGAGCGATATGCAACGGATGCGTCAATACAGAATGCGTCAATAAAGGATGCGTCAATACATTAACTGGGGCAAAAACAAAATTATCTGTGGAAAAAGAAACAGCAGAACCATTCCGGCGACTATAGCCAGAAGAAACGGAACCGCCCCCTTGAAGATGGACTCCAACGGGATGTTCATGCCCATATGCTGGGTAACTCCATAGACCACATAGACGTTGATGCCCACTGGCGGCGTGATAACGCCTATCTGGGTGACCAGCACGATAACCACCCCAAACCAGATGGGGTCGTACCCCAGTTGCAGGACCACCGGATAGAACACCGGAATGGTGAGCATGATAAGCGCCAACGCGTCCATGACGCAACCGCCCAGGAAATACAGCAGCAGAATCATGCTCAGCACCGCCGCCGCCGGCAGATCAAACCCGGCGATCCACGACGCAGTGTTGAAGGGAATACGCGTAATGGCCAAAAATTTACCAAAAACCACCGCCCCGGCCACCAGAAACATGACCATGCACGATGACCTCAGGGTTTCTTGCAGCGACTTGACAATGCTGGCGAAGTTCAACCTTTTCTGCACCAGTGACACGCCTAAAATGCAGGCCACGCCCACAGCCGCAGCTTCAGTAGGCGTAAACAGCCCCCAAAACATACCGCCCATTACCAAACCGAACACCACTGCCGTGTCCACCAGGCCTACCAAGGACCGCAACCGTAGCCGCCAGCTGGACCGCTGGCCCGGCGGACCTTGGCCAGGCCACAACCGGCAAGTGACCGCCACCGCCAGAAGAAACAAGACAGTGATGACCAGCGAAGGCAACACCCCAGCCACAAACAGTTCTCCGATGGACTGCTCAGTGAGCACGCCATAGACAATGAGCACCACGCTGGGCGGCATGATCATACCCAACCCGCCGCCGGAAGCCACCGAACCGGAAGCCAGCTTGTTCGAGTACCCGAAACGCTTCATCTCAGGAATGCCGACAGTGGCCATAGTGGCGGCCGTGGCCGGGCTGGAGCCGCAGATGGCGCCAAAAGCAGTGCATGCGCTCACCGTGGCCATGGCCAGCCCCCCGCGTATGTGACCAAAAAATCGGTACGCAGTTTCGTACAAATCCTTGCCGATGCCAGCATTAAACGCCAGTTGTCCCATCAGAATGAACAGGGGAATTGTGGACAGGTCGTAGGAGGCAAAGGCCCCGTAAATAGACCGGGAAAGCAGGTTGAGCCCCACTTCCGGCGAGGTAAGCAGGCTGAAGCCGGAAAACCCCACCAGAATCATGGCGTACGCCACGGGCATGCCGGTCATGAACAGCCCCATCATCGCGGCGACGCCCAGTACGCCAGCCAGGGTCGGATCCATCACTCCTCCTCCCTTTGCGGCAGAAGCAGCGCCAGCCCGTCGCACAGCAGATGCACGGCAAATACCGTAAAACCCGCGCCCAGTAAGTAGATGATAATATGTTCAGGAAATCCCAGATTCATGGACAGCCGACCCGTGACCTGCAAATCCTGTCCGTAGACAAACATCCGCCAGGCGACCAGGCCGAACAAAACCGCGGCAACGCTCTCCACCACGGCAGAGAGCAAGCGCCGGACCCGGGAAGGCAACACCCGGACCGCCAGGTCAATGCCTATGTGGCTACGCTGGTAATGGGCGTACGGCAGTGAGAAGCCCACAACCAGCACAGCCAGGAACGCCACAATTTCCTCTGAGCCGAACAGGGGCCGGCCAAACAGCCGGCCTACAACGTCAGCGCAGGTGACCAGCGACATGCAGAAAAGGCACACCGAAGCAATGTGCTTCATGGCCCTGCGCACTCCTGTGAGCGTGGTGTTGATGAATGGCATACCCCAGCTAACCGCCGTAAAAAAAACCGGCAGCGACGCCATTGTACCCAGCGCGGCGCTGCCGGCTTATTATAAGTGTAAAGGCTATTGCAACATTTCCGTTATCGTTTCAACAACAGCCTGTCCGTCTATCCCTTTTGTATCTGCTTCGTCAACGTATCCTTGAATGATGGGCTGTACGGCTTCTTTCCACCTGGCCGCTTCTGCGTCAGATTGTTCAATAAGTTCGTTGCCCTGCTCCAAGAAAAAAGCCCGGCCCTCTTCGTCGCTCTCGTCCCAGGCCTGGCCGTGTTTGACGATCCACTCTTCGTTTATTTCGCGGATGATTTTCTGGGCTTCGGGCGGAATTTTGGCCCACTTGGCCGAGTTCATCACCACAAAAAACGTGGTGGTGTAAGCGGAGGAGTAGTTCAAGGTCCCGTAATCCACCACCTCTGCCATTTTCCAGCCCTTGTTGGTTTCCATGGGGTACACCCCGCCGTCAACAACCCCCTTCTGGATGGACTGGTACGACTCCGGCATGGACATGGCAACGGGCGTGCCGCCAAGAGCCGCGACCACCTTGGCGCTGTTGCCAGTGGCGCGCAGCTTCAGCCCTTTCATGCCGGCCATGGTTTTAACCGGCGTGTCTTTGGTAAACACTAAACCAGGACCGTGGGCGTGGAAATACATGGCCTCTACGTCGTTGAACTCCTTGGGCTGAAACTTAGCGTAGACAGCATTGGCGGCCTTGGTTGCGGCCATGCCGGACCGGTAGCCCAGGGGCAGGTCCACGGCGGCCATAACCGGAAATCGGCCCCGGGAATAGGCCAGCACAGACATGCCCACGTCTGAAATGCCCTGCACCACGCCGTCGTAGCATTGCTTGGCCGAGGTCAGCGTGCCGCCAGGAAAATAATCCACCTGCACAGCGCCGTCAGTGCGTTTTTCCACTTCCTTGGCCCAGGCTTCAGCCAACTGCGACTGCACATGGGTGGGCGGAAAAAAGTTGCTGTACGTCAGCTTTACAGAATCAGCCGCAAACGAAAAGGCAGGCAGGCCGAGGCACAGAGCCAAAACAGCCGCAAAAAATGCGCGCACAATCATGGGTCCTCCACTTGTTTGATTTTTTCAGACAGGCAAGGGGCGTGCTCCCTGCATCCCAGCACATGAACCAGCGCCAGAGCAGCCTGGCGCACGTCTGCAGCGTCCAGCGTTCCGAACCCCAGCAGCTTATGGATAAGAAACCCCTCGAACAGGGCGGTGTTCAAAGCGCCCATCTTCTCCGGGGGAAAATCCGTATTCACAAAAGGGGACACCAGCTCTGCGAACAGCGCGTCAGAAAGCCGGTACCGCCGATTGGCCAACTGTTCCTTCAGCTCCGGGTCAGCGCCGGCGTGAATGGCGAATTCAAGATAGTTTCTGGCCCAGTTGGCGTCTTGCATCATGGTCTCCAGAAAATCCCAGATCACCTCCATGACGTCTGTAAGACTTTGCGCGTCCTTGATGTGTTGCTCCCGGGCGGCGCGGTAGGCCTGCAGCTTCTGCTCCAGAATCTCCAGAAACAGGTCGTTCTTGCTGGACCAGTGCCGGTAAAAACTGCCCTTGGCGTAGCCAGCCCGGTCAGTGATTTCGGCAATGGTGGCGGCGGCAAATCCTTTGCGGGTAAAGAGCTCCACGGCCGAGGCCATGAGTTCGTCCCTGGTCTGCTTGGATTTTTCTTTCTGCTTGTACGCCGCCGCCACGATGCCCCCGGACCTGCAATTATAGTGACCGGCGGACACCATGTGACCACTGCACACACAATGACCGCCGGTCACTCCTTGTGAAGCAAAGTGGAAATGGTGTCAACTGATTTCTAGAGCATGTTCCTGAAACAAGTGTACATCGCTTCAGAAGCGTGGGTCGGCTCAACGCAAAAATACGCCAACCAGTCAACACAAGCACATAAAAAACATAGCAAATCTAAAAACAGGCCCTTACAGCTTCCCCTTACATCTCAGTGATGATCAGCGCCGCCACGTCGTTTTCATAGGCCCCGTCCGTTTTATACTCGCGGTAACCGGAGGACATGCGGCAGCCCACGGCTGCTTGCCTTCCATTCAGCGTGATAATGTCGGACAAAGACTCCCCAAGGCCCAGTTTGACGAACCGTTCGCTGATATTCAACGTCTGCCCGGGGGTCCGCTCTGGGTCAGTGGAGGAGATGATTCGCCGTTGCCTGTCGATAAAAAAGCCGGCGGAACCAGCCATAACCTGCCCCAGGTCGTCGCGGGGCAAGGCGTCGTGCAGCATGGCCTTGAACTCCGGTTCACTGTCAAAGACAATGCCTATGCCGCCCACTGCGCGGTCGTGGTCATTTGGACTGGCTATGGCGGCGTTGTACACATACGTATGCCTGGGGCCGGACGGGCCGGCGTACAGCGGCGTGCTCTCAAAAGCCGAAACAGTGTACAGTTGTGAATCCTTCAACCCCAGCGTATGCCGTACCCACTCCGCCCCAAGGCGCTGGCCGACGAGTTCCTTTTCCGCCGGGTTGGACACCGCCGCCACCCGGCCGTCACGGTCGTACACAAACAAGTTTGTATACACCGTGTACAAGCTGTTGATGTAGGCCAGGATATCCGCCGCCTGGGCCGCCTGGTCTGGGATGATCTCCCGCTGTGAAAGCATGCGGCGAAAATACGACGTCAGCGCCCACCAGCGGCAGTCGTTGGCCCGCTCGTAAAGGTTGCGGTCCATGATGTCTATGGCCAAAGAGGCCAAAAACTCCAGATCGTACAGGCGGGCGGCAATGACAGTTTGCAGCAGGTTGCGTATGGACTGGCTGAAGACAGTGCGTATCTGCGCGCCAACTTTTTGTATTTCGCTGAGCACCGGCGGCAGCGCACGGGACTCGCGCTGTATGGACTCCTCATTATCGATGGACTTTTTGGCGGCCATGACCTCGCCATTCTGGACGACCAGTTGCAGGTCAGCCAGCACGTTTTCCGCTTCAGTGTCCACATGGGCCATGGCGCCGGAATACAAAGTTGACGAACGCACGACCTCCTCGTTCACTGTGGAATCTTCGCGGCTTTCGGCAAAGGCGTAGTCAGCCCGGCGCATGGCGTGGCCGTACCACTCAAGACCATAAAACCCCTGGTATCCGTTGGTCCGCCGCGTCACCACAACATACTCTGCGCCGTCGTGTCGGCACAAGGCGTAATCTTTGTCCAAAGCCGTGTCCGCAACGCTTCCCGCTGGCAGCAGCACTTTGTCGCTGGAAGCGATAACCCGGTGCTGTTTATCAAGAATGGCCACAATGATGCCCTGGGAACTGCCCGTCAGTTTGCCAAAGATGGACTCCATCTCGCCGCCAAAGTCAAAGCACAGACACAGCACGCCCAGGGGGCGGCCAGTCTCACCATCTTTGATGGTCTGGGAATACAGCAGCACGTCGCCACGGCCTGGAACAAGGTCGGAAGCGCGAAACGTTTCCACGTACTCTTCAGCCTGCAGCGTTTCTGACAGCAAGGGGTCCCGCGTAGCGCTGATGCGGTTGCTCTCGTCCAGATGCGCCCGCACCTTGCCCTCCATGTCCAGTATGATGATTTCATAATAGACGGTATATTTGGCGCGATACTCTCGCAAACGCTCCACAATGCGGTCTACAGCTTCAGGGTCGTTACACTCTTCCGTGGCCAGAAACGTGCATATGTCTGTATCTGTGGCCAGAAATCCCACATCCGCCGTGCGTTCGAAGAGGTTGCGTTTGAGAATGTCAATGGCGGACTGGGCCGCTTCAGTCTGTTCCAGCACCGTTTTTTTCACGCTTTCGAACACCAGGGTACTGATAAGATCGTCCTGCAAATTCCGAAAGCTCTCCTGGGTGGAGATCATGAACTCTATCAACGTGCTGGCTATGCGGTTGCAATTGATCTTCCCGGTCAGCGTGGTCCGGGTCCACTGTTTGTTCAGCCGGCTCAACTCCGCCTCATACCGCATGATCTGCGGCATACGCCGCAACAGCAACTCCTGTTGCGCCTTGACTCCTGCTGCGTCCATGCCGCCCCCCTATATCGCAAAAGTTAACAAATATGGCAATGATATATGCAAATAAATAGTCAAAATTGAAAAACATGAACTATTGCATGCACTACGCAACAGCGCCAAGGCTGTCAACATACAAAGAAAATGGCTGGGGCAGGGGCAGAATGGAGGGAAGCGCCAAGAGGCCAGGCGTTTACTTTCTGCCTGTCCAACGACCAACCATGCCCCGGCCCTCCAAAGCCTGGTTGAGCATGGCGTTGAACTTCCGGCGGGGGATTTCCCGCGCGCCAAAGCGGAGCATGTGCGGCGTGGTCTGCTGGCAGTCGATGAGCACATAGCCCCACTCCTGCAGCTTGGACACCAGGTAGACAAAGGCGGCTTTGGAGGCGTTGGGCGCGCGGAAGAACATGGACTCGCCGAAAAAGGCCCGGCCCAGAGAGACGCCGTACAGGCCGCCGACGAGTTCGCCGTCCAGCCAGGTTTCCACTGAATGGGCGTAGCCACAGCGGTACAGTTCGGTGTAGCCGCGTACCATATCCGGCACTATCCAGGTGCCGACTCCCTGGGGCCGCAGGGTCTGGGCGCAGGAGTGCATGACGCGGATGAACGCCGTGTCCATGCTGTAAGTAAAGTGGTCCTTATTCAGAAACTTGCGCAAGCTTTTGGAGACGTGAAGCTGTTCCGGCTTCAGGACGCAGCGCGGGTCCGGCGTCCACCAGAGAATGGGATGCCCAGGCCCGTACCAGGGAAAGACCCCCTGGGAGTAAGCAGCCAGCAGCCGGGGCACGGAAAGATCGCCCCCGACCGCCAAGAGGCCGTCATCTTCGGCCTCTTCGGACGGGGGAAACAACAAGGGGTCTTCGGTCAGGTAATAGACGCTCATGGGCCAGGCGCAAAATGCGGATCAGGACGCCTCGGCCTTGGCCTTGGATTTGCCGGCTGGTTTAGTCTTGCCGGACTTTGAGCCGCCGGTTTTCTTGCCGGCCGGGGTCTCGCACAGGGGCGAGTCAAAGCTGAACTTCAAACCGCAGCGGTTTTCATTGCCGCACGCTGCGTTCTTGGATCTCTTGCCGGCGTCAATGGTGGCTTCGCCTCCCTTCTGCAGGCAGCCGAAGAGCACCTCGCGGGCCAGTATATCCTTGATCTCGGCCTGCAGCAACCGATGCAGCGGCCGGGCGCCGTATGTAGGATCATAGCCTTCGTCGGCCAGTCGCTTGCGGGCTTTTCCTGTCAGGTTGATGGCAACCCGCTTTTCCTTCATCTGCTCTTCAATTTCGGCCATGAACTTGTCCACAATAAGGTTCATGACTTTTGCGTCCAAGGGATGGAAGCCCACAATGGCGTCCAGCCGGTTGCGGAATTCCGGGCTGAAAAGCTTTTCCACGGCTTCGCGGCCGCGGTAGGTGGAGTCTTCCTTGCCGGCTACGCCAAAGCCGATGTTGGCTGAAGACATTTCCCGGGCGCCGGCGTTGGTGGTCATTAACAGGATGACATGCCGGAAATCCGCCTTGCGGCCGGCGTTGTCGGTCAGGGTGGCGTAGTCCATCACCTGCAGCAGGATGGAATACATGTCCGGGTGGGCTTTTTCGATTTCGTCCAGCAAGAGCACGGTGTGCGGGTTTTTGCGGATGGCGTCGGTCAGTTGCCCGCCTTCGTCGTAGCCCACATAGCCGGGAGGCGCCCCGATGAGCCGGGCCACAGCGTGCTTTTCCATGTATTCGCTCATGTCAAAGCGCAAAAAGTTCACGCCCAGACTGGCGGCCAGTTGCTTGGCCAGCTCGGTCTTGCCCACGCCCGTGGGGCCATAGAGCAAAAAGTTGCCAGTGGGCCGGTCTGGATGCCCCAGGCCGGCGCGGGAGCGCAGAATGGCCTTGACTATGGTGTCCACAGCCTCGTCCTGGCCGTAGACTTTGGACTTAAGGTCATCCTCCAGCACATTGAGCCGCACCTTGTCCGAGCCTGAGACGCGCTTGGCCGGGATGCGGGCCATCCGCGCGATGACCAGCTCTATGTCCGAGGGGCTGATGTTGTTGTTCTTGCGGCCCCTGGCCAGCTTCAACTTAAAGGCGGCGCCGGCTTCGTCAATGATGTCTATGGCCTTGTCCGGCAGGTAGCGGTCGTTGATGTGCCGGTTGGAAAGCTCCACCGCAGCTTTGAGCGACGGCAGGGTATAGTGCACGCCGTGGTGCTCCTCGTAATAAGGCTTCAGCCCCTTGAGGATGTCCACGCACTCGTCCACAGTGGGTTCCGGCACGTCAATCTTCTGAAACCGCCGGGACAAAGCGCGGTCCTTCTCGAAATGGTTTTTATACTCTTCGTAAGTGGACGAGCCTATGCAGCGCAGAGAGCCGGACTGGAGCACGGGCTTAAGGATGTTCGAGGCGTCCAGCGTGCCGCCGCTGGTGGCGCCAGCGCCCACGATGGTATGTATCTCATCTACAAAGAGAATAGCGTCCGGCGTGGCCGAGAGCTCGCTCATGACGCTTTTGAGCCGGGCCTCGAAATCGCCCCGGTATTTGGTGCCAGCCAACAGAGCGCCCATATCCAAGGCGAAAATCTCCGCCTTCTTGAAAGAGCTGGGCACGTCGCCCTGCACTATCTTCAGGGCCAAGCCTTCGGCCAGGGCGGTCTTGCCCACGCCCGGGTCGCCCACGAAAATGGGGTTGTTCTTGCGCCGCCGGGCAAGCACCTGCACCGTGCGCTCCAGCTCCACGTCGCGTCCGATGAGCGGGTCTATCTCTCCCTTGCGGGCCCGCTCCACCAGATTCACGGTGAACTGGTCCAAGGCGGACTTGGACTTTTTGGTCTGGTTGGGATCCTCGGCGGGTTTGGCCTCAGGCTGGGCTGTTTCGCCGGGACGCCAATCCTCGTCCTTGGGCATGCCGTGGGAGATGTACTCCAGCACGTCCAAGCGGGTTGCGCCGTGGGATTTGAGAAAATACACAGCGTAGGAGTCGTCTTCGTCGAACAGTGCGGCGAGCACGTCGCCTATCTCCACCTTGCTCTTGCCTGCAGACTGCATCTGCAAAATGGCTCGCTGCAACACGCGCTGCACGCCCAAGGTCTGCACCACCTCTACGGCGGAGTTCTCCGGCAGCACCTCCATGTGGTCGGAGAAAAAGACCTCCAACTGCTGCTGCAACTGACTGACGTCCACCCCGCACTGGTAGAGGATGTTCTTGCCGGTCTCCTCCAACGCCAGAGCGTAGAGCAGATGCTCCAGCGTCAGATATTCGTGGTGCCTTTTGCGCACTTCGCGCACCGCAGTGGTGAGTACATTTTCAAGTCTTTTGCTCAGCATATATCTAAACCTCTTCCATACTGCTTCTCAAAGGATAGCCTTCGTTGCGGGCCATTTGCCGCACCATGCCAATTTTGGTTTCAGCCACTTCCATGGTGTACACGCCGCAGACCCCAACGCCCTTGTTGTGTACAGTCAGCATAATGTCCATGGCCGCAGCCTCTGTTTTTTTAAACACGGTTCGCAACACTTTTATCACAAATTCCATGGTGGTGTAATCGTCATTGTGCAGCAATACCTTAAACCGACGGGGCTCTTTGACTTCTTCGTCGGCAAACGTCTGCAAGCCCGTGTTTTTGTTTGTATGTGCATCACTCATGGTTACTAAAAGGACCAACTACTTTACGTCGTTTAAAGGAGTATAAATCCGGCAAAGACTCTTGTCGAGTCTTGGTTGTTGCAGAAAAAAGATTCGCCCCCCCCCGAAAAGCACTTTGCGGATAAAAAAACTACACAAGTGCATTACAGGTACTCACACTATCTTTGTACGAAAAATCCGCCGCGCCGTAAAGGGCGGAGAAAGGGATAACCGGCTGAGGGCAAGCTGTACATCAGGCCCCGACGTTCAATCATCCTCCAGTAATGCTAGGCAATCAGTTTTCAGAGGACGTCACAAGCCGAAGCGTAAACGTGAAAAAAATGTAGGAAACCTCGTCTCTTTCTTGAGCACTAAGCCAGACCCACAGATTATTGCGGCTCCCCCACGCTCTCCAGCTCGGCGGTCATGGCCCCTTCTATGCCGGCCACGATGACGCCCGCGGCTATCTTGACTGGCAGCTTGCGCGCGTCCGGACTCAGCCAGATGCGAAACCGGCCGTCGCCGCCAGTCCGGAACACGCCGTCGATATTCGGCATGCGCACGTCCACCACTGTGGCGTTGTACTCCCCGTAGTCCACGAGCAACCTCTCCCGGCCAGCGGCCATGGCGGTCAGCCGGCTCAGCCGCTTGCCGTCTGCGGTCCAGGCCCGTTGCGCGCCCTGCCCCGGGTCAAAAAGCGTGCGCAGGCCAAAGAACACGCTCAGGGGGTCCAAAGTCCCTTTGGCCAGCCGGACCTTTTGCACAGCGCCTGCGGCCGGCGTATACACGGCGCACGTAGCGTTCCAGTCGAACACCGTGGCAAAGGAGCGGCGCACGCTGCCTTCGTGAACAGACTTCTCGTAGTAATAACTGCGGGAATAGTCTGCGGCGGCCAAGCCTTCGATGCGGTCGCGGACCTTCACAAAGAGGTCAATGAAGCTGTTGGTGCGCACCGTGAGGACAGTGCGCACTGTCGGCGTTCCCTGGACCTGCGGCCCGCGCTCGGTGAGCAGCCGGGCGGAACCCACCGGCAGCGCGCCCCAGAAAAGTTCGTAATCCAGGGTTTCCGCCCGGACGGCGGAGCCAAAGACGCACATCCAGAACAGCGCCAGCAGCGAAAAACCCGCCCCAGCGCGGCATAGCCCCCCGGCGGCGTCCAGGCCGGACAAACCTGTCAGAACCGGCCAGCCGCCTTGCGAAAGGCGGATTTCAGCTCATCGTACGCGGATTCAAATCCTTTGCTAACCTCGCGCCAGGCCTGGCCGCTGCTGTCAGCCAGCTCCCGCAGACGGGTGCGGGCGGCGGCGTACTGCTCGCCCAGGCCAAAGCCCTGGCCGCGGTATTTGTCCAGGCTCTTCTTCAAATCGCTTAACTGCCGTTCCATGGACCGCACGTAGCGACGGTAGTCCAGCCAGTCCTGGGCCTCGCCGGCGTTGGCCCGTTCGCCCAGCTGGGCCAGGTGCTTGCCAGGCTTGAACGCCACGACTTTGTGCGCGGGAATCTGGATAGCCGCGCCAGTTTGCGGGTTGCGGCCAGTACGAGCGGCCCGCTCCCGAACGCTGAAGGTCCCAAAATCGCGCACAGACACCGTTCCGCCTGCGGCCAGCTCGGCGGTCATGGCCGCCAGCAAAGCGTCCAATGCTTCCTCCGCCTTTTTCTTCGAGTCCAGCTCCGCCTCCTCCCAGATGCTACGAACGAGTTCTTCCTTGGTCATGGTGGCTCCTTGCTGCAAAACGTGTAACGCGTGATCAGGCAATAGCCAATAGTTCCAGCAATGCGGCCTCTATACCGCTGGAATCCAATCCATATTTCTTGCGCAGCGCCTTTTGCGGGCCTTGCTCTATGAACTCGTCCCGCACGCCCACCCGGCGCACCGTTACGCCGCCCAGCCCGTTGTTGTCCGCCAAGATTTCCAGCACGGCGGACCCAAAGCCGCCAGCCAGCACGTTTTCTTCCACCAGGAGCAGCTTGCCGGCGGACCGGGCCAGCTCCAGAAAGGTTTCTTCATCTAAGGGCTTGACGAACCGGGCGTTGCACACTGCCACGGAAACGTTGTGCTGCTCCTCAACTCGTTTGGCTGCCTCCAAAGCCGGGTAAACCCTCCCGCCCACGGCAATGACCGCTGCGTCCAGCTGTTCTTTGGCGCCTGTGGACAGCATATCGCTCTTGCCCATGTCCAACACCCGCGGCGCGGCGCGCAAAGCGGCGCCGCGGCCCACGCCGCGGGGGTAGCGCACTGCCACGGGTCCGGGGCAGGACAAGGCGGTGAGCAGCATGTCCTGCAACTCGGCCTCGTCTGCTGGGGCCATCAACGTCATGTGCGGCGCATTGCGCATGTAGGAAAGATCAAAAACCCCGTGGTGGGTGGGCCCGTCCTCGCCCACCAAACCGCCCCGGTCCAAACAGAAGATCACGGGCAGGTTCTGAAGGCACACGTCGTGAATAATTTGATCATACGAACGTTGTAGAAATGTCGAATAAATAGCCACCACAGGTTTATATCCTTGCGTAGCCAGGCCGGCGGCAAAGGTAACGGCGTGCTGTTCGCAAATACCCACGTCCACGAAACGGTCTGGAAACTGTTCGGCAAAACAGGCCAACCCCGTGCCTTCTGGCATGGCTGCTGTGATGGCAATAATCTTGTCGTCTTTTTCAGCCAGGGAGCAGAGCGTCTGGCCGAACACATCCGTAAAGCTTGGCAGGGAGCAGGCGTCCTTTGACGGGGAAAATTTCACGGCCTGACCGGTTTCCGGTTCAAAGCAGCCCACGCCGTGAAAATAGGTGGGGTTGCTTTCAGCCGGGTCGTAGCCCTTGCCTTTGCGGGTGAGGGCGTGCACCAGCACCGGTCCGTCCAGGTTTTTCACCTGGTTGAACACCTCTACCATGTCTTCCAGGGAGTGGCCGTCTATGGGGCCCAGGTAGTTGAAGCGGAAGGCCTCAAACAGCATGCCGGGCGTGAACAAGCTTTTAAAGGAATGCTCTGTGCGCCGGGCGTAGGCGGCAATATCCCCGCCAATGGCCGGAATCTGCTTAAGCACGCTCTCCACGTCCTTTTTCATGCGTATAACCCAGCGGCTGGACAGATTGCGCGATAAAAAAGCAGACAGGGCGCCCACGTTGGCCGAGATGGACATCTCGTTGTCGTTGAGCACCACAATGAGGTCTTTTTCCATGCCCCCGGCCTGGTTCAATCCTTCAAAGGCCAGGCCGCCGGTCATTGAGCCGTCGCCAATGACGGCCACCACCTTGTTGGACTGCTTGGCCAGATCCCGGGCCATGGCCATGCCCAAGGCCGCAGAAATGGAGGTGGACGAGTGGCCCACGCCGAAATGGTCGTACGGGCTTTCGCTGCGTTTGGGGAATCCGGACACGCCGCCCAGCGTGCGCAGGCTGGCGAAGTTATCCCGCCTGCCGGTGAGCAGCTTGTAGGCGTAGGCTTGGTGCCCCACGTCCCAGATGATTTTATCCTGCAACGGGTCAAAGACCTTCAACAAGGCCAGAGTCAGCTCCACCACGCCCAGCGACGGCGCCAGGTGGCCGCCGTTTTTGGAAACCACGTCGATGATGGTTTGGCGCAGTTCCTGCGCCAGACTGGCTAGTTCCGCAGGGAAAAGCGGCTGTAGGTCAGCCGGGGAAGCGATGTCAGCCAGTTTGGGGCCGACAGATTTTTTTTTAGGCGTCATGTCTCGCTCTGAGGTAATGTATAGCAGGCTTTTGAAAACATACTTTTTCAAACACTCACATACGTCGAAGGCAAACCATACACGCAAAGCCGGGGGCAATTCAAGCACCCGCCAACGCTCTTAACAACTGGGTCAATAGGCCCGATCCACCACAAACTGTGTCAGCCGAGTAAGAAACGCCGCCTGGGGACGGTCTGCAAAAGGCTCCAGAGCCGCCAAGGCCGCGTCTTTGCTCACGTTGGCCAGCTCCCTGCTCTGCTCCAAACCCACCAGGGTCACGTAGGTTGTCTTGCCCTGCTCCCGGTCGCTGCCCACGGGCTTGCCCAAGGTTTTCTCGTCGCCCACTTCGTCCAATATGTCGTCTACAATCTGAAAAGCTACGCCAAGCGCTGCGCCATAGTCGCGCAGCCGGGCCTGGTCCTGCAGCGAGGCGCCGGCCAGGGCAGCCCCACATTCGCACGCCGCGCGGATAAGCGCGCCTGTTTTCTG
Organism: uncultured Desulfovibrionaceae bacterium; assembly: GCA_964440345.1. Lineage (GTDB taxonomy): Bacteria > Desulfobacterota > Desulfovibrionia > Desulfovibrionales > Desulfovibrionaceae > CAYTSA01. The sequence goes on along the minus strand of CAYTSA010000036.1, from coordinate 7,820 downwards.
GGCGTGCATGGCCCGCAGCATCTCCAAAGTCACTGCCTGCTTGCCGGTGTACTGCATGTCCAGCACCTGACCCCCCACCATGCCGGCTGCGCCTGCCGCTTCCGCAGCCAGATATATGGCCCGGACCACGTTTTCTCCAGGCGCACGGGCCTGGGCCATCAGCCGAAAGGCCTCGGTGTTCAACCCGTCCCCAGCCAGAATGGCCTGGGCTTCGCCAAAGGCTTTGTGGCAGGACGGCTTGCCGCGGCGCAAGTCGTCATCGTCCATGGCCGGCAGATCGTCGTGGATGAGCGAATAGGTGTGGATGCACTCAAAAGCCGCGGCAAAGGGCATGGCCGCGTCCTGGTCCAGGCCGAACAGCTCCGCCACGGTCAGACACAGGCAGGGCCGCAGCCGCTTGCCGCCGCCTAGCAGGCTGTACTCCATGGCTTGCAGCAACGTTTCAGGTGTATCGCATTCGCGCAGACAGTTTTCCAAAAACTGCTCCACGCTGAGCGCCCGCCGCCGCAGCTCTTGCTTGACTGTGCCCGCAGCTTCAGAAGCCATTGCTTTTCTCCTGTGTTTATATGGCATTTTGGCCTTGAGACAACGCCCTCTCTTGAAACAATTATTCGTGTTTCAAGAAAATGCATCAGAGCAACAAGGGGCTGTTCTATATTACTTTCGTTGCGAGTTTGAGGAATAATTGCAGCAGACAGGTATTCAGAAACAGGCCCTAACCATCTTCTATGTTGACATGCTCAAAACTGTCGGCGTCTTCTCCGGCAGATGTTAGCGGCTGTAGCCCTTCTTCAGTAAGCACGGCGATTTCGTGCTTGGCCTTAGCCAGCTGTTCGCGGCAGGAAGCAGCCAGGGAGACGCCCTCTTTATATAAGGCCACGCCCTTTTCCAAAGGCAGGTCCCCCTGCTCCAGCTCCTGCACCACCTCGCGCAGACGCTTTATCTGTTGCTCAAAATTCGGTTTCTTGGCTTTCGTCATGCTCATTCCTCAAAAAGCGGCAGTGGATCAACCCGGGCAGACAGCACCGACAAGCCGAAATGCAGATGCGGCCCGGTCACCCGGCCCGTGGCCCCTATGCGGCCGAGCACCTGCCCGGCGCTTACCTTCTCGCCTGTTGCCACGTCAATGGCTGATAAATGCATATACATGGATACCGCGCCCTGTCCATGGTCAATATAGACGGCGTTGCCGGCGAAAAAGTGCTCCTCGGCCAGGACGACCACGCCGTCGGCGCAGGCCAAAACCGGATCGTCCTGGGAGGCGTGCAAATCTACGCCGCTATGGGGCTTGCGGGGCTCGCCGTTAAAGAACCGGCGCAGACCAAAAGGACTATTCACCACCCCCGGCACGGGCCGGACCAGGGGCGGCTGCAGGCCGGGCAAGGGACTGACGGATTCCAGAACTTTCGTTACCCGAGCCTTCTCATTCCAGTGCCGGTCCAGGTCCTCCTGGGACAGGGAAACATACTTGCGGCCCACACTCAAATGCTGCTCCTCGTAAGCCACAGGCGCTATGTCCATGACGCAGTCCAGTTGCAGCGTTTCCCCGCCGGCGGCCACAAGAGCCCTCGCAACCGAACGCGTCGCCGTATCGTCTATGTCCAGCCCCAGCAAGGCGGTGGCCGTCCAGCCCTCCCCGCCAGGAGTTGGCCGGGGCGTTACCGTCTTGTCCTGCCAGACAACAGACGCAGAATCCGGTGCTGCGTCCGCCTGCAGAGTGACCACAAAGGCTTTCCCCGGGGATATGGCAGCCGGACAGCGCAATGAGACGGCTCCCGCAGCAGTTGCACAAAATGATGTGATAAAACAAACGACTAGAACTAATCTAGAAAAAGTCACGCCCATAAATATACCCTTTGGTTGCGCCACAACCCTGTCCTGGCGGCATGTGCTTTGTTCGGCAGAATATGACATTGGCTGACAGGCTGCAACGTCTCGCAGGGATATTGTCTCGCAGGGACGCGCCACAGGAGAAGGGAAAAGCGCAACGCGAGAGCACGCGGCAGTCTTCGCCGCCGCGCTCTCACGCCGGCATTTACCGCTATCTACGGCAAATCAAGAATGGGCTGCACAACGGCTTGTATAGCCTGGCCGGCCGGGGTGTCGGCCTTGGCCTTCATGAACACATAGCCCTCGTCCGCAGCGCGGACCATTTCAGGGTCCAGGGGGATGCGTCCCAGGAAAGGCGCGCCCATTTCCCTGGCCAGTTCTTCACCGCCGCCCTCGCCGAAGACGTGCTCTATCTGGTTGCAGTGGGAACAGACAAAGCCGCTCATGTTCTCTACGATGCCCAGCACCGGGTTGCCCAGCTCGCGGCAGAAGGAAACTGAACGCCGCACGTCGTCAATGGCCACAGCCTGAGGCGTGGTGACCACCACGGCCTTGGCGTCCGGGCCCAGAGTCTGCAACGCGGTAAGCGGTTCATCGCCCGTGCCAGGAGGGCAATCCACCACCAGATAGTCCAATTCGCCCCAGTTCACGTCGCGCACGAACTGTGTAATCATGCCCATCTTCACCGGCCCGCGCCAGACCACAGCCTGTTCCGCATTGGGCAGCAAAAAGCCCAAGGACATGACAGACAGGTTCTGAGACCAGGGAATGGGGTCAAAGACGTTCTCGCCGGTCACTTGCGGCTGTGAACCCTGCAGACTGAGCAGCCTGGGCACAGACGGGCCGTGCACGTCGATATCCAGCAAGCCCACGCGCTTGCCGGCCAGGGCCAGCGTCACCGCAATATTGACAGCCACTGACGACTTGCCCACCCCGCCCTTGCCGGAAAGGACAACTATCTTGTGCTTGATCTTGCCCAGCACCCTCTGCATGCGCTGTTCCGCCGGATCAACGCCGCATTGTTCCTGATCCGCAGGGCTGCAGCCGCCCGCGCTGGGACAGCTCCCGCAACTCGATTCGCTCATGGTTTCGTTCTCCTGTGTCGTAAAAGATGTGCCGCAGATATATGGTCTTTGGCGTGCGAGTCAAGATGCTGAGGCGAAAACTGAGTATTTTTTTGCGGGAAATGATGGCAAGCGAGCATACGCTGAAGGCATCCCAAAAGTTCCCCGTGCGCCGCCGTGTTGCTCACCATATACGTGCAGATGCGGTGAGTGTGTATTTACATGCATTCTTCCTTGCCACAGGCTCTTATATAGGCCATTGTACCGCCTATGTGGAAAGTCCTGCTCACACTCGCAGTCGCCGTCATGATCGGAATCACGATGAATCAACAGCAGCGCATCAGCGGCCTGAGCGAACAGATTCGCGATTACCAGTCCAAGTTCCAGGACCTGGAGAACATGGTCGCAGCCAAGGAAGACACAGTGAAACTGCTCTACCGTTTCATCCTGGCCAACCACAAACGGCTGCGCAACTACAACAGGCACATGAAGCTGACAGTGACCGCTTATAGCGCCCGCAGCTCTGAGACGGACGACACTCCCACCAAGACCGCCAGCAACCGCACCGTGCAAAAAGGCATAGTGGCAGTCTCCCGAGACCTGTTCGATATGGGCTGGGTGTTTGGAAAAAAAGTTTACGTAGAAGACTATGGCGTGTATACTATAGACGATTTGATGCACGAGCGCAAACGCAAGCAGCTGGATATTTTTATGCACGACACGCAACAGGCTCTGCAATTCGGACGCAAGACCCTGAACGTCTTTCTGCTGGACGCTGATCCGTCGGCCAAGGATGCTGAAGAAACCCGAGCCGAGGCTACAGCAGACTGACCCCGGCGCTGTTCAGGTCCAGCGGCGACCCGGACGCCAGCAACTGTGTCATGGAATGTTCTTCCCACTGCACCACCAGCTTGACCAGATTCTGCACCACAGCCTTCATGGCCTCAGGTTCGCCGGAGATGCGCGGCCAGGCTTTGTTGCGCTCAAAGACCATGCAGCTCATATCCCCCTGAGCCCGCAGTGTAAAAAGCCTCTTGCTTTCACACAGCAGGCTGAGACCGCCCACGAAAGCCCCTGGTTCGAGCACGCCCACAGAATGGAATTCGCCTTCTCGTTCGCACGCCAGTTCTGCATAGCCGGAGAGAATGAAATACGCTTTGTCGTCCAGTTCCTCCTGCTCAAAGAGCGCTTCTCCGTCCCGGTAGTGCATGCGGCGGCTTATGTACGCCAACACTTTGAGCGTTTCCAGCGACGACCCGGAAAAAAAGGGGATGGACCGCAATGTTTCCAGATTGGCCTTGTAGTCGCAGGAATCGCAGCTACTGTCGTTTCCCGTGAATAAGCTCATAGAGCACTCCCTTGCGTTCCATCAGCTCGTTGTACGAGCCAGTTTCAATGATGCGTCCGGTCTTCATCACAGCCACACGGTCGAAATTTTTGATGGTGTCCAGACGGTGCACCACGGCAATGACCGTGGCCCGGCCCTTCCATTTGCGCTCGATCAGGTCCTGGATGCGTTTTTGCGAAGCATTGTCCAGGGCGGACGTGGCCTCGTCCAGAATGAGCACTGGCGGGTCCTTGAGCACGGCTCGGGCCAGGGCAAGCTTTTGCCGCTGCCCGCCGGAGAGCCGGTCGCCCTGGCTGCCAACTTCAAACTCCAGGCCCATGCCCACCACCTGTTCCAGCAAATTCTCTTCAATGAGCAGTTGCATCAGCCGCTGGTTCACCCGCTGCGCGGCGCCTGCGCTTTCGCGCCGGATGTGCCCGTAGATAATGTTTTCCATCAAGGTCTGGCTGTGGAAGTAGGACTCTGGCTCAAAGAACGTAAAGGCTTCAGGCTTTTCAGCCTCGACCTTTTGCCGGAAGGCTTTCCGAGCCTCCAGAATGCGATCCATGAATGATCGGGAGGGACTGATCATAGGGTGTTCAGCCGGAGTGAATATCAAGGCGACCTTGAGCAGCATTGCTTTATCTTCGCTTGAAAGCTTTTCCACAGCCGGAACTATATCCACGTCACCGCCCTTGGGCAGACGGTCAATTATGCGCCGGAACTCATCGACATCTTTGGGTTCTATGGGGCTCTGGTCGAACAGGTCCGGGCTCTCTTCTATGTTGCCCAGAATATCCACTGTCTCGGCCGCAAGCCGGGCCCCCAAGTCAAAGAGAACTGCCTTCAGCCCGCCTTGGTCCAGAAACTCCAGGAAAAACTCGTTTTTGTGCAGACTGTGCACGGCAAAGCTCTCGTCCACGGGGTCGGCGAAGAGTATGTTCACCGCCACGGAGTTGGTGTGCATGAACGCTTCCGGGTCGTTGAATTCCACGTCCTTTGCCAAGTCCTCGCCGTAGCGCTCCTGGAATTGCTTGCGCATCTGAATGATGGTGGCGACCAGCTCCTGGCTTTCGCCTTTAGAAATGACCGTGCGCAAGCCAAAGACGAGCACGTCCTGGAACAGACCGACCTGCTGCACGGCTTCGATCATCCGGTCCAGGTCCGGCAGTTCGCAGCCCACAGGCTCGCGGCCCTCCTCTTGAGCCCGGTCTACAAGCGCCTGGCAAGAGTAAAGCAGGTTTTCCCGTATCGTACCGTTGAATATAAAGGGATGCTGCGCCACCACGCCAATGTTTGTCGCCACGTCCTGCTTGGTCAGCGTAGACAGGTCATGGCCGCCCAGCGTTATTGTGCCGGCTGTGTTCTTATATATCTGGGCCACAGTCAAAGCCATTGTGGATTTGCCGCTGCCGGAAAAACCCACCACAGCCAGGTGCTCCCCGGCCTTCAAGTTCAGGTTCACGCGGTCGAGCAACCTGATGTTGCCGCCCACCACGTAGTGCACGTCCTGCATCGAAATGTCCCCGGTCAGCTGATACGGCTCCCGGCCTATGGCTGTCATGGCGAAGTCCGGCTGCTCGTCAAAATACTCCATGACGTTTTTGTACCGCACCAGGCTGTCTTGATAGACTTGGTAAAAGTCCATCAGCTCCTTCCACGGATCGTAGACTTTTTCATACGCCGAAAGAAAAGCCACCAGCGCGCCCAGGTCGAAGCGACCGTTGATGGCCAGATAGCCGCCCAGCAGAAAGAGGATAAAAGGCCCCAGGCTCTGGAAAAAATTGTTGGTGAACTTGATGCCGTATTTGAAGATGTTCATTCTGTAGTTCAGCCGGAACAGCTCCTTCGCCATGGTGCTGAACCGCTTTAGCTCCAGATTATAAGACCCGTTGCCGTGCACTTCGTGGATGCCGGAGATGGTCTCGCCGATAAGTCCAGAAAGCTTGCGGGTTTCGTTGATGCGCTCTCGGTTGGTTTTGTTGGCCTTGCGCTGCAGCTTTGGAATTATCAGCATCTCCACCGGATAGATGGAGAGGCTGACAATGGCCAGCAGCGGGTTGAGGTAGAACATGTAACCGGCAAAGGCCAGCAGCGTGAGTATGTTGACCACGGGAACAGCCAGGGCGCTGCCCACAAATTCGGCCACGGCGGCCAGTTCTGAAGTGAGCGAGGATATGACCAGCCCAGGCTGGGTGCGCCGGAAAAAAGGCAAGGGCAAGCTCATCACATGGTCGTAGACCTGCTCGCGTATGTGCACCAACGTCCGCTGCCCGATGTAGTTTTGTATGGCGTTGATGACAAATTTGAGCACTCCAGCCAGAACCACTGCAAAAAGGTACAGGCCGCAATAGAGCAGCAGCAGCTCGAAATCCTTCATGCCGATGGCTTTGTTGATGATGCGTTTCTGCATCTCCAGGGGGAAGACCCTGGCCGCCACCGTTACCCCAATGATCAACAGCAGAATAATCTGGAGCTTGGTATTCTTGTAAAAAATCCAGGAATAAATGGATCGTTTAGTGATATCGCTCATGGCAGGTTCTCCTGCGAGTGAGGTACATCATTTGTTGACGTCGCTTCAAGTCTTTTTTAAAACAGAAATATCTGTGACTATGTAACCAGGCAAACAGCATGAACACGCCCTCCGTCTCCTTCGCCCTCTTCAACTCCAAGGACGAACTCACCCGTCTGCCCGAGCTGGTGGAGTCGTTCGGCGAGACGCACAACCTTGACCCGCGGTCGGTTTTTTCTCTTTCCCTGGCCCTGGACGAACTGCTGACCAACGTTATCGACTACGGCTACTGCGACTGCGACAGGCACGCCATTGAGGTGACCATGTCCATGGAAGGGGACCAGCTGCACGTGCGCATTGAGGACGACGGCGCGCCCTTCAACCCCCTGAAAGCTGATGAGCCTGAACTGGACGTCCCGCTGGAGCAGCGTAAAAGGCAAATCGGCGGCATGGGCATTCACCTGGTGAAACATTTTATGGACAGCCTGAGCTACGAAAGGGCCGGCGGCCGCAACGTGGTCGTGCTTACCAAACGCATAGAACAAAACGCCTGACGCACTGTAGAAGGCGTATCATACATAAAGGAGTGAAGGACGCCATGGATGTACAACGCAAAAACGGAACCGCCATAGTCAACGTGGCCGGCCGCCTGGACGGCTCCACTAACCAGGAGTTTGAAGAGTTGATGCTGGGCCTGCTGGACGAAGACCTGCAAAAAATCGTGGTGGACTTCAGCGACCTGGAGTACATCAACAGCTCCGGCCTGCGGGTGCTGGTGATGACCTTCCAGCGCATCACCAAAAAAGGCGGCTCCCTGGCCGTGTGCGGCCTGCGGGACTACATTCTGGAAGTGTTCACCATCTCCGGCTACGACATGCTGCTGCAAGTGCACCCCACAGTGGAGGACGCGCTGGGGGGGTAGGACGCTCGCCCGGCTTTTTTTCACACGCACACAACTTCTTTTTTCATGTTCCGCGCCGCATCATGTTGCGCTGGCGCACAGCTGCGCCCCGCGCAACATGATGCGCAACGAGCCTTTGGCGCTCGTGGCCGCTTTCCTTCACCTGCCGTGTTTATTCATACCCAT
>CAYTSA010000035.1:0-34336 GCA_964440345.1 uncultured Desulfovibrionaceae bacterium | reverse complement strand
CGGGCTGCGTCCATGGCCACGTTGCCCGCGCCGTAGATGGTCACCTTGCGGCCGCGGATGACCGGGGTGTCGTAATCCGGAAAGTCGTAGGCCCGGCCCAGGTTTACCCGGGTTAGGTACTCGTTGGCAGAGAACACGCCGGAAGCGTTCTCGCCCGGAATGTTCAGAAACCGCGGCAGGCCGGCGCCTACGCCGATGAACACGGCCTTGTAGCCCTGGTCGAACAGTTCTTGGATGCTGAAGGACTTGCCGGCCACGGCGTTGGTGACGAAGTCCACCTGCTGGTCCTGCAGGGCGAAGATTTCCTTGGACACGATTTTACGTTTAGGCAACCGGAACTCCGGAATGCCGTAGATCAGGACGCCGCCCAGCTCATGCAGGGCCTCGAAGACCGTGACCTTGCAGCCGTGGGTGGCCAGGTAGCCGGCCACGGTGAGGGACGAGGGTCCGGAGCCGATGCAGGCCACCTTCTTTTCCGGGTCTGCGTCCACCGGACAGCCCAGCTTGCCGGTGAGCAAATCACAGGTGTCGCGGTGCATGTACACGTCGGCCACGTAGCGCTCCAGCCGGCCTATGGCGATGGGCTCGCCTTTTTTCGCCAGCACGCACTGGCCTTCGCACTGTATCTCCTGCGGGCAGACGCGGCCGCAGACTGCTGGCAGGCTGTTGGTCTTTTTGATAACGCGGTAGGCCGTTTCCACGTCGCCCCGGGCAAGCTCCTTGATGAAGGCTGGAATGTCCACCTCCACCGGGCAGCCCCTGACGCACAGGGGCTTCTTACACTGCAGGCAACGGTTGGCCTCGCGTATGGCCAGGTCCAGGGTGTAGCCCAGGGCCACTTCGTTGAAATTCTTGACGCGCACGGCCGGGTCCTGGTTGGGCATGGGCACCCGGGGCTGGATTTCCAACCGGGCCTTCCTGGTCTCCCCGCACTTGCAGGCGTGGTAATGCTCCATGGACACGGCTTCGACTTCCTTGAAGGACTGCAGCCGGCTGCCCAGCTCGCGAAAATCCACCAGATGCCCGTCAAACTCCGGCCCGTCCACGCAGGAGAACTTCGTCTCCCCGCCCACGGAAACGCGGCAGGCGCCGCACATGCCCACGCCGTCCACCATGATGGAGTTCAGCGAGACCGTGGTCTTGACCTTGAAGGGCTTGGTGGTCTCGGCCACCGCGGCCATCATGGGCACCGGGCCCACGGCCACGACTTCGGCAACGGTCTGGGTAGGCTCTGGCCCTTCGCGCAGCCGCTGCATGAGCACGTCCGTGACCATGCCCTTGTGGCCCTTGCTGCCGTCGTCGGTGGAGACCAGCACCTCGTCGGCTATCTTCTGCAGTTCGTCTTCAAAGAGCAGCAGGTCCTTGCTGCGGGCGCCAATGACAGCCACAACGTGGTTGCCGGCCTCGTGGTGGCCCTTGGCAATGTGGTGCATGGCGGCAATGCCCGTGCCGCCGCCCACGCAGACGACCACGCCGTCGGTCTTTTCAATCTGGGTGGGCTTGCCCAGGGGACCGCACAGGTCCAGAATATCGTAGCCTTCGCCCAGTTCCTCCAGCATTGCCGTGGTCTTGCCCATGACTAGGTAGACCAGGGTGATGGTCCCCTTTTCGGGGTCAGCGTCGGCAATGGTCAGGGGTATGCGCTCGCCCTTGGGGTCCACGCGCAGGATGACGAAGTTGCCGGGCTGGGACTTGGCGGCAATCTTCGGGGCGTCGATAACCAGCTTGCTGGTCTGGCCCGGGATGAGCTGTTCTTTTTTCAGTACGGTGTTGGGCATGGGGCTGTCCTGTAACTGGAGCGTTGAAAAAACCGCGCAACAGTGCATAAAAGCACATGCAGCGCAAGCGCTATGGGTTACAGCAGTCCTTTTCGTTGGTCAATGTGCAGTGCGGCTGCGGCAGTGCGACCCAGCCTACATGGAGGCCGACTCCTGCTGCTGCAGCAGGGTAAGCTCGGCTTCCAGGGTGCTCAGCTCAATGCGCTTGGCCTTAAGCTCCTTTGCGGCCTCTTCGTCCTGGCTGGCCTTAGCCTGCAAGGCTTCTATCTCGGCCTGCAGGTCTTCTATCTCTTCCTTCAGGTCGTCGACCTCGTCAGAGCTGCCCGCTCCAGTGGTTTCCTTCTTAGGAGGAGGTCCGCCCATGCCGCCAGGTCCCCCTCCTTTGGGAGGCCTGCCGCCGCCGGGAGGCGGTCCCTTGCGTTCGCGCTGTGCAGCTTCAGCCAGAGCGGCCCTGTCCTCGTCGGTCACGCCGTCCGTTTCGGCCAGGGCTTGGCGGATGTTGTCACGCTCTTCGCGAGTCAGATCATGCGGGGTTTCGGCATCGAATTCATCCATTTTGGCCGCGAGCAGGTCTCTTGCTTCCTGGGAGATTTGCAGAGTGTCCGGCCCCTGGCCAGGAAGCGATCCCTGGACCGCAGAACGTCTGCCAGCTGCTTCTGCCTGTTTTTGTCCATGCATCCCAGCCTGGCCGAGCTGTACCTGCCACTCCTGATGCGCATATGCAGAGACTCCGCTGATCATGGCGTTATCCTCCCGCGTTTTTTCCTTTATCGGTCATCTCCATTTATTCTTTAGTAAAGAGTACAAGGGAACAAACAATCTTTCCGACTCCAAACGCACACAGCCCCCGCCGGACCGTCCGGCGGGGGCTGTGTGCGTCAGAAGGAATCTTTATGTGGAGGTATGGCGACGCGTAATTTACAAGACCCCGTCGTACGTCACGCGGTCGCAGTATTCGGCTTTCTTGCCCTTGTTCCACTGCGATACTGGCCGGTAGTAGCCCACAATGCGGGTGTAGACTTCCGTCTCTGCGCCGCATTTGGGGCATTCATAGTGTTCGCCGTTGATATAGCCGTCCTGCTTGCACACCGAAAAAGTGGGCGTGATGGACAGATAGGGCATCTTGGTTTCAGTGAAGGATTTGACGATGAAGTTGCGCAGGGCCTTGGTGTCGGCCACGGCTTCGCCCAGATAGGTGTGAAACACCGTGCCGCCAGTATAGAGCGGCTGCAACTTGTTCTGGTGCTCCAGAGAGTAGAGCACGTTCTGGGAGAGGTTCACTGGAAGCGCTGTAGAGTTGGTGTAGTAGGGCGTGCCGTTGCCCGAGGCTTGGATTTCCGAGTACAGGGACTTGTCGATCTTTGCCAGCCGGTAGCTGGTGCCTTCGGCCGGGGTGGCTTCCAGATTGTACAGGTTGCCGGTTTCTTCCTGGAACTGGGAGGTCAGTTCTCGCAGGTGATTCAGGGTGCGCTGCATCAACCGTATGCCGGCGTCGGTCTCAATACCTTTGTTTAACAGGTTCAGGCAGGCTTCGTGGCCGCCCACCACGCCGATGGTGGCGAAGTGGCCCTTGTAGCCGTTCTTCAGGTACCGCTTGGTCCAGGGGAACATGCCCCGTTCCAGGTTGTCATTGATTATCTTGCGTTTGAACTCCAGGCAGTCCTTGGCCTGGTTGGAATATTCCGAAATCAGGTCCAGGAAATCTTCCTCGCCCTCGGCCAGGTAAGCCAGCTTGGGCAGGTTCAAAGTGACCACGCCGATGGAGCCGGTCAGGTCGCCGGCGCCAAACAAACCGCCGGTCTTTTTACGCAGCTCGCGCAGGTCCATCTGCAGCCGGCAACACATGGACCGTACGTCCTCAGGATTCAGGTCGGAGCTGATGAAGTTCTGGAAGTATGGCGCGCCATATTTGGCAGTGAGCTTGAGCAGCTTCTCCCCTATTTCGGATTCCCAAGGGAAATCTTTGGTAATGTTGTAGGTGGGGATTGGAAAGGAGAAGATGCGGCCGTGGTAGTCGCCCTCGTTCATCACTTCCAGAAAGGCGCGGTTGATCATTTCTATTTCTGGCAGGAACTCAGAGTAAGGCGTGTCTGTGATTTCTCCACCGATGATGGCGCCTTCCTTTCCGATGTGCTTGGGCGGCACAAGATCGAAACTCAGGTTGGTGAACGGCGACTGCCCGCCCCAGCGAGAAGTGGTGTTCAGATTGAACACAAACTTCTGCATGGCCTGACGGACCTGCTTGTAGCTCAGGTTGTCGCGGCGAATGAACGGCGCCAGGTAGGTGTCCACATTATTGAAGGCTTGGGCGCCCGCCCATTCATTCTGCAGGGTTCCCAGAAAATTGACCATTTGGCCAAGTATGGAGTCAAAGTGCTTGGCCGGCCCAGCGCTGGAGCGGCCTTCGAGGTTGAAGCCTTCCAGCAGCAGATCGCGCAAGGACCAGCCGGCGCAGTAGCCGGCCAGGCCAAAGGAGAGGTCGTGAATGTGGAAATAGCCGTGCTCGTGAGCAGCGCGGACTTCTTCCGGATACTTTTCCAGGGCGTAGCGGGCCTGGGTGGATCCGGAAAGATGCAGCATGAGGCCCTGGAACGAATGGCTCATGTTGGCGTTTTCATTCACGCGCCAGTCTGCGGCGCTCAAATAGCTGTCAATAGTCTCACTAACGTCCAGATAGGCAGCCTTGTGCTCACGGATTTGGCGGCGCTTTTCACGGTAGATAATGTAGCGCTTGGCTGCAGAAAAGAGCCGGGACTCCATGAGCACCTGCTCCACAGTGTCCTGAACCAGCTCCTGTTCAGGAACGTCAATGTCCGCCAGCTTGGTTTCTACCTTACGCGCCAGCCGCTTGGACAGCAGCGGGTCTTTCACCCCGCTGGCTTTGAGCGCTTTGAGCACTGCTTGCGCTATGCGGTCCAGGGACCATGTTTCCAGACATCCGTCTCGTTTCTTGATCTGCAGCGGCATGTGACCTCCTCGGGGGGCGATAAGCTTGTATGGTCAAGGTGCGCCCATAAGGCAGATAGCCTCGGGCTATATCAATATCCTCATCAGTCAGGCCGGGCACGTGGGTGAGCCGGAAAAAAAACGACTCTGGATGGTCCGCGGCGATGTTAAAAATGACGCTCAGGTTGTCTCTGGCCATGTCTGCTGTAGCCCGCTGTCCAGTAAGCAAGGGATAGAGGTCAAAGGGCCCTTTGACGTCCACAGCGAAAACATCCACCAGCCGGCGCTGCAGCAGTCTGTGGACCACGTCCGGCCGCATGCCGTTGGTGTCCAGCTTTACCGGCAGCTCCAGCACAGCAAGCTGCTCCAGCAAAAGCTCCAAGCCTTGAACAGCTGTGGGCTCCCCGCCGGTGATAACCACGCCTTCCAGCATGCGTTTGTGCGCCTTCAGGTGTGCAAGCACAGCGGCTTTGTCTACACTGGGCAGAGCCTGTGGGGTGAAAGCCAGGTCTGCATTGTGGCAGGTGGGGCACCGGAGGTTGCACCCGCCCAAAAAAAGAACGCTGCTGGCGTGATTGGGCCAGTCGCACAGACTAAAGGGTTCAAAACCCCGCACTTGAGACCAAACCATGCGAATAAACTCCTTTTTCTTCGTATCGGCGCAACGGGTCAGAGAGCCGAAATTCCGGGCCGCTCCTGAAACTCGCGCGGCCCTGCTAGCGTGTGCGTGATCACGCCCCCCCGGCGTTGGTCTACATAGTATTCATGATCGTGCAGGTCCTCGGTCATATGCGCATTTATAATGACAGCATGTGCTCGCAGGAGTCTAGAAAAAGTCTTGCACTGAAGACGTTGGAACGAACAATAGCTGAGGCAGTTGATTTTGTACAGGGGGGTGAACGAAATAAACTTTTTACTATGCACATATCTTTCTAAAAACATTACATAAAAACTTTTAATGAATCCACAAGCTCCTGAAAACAAGAACAAATACTTCTTTTGTGGAAGGCTGGACAAAGTCTTTTGCTTGCTCCTTGTGAGATTGCGCCGGCTTCCACATATGTATCGTCTCTTTGTGGAAAAAATTCGTCATCCCAGCCCGTTGGAAGAATGTTCATAAAATGTTCCTAACGTGCCTCAGCCCAGGCAGGACAAGCTTCAGCGCAAGACGATACATCTAGAGTACCTTTAAAGTATCTCCAAGAGGGAAGAACTTCCTATTGCAATACCAATACGTTGCAAAAAACGAGTTTTCCACACTGTGGAAAACTCGTTTAGCTTCATGCATCGGCGTCTGTCAGATACTTGTTCTTGCCCGTTCGTTTGGCTCTGTACATATTCTCGTCAGCCCGGGCCACAAAGTCTGTCGCCTGTTCCCCGGGCCGGTGAGCGCTCACGCCCAAGCTTAAGCTTTTATGCACTTTCTCGCCCTCGGCAGGGGCAAACTCTTCCTCCACAAAGGCTGTTCGCAAGCGCTCTGCTGTCACAGCCGCGTGGTCTGCGTCCGTCTCCGGCAGCAAGGCTGCAAACTCTTCGCCGCCATACCGGAAGGCCAAGTCGGAAGTGCGCAAGGTCTCTGTGATGACGCGGCCTAACGCTTTGAGCACCTTGTCCCCTTCCACGTGGCCATACGTGTCATTAAAATTCTTGAAGTCATCAATATCCATGAAGATCAGGCTCAAAGGCCGCCCATAGCGCTGGGACCGGGCTGTTTCGGCCTCCAGCACTTCAAAAAAGTGCCGCAGGTTGTACAAACCAGTCAGGTGGTCGCGGATGGAGAGTTCCCTGTACCGCTCGGTTGATTCCCGCAAGGTATTCTCAAGTTCACGCAAATCCGTCACGTCGGCCACAGTTCCAGTCACCGCCACTGTGGCGCCGTCCACGCGCACAGGACTCAGTGAAAAGGTTACCCGGCGCCTTTCGCCGCTTTTGACCTTTATCTCCGTCTCCTGGTCAAAAATGGATACGCCGTTCTTGGCTGATTGCTCAAAGAACCCGCGCATCCTGTTCTGCGACGCCTCCGAAAGAGCCTCTGTATAATGGGCGCAAAACACATCTTCTTCAGACCAGCCTCCAATGGTCAGGGCCGCGTGATTGGCCATGATAAACTTTCCCTCCAAATCCAGCATGAACACAGGCACGGATATGGATTGGATGACGTGCTCCATCAGATAATTGCGTTGATTCAGATCATCCCTGGTCTGCACGCACTTCGACACAGCTTCAAGAGCGGCTTCGTGGGTGTTGCCTTTGCTGTTTTCGTTTTCGGATGAATGCACACCCTTCATGGCGTAACTCCTTATCTGTATATACCTGCCCCCCGCATTCCACATTTTAATAATAATAATTAGTATTAATTTGTAAAGACAATTTTGCACACAAAAAACGCCGAAGCATTTGCCCCGGCGCTGCACATGCGTCATTGAAGCAACAAAGGCCGAGCTACTCTATCCGTTCGGCGACCAAGCGGCCCATTTCCACGCAGCCGGTGGTCTGCTGGCCGGGCGCGGCTATGTCCGCCGTGCGGTAGCCTTCCTCCAGCACCCGTTCCACTGCTTTCTCGATGGCGTTGGCTTCCTGCTCCAGGTCAAAAGAATAGCGCAGCATCATGGCAGTGGAAAGGATGGTCGCCAGGGGATTGGCCATATCCTTGCCAGCGATGTCTGGCGCAGAGCCGTGAATGGGCTCGTACAGCCCAGGACCGTCAGCGCCCAGGGAGGCGGAGGGCAGCATGCCTATGGAGCCGGTGATGGCCGCGGCTTCGTCCGAAAGGATGTCACCGAACAGGTTGCCGGTGACAATGACGTCAAACTGCGAGGGGTCCCGGACCAGCTGCATGGCTGCGTTGTCAACATACATGTGTGAAAGCTCCACTTCTGGAAATTCCTTGGCCGTCTCTGTGACCACCTCGCGCCACAGCTGGGAAACGTCCAGCACGTTGGCCTTGTCCACAGAACAGAGGCGCTTGCCGCGCTTCATGGCGGCCTCAAACCCCACCCGGGCAATGCGCCGCACTTCTTCTTCGTAATATATCATGGTGTTAAAAGCCGCGCGCTGCCCGTGGCGGTCTTCTTCGCCTTTGGGTTCGCCAAAATAGACGCCGCCGGTCAATTCGCGCACCACCAGCACGTCCAAGCCCTTGGCCACGATATCTTCCCGCAAATAACAGGCAGAGGCCAGTTGGGAAAACAGCCTGGCCGGCCGCAGATTGGCGAACAGCCCCATGGCCTTGCGCACGCCCAGCAGGCCGCGTTCGGGCCGAATATCCTTTGGCAGATTGTCCCACTGGGGCCCTCCCACGGCGCCCAGCAGCACCGCCCCGGCATCTTTGCACTTTTCCACCGTCTGGTCTGGCAGGGGGTTGCCTGCGGCGTCGATGGCCGCGCCGCCAATGAGCGCCTGGGAAAGAAAAAGGTCGTGCCCGTATTTGCGGGCCACAGTTTCCAGGGCCAACACGCCCTGTGGCGTAATCTCCGGGCCAATGCCGTCCCCAGGCAGCAAGCAGACGTTCAGTCGCATGATCTCTCCATCTTGTTTGTCATATGTGAATGAAAAGGGAATCCCCCACATTGGCGTCCAGCCGGTCGGCCACCACACGGCACTTGGCCTTAAAACCGTAATAGACGCCTGGCCGCTGGCCAGACAAGGCCTCGTAGTTGCCCTGGCCCTTGCTCACGACCAGGCAGGCGCGGTCCAGCCGTTGCAAAAAGTCAGGCGAGCACCGTTCCCGCACTGTGCCCGGCGTGTCTACGCCCGAGCTTATCACCTCGCACAGGTCTGACATGCCTACCTTGACCGCGTCTTCCATGGTGGCGTCGTTGAGTATGGGCCGGCCCCGCACCACATAGGTTACGTTGGCGCCGCGGGCCGCGCATTCTTGGACCAGCAGCGTATCCAGGCCAATCTCGCCGGTGTTGTCGCCCAGAATGAGCAGCTCTCTGCCTGGCCGCAGCTCTGCAGCAAAGGCGTAGTAGGCCTCTGGCGGGGGCTCATGCATGGCGGTTTCCAGGGCCGCCTCCCAGTCAAACTCCTGGGCCACTCCCACATCAATAAGGTTGCCGGCCAGGGAGAGGTGCAGGGCGCCGAGCAGCGTATCCTCGCAGGTCTCCAGCTCGTTTTGCAACGCAGGCAGCATCTGCAGCACCCTATCGTTGGCCCGGCGCTTGTGCGCGGCAAAGGGGTCGTCCACCCCATGATGCCCGCGCATCAGCGCGTTCAGCTTGCCAGCCAGGGCTGGGGGCGACTGCTCCAGGTCAGCCTCAGCCAGCAGCTTTGCCGCGGCCTGGACCATGCGCAGTTGCGCCTTCTCGTCTTCAGGCAGGGTCAACCGCGCCCCGCGCGCCGCCTGGTGCATGAAGCAGGCAAGACACTCCAGCTCGGTGCGCATCAGGCCCCCACAGCCAAACGGTCCCTAACGTGCGCCACCAGGCCGCCCTTGTTCAGTATTTCCTGCATGAACTCCGGCACCGGCTGGCAGGTGATGGTCTCGCCAGTTGTCAGGTTCTTGATGACGCCGGCGCCGGCGTCCACCTCCAGCTCGTGGCCGTCGGATATGGCATTCACCTTGTCGCCCACTTCAAGAAGCGTCAGGCCCATGTTGAAGCCATTGCGGTAAAAAATGCGGGCAAAGCTGTGGGCGATGACCACCGGCGCGCCAGCGCCAAGAATGGCAATGGGCGCGTGCTCCCGCGACGAGCCGCAGCCGAAGTTCTCGCCGGCCACAATGAAATCGCCGTCTTGCAGCCGGTCCTTCCAGCCGGGCTCCAGCCCTTCCATGCAATGCGCGCCAAGCTCGGCCGGGTCGGTAGAGACCAGAAACGTGGCCGGGATGATGGCGTCCGTGTCTATGTGTGCGCCCACCACGTGGGCTTTTCCTTTCTGTGTCATGTATACCCCTCTCTATTCTTTCGCTTTTCGTGCTTGCGGCTGCAGGTCAAGCGTTGCGCGCCGCTCTTGCAAAAAACCAGTGTTTGTTTCGTATATCAGTACGTCAGCGTGAATACGCTGCGACAGCTCCTTGGCAACATCGTCCGCCTCCTCGTAGCTGTCAAAAACCCCCACGTGCACAGCGTACCAGGGGGTCTCGTCAGCCCCGTACAGCGTGGTCAGCAGAACGGGATACGCCTGAATGTCCAACTCTTCCGCGCTGGCCGCGGCTTGTTCCAGAGACCGAAAAGAACTGGTCCGCACAGTGTAGACCGTTTGGGACTCTTCCGGCTCCGGCGCTTTTGCCTCGCCCAGAGACTCGCCCAGAGACTCGCCCAGAGACTCGCCCAGAGACTCGCGCAAAGGCTCGGGCACGGGTACGCGCTTTTGCAGCGCCTCGGCCACTATGCGCAGAGAGACGTTCTCCGTCTCCTCGATGAACCGCCTGGCTCGCTCCGCCATGTCCCGGTCCTTGTATTTCTCCAAGCGCACAGAGTAACGCTTCTCCCCGTCCTCCTCCATCAGGAAAACATAGGGCAGGTACCCCTGGTTACGCCACCATTCCACCAGCTTGTCCGCCTCCTCCGGCTGGCTGAACCGGGCCAGCTCCAGGGCGTAAAGCTCCTTGTCGTAGCTGGATTCTATGGCCGCAGCCAACCGCGGCGCCAGGAGCGCCAGCAGCAGGCACAAGCAGCAACAAGAGCAAGCAGCGGACCGCATGGCGTATTTCCTTATACTTTATCCGGATGGATGATGGTCCCGGCCACGGCCGACGCGGCCGCCACCGCCGGGTTGGAAAGGTACACCTCGCTTTCCAGGCTGCCCATGCGTCCCTTGAAGTTGCGGTTGGTGGTGGCGATGGCCCTCTCGCCTGCGGCCAGCACTCCCATGTGCCCGCCCAGGCAAGGACCGCAGGTGGGCGGCCCCACCACGCAGCCGGCGTCCATGAAGATTTCCATCAAGCCCTCGTCCATGGCCGCCCGCCAGATGCGCGGCGTGGCCGGCAGGATGATGGTCCGGACGTGCTTAGCTGTCTTCCGGCCTTTGAGCACCTTGGCTGCCTCGCGCAGGTCCTCGATGCGGCCGTTGGTGCAGGAGCCGATGACCACCTGATCCACGGCCAGGTCCGCGAGCTCCTCCACGGGCTTCACGTTGTCCGGCAGGTGCGGGCAGGCCACCTGGGGGGCCATGTCCGTGGCGTTAATGGTCACGGTCTGTTCATACTCTGCGCCCTCGTCCGGCCATATTTCCTCGCTGGCCGTGTGGCCGTGGGCCTTGGCGTACTCCAGGGCCACGGAATCAACCGGGAACAGGCCGCACTTGCCGCCGGCCTCGATGGCCATGTTGGCCATGGTCATGCGGCCTTCGGCGGTCAGGGACTGCAGCAGCGAACCAGCGAACTCCAGGGCCTTGTACCGAGCGCCGGCCACGCCCGTGGCGGCGATGATCGCCAAAATCAGGTCCTTGGCGCCCACCCAAGGCTGCAGCTGGCCGGCCAGCTCCACGCGGATGGTCGCCGGGACCTTGAACCATGTCTCGCCCAGGGCCATGGCGCCGGCTATGTCTGTGGAGCCCATGCCCGTGGCAAAGCTGCCCAGGCCGCCGTAGGTGCAGGTGTGGCTGTCCGCGCCTATGACCACGTCGCCTGGACCGACCAGCCCCAGCTCCGGCAGCAGGGCGTGCTCCACGCCGCAGTCGCCGCCTTCATAATAATGGGTGATCTCCATCTCCTTGGCGAACCGGCGCACCCCGGCCACCTGCTCGGCCGAGGCTATGTCCCGGTTGGGCGTGAAGTGGTCCATGACCAGGGCTATCTTGTCCTTGTCGAAGACTTTGCCCGCGCCCATTTCGCGAAAGGACTTCACGGCCAGGGGCGCGGTGATGTCGTTGGCCAGCACCAAGTCCAGCCGGCACATGGCTATCTGCCCGGCTGCGGTTATCTCCTGGCTGGTGCGTTGTTGCAGCAGTTTTTGCGCTAAAGTGTGGGGGGGCATGTGGCTTTCTCCTCTTCCCTTTTTACCAGTCTGTTCAATGCGTTAAGGTATGCTCGGGCGCTGGCGACGATAATGTCCGGGTCAGCCCCGCGGCCCACGGCCGAGCCTGCGTTTTCATTGATGCGCACAGTCACTTCGCCCTGCGCGTCCGACCCGCCGGTGATGGCGTTGATGACGAAACGCTCCAGTACGGGCGTGCGGCCTGTGGCCTTGTTCAAAGCCGCGAACACCGCATCCACCGGCCCGGCGCCGAAAGAGGCTTCCTTGCGCTCCTCGCCGTCCACTTCCAGCACAGCCGCAGCAGTGGGAGGCACGCCCAAGGTGCCGGACTGCACCGACAGGTTCATGAGCCGGTACTTGTCCGGAATGCGGAACACCTCTTCCAAGACCACAGCCTCGATGTCTTCGTCAAAAATGCGGGCCTTCTTGTCCGCCAACTTCTTCATGGCGTCAAAGACAAGCTGCAGCTGCTCGTCCTCCAGCCGAAAGCCGAGTTCTTCGAGCTTGTTCTTCAGGGCGTGCTTGCCAGAGTGTTTGCCCAGCACGAGTTCAGTCTTCACCCGACCAACGGACTCGGGCGTCATTATTTCGTAGGTTCTGCGGTCCTTGAGCATGCCGTCCTGGTGGATGCCGGACTCATGGGCAAAGGCGTTGGCGCCCACAATGGCCTTGTTCAGGGGTATGGCCTGGCCGATGATCATGGAGAGCAACCGGCAGGAGGGAAAAATCTGCTCGGTGACGATGCCCGTTTCCAGCTGGAAGAACGGCTCCCGGGTGCGCAGGGCCATGGCCACTTCTTCCAGGGCGGCGTTGCCGGCCCGCTCGCCAATGCCGGAGACGGTGACTTCCGCCTGCCGGGCGCCGGCCTTGATGGCGGCCAGAGTGTTGGCCACGGCAAGGCCCAGGTCGTTGTGGCAGTGCACGCTGAAAATGGCCTTGCCGCTGTTGGGAACTTTCTCAATCAACTGCTTGACGAGCGCGCCAAACTCGTGCGGCAAGGCGTAGCCCACGGTGTCTGGTATATTGATGGTGGTCGCGCCGGCGTCAATGACGGCCTCCACCACCCTGGCCAGAAAATCGATCTCGGACCGGGAGGCGTCCTCGGCCGAGAATTCCACGTTGCTGGTGTATTTGGCGGCGTGGCTGACGGCCGCTGTGGCCATTTCCAGCACCTGCTCCGGCTGCTTGCGCAGCTTGTGCTCCATGTGCAGCGGGCTGGTGGCCAAAAAGGTGTGGATGCGCGGATTCTTGGCGCCTTTGACCGCGTCCCAGGCCAGATCAATGTCCGCAGGCGTGGCCCGGCACAGGCCGGCCACCTGGATGTCGTTGACGGCCCCGGCTATGGCCTGCACAGCCTCGAAGTCGCCCCGGGAGGCGGCCGGGAAGCCGGCCTCTATGATGTCCACGCCAAGCTGCTCCAACTGGCGGGCCATGCGTATTTTTTCATGTTGATTCATGGTCGCGCCCGGAGATTGCTCCCCGTCGCGCAAGGTAGTGTCAAAGAAATGGACGTAATCTGCCATGTTCTTGCTCCTCTAGTCTGATAGCTGTGTATATTGTGCGGCGAGGAAAGGCAAACCCCCACGCGCAGAAACCGTGTAGCCTGTACGATACGGCGGAAGACCCGCCTGATATGAGGGGAAAAGGGTGTACGAGAGCTAGCGAAGCTCTCGTAGCAGACGAAAAAATAGACCCAGCCCAGGCAGAAAAGCCGCAACAACGCCCCGGAAGGCAGACGCGGATATGGTGGAAGGCTTGATCATGTGCAGAAGGTAGTCAAAGAGCGGCGGCAAAGTCAAGGAAAAAATGACAGGAGTGAGCTCGATTATCCATGCCCTATAAAAACTCTGAAGCAGGCCTTCCCGCTCCATCCAGTCAAGAAAATCCCGCCACGCCGTCGGGCTACGCCGCCGCTTGCCCTGCTCCCAATTGTACAAAGCATCCCTACCCCATTGCCGCCAGTATGTCCTTGGTGAGCAAGAAGAGGTGGTATGGGTCGGTAGGGCTGGGCTCAAAATCCCAGGACGCATACCATTGCCGCGCAGGCTCGTCTTTGGCGTGCACAAGCAGGGCTCTGACGCCGGCTATATCACAGACCAGGGCCACACGTTTGAGCGCGTCCGTGAGCAGGGCGGAGCCGAGGCCTTGCCCCTGGCTTTGTAAATCAACGGCAAGCCGAGCCAGGAGCATGACCGGGACAGGGTGGCGCGCCTGCCCCCAGACCACCCGCGGGGGAACGGCTTCACGCCCGACGCTTCCAACCGTAAGGCTGTAATATCCCGCAACACTGGCATCCACACAGGACACATACGTCTGGGCGCTGTTCGCTCGCTGGTTGACCAGGGCGTAGCGTTGCAGGAACTCGTTCAGTTCCAGCTTGCCGCAGTCAAATGATTCGACAGCGTCATTTGCGGTCAGTTTGCGAATTGGGCTGAATATCAATCCAGCGCTCCAGGCTCGCCAAGTAATGTGCGCAGCCGGGGCTTGTCTTGGACAGGGCGATCCATAATCTCCTGAAAGGCTTGCCACTGCTCTTCATTCAAGTGAAAGACGCGCCTGTCGGCCAGAGCCTGGTTTGCGGCCGCAAGACCCGCCTCCAGCATGAATTCGCTGACGCTTTTGTGGGAAGCCCTGGCGGCCTCCTGGAGCAGCTCCTTGGACGCCGCGTTCACCCGGACGTCTATTCGTTCAGTCTTTGTGTGTGAAGCAGTTGCCATAACCAATCCTCCTGGAGGCGGTATGCTGTGAGCATACAGTACGGACATTGTCCTGACAAGGGCGGCAAGTCCGCAACACACCACTCCATTTAGTCAAGAAAATCCCGCCGCGCCGTCGGGCTACGCCGCCGCCTCGCCCAGCTTCTTTCCGGCCTCCCGCGCCCGGGTCAGCAGGTCCTCGCGCTCCTTGACGATTCCCCGGTCAAAGAGCTGCAGCACCGGGATTTCGTCCACGATCTCGTAGCCCAGGGCCTGCAGCGGCAGCCGCATGGCCTCCATGGTCACGCCCAGGTTCTCGCCCTCTTCCTGCTCGCCTATGCAGGCCAATACGGCCTTGCGCTGCTGGCCGGCCAGCCGGCTGGACCAGCCCCGGGGCCGGGTGTCCTCAAAGTCGTAGAAGCAGTACAGTCGGTCGATGAACGCCTTCATCCACGCGGTCACGTTGTAGTTGTGCACCGGGCTGACCAGCGCCAACCCTTTTGCCTGTTGGATGGCCGGGTAGAGCAGCGTCATCCCGTCGTGAAAGCGGGTGCAAATCTTGTCCGTGCGGCACTTTTCACAGCCCACGCAGGGCTCGTATCTGTAGTCGCGCAGGTGCGCGGCCTGGACCGTCTGGCCGGTCTGTTCTGCGCCTTCCAAAATGGCTCGGAGCATGTGCTGGGAGTTGCCGCCCGCTCGCGGGCTGCCTTCTACGCCAAGAATCATGTGCTTCTCCTTGTCTTTTTCTGCAGATCACAGGTGCTCGTGAATGATGTGCCCGGTCACCGGCGTCATGGCCGGGGGGTTGAAGACGTCGAACGGCAGGTTGATTGCCTTGCGCAGGGCCTGCAACCGCGGGCAGTGGTAGGTCATGGGCTCGGGGTCCCACAGCAGGTCCCCCCTGCCGCAGTCGGCAATGATCTTCTGCGCGTAGAACACATGGAAGTAGCGCCGCACGTCGTCCGGGTAACTGATGGTGAAGGTGCGCGGGAATTCGGGGATGCCCTGAAACTCCCGGGGCGGAATCTGCACGTGCTTGATCTCTTTGACCCGGGCCAGGTGCGAAAAATCCACCCGGTGGGCCAGCTCCAGGAGCAGCTTGTCAACGCTCAGACCGGCGATGAGGCACAGCTCCAGCAAACTGATGGGCGTGTACCAGCGCAGGTGCCCTGTGTGCCACAGCCCCGGGCCGTAGGGGAAGCGGCCGGAGAGGATTTCGTACTGCAGCCCCCAGTAGTGCAGGTTCGGCGTGGCGATGATGAGCCGGCCGTGCTCCGACGCCAGGCCGCGGATGCGGGCCAGGGTGAACCAGGGGTCGTACAGGTGCTCCACCACGTCGTGCAAAATGACGTAGTCGAAAAAGCCGGCGTACTCCGTGTAGAGCGACACGTCCTCTTCCACGTTGACGTTGAAAAGGCCGTCTAAAAAGCTGGACAGATGCGCGGACTGGGCGGCGTTCATCTCCACGCCATAGAGTTGCGAGCACCCCTTGTCCCGCTGCAGCTGCAGCAGCAGGGAACCGTTGCCGCAGCCGATGTCTAAAATCTTGGACGCGCCTTGGGGGATGGCGTCATACACCGTCTTGCGGAAGGTGGATTGCTCTATGATATGATTGGCCAGTTCGTGTGCGTGCATGGGCAGGGACCTGCGGCGTTGGAGGTTGTCGGCTACTGTATGTTGGCACCAACCGGACCAACTCCCGTCAATTGCGGTCCGTGACTTTGTTCCTTGCTTGGCGTAGAAGCTGAAGTCAATCCTTTAAAAGGAAAAACCATGCCCATGACCATACGGACCATGCGCCGCGAAGACGTGGACTTCGCCATGCAGCTCGCCGCCGCCGAAGGCTGGAACCCTGGCCTGCACGATGCGGACTGTTTTTACGCCGCCGACCATGGCGGATTCTTTATCGGCGAGTTAGAAGGCGAACCCGTGGGTTGCGTTTCGGCGGTGCGGTATCCGGAGGGTTTCGGGTTTCTGGGACTGTACATCGTTATCCCAGAGCACAGGGGGCTGGGGCTGGGCGTGCAGCTGTGGCGCAGGGCCATGGACAACCTGTCCGGCGCGGCCGCCGGGCTGGACGGAGTTCCCGCCCAGCAGGAAAACTACATGAAATCAGGCTTTACACTGGCCTATCGCAACATCCGCTATCAGGGCCAAGGCGGCGGGGATACGCCGGCAACGGTTGTCCCCCTGGACCAGATTCCTTATGAGTTGATAGCCGCCTGTGACCTTCACTGCTTTCCTTCACGACGGGACAGCTTTTTGCGGGCCTGGCTGGGTCAGGAGGACGCTTATGGCTATGCCGTGGCAGGAGACGACGGCCTGGCCGGCTGGGGGCTCATCCGCAAGTGCGGGGTTGGCTGGAAAATAGGCCCGCTCTATGCAGAGTCCGAGCAAACGGCCGAAGACCTGTACGCGGCGCTGGCTGCTCATGCCGCCGACGACCCCGTATTCCTGGACGTTCCTGAACCCAACAAGGCGGCCATGGCCCTGGCCGCGCGTCACGCCATGACGCCGGTGTTCGAGACCGCCCGCATGTACGCCGGTCCGGCGCCGGATGTGGACATGGACAGCATTTTCGGCGTCACGACCTTCGAGCTGGGGTAGCCAGCATTTTTTCTGTGCAATTTCCCTCTTTGCATCTTGCCGGAGGGCTAATACCATACTAAAATGACATGATTCTTATGGAGCTCGCGATATGGAACATCAAGACCCGCTGACGCTTTCCACTTCGCCCTGGTTTGGCAGCGTGATCATGGGCGGGGTGCTGGCCCTGCTGGGACTTTTTATCGGCGCGCACATCACCATTACGACCATTGGCGCGGGTTATGAACTTTTCTGGCTCTGGGCCGGCCTGTCCGCGTTTATCTGCGGGGCGGTGTTCTGGCGTTTGCTGGCTGCCCACAAGCCAGGGCCAGTGCAAGGCTCACTGGCCGGGCTGCTGGCTGGCGTGGTTTCACACTGGCTGTGCTGGTGGCTGTTCATCACGTCGGCCTGGGTTTCCCACCTGTTCACCGGCCAGCTTAGCTCTCTTGGCGAACCGCCCATGAACCCCATAAACGCCCTGTGGGGCGCGGCGGCGTTCAGCTTCTGGTCGCTCATCGTGGCCGGCTGGATTACTGCGCCGGCAGGAGCGTTCACAGGCTGGGCGCTGGGCCGGGTGTGGCGCAAGACAGACCCAAAAGCCTGACCGTCTCCTTGCCAGCCTGCTCTGAATTCGCGATGTTCTATGACCACCAGGGAGCCATATTTCAGTAATAAAACCTTTTTCTAGCGCATGTTCACATTGCGGCAACGCTCGCTTCCCTGATCCACCGCCTAACCATTTTAAATCTACCTTACGTTCAAAAAACCAAACAAATAGAATGCGTTTGCAAACACAAATCTATCACCAACGCGACGCCGCCGCCATGCTCAATGGCGCATCAAAAAGAGCATTAGGGCGGGCGGCCGCAAGGGCCGCCCTACGCTATGGCGTATTGATGTACTGTATCGTGCGTGTATTGACCTGAGGCAACACCTCCCTGACCTGTAGCCGGGCTGCCTGGCCTGCGCTCTCAGGCGGTGCTTTCTGGTCTTTTGAACTAATTTCCAGGTGTTTCAAGAAAATGCACAAGAACATCTAAATATTTTCAGCACTATTACAAAATTTAATATCGCCGCGACGTCTTGACGACCCCGCAAGCGTATGTTCAAGGAAGAGTGTATGAACACGACAACTCACTCCACGACAAACAACGGGCAGATATTGAAGCACTTTCATTACCAGGGCAAACCCTCGGACCTTGCCATGCTTCTGCAGGCGGGTTTTCAGGTAAAAGCGCTGGTGGGCTGCACGCTTCGCGAATTCTTATGCATAGAAATGGAAATCTGCGGCGACTACGCCAACAAGCGGCTGCAGACCATCTTCATAGACGGCCTGGCCGTGGACGACTTTGACGAATCCTATATCCGGCCCGGGACCACCCTGGCCCTGTCCGGCGCCATGCCCGGCCTGGTGGGCGCGGTGATGCGCCGCGGGGGCGAGCTGGGAACCCTGCGCGACACCATCACCTACCATCTGGATGAACTGCGGCCCAAGGAGTCACAGGGCGTGGTCACTGTGAAGCTCTACAACTTCATCGCCGAAGAGTTGGCGCACATTTTTCTGCGCCGGGGGATCATGGTGGAGACGGAAAAGGTGCGACGTTTTTTTCCCCTGAACATGGCGGAACAAAAGGGCATATTGTGGGAAAGCCCCTCTGGAGACATGACGCCCGTTAAGGCGGAAGAGTTCACCCACATGCTGCAGCCAGGCGAACGCATCTTCATCACCGCCACAGAACAAGAGGCGGCGTAACCAAACGTTGGCGAACTTCCCTCCCCGCCCTCTTGCCATCCCCCGGCTACACGGCTATACGGTCTCATGATCCCCGAACTATGGCTCGCCTACATCGCCGCCAGCTGCATGGTGCTCATCATTCCCGGGCCCACTGTGTTGCTGCTGCTCACCACCGGCATGGCCCACGACAAGCGCGCCGCCCTGTCCGCCGTACCTGGGGTAGTGCTGGGCGACGCCGTGGCCATGACCTTGTCCCTGGCTGGGCTGGGCGCGCTCATGGCCGCCTCTGCCCAGCTGTTCACGCTGGTTAAATGGGCCGGCGCTCTATATCTCGTTTATCTGGGCGTTCGCATGTGGCGTTCACCCGCGCATACGCCTGAACCACAAAATGCCCGCCCCGACACGGCTCTGACCGGCCGGGCCTCGGCGCGGCGGGGATTTCTGGTCACGGTGCTCAACCCCAAGCCCATCATCTTTTTCACAGCCTTTCTGCCCCAGTTCATGAATCCTCAGGCATCCTACGCCATGCAAGCGTTTACCATGGGCGCGGCGTTTCTGGTCCTCTCTGGGTGCAATGCGTCGCTGTACGCATTGGCCGGCTCCCGGGCCGCTGCGTTTTTCCATTCTCCGGGGCGGGCTCGCCTGTTGGGACGCGCTGGCGGGACTGCGCTGGTGGGAGCCGGGGTCTACACCGCTTTTCGGAGCGCCTGACAATGACGTATCCGCTTCTGGCGTATCCGCTTCTTGCCAGCCAGGACGCATTCCTCTAGATTACAGCCATGGACACCTACGTGTTCCTCCCACCGGTGCGCAAGCCCACGGGCGGCGTGGCCGTGCTGCTGCAGGCAGCCTCCATCTTGCGCCAAGCCGGCTATCCAGTGCGGGTGGTCCCGCGCGAAGCCCGGGGCGCCGCCTTTTACGACGCCGCTGATCTGCCCGTGGTCAATTGGGACGACGCCAGGCCAGGCTCCCGGGACATCTGGCTTGTTCCGGAAGGCTGGGTCAATGCGCTGGCCCCGGGGCTTAACGCCGGCGCCCGCTGCGTGGTCTACGTCCAGAACTGGGCGTATCTGTTTTCCGCCTTGCCGCCGGACGTAATCTGGAGCCAGCTGCCGGTCTCCTTTCTTGCCGTTTCGCACCCGGTGGCCTTGTTTATTGAGCAATCCTTGTCTGTGTGGCCGGCCATTCTGCGACCGGGCATAGACCTTTCCCGGTTTTATTCCATGTCCAGAAAACGCGAGGGCCGCGTTCGCGTGGCCTATATGCCGCGCAAAAACAAGGCTCTGGCCGATCAGATTAGGGCCATAGTCCGGGCCAGGGGCCAGTGCGACGATATATACTGGGACCCCCTGGAAGGGCTGGACCAGGACGGCGTGGCCGACAGGCTGCGGGCGGCGGATATTTTTCTGGCCACCGGCTTCCCTGAAGGCTGTCCTCTGCCGCCGCTGGAGGCCATGGCTTGCGGCTGCCTGCCAGTTGGATTTACCGGCTTCGGCGGCTGGGACTATATGCGCCAGGCCGAGCCGGAAGCCCCGGGAGCCGCCAAACCTTGGCACCCCCTGCGGCGCGAAGAGGAAATCTCCTGGTCTGGCAACGGCTTGTGGGCTGCAGACGGCGATGTGCTGGCCGCAGCCCTTTGCCTGGAGCGCGCAGTGCAGTGGGCGCGCAGGGATTTACCTCAATTCAGCAACGCCGTAAGCCAGGGCCAGGCCACGGCCGCCGCTTACTCCACAGAACACCAGGCCACGGCTGTCCGGGCCATATGGGACGCCGCGGCCAGAAACAAACTTTTTCCCACAGTATGAGCAATAAAAAGAAGACTCCCCGGCCAGAGCCGGAATCCTTGAATCTGCCCCTGGTCGGCGTGGAAACACACGCTCATTTAGACATGGAGGCCTTTGAAGAAGACATGGACACAGTGCTGGGCAGAGCCAGGCGCAGCGGCGTGGCCCATTGCGTCAATGTGTTTCTGGGGCCGGACGCTTACGAACGCAACGCCACTCTTTTTGACGGCCACGGCGACGTGTCGTTTCTGCTCGGCGTGCACCCGCACGAGGCTTCGCAGTGCAGTCAGGACTGCATGGCCCGCATGGAAGCCATTTTTCGCAGCGAGCCGCGGTTGAAAGGTTTGGGCGAAACCGGCTTGGACTATTTCTACGACCATTCGCCCCGGCCGGATCAGCAGCAAGCGTTTCGGGACCAGCTCGCTCTGTCTAAAGAACTGGACACGCCGCCGGTCATTCACTGCCGCGACGCCTTTGAAGACGCGCTGTCAATTTTATTGGACATGGGCTTTTCAGGCCGCCCCTTGCTGTGGCACTGCTTTGGCGGCGATACAGCCATGGCGGAGACCATTCTCGCCCAGGGCTGGACCATATCCATTCCCGGGCCGGTGTCGTTTCCTAAAAGCACTGGCCTGCGGGCTGCTGTGGCGGCCATGGACCTGCAGCGCATGGTTCTGGAAACGGACTGTCCCTTTCTTACCCCGGCCCCCTACCGGGGAAAGCGCAACGAGCCCGCCTACCTGGTTTTCACTGCTGCTGCTGTGGCTGCATTGAAAGAAATGCCTGTTGAGCAGATATGGGAAACGTGCGGGAACAATGCGCGGACATTTTTTGGCATTGCTTCAAATTTGTGACTTTTTCCCATGTTTTTCTGGGAAAAAATCCCAGACCCCGGTTGTATTTTTTGTATACACTGCTAGTGTAGGCAATATGCTTCTCTACGGAGAAAAGCATATCCACGTGTTTTGAGAGTGGCAGCCTTGCCGCCATACGGCTCACCGGGGGGTGAATAAAGGGTATCACAATGAAGACCAACGCGTTGGTCATCTGCATATTTCTTTTCCTGGCTCTGGGCTTGGCGGTAAACGGGATTATCTACCTGAACAACCAACCACCCGCTCCACCTCCAGTCATTCGTATTGAACTGTCCATACAGATGCTGAACGATGACGCTAAAGGTTTGCTCTCCCCGCAAGACATGGACGAAGTCAATAAAGCGCTGAGCCGGCATCATGAGCATGTTGCCAAGGGCCAGTTGTTCCTGGATGTTGTCAATAGCTCCCGAATATTTTCATCCAGCGTAACGCCAGTGTTTTACATGGTCATGGAGATGCACTCAGGCTGGCAGGTGCAGACAAAAGCCATCCGCTCAGATAAAAGCATCTTGGTTCGAGAGATTATTCGCAAAATTAACAGAAGCATTGAAAACTACTTGGCCATGAAAGACGAATACCGCAACCGCGCAGCCACAAACTTCGTCGTTTACGATTTGTAGCGCCCCAGAGTCCACCGCCCAAAACATAAATAATCCCGCTGTGTCTGGAAAACAAACAGATACACCGCGTTTTTGAAAAATTCATCACCAACAAGGCGCCGCCGCTAGGCTCAACGGAATTGAGCATCAAGGCGGAGCATTAGGGCTGGCGGCCGCAAAGGCCGCCCCTGCACTATGACGTATTGATGTAGCTATCGTGCGCGTACTGACTTAAGCCTAATCCCTTTGCCCTGTAGCCGGGCTGCCTGGCCAGCGTAAGCAGGCGGTGGATTTTGGGCGCCTATTCCGCCTTGACAACACCAGCTATTTCCCTTTTATAATTATTTAGTTTTGTATTCATCCCCTTAGGCGACAAAACAGGCTTTTGTGAAGCCTGGACGTTCATCATGAGGGGCCAAGTGGGGGGCCCAATGGGGGGCCAAAGTCCAGGACGTTGGGAGGACGCATGGCTGACAAAGAGCATGACCCGCGAAGAGCGGACACTCCGGGTGCTAATACGAGCTCAGAACGCTCTGCCAAGCCAGAAGACGCTGCGCCTTTCTTCGTCGTCGGCGTAGGAGCCTCCGCCGGCGGGCTGGAAACTCTGGAAACTCTGCTTGCCCAACTTGATCCGAAAGCTGCCCTGGCCCTGGTGGTGGTTACGCATCTTGACCCCACCCGCAAAAGCCTGATGGCCGAATTGCTCTCCCGGAAAACCCCCATACCCGTGGCCGAGGCTGTGGACGGCCAGAGCGTCCAGCCTGGTTGCGTTTACGTCATTCCGCCTGGCAAGGACATTGCCATAGTGCGCGGCCGGCTGTGGCTGCAGCCCCCGGCTACTCACCACGGCGTCCGCCATCCCATAGACTCTTTTTTCCGCTCCCTGGCGATAGATCAAGCCGACAACGCCGTCGGCGTCATCCTCTCTGGCGCTGGCAGCGACGGCATGCTGGGGTTGAAGGAAATCAAAGGCGCCGGCGGCGTAGTCATGGCCCAAGAACCTTCAACCGCCAAATACGAAGGCATGCCGCGCAGCGCCATTGCCACAGGCATGGTGGATTTGGTCTTGCCTGTGGAAGAACTACCGGGCGCCCTGGCCGACTACGTACGCCGCGCCCGCGGGGCGCTGACTCCAGCCACAGACGCCGCCTCGTCCAGAAGAAACGACCTTATCGACGCAATTCTCGCACAGATACGCGGCCAGCTGAACCATGATTTCAGCAACTACAAACGCTCCACCATTGTCCGGCGCATCGAAAAGCGCATGCTGATCAAAAGCGTGGAGTCCTGCGAGCAATACATAGCTATGCTCGAAAAGGACGACGCAGAGCTGGCGATACTGTTCAAAAATTTGCTCATAGGCGTAACAAGCTTTTTCCGGGATCCAGAGGCTTTCGCTTCTTTGGCAGACCTGGTCATACCGGAACTGTTTAAGGGCAAAAAGCCCGGAGACAGCGTCCGGGTATGGATTCCCGGCTGCTCAACAGGCGAAGAAGCCTATTCTGTAGCCATCCTGCTCAAAGAGCACATGGAGCAGTTGCGTAAAGTCTTCGATGTACAAATATTTGCCACCGACCTGGACGCCTCGGCAGTGGAAACAGCTCGTTCAGCCACCTATCCTTCAAGCATTGCCGCAGATGTTTCCCTGCAGCGTTTAAAAAAATACTTCAGGCTGCACGACGATCTCTACACCTTGTCCAAGCCCATCCGGGAAATGATCATTTTTGCCCCGCATGACGTGCTCAGCGATCCGCCGTTTTGCAAACTGGACCTGATCTGCTGCCGCAATCTATTAATATATATAACTTCAGCCACGCAAAAGCGGCTCATGCCATTGTTTTACAACTCTCTTGTTCCCGGGGGGTATCTGTTCCTTGGCCCTTCCGAGTCCTTGGGTGTTTCCGCCGAATTGTTTAGCACACTGGACAAAAAGTGGCGTATTTTCAAACGCGGTTTGCTGGAAACCAGGGCCTCTGTGGAACTGCACGTGAAGCCCCGCTGCTTCTACTTTGACACGCCACGGCACTATCCTGAAACCGCTCATAAGCGGGTCAGTCCGGCTGCTGTGCTGGACAGGCAGTTGCTCAAGCGCTTTGGCCGGCCCTCGGTGCTTATAGACGCCTCCATGGACATCCTCTACTACTCCGGGGACACCTCTGAAGTGTTCGTCTACCCGGAAGGCGAACCCTCCTCACACCTGATCAAGAACGCCAGACGGGGCATAAAACTGCGGCTGCGGACTATTGTGCATAAAGCCATAAGCTCCGGCAAACCCGTCACCGCCACAGGCTTAAAGGTACAGGGCGTCGCGGGCGAGTTCACAATCCACGTAGATCCCGTGGAAGGCGACGAGCACGTAAAAAACCTCTACTCTGTCATTTTTGATAAAATTTCCGGCACAGACGCAGCAGAACCTTCGCCAGCGCCTCAGGAAGAACGGGACACTGAATACCTACGGCTGGAAGACGAGCTGAAGATAACTGGCCAGCAGCTGCAAGACACGGTGGAAGAGCTGGAGTCCGCCAACGAGGAACTCAAGTCGTCCAATGAAGAACTCATGTCCATGAACGAGGAGTTGCAGTCATCCAACGAGGAGCTGGAAACCTCCAAGGAAGAGCTGCAGGCTTTGAATGAAGAGCTGGTCACCGTCAACGCCGAGCTGAGCAGCAAAGTGACCGAGCTACAGAACGCCAACAACGACATTGAGAACCTGCTGGCCAGCAGCAACGTGGCTACCGTGTTTGTAGACAAAAAAATGGCCATCCGCCGGTATACGCCCACGGCATGCGACATCTTCCACCTAATCGCCAGCGACCTGGGCCGGTCCCTGGAGCACGTGGTCAACCGTCTGGAATACCCTGAACTCATTCAGGATTGCCGCGCAGTTTTAGAGTCCGAAGACAGCCGCGAACGAGAGATACAATCTGAAGGCGACGGGCGTTATATTGCCCGGCTTTTCCAGTACCGCACCATGGACGGCGACGTGGACGGCGTGGTGCTGACCTTCATAGACATCACCCAGCGCCATAAAGCGGAAGAAGCATTGCGCATCAGCCAGGAACGCTACGCACTGGCCCTGGAAGCCACCGGCACCGGCGTGTATGATTATCGGCTGCCTTTTGACGAACACTCCTACCACACCGAGCAGTTTGCAAATATCCTTGGCTATACTCACGAAGAATTGCCCGGTCATAAAGAGTTCATTGATTGGCTGTACGAGCGCATGCACAAGGATGACAGGGCAGGCGCTTTCCGGGCGCATGAGGTTTTTCACAGCGGCAAGGACACATTTTTTGAACTGGAAGTGCGGCTGCGGCACAAGGAAGGCCATTTCGTTTGGGTAAGGGCTGTCGCCAAGCCTGTGGACCTCCGCGCAGACGGGTCTGTGGCCAGAGTGGTGGGCGTGATGATGGACGTCACCGAATCCAAGGAAGTGGAAATTGTCCTGGAACGGCGAGTTCAGGAGCGCACCAGAGAGCTGTACGAGCGCCAGGCTCTGCTCTCCGCCGTCATGGAGTCCTACCCCGGGGGCATGGTCAGTGTCTTTGACCGGCAATACCGCTGGGTGTTTAACCAGGGAAAAGGCGTGAAGGAAGCTGGGTTTGAACCCGGCTGGCTTCTTGGAAAAACTCTGCGCGACGCGTTTGACCCAGAAGTGGCGGCGTACCTGACGCCATATTACAACCGGGCCTTTGCCGGCGAGACCGTGGATTTCTATTTTGACTTTGGCGGCAAGAACTTCGTGCTTACCGCCTCTCCGCTGGAAACGAACGACTCTGGCATAGAGCACATCATAGTCGTGGCCAGAGACGACACGGAGCGCCGCCAGTCGCAAATGGCGCTGGAACAGACCGCCAGCCGCCTGGCCGAGGCGCAACGCATCGCCAAAGTGGGCGACTGGAACTGGGATCCAGACACCGACATCGTGACCTGGTCTGCAGAGCTTTACCGCATCATGGGCCTGGACCCGACACAACCTCCTCCCAATTATGAAGGACAGATTGCCCTCTACCATCCTGACGACCACGCCAAATTTCGTGCAGCCGTGGAAAAGGCAGTAGGGCACGGCGAACCTTACGAGCTGGAGATGCGGCGGCCCCTGGCAAACGGCAGCGAGCTGACTCTGCTGGTAAAGGGCGAGACTGCGCCTATGCCGGATGGAAACAGGCGCCGCCTGTTCGGTTCCGTGCAGGACATCACGGACAGAAAACTGGTCGAGCAAAAGTTGCAAGACGCCCACCAACACCTGCTGCAGATGCTAGAAAGCACCACTGACGCCTTTTTTGAGCTGGACGCTGACTTCACCGTTACCTACATGAACGCCAAAGCCCTCAAAGTGCTGTTTCTGCCGTCCGTTGACTCCATATTGGGCTCCAATCTGTGGGAGACATTCCCCCAGGCCGTGGGCTCCACGTTCTACACAGAGTACCAGCGGGCGCTGAACGAGCAAGTAACTGTAGAATTTGAAGAATATTTTGAGCCCTTTGACTGCTGGTTCGAGGTCCACGCCTATCCTTCTCCCAGCAGTATGTCCGTGTACTTTCGGGACATAACTGACCGCAAAAAGGCGGAGCAAGAGCTTATTGCCAACGAACAACGGTTTAGAGCCATATTTGAAGAATCCGGCGACGCCATACTCATCGCAGACGACACAGGGCGCTTTGTGGACGCCAACCCGGCGACGCAGCGATTGCTTGGCTATTCTCTTGAAGAGCTGCAATCAATGACGACGCAGGACAGAGCGACACGTGAACTGGCCGAACGCTTCGCCCTTGAGTGGTCACAGTTTCGCGAACAGGGCAAGCAATCCGGCGAATATTCTTTGCAGCGCAAGGACGGCGCTGTGGTAGACGTGGAGTACCGGGCAGTGGCCAATTTCATGCCCGGCAGACACCTCTCCGTAATGCGCGACGTGACCGAACGCAAGCAGCATCAAGAGACGTTGAACAGAGCCCTGGCCCAGGCAAAGGCGGCCAGCCAGGCCAAGAGCGCTTTCCTGGCCAACATGAGCCACGAAATCCGCACCCCCCTCAACGGCGTCATGGGCATGCTGGAGCTCATGAAACTCACGGGGCTGCAGCCAGACCAAGCCGAATACGCTGACTACGCCATCCAATCCAGCAAGCGCCTGACTACCCTGCTCTCGGACATCCTGGACCTTTCACGCGTAGAAGCCGGCAAGATGACCTTGCTGCAGGAAGAGACGGATATGGCGGAGCTTTTGCACTCTGTTGAGCATCTGTTTGGCCCGGCAGCCAGCGACAAGGGGTTGGAATTGACCGTATGGAGCGACCCAGCCTTGCCACAGAGCCTGCTGGGCGACGCCACCCGGCTTTTTCAGGTGCTGAGCAACCTTGTGGGCAACGCCATCAAATTTACCAACAACGGCTCTGTATCCGTGCAGGCGTCTCTGCTGCAGAAACACTCAGAAGGCCATTGCCAAGTGCTCTTTGCCGTCACAGATACGGGAATAGGCATTTCCGACGAAAATATGGACAAACTCTTCGAACCGTTCACGCAGGAAGACGTAGAATTTACTCGAAAAGACATGGGCGCCGGCCTGGGGCTCTCCATTGTCAAGAGCATTGTCCAGCTCATGCAGGGAAACCTTTGCATCAGCAGCGCAAAAGGCGAGGGGACCACAATATTCTTATCTATGCCTTTCCGCATCAGCGGCCAGACCGGCCAGCCGCCAAGACGCGACCTTATTGTGGACTGTAAAAGCCTGCATGACCGCAGAGTGCTTGTGGCGGAAGATGACCGGGTAAGCCGCATTTCCCTGACCCGGTTTCTGCAAATGCTTGGCTGCACCGTGGCCACCGCGGCGACTGGCCGGGAAGCCCTAGAGATGCTGCGCGAAGAAAGCTACGACGTTGTGCTTATGGACGTACAAATGCCGGTGATGAATGGCGTGGAAGCAACCAAGGCCATCCGTCAGGGAAAAGCAGGACCAGACAAAGCGAAAACGCCCATCATCGCTCTGACCGCCTTTGCCATGGCCCAGGACAAGGAAAAATTTTTAGAGTCCGGCATGAGCGACTACCTGGCTAAGCCCGTGGAGCTGGAGATCCTGCGCAAAATGTTGCTGCAAACCCTGTGCAGTGAGTGACGCAAGACTTTTCCTTTTGCGCCGCAATAGCTGTACAGCCAATCCTGGCGCTCAGCCATACTGGACAAGCCCGGCTTCAGTAATGTAATCACCCCGGTCCACCCACTTTATCCCATCGCGGTTCGCCGTGATCGTCTGTACAGCATAACCACGCAAGGAGACACGCCATGGCTAACGGATATTGGCAGAAATTGCTGCGGGTGGACTTATCCGCCAACACAGCAACAGTAGAGGACATCTCCGAACACGAGCTGAAACGCTTTCTGGGCGGCTCCGGTCTGGGCGCTGAGATTCTGCGCCGCGAAACAGACCCCGAAACAGACCCCCTGGGGCCGGACAACCGCATCATGTTTGCCGCCGGGGCCTTTCAGGGGACAAAAATACCAGGCAGCGCCAAGTTCTCCATTGTAGGCCTCTCCCCGGTAACCGGCACCTTTGCTGACACCTCGACAGGCGGCGGTTTGGGGCCGGCCATAAAGGACGCCGGCTATGACGTCATTCTGATCCAGGGCGCGGCAAGCGCGCCGGTGTACCTGCACATAGCAGACGCAGAAGTGGATATCCGCGACGCAGCGCAGCTGTGGGGCCTGGACGCTTACGAAACCGCCGACGCCCTGGCCGCAGCCACAGGCGACGCCAAGCTCTCGCTGGCGACCATTGGCCCGGCCGGCGAACACACCGTGGCCAACAGCTGCATCATCGTGGACAAACATTCCGTGGCCGGCCGGTGCGGCCTGGGCGCAGTAATGGGCTCCAAAAAGCTCAAAGCTGTGGCTGTGCGGGGAACCCAGTCAGCTCCCGTTGCCCGCCCGGACGAGGTGCAGCAGCTCGCCTTGCGTTTCCAAAAGGAAATAGCCGCCGAAGTGCGGGAAAACGGCTTTCGCGAACACGGCACGCCGTCTGTCTGCGAAGCAGTAGACGCATTGGGCGACATGCCCGTGAAATACTGGCAAGGCGACGGCTGGGCCGAAGGCGCCAAAAAGCTGGACGGCCAGAACTCCACCGCCGTGCTGCAGGTTACGCCCACCGGCTGCAAGTACTGCCCCATAGGCTGCCACCGCAAAGCAAAGGTGGACGAACCAGAGGAGCTGGCTTTTTCCGGCGTGGGGCCGCAATACGAAACCCTGGGCCTGATGGGAACAAATTTGCTTATTGACGACCCCAAGGTGGTGGCCAAGGCCAACGACATGACCAACCGCCTGGGCATGGACACCATCGCCGCGGGCTCGCAGATTGGCTTCACCATAGAATGCTACGAAAACGGCTGGCTGGATGACTTCGACCTGGACGGCTTGACGCCGTCCTGGGGCGACCCGAACACCCTGTTTACGCTTATCGAGCAGATAGGCCGAGCGCAGGGCTTTGGCGCCATTTTCCGTGAAGGAACCCTGAAGGCTGCAGAAACAATCGGCCCCCAAGCTGTGGACATCGTGGCTCACTGCAAGGGTTTGGACCTGCCTTCCCACGACCCGCGAACCTGCTATTCCCTGGGCCCCACCTACGCCACAGGAACACGCGGCGCCTGCCACTATCGCGGCGGCAGTGAAGACGTTGAGTTTGCTGGCTTTTTTCTGCCGGAAATCGGAATCAACGAAGGCGGCTACAAATTCTTCGAAGACCACAACATGAGCGAACTGGCCGCCAGGTGTCAGGATGTTTTCGTGGTCTTCAACTCGGTCTGCCTCTGCGCCTTCATGGTCGCTGGCGGCGGGCTCTCAATACAATCCGTACTTGACTTGTTCAACGCCGTCACCGGCTGGGACTACTCCATGGACGGCCTCATGCGCGCCGGAGAGCGCGGCTTTACCTCCCAACGGCTGCTCAACCTGCGCCACGGCTACGGCGCAGCCACTGACGCGCTGCCCAAAAAAGTGTTGCAGCCAGCCAAAGAAGGCTTTCGCGCCGGCAAGGTCCCGGACATGGCGAAATTGATGGCCGACTACTACGCCCTCCGGCGCTGGGACCCGGCCACAGGCCGGCCGCTGGATACAAAGCTGGCGGAGCTGGAGCTTGTGGGGTAGGCTGCGGCTATGGAAGCGGCTATGTATGTTTCGGCGGGTTCAGCGTATGTTTCGGTCAAGCTCCTCTCGGCCTTTTCTCAGCACGCCGGCAAGCTGCAGAACGGAACCGCCCGCATCGACCCCAGCGCCACCGTGATGGACCTGGCCCGGCAGCTGGGCTTGCCGGAAAAATACGTGCGCATTGTTACCGTGAACGGCCGGCAAGTGGACCTGGACCATGAATTACAGCCCGGGGACGACGTGCTCTACGTCCCCCCGGCTATAGGCGGCGGTTGATGCAAAAACTTCGCAGAGACATCAGCGCCCGGGCCAAAGCGACTGCCCCGCATCCTCTCCTGGGCCCGGCTGACGTTGCGGCCCTGGCCGCCAGACACGGCATAACCCTGCGGGACGTGGAGCTGGCGGCCCTGGACGCAGGCGTGCTGCCGGAGCGCTACGAGCGCAACGCCCGAACATTTGGTCTGGCCGGGCAAAAAAAACTGCTGCAATCCTCGGCCCTGGTGGTGGGCGCCGGCGGGCTGGGCGGGCATATCTGCAACGTGCTGGCCCGGGCCGGCGTGGGCCGGCTGGTTATCGCCGACGGCGACGTGTTTGCGCCTTCCAACCTGAACCGGCAAACCTACAGCTCAGTGGAGACGCTAGGCGCGAACAAGGCTGCAGTGGCGGCAAAAGCCATAGCCGGGGTGAACCCGGCCGTGGAAACCGTTATCTGGCAAGAATTTGCCACAAAGGCGAACCTGGACGCCATGATGGCCGGCTGCCAAGTAGTTCTGGACGGGCTAGACGACATAACAGCCCGGTTGATGCTGGAGCAGGTTTGCATGCGCCGCGGCCTTCCCCTGGTCCACGCCGCCATTGCCGGCTTTGTGATCCAGGCGACAACCGTCTTTCCTGGCGACCCCGGCCTGGCGGCCCTGTATGGCTCTGCACCCCCAAAAGGCGCCGAGAAGAGCCTGGGCTCTCCCGGCCCCCCGCCGGCGGCCGCGGCGGCGGTTCAGGCGGCCGAAGCCCTGAAAATACTGCTGGGCCAG
Organism: uncultured Desulfovibrionaceae bacterium; assembly: GCA_964440345.1. Classification (GTDB taxonomy): domain Bacteria; phylum Desulfobacterota; class Desulfovibrionia; order Desulfovibrionales; family Desulfovibrionaceae; genus CAYTSA01. The sequence goes on along the minus strand of CAYTSA010000035.1, from coordinate 3,256 downwards.
GGGCCTACCCTACAAGGCAAGCTGTTGATCATGGATTTGTGGGAGAACATCCACGAAGTTATGCAATTGCAATGACAATTCTGCAGTCGTGTTTGCTCATTCTTGGCAATGAGTGCTTGCCGGCTTGATTCGCATTACTGACGACGGCCGCATACAACACAGCTGTTGCGGCGCGTGTGTCATAACTGTATACGTGTAGCTAATAATTATCATCTCTTTGGTTCATATCTATTCTGGACAATTGCACACACATGTGGTTCACTTTCATGATAGTGGATTTCAAGAAAACGGCGCCCACCATCACCGCAGCACACTACTTCTGACGCTCAGTCGGCGCTTGCAAGGAACAGCCGCATGAACGCAACACCATCTGTTGAGCAACTACAATCTGAGCTGGACGCCGCCCACAAGCGGATTGAGGAGCTTGAACGTTCGGCCGCAAGGCAAGGCTTTCTGCTGGAGAACGTTGGCCACCCCATGGGTCTGTACCGGCCAGATGGCGCCCTTATTCTTATGAACAAAGCTGCAGCGATTAACCTGGGCGGCGCGCCTGAAGACTTTACCGGCAAGAGCATAGCTGATATTTTTCCTGAAAACGCCAGCTGTTACATGGAGCGGCTGCAGCTGGCCCACGAAACCGGCCAGCCCGGCGAATACACAGACCTGGTTGCTCTGCCCGCTGGAGAACGTTGGTTTCTCTCCCACTATCTGCCTGTAGGCGATGGCGGCGGGGGCTGGGCTGTGCAAATCATCTCCCAGGATATTTCTTGCCAGAAATATGCCGAGGCCTGTCTGCAGAAAAGCGAAAAGCAGTTTCAGGATATTTTCAACAGCTCCAGCGACGCCATTTACATTCATGAGCTGAGCGGCCGCTTTGTGGCGGTGAATGACGCCGCCTGCAAAAGTCTGGGCTACACCCGCGAAGAGCTGCTGCGCATGTCGCCCTGGAATATTGACGCCCCTACCGGCGTAGAGCTTATCCACGATCGGATGCAGCGCATTATGGACACGGAACAACTGCTCTTCGAATCCGTGCACATCAAGAAAAACGGCGAAGAGCTGCCGGTGGAAATTCATAGCGGTCTTATCATATTTAATGGCGAGCAGTGCATCCTTAGCATCGCCAGAAACCTGACCGAGCGCAAAAAGTTTGAAAAGGATATTTTGGAGTATCAGCGATTGCTGACCACTACGCTTGACTCTGTGGACAGCCTCATTGTGCTCGTTGACAAAGACTTGCGCATCGTGCTGTCCAACTGGCGCGACCATGAATGGGTCCCGGAAAGCGAGCGGCGTTCCCGCCCTTACTGCTACAAGGCCATGAAAAACATGGACAGCCCTTGCAGTCATTGCCCCCCGCTGCAGACCTTTCAAGACGGCAAGACCCGCTGGTACGAGGACCAGAACCCCATTGACAAATCCCTTAAGGAGATCAGCGTTATTCCTATTATGGGCAATGACGGACGCGTTGAATACGTGCTGGAAAACGTCCGCGACGTGACGCAACACAAACACATCGAGGAGTCATTGCGCAAGGCCAAGCTGCAGGCCGAGGAGGCAAACCTGGCCAAGTCAGAATTTCTGGCCAACATGAGCCACGAAATCCGCACCCCGCTCAATGGCGTGATGGGCATGCTGCAGCTTATGCAGGTGACCGGCCTGACGCCGGAGCAGCAAGAATACGCCAAGCTGGCCTCGCAATCCGGCAGGCGTTTAACCAGGCTGCTTACAGACATCCTCGACCTGTCCAAAGTCGAAGCTGGCAGACTGGAGATATGCAACGATCCCTTTGAGTTAACCGATATTTTGGCGTCAGTGAGGCAACTCTTCGCTCCCACAGCCGCGCAAAAGGGCTTAGACTTTCAGCTGCAAATGTCCCTGGACGCCCCCAACCGCATCAACGGCGACGCCGCCCGGCTGCAACAGGTGCTCAACAACATTGTGGGCAACGCCGTCAAGTTCACCGATCAGGGCAGTGTGACGGTGCAGGCCTGGCCCCTGCCGGAAAGAAAGCCGGGACAGCAATGGCTGCTGTTCATCATCGCTGATACGGGTATTGGCATTCCAGACGACAAGCTGGACAAGCTGTTCGACCCGTTCACCCAGGCTGAGCACCACTACAAACGTTCATACCAGGGCGCAGGGCTGGGGCTGTCCATCTCCCGCAAGTTGGTCCAGCTCATGGGCGGGACCATTGCCGTGTCCAGCGAAGCGGGCAAGGGCTGCACCTTTTACCTCTCGCTGCCCTTCGAAAAAGCCCAAGCCCATAAGCCGCACGCGCACGGCGATTGCCCCTCCTGCGATCTCGCCGCGCCTGCTGGACTGTGCGTTCTGCTGGCAGAGGACGACGCAACACACAAACTGTCCACTACTGTGATGTTGCAAAAGCGCGGCCATACAGTCACGGCTGTGGATAACGGCCAACAAGCCGTGGAAGCGTTGCAAAAGCACAGCTTCGACCTGGTGCTCATGGACGTACAAATGCCGGTCATGGACGGGGTGACGGCCACACGGGCCATACGCGCCGGCCAGGCTGGGGAAGCCAACGCGGACATTCCCATTCTGGCCATAACCGCCTACGCTATGGACGGTGACCGCTCCCGGCTGCTGGAGGCGGGCATGGACGCATACGTCGCAAAACCAATTGACCCTCAATATCTTTTCAGGGAAATGTCGCAACTGGTCAGACGCTCCGCCTCTGACGGCGTGTAGCGGCCTGGCCAATACCCCTACTCAGCCGCATTCCCGGCTTTTTTCTGCTTCCCTCCTTACTGGGCATTGCCCAGCGCGGCATGCTCTGCGCAGACACTGGAAATCTGCAGCGATTTACGGCGCCCAATGCGCCGCAGGAACGACGCCCACCGGCGGCAAAAACCAGAGCGCAGGAGAATACCATGCAGGAGAACAAGCTGGGCGCCCGCATCAAGTCGTATCGCGAGCGGCAGAACCTGACGGAAAAGGAGCTGGCCCAACGCACCGGGCTGGATGAAAATTTTTATTATTGCCCTGGAGGCGGACGACGGCTACCCCTCGCTGGGGCCGCTTATCAAAATCGCCAGGGCGCTGGGCGTGCGACTGGGCGCCTTTATGGACGACCACGCCGGCGAAGACCCATGCGTCACCCGGGCCAATGAACTGACTGAAGAGCTGGCCATGCGCTCGGACGCCGACTCCTCCGCCCACATGCGCTACCACTCCCTGGGTATGCGTCGTTTAAGCCCCACCTTCTCATCGCCACGGGGATGCGCTATAGCCC
>CAYTSA010000034.1:27572-34343 GCA_964440345.1 uncultured Desulfovibrionaceae bacterium | reverse complement strand
ATTCGATGTTCCGTGGAACTTTCTGAAAAGCAGTCTGGGAGTGTTCACCGTATAATGCCGTCACCATGCGGATAAAAAATACAGGAGGCTGTGGCCATATGATTTTCCGCGTGCTGGCGTGTGCCGCGGCGCTGTTGGGCTTCCTTGCCATGGGCTTTTCCGGCGTCCTGCCAAAGGTCTGCGCCGCTAATTTCTACGTCGCAACAGACGGCGACGACAACGCAGCTGGAACCATTGGCGCACCGTTGCAGTCCATAGAAACAGCCGCAGGCAAGGCCGGCCCGGGCGACACTGTCTACATCCGCGGCGGAACTCATTATCCAGACGACGGCATATGGATAGGCAACTCAGGGACGGCTGGCGCGCCCATCACCCTGCGCCCTTATGATAATGAAAAGGTTATCGTTGACGGCTCCAACTTCGACGCGACTATTTTTACTGTTGGCGGCGACTACGTTGTCATACGCGATTTGACCATCCGCAACGCCGCCTCCACGGGCATATACACGTGGAAAGGCGACAACAATAGCTACATTGGCAATACTGTCTACAATACGCAGCGCGGAGCTATTTCCGCCGGTGGCGAAAGCTGGGCGGACGGACCGCGAAACATCCGTATCGAAGACAACACCGTCTACAACTTTGCCCTGGAAAATTCCGCCAAAACAGCCGGCAGCGGCTGGGCTTCGGCCATCAGCTGTTCGTTGTCCACTGGCTGCGCCATCCGCAACAACACGGTGTACAACGGATATGGCGAAGGCATAAATTGCCCCCTTGCCGACGATTGCTTGGTGGAGAACAACACAGTCTATGACGTCTATTCCGTGTGTTACTACCTGGATAACGCCCAGTCCTGCGTTATACGCCGCAACCTGGCGTACTCCACCGGAAATTCTGAGTATTACCGCAACGGGAAAGCCGCAACAGGTTTGCAAATTGCCAATGAAGACTCCTGGTTTGACGCAGACCAAGCCAACCCGTGCCGAAACAACGTGATTGAGAACAACTTGATCATCAGCTGCGGGCGGGGATTCATATACGGAGACTACGAAGCTGGCGGGGGATTGATTGACCACACAGTGGTGAACAACACATTTTACGGCAGCCGGCTCTACACCATACACATCGACCCGGACAACCACTCCGGCTCTGTATTTGCCAACAACATTTTCTACCACACGAGCGGCGACTACACCATGTGGGGCTGGGACGACCCGGGCGCGCTGGACGGGATAACGTTTGCCAACAATTCCTGGTACGGCGGCGGCGCTGGCGACGCTGCGGGCTCTGGAGACGTTACGGCAAATCCAAAGCTGGTTAATCCCGGTTCGTACGATCCGGAGGATTATCTGCCGCAGATTGGTTCGCCTTTGATTGACGCTGCTGACGGGCAATACGCACCGTCCAAAGATTACCGAGGTTTCTTGCGGGGACAGGCTCCGGACATGGGCGCCATGGAGCAGGGAGCCTCCATCCCGGTGTTGTCAACCGCCGCAGCTGCGGCCCTGGCGCTGCTGCTGGCTGGCGGAGTTGCCAGGCTGCGGCGATAGTTTACTGCAGCAACAGCTGATACACTGCGTTGATGCTGACGCTGGCGGTATGGGCGCTGCTGTATGTCAAGTACACCACGGCGCAGCCTACGTGAGCTGAGGTGTACTTGATGCGCATGTAGCCGTCTTCGCCCCAGTCGGTCCCCCAGCTGTTGCGCAAAATCCAGTACCCGTTGTTTTCTGCGTCGCCATTGTCGTTCCAGCCCACCAAGGCTATGCTGTGATCGGTGTCCGCGTAGTAACAAGGACCGTAAAATGACGTGCAGGTAGTTTTTGTGTCTTCGTAAAGTCCGCTTTGGTATGCTTCAAACGCTGTACTTACATACACAGCTGCGTCAACAACGCCATAGGTCATGATGGCGGTTTTTATGGCGTCGATGTCGTTGCAGGGAACCCGGTTCCAGGAATCAAACACGACAAGCTCGTCGCCTTTGTAAGGGCAGGGCCCGGAGGAAGACTCCATATACGGAAAGTTGCGCTCGTAGGTTGCGCCCTCAACCGTTAACGCCCGCACTTCATAGTAATCATAATCTGCTCCATCGCACCCTTGAAAATGCGAAGAATACTTGGGAAGAAAACCCAAACACCATATGATGTAGGATTCAGAAAAATCCACTGTGTTGTCGTCATACAGGTTATTGGCGGCATTGTAGACGCCCTCTGCAGCAGCGCATGCGCCAAAAGCGTAGCAAGACCCGCAGGAACCCTGGTTGCGCACCTCACCAATGTATGAACGCCCCTCGTAATCGCGCCAGTCAAAAGAAGCAGGCAGGTCCACCCGGCCAGAAATCCGCTCCAGCGGCCCCATGTCCATGGCGTAAGGTTCAGGCTGTACAGGCGGGCGGCGGCCATAAGGTTTCAGACCGTCCGGCAACTCGGTCACCCAGTTGGGGGCCACGGTAAAGTCATAGCCGTTTTCCAGAATTTTGGACTGAATGGCGGCGATATCGTCTTCCGGCAAAAAGGCTTGAGGGGAGTCCGCCCAAGCGAGGCTTGCCATAAGAAGCAGGATAAGGCAAAAACCATATCGCACCTGAGCAAGCGGTGCATAATATGTCGCAGTGTGCATCAGTGTTTTCCTCCAAGTTTGAAATGTCTATACGCCGCACCATGGCGTTCGTGCAAGAAAATTTATTGGGATGGGCCAACTGAAGAGCCCCGCCATTTGGCGGGGCTGCAAAAGGAGGAAGGGATGAGCCGGCTGTGTCAGACATGTCCAGGCAACACTGGCGCACTACCCATGCCGCCGTGGTCTGACAGTATGAAGGTAATCTCTTTCATGGATGAGTCAAATTTTCAGTTTCGCGGGCTTTGTCAATTTTATAAGCAGTTTCGATATATTGCAGATGCTTTTGCGCGGTGGAAGCGCTTATGGGAGCAGCCAATGCATGACAATTACAGCACATCACTGCAGAGAGCTTCACTTCAGAACGTGATACTTTTCTTGCACAGGAGAGCGGCATGACCCTGTTTATCCACGCCGCCGACGTACATCTCGACTCCCCCCTGCGGGGGCTTTCCCGCTATGCCGGCGCGCCAGTGGAGGCTGTCAGGGGCGCCTCCCGCCGGGCGCTGGAGAATCTGGTTGACTACGTTATAGATCAGGGCGCGCCGCTGCTGCTCATTGCCGGCGACCTCTATGACGGCGACTGGAAAGATTTTCAGACTGGACTGTTCATTGTCCAGCAGCTGCGCCGCCTGCAAAAGCACGATGTCCGCGTGGGCCTGGTTCGCGGCAACCACGATGCAGAAAACGCCATGACCAAGGACCTGCCCCTGCCGGAAAATGTCCACGTTTTTGGATCGCTGCAGCCGGAAACCTGGATCATAGAGGACCTGAACATGGCCGTGCACGGCCAGAGTTTCCGGGACAAGGAAGAGCCCAGGAACCTGGCAGCCGACTTTCCAGAGCCGGTCCCCGGCCGCGTCAACGTGGGCCTGCTGCACGCCATGGCCGCCGGCACAGGGACCAACCACCAGCGCTACGCTCCCTGTAGCGCCACGGACCTGGCGGCCAAAGGCTACGAATACTGGGCGCTAGGGCACGTGCACGAGCGGCAGGTCATCAACGAAAACCCCGCAGCAGTCTACGCAGGCTGTCTGCAGGCCCGGCATATCCGCGAGCCGGGCGCAAAAGGCTGCGTGCGCGTAGAGGTTTCGCCCAGGCGCTGCAGCCATGAGTTCGTGGACATGGACGTGATGCGCTGGGCAGTGGTGGAAGCAGACGTGTCCGGCGCCGAGACACTAGAACAAGCGGCGTCTATTTTTCTGGACACGCTGCAAAATGTGCTGCCTGGATACGGCGGGCGCATACTTGGGGCTCGGGCTGTGCTTTCCGGCCGCTGCCTGGCGCACAGCCGTTTGACGTCCGAACACGAAGCGCTGGCCAGCCAGATCCGCGCCATGTCCTCTACACTAGACGACGTGTGGGTGGAGAAAGTGGAGGTGCGCACCCGGCCAAACACAAGCCTTGAGGACCTTGCCCAGTCCAGCGGGCCCCTGGGAGAGCTATTGCAGTATCTTAACGAATTGGCGAATGATCCTGAGGTGTTCGCTGCATTGCAGCCGGATTTTACTGACCTGAAGGCCAAGATGGCCCAAGCAGGCGTTTCCCTGCCGCATGAAGCAACCAAAGACCAGCTGCAAAAAGTCCGGGACGTGGTGCTCTCCATCTTTCTGGATTCGACAGAATACTCCAGGAGCCAGGAATGAAGATACAACGCCTGCAGCTTCGCGCCTGGGGCGGCTTTACCGGCATGGAGCTGGACTTCAGCGGGCCTGGTTTGCAGCTGGTGTACGGGCCTAACGAGGCTGGCAAATCCACGGCGCTGCGAGGGGTGCGTTCTTTTCTGTTCGGCATTGGACAACGCACTGAAGACGCCTGGCTGCATGACTACAAAGAGCTGTGCATAGCTGCGGAAGTAGTGCTGCGCAATGGCGAAAAGCTGCAGCTGGCGCGCTATAAAAGGCGCAAAAACGATCTTGTCGATGAATCCACAGGCAAGGCTTTTGACCAGAAACAACTGGAAGGGCTGCTGGGCAACATGACTGAGCGGATGTTTGAGCTGGGTTTTGGCGTATCGCACGAAACGTTGCTCAAGGGACGCGAAACCGTTCTGCAGTCTGACGGCGAACTGGGCGAGACACTCTTTGCCGCCTCCTCCGGGGTGCTTGACCTGCGCAAAATGCGCGAAGCGCTTGACGATCGCTTGGGCGAGATATTCAAGCCCAGAGGCCAGAACCAGAACGTCCCGGAATTGGTGAAAAAACTCAAGGACGTGCGCCAGCAACTGCGCGACTCTGTCCTTGACCATCGCGAGTGGAAGCGTTTGCGCGCTGAACTGAAGGACATGCGCGCCACCCAGGACACAACGGCCCAGCAGATGAGGGAGATGGACGAACGATTGCACGAACTGCGCCGAAAACGCGATGCGCTGCCCCTGGCCAGCCGCCGGCGGGATATTCTTGAACAATTACATGCAGTCAAGGACGCGCCGCTTCTGGACCCTGATTTCTCCATCCGGCGCATGCGGGCGCAGACCAAGATGGAGGCAGCCAAAAAAAGCTTGGAAAATGCTGAGACCAATCTGAAGACGTTGTCTAAAAAGTTGGAAGCACTGCCCGCCAACGACGTCCTGGCCAACGGCGCGGAACATGTCAAAAGAATGGCCGCGCAAACCCCGGTGCTGGACAAGGCCCGCGCAGATACAGCGAGCCTGGTCCACAGCAGCCGGGAATTGCGGCGCGTCGCCGAAGCGTCGTTGCACAGGCTGCGGCCCGGTATTGAGCTGGAGCAGGCTGACGCCCTGCGGCTTGGCAAGCCGGAAAAGGGCAGGATCAACAGGCTTATACAGGAGCATCACACGCGGCAGGTTCGTCTTGATGAGGCCAGGGACGCAGCGCACAAGGCGGACGCAACCCTTGAGCAGCTGGGCGCTCAGGCTGAAGCGGCGGTCCCGGGGAAGGACGTCGGCGCCCTTGCCGACGCCGTGGAGGAAGCCCGGCAAGCCGGCGAAATTGACCGCGAGCTGGCCGAGGCGGAAGCCGGCCTTGCCGCCCAAAAGGAGGCGGCGGAGCAAGCCTTGCAACGGTTGGGGCTGTGGCAAGGCAACCTGGAGCAGCTGCAAAAAGCGTCCATGCCGCTTGAACGGACCGTGCGGCGCTTTGAAGACGCTTTTTCCCTTTTGGAACAGCAAAAACGCACAATTGCCGAACAACAGGCCGAAACGGCGCAACGGCTGGAGCACATCGTTGCAGAGCGCAGCAATCTGGCCGGCGGCGGTGAATTGATAACCCGGGAAGAGCGGGACAAGAGGCGGACCCTGCGCGACCGGGGGTGGCAAAGCGTCCGCGCCGTATGGCTGGACTCCGTCCAGGCCGAGGAGGAGTTCCTGGCCGCTTATCCCGGCAAGCCCCTGGCTGACGCCTTTGAGCTGAGCATGCAGCATGCAGACGCCGCCGCGGACTCCATGTTCGAGCGGGCCGAGGAAGTCGCCAGGGCTGACAGTCTGGCGGCGGAAGAGCGGCAGTTGCGTGAACGGCAACAGGACATGTTGGCGGAGCTTTCCCGGCTGGAACGCGAATGCGCCGCGCTGCAAGACCAGTGGTTGGAAACATGGTCGGGCGTGGCGGCAAAGCCCCTGCCTCCGCGCGAAATGAGCGACTGGCTGGCCAAGGCTCACGAAGTGATAGCCGTGGCCGGCCGGGTGCAGGAGCAGCAACAGGCGGTTGCCCGGCTGCGCTCGCGGCGGGAGGCCTTGAGCGAAAAACTGCGGCGGGAGATGGATCGATTGCAAGAGCCCAAATCAAAACCCGGCGCAACCTTGAATGAAACGCTGGCCCAGGCCAAACGCTTGGTGCAGCGCCACCAGGAGCGCACAACGATTCACGCCGGACTGCAGGAGAAGCTCCAGCAGGCGGAGCGCCAGAAGAACGAGCAGCGCCAGCTCTTGCAGCAACGCGAGCTATCCATGAATGAATGGCGGGAACAGTGGGCCGTGGCCGTGGCCGGCCTGGGATTCGCCGCCGACGCCGACCCGGGCAATGTGCGCGATGTTCTGGACGAATTGGAAGACGTGTTTGCCAAACTGGACAAGGCCCGGGACCAGGAAGCCCGGATAGCAGCCATGGAGCGCGACCGCGAAACCTATGCCGCCAGCGTGCGTGAGCTGGTGGAAGCTTATGGTCCGGATCTGGCGGCGGCTCCCCCGGAGGAAGCTAT
>CAYTSA010000034.1:0-27562 GCA_964440345.1 uncultured Desulfovibrionaceae bacterium | reverse complement strand
TGAGCTGCTGCACAGGGTGAACCGCGATGCGCAACATCGCCGGGAACGGGAGAAACTGCAGGAAGACATCCGCAAAGCCGTGGCTGAGCGCGGCCAGGCCAGCGTGGAGTTGAGCGAACACCAGGAGGAGTTGCGGCAGCTGTGCGCAGCGGCGGGCGTGGAACAGCCGGAGGAACTGCCGGAAGCGGAAAAACGGGCGCGGGAGCGGGCAGACATAACAGCTGAACGCAAAGAAGTGGAGGCCGGCATACTCCCGCTTGCGGCAGGCGCAGACGTTGAAGATTTTCTTCGCGAGATAATGGACCAGAACATTGATTCGCTGGCGGCGGACATTGCGGCGCTTGAACAGGCCCGCGCAGAACTGGACCCCAGACGCAATGAGCTGATCGGCGAAATCCGCGTCAAGGAAACTCTGCTGGCGGCCATGGACGGAACGTCCCAAGCGCGGGATCTGGCTGAACAAGAGTCCGCCTTGACTGTGGAGCTGGAGGAGGAAGCCCGGCGGTACATGGCCATGCGCACAGCCTCCGTCGTACTTTCCCGGGCCATGGAGCGCTACCGGGAGGCCAATGAAAGCCCTCTGCTTGAGATTGCAGGAAGGTATTTTGCTAACATGACTGGAAATTCGTTTGCCGGCGTGCGCGCGGATTTCAATGAGAGAGGCGACCCGGTGCTCAGGGCGCTTCGTCCCGAAGGCGGGGTGCTGGACATCGACAACCTGAGCGACGGCAGCCGGGACCAGCTGTTCCTGTCTCTGCGGCTGGCTGGGCTGGAGCGCTACGTCTCCGCCAACGGCCCTATGCCCTTCATCGTGGACGACGTGCTGGTCCATTTTGACGACGAGCGCTCGGCCAAGGCCCTGCAAGCCTTTGCCGGTCTGGCCGAACGCACACAAGTCGTCTTCTTCACCCACCATGAACACCTGGTGGAATTGGCCAGGCAGACACTGCCTGAACACAGCCTTTCAGTGAGCAGACTGCAGACAGCAGACTAGACCTCAAGCGCTTTTTCTCGTTGAGACAACGCTCGCTCCTGAAACAATGTACAAGTGCTTCAGAAAAATCTCTAAAAATGGCTCCTGGCCTTGTCCCAGGCTGATTTCAGCTCATTCATGGCCTTGTTCAGGCCGGCTTTCACGTCACCGGCGGCGTCTTCGCTGTCCATCTGGAGCAAACGCAGCTTCAGCTTGGCCTCGCCGTACCAGCCGTAGACCTTGTCCAGGTCCGGCCGCACGCGATCCATGAAACTCGCTCCCTTGGCTTCCGCCTCGGCCTCGGACTCCTCGAGGGATTTTTTCCACTCGTCCAGTTGTTGCTGCATGCTTACGCCAAACTGTTCCTTGTCAGACATCAACGTCTCCTTATCTCTTGGCGGCTATAGAGTTGCTTCGTAACCGGCTTCTTCTATTGCGGACTTGACCTTGGCCAAGTCCAGTGAGTCTTCTGCTTCGAATGTGGCGCGGCCTGCGTTCAAGTCCACTTCCACCTCGCGAATCTCAGGTATCTGGCTCAATGCTTTTTCCACTGCTGCTTTGCAATGGCCGCAGGACATGCCGGAAACCTCTATTGTATTTATCACGATATCCTCCTGTGTGGTTTACTTTTTTTACAGAGGGGTTAGATTGTAATGAAATATTGTAAAGCAAAGACAGAGGTGTGGCAATGGATCATAAGAAAGAAACACTAAAGTCCGGCAGCTTTGCCGTGCGCGGCATGCATTGCGCCGCATGCTCCAGCCGTATAGAACGCGTGGTGGGCAAAATGGAAGGCGTGGAAAACGTCTCCGTCAATCTCGCTGCGGAATCCATGAAACTGGACTGGGACCCCCGCAAGATAGGCTTGGACGACGTGTCGCAAAAGGTTTCGTCCCTGGGCTTTGAACTGGTGACGCCCGCCGCCGGCCCTTTGCGTTTTGGCGTGGGCGGCATGACCTGCGCCGCCTGCTCCAGCCGTGTGGAGCGAGCTCTGGTTAAGCTGGAAGGCGCGGCCGAAGTGAACGTGAACCTGGCCACGGATTCGGCCACTGTGCAGCCCGCGCCGGGAGCAGACCCGGACCAGTTGCGCCGGCAGGTTGTCGAAGCTATAGAAAACGCAGGCTATTCCGCGCAGCCACTGGAAGACGGCGCTGCAGGCGCAGACAGCGCGGCCGGGCTCTGGGAGCACCAGCAGCGCGAGACCGCGGCCAAGCTGGCGGCAATGCGCAAACGGCTCATCCCTGCCTTTGGCTTTGCCCTGCCGCTGCTGATCATCTCCATGGGCGAGATGGCCGGGCTGCCGCTGCCAGCGTTTATGCACCCCATGCACTCCCCCCTGGTGTTTGCCCTGGTCCAACTGGCGCTCACCCTGCCAGTGCTCTGGTCCGGCCGGGATTTCTACCGCAATGGCTTTCCGAATCTATTCCGGGGCGGGCCGAACATGGACTCGCTCATTGCCGTGGGCACGTCCGCCGCCGTGGTCTATTCCCTGTGGAACACTGTCGAGATCGTCCTGGGCCACAGCCCCCAGGCCAAGGCCATGGACCTGTATTATGAATCTGCGGCAGTGCTCATAGCCCTGGTGTCGCTGGGTAAATATTTTGAATACCGGTCCCGGGCGCGCACCTCGGACGCCATCAAGAACCTCATGGACATGGCCCCGGACACGGCTTTGCTGGTGGACGGCGACGAGCGCCAGGAAGTGCCCGTGGGCCAGGTAAAACCTGGCGACCGTCTGTTTGTCAGGCCCGGCGCCCGCGTGCCTGTAGACGGCGTGGTGGCGGACGGTCGATCCCACGTGGACGAATCCATGCTCACCGGCGAGTCCTTCCCGGTCTCCAAGGAGCCCGGCGACAGCGTGGCCGGGGGCACGGTGAACGGCCAGGGCGCCTTTACCATGCGCGCTACCAGGGTGGGTTCTGACACCGTACTGGCCCGCATTGTGCAACTTGTGCAGGAGGCCCAGGGCTCAAAGGCGGACATCGCCAATTTGGTGGACACCGTGAGCCTGTATTTTGTGCCTGCAGTCATGGCCGTGGCTGTTGTGTCGGGCGCGGCCTGGCTGCTGGCCGGGGCCGAGACCGCCTTCGCCCTGCGTATCTTCATTTCCGTGCTGGTCATTGCCTGCCCCTGCGCCATGGGGTTGGCCACGCCCACGTCCATTATGGTGGGCACAGGCCGGGGGGCGCAGCTTGGGGCGCTGATCAAATCTGGCCAAGCCTTGGAGCAGGCTGGGCGGCTGGACGTCTTGGTGCTGGATAAAACCGGCACCATTACCAAGGGCCAGCCAGAAGTGCAGGAAGTCGCACTCCTTCCCGGCGCCGGTGGGCTGGAGCGGGACGAGATTCTGGCCCTGGCCGCCAGCCTGGAAAAGGACTCCGAACACCCCCTGGCCGGCGCGGTGGTCCGCGCGGCCCAAAAAAAATCTCTGCAAGTGCATTCGGTAGAAGACTTCGAAGCCGTGCCAGGCAAGGGAGTGCAGGGCCGGGTGCAGGGCCGCGGCGTTCTGGTCGGCTCGCCGTCTTTTCTGGAAGAGCAAAACGCTGGCGGCCAGGAGCTGGCCCAGGCTGTAGAAGCCATGGGCGAGCAGGGCTTCACGCCCCTGGCCATGGCTGTGGACGGCAAGGCGGCCGCTCTCATCGGCGTGGCCGATGATATTAAGGAAGAAGCGGCCGAGGTGGTCGCCGCGCTGCAGGAAGCCGGCCTGGAAGTCTACATGATCACCGGCGACGCTGCAGCTGCGGCCAGGGCCGTGGCTCGGCAAGTGAACATCCCAGAAGCCAACGTGCTGGCCCAGGTGCTGCCCGAGGACAAGGCCAACAAGGTGGCCGAGCTGCAGAAGCAGGGAAAAAAGGTGGGCATGGTGGGCGACGGCGTGAACGACGCACCGGCCCTGGCCACGGCCGACGTGGGCCTGGCTATGGGTACGGGCATAGACGTGGCCGTGGAGGCCGGCGACGTGGTCCTCATGAAAGGAGACTTGCGCGGGGTGCTCACCGCTTTGCGGCTTTCTCGGGCGGTGCTGCGCAACATCAAGCAGAATTTGTTCTGGGCTTTTGGCTACAACACCCTTGGCATTCCCGTGGCGGCCGGACTGCTGTACCTGTTTGGCGGGCCCACGCTTTCGCCCATGATCGCGGGCGCGGCCATGGCCCTCAGCTCCGTATCCGTGGTCAGCAACGCCCTGCGGCTGAGGTTTTTCAAAGGCTGAAAAGGATGCTTTCGCGTCAGAACCTGTAGGCCGCTTCAAAGTAGACGTTGCGCCGCACCCTGCTTGTGGAAGATTCACGGCGCTCCAGCTGCAGCAGGTTCTAGCCTGTCACAGCCAGCTTCAGCTCTTTCACGGGCCGCCAGGCCATGCGGTAGCGCAGCCAGGGCCAACACAGTATTATTTGCAATGTTATATCTTTTTTGCGTTGTCTCAACGCTATAGCATTTCACGGCAATGCTTTGTAAGCAAATCCTTGCAGAGCATTTCAACTGTGAAATGCTCTAACATGGGCTAAAGCGTATTCGTGCGCCCTGGTCCCCCATCAAAAAGCGCTGGATTCATGTGGGTGGCGTCCCTTGTCTTCCATTCAAGAATGATGCATTGTCGTGTTGCTGCCGTCAGGGGTGATGATGCGACCGCTCACATATTCTCGCGACTGCGCCGGTTCCTGTTCATGTTCCCATGCATACGCTTCATGCTCGCTCTCGTGTTCCTGCTCCCGCTCTTTCTGCTGTGCGTATACGTAGCCAACCCCTGGCGACAGTTTTTGCGCCGGACCACCATGCGCCAATGAAACAGATTGCCGTAGATTCCATCAAAACCATCTTGGTCTGCCAGCTGCGCCAGATCGGCGACGTGGTGCTGGCCACTCCGGCCATGCAGATGCTCCGGGAGGCCATGCCCAGAGCCCAGGTGCATTTGCTTACGGAGAAGAAGTGCTTGCCCGCCGTGAGCAACAACCCGAACATTGACGTCGTGTGGCCCATAGACAAAAAGGCCCTGGCCAATCCTTTGGCAGCGCTGGCTTATTACTGGGAGATCGCCCGCCAAGACTACGATATGATCGTGGACTTTCAGCAACTGCCCCGGTGCCGCTGGGTCGTCGCGTTTTCCGGCGCCCCAATACGGCTCAGCTTCACTCCGCCGTGGTACAATAAGCCCTTGTATTCGCACTGGATACAACCTCTGGACGGCTACGCCGCCATGTCCAAGGCCAGCGTGCTGCGGCCGCTGGGCCTGGAATGGTCCGGCCAGAAGCCGCGGGTGTACCTGGAAGAAGCGGAACAGCAATGGGCCCAAGATTACCTGGCCAATTGCGGCGTTGGCGGCAACGAAATTTTGGTTACGGTCGATCCTTCACATCGAAGGATCACCCGGCGCTGGCCAGCCGAACACTTTGGGCGCGTGCTGGATTTGGCGCGGCAGGATTCTGCGTATGGCCGGCGGCTGCGTTTTCTCTTGCTCTACGGCCCTGGCGAAAAGGATATAGCCGAGGATGTTATGCGCAACGCCGGAGCGGCCCGGGAGTTCTGTATTCTGCCGGAACAGATGCTCAGCCTGCGGGAGATGGCCGGCTGCATAAGCCAAGCCGCCCTGCACTTTGGCAACTGCTCTGCGCCAAGGCATTTTGCCGTGGCCCTGGACACGCCCACCCTGGTGGTGCTGGGGGCCACCAGCTCAGCCTGGACCTTTCCTGCGCCTGAGCACCAGGACGTCAGCCTGGGCGCAGAGTGCCAGCCGTGCAACAAAAACTCCTGCCCGCAGACAGGCGAGCGCCGCTGCCTGTTGGAGCTGGCCCCCGAAGCCGTGCTGCCCCGTTTGCTGGCCATGGTGAAGAGGATTGCCTGAACCCGGCGCGCTACTGTCCGCATAGCCGGGCATAGGCGCACCATTCGCAGCGCCTGGAGGGAGCAGGCGCAAACGTTGCCGACTCGTGCATGTGGCGAAGCAGGAAATCGATAAGGGCCGGTATGCGCTCTTCCAGCAGCCAGTTGCGTTCGTCAGGCAAGCAGTCTGCAGGCAGGAGAAACTGCTCCTTGCCGGCGTCTTTAAGCGCTACCCAGCCAGCGTTGTGCGCCTGCAGGCCGCGGCTGCGCCAGTAGAGCAGCATGTAGAGCGGCATCTGTACGGACTGGCAGCTGGCGGCGACCTCTTCCAGCAGCTCAGGGTCATTGTCCGCCCGCCAGGTCTCCATGCGCTCCCACAGTTCGTTGTCCGACCAGAAGTTGGCCTTGGGCTTGCGCGGCGTTCCCGTCTTGTAGTCCAGGATGCAGATGTGTTCTTCGCCAGGGGCGTCGCTGGCCCGCGCGTCGATGCGGTCCAGCTTGCCAGTAAGGCTGCAAACACAGGCTTCGCTGTTCCACTGGCAGCGCAGGATGGACTCCTGCTCCAGAATGCGGGTGGGCGCAAGGCCCGCGGCGTAGCTGCGCAGCCGGCGGCAGGCGGAGTGTTCCAGCACCAGCCGGCTGTCTAAATCCATGGACAGAAAAAACGGCTGTTCATGGAGCAACTCCCGGAACGTCTGGGCCAGCTCCTCTGGCTGCAGCAGCGAGCCGTCCACCTGCCGGCCTAGCCAGGGCTGGAAGAACTGTTGCAACGCCGTGTGCGCCACGTTGCCCAGGGCGGCGGGGTCGCCGTCTTCGTCCGCCTGCTGGGGTTCTTCCAGCTTGGCGATGCGCTCATAGTAAAACTTGGCCGGACATAACATGTACAAGTCCAGCAAGGAGGCTGAAACAGGAGTGTCCAAAACTTTAGACAGCCTGCGCTCAGCCTCGGGCGTACGTTCAATGGGTTCTCCCGCGTCCGGAATAGCTCGTAGCGGGTAGACCACTTGGGGCAACAGCGCGTCTCCTGGGGCGATTACACGGCCCAACTGCTGCTCTGCGTCCCAGAGCAGCTCCTCCACAAAGCGGCTGCGTTCCGGCTTGGCGTCCAGCAGTTCGCCGCCGGATTGCACGCCGGCCTGGTAGAGCAGTACAGACTGTTCCGCGCCTTTGATAAGCCCGAAAAGCGCCCAGGCAGAGGCGGCTTCCCTGTTGAACGAATCCGGCAGGCCGGCCAGCCGGCGCAGCGGATCTGGCAGCAGCGGGTCTTCGCCGGGCCGGCCGGGAAAACGGCTGTCCACTGCGTCCAGCACAAAGACTCGGCGAAAACGGGCCAGACGGGTTTCTCCCGGTGAGAGCAGCTGCAGTCCCTCCATGCTTTCGGAAGCAAAGGGGGCGGTTTCGTCCTCCACACATTGGCGGACAACGTTTCGCACCGTGGCCTGGCCAAGGGCAAAGGCGCTTGCGCCGCTGTCCCGCAGCATGGGAATGACGCTGAAAAGCAGCCGGTGCAAACATTCAGCATCCAACGGAAAGCGGTTCCAGGAGTCGGCGGCGTGTTCCAGCATGACGCCGCAGAGCCGGGCCAGGGATTCGCCGGCGGCGGCCAGATTGTCCAACCCGGAAAAGCCGGCAAAGCAGGCGTCCAGGGCGCGTTCGGCCAACCGGCGTAACTCCTCGGCTGAGGCGGCGTCCAGCTGCAGTTCGTTCTGCAGGTCCATGCAGCGCAACACCTCTGCGGGATCGACCATCCGGTCGCCCTGACGCAGCCGTTCCTCCAGGTGGCGAAACACGATGCGCAACGGCTGGCCGCCGGCGGTCTGAAGCATCTTCAGGTACGGGTGGCGCAAACACTCCACGCAGTCCTTCCAATAGTAGAGTTGGACGCCGTCCGCTCCGCCTCGGGAAGCTTCCTGGGCTCGGAACAGGCTGTCCGCCAGCCGGGCCAACGGGGAGCGGGAAAGGGGATAGCCCATGCCCACGTTGACGTCTTTGGAGGGCAAGTTGTGCAGCACCGGGGCCAGAGCCTGGGCGTCCGGCAGCACGATGAGCGTGTCCCCGGCCTCGGGACAGGCAGGCTCCGACCGCAAGAAGTCGGCAAGCACGTGAAGCTGGGAATGCAGGTCAAAGCCTTCGTAAAACACGGGCTGGCGCGCTTGTCGCGTTTCACGCTCCGGCGCAAGCTCAATGCTTGTAGACCAGCGTTTGGCCAGGTCGGCCATGGGCGCGCACGACCAATGGGCCGGGCCGGACGCGCCGGCCAGGGCGGCGTCGCCGTACAGAACGGCTAGCCCGCCGGCATGGCGCCACAGCGCATGGCACAGGGCTTCCTCCACCCCTGGAGGGTCAAACAAACCAGCAAGGATGACGCGCTTTGCGCCCACCATGGACAGGACCATGTCCCTGTCAGGGCCTTGCAGCGCCTGGAACAGCCGTTGGGCGTCCAGGCCGGGCGTGGTCCAGCCTCGGTGTTCCAGCTGTGCAACGTATTTGCGGTGTATGGCGCCCAGGCCGCCCACAAGGGCGGCCGGAAAGTCCGGCAGCTCGCCTTGCAGGTGGGCCAGATTGGCTGGTTCCCGGCCGTTAAAGAAGATTTCTTCCAGCAAGCGGGCAAGCCGCGCGCCCCACGGAAAAAAATCGCCCAAATGCTCAATCTGCAGTCCAGCCAGGGGGCCCATGGCGTCGCGGGAAACATCGCGCACGCACTCGAAGAGCAGGCTGGCCCTGTCCAGCAGACTGATCACTTTAACCCGGCGGACAGATCCGTCTGGACCAGGCAACCGCACGCCCAGGCGGGAAACAAGGCCGGCGTAGGTGGCGGTCTGCGGCGGTAAAAAAGGCTTGGGGACATCCGGCCGTTCGAACAAGGCGCGCTGTAAGCTTTTGGCCGCCCGGCGCAGGGGAAAGACAACGAGCATCGACGACATGTCCGCCAGATGCGCATCCGGGCGGGAGGCGCCGGCGTTCGCCCTCAGCTCCTGCAGGGCCAGGCCGGCCAGCTCCGAGGAAAAATCTGCGCCCCAGGGGATGAGGACAAAGGGCCGCGAGCCCTGCTGTGGATCAGGCATGGTCCTCCTCCTTGCCAGGCGCGTCGGCCACAGACTCCAGCCTTCGCTCGTCCAGGTAAACCAGCAGGCCGCGCATGGGCTTTTCTTCCATGGGCCGCAGCAGCTGCATGTAGCGCCGCACCTGGACGGCGTGGTCCGGGTCCGGCTTGCCGGTTTTATACTCCACCACCACGCGGTGTTCAGCAGTTTCGGAGACCATGTCCGCCCGGCGCACGCCGCCGTCAACATCCACAATAGCCAGCTCCGGCCGGGCAAAAGTCAGCAGCTCCGGGACGCCGTCCTGTTTGAAAAACCAGTGCAGCATGGCCCGGCATTCTTCAACAACTGTCTCTGGCGCCAGGGCAAAGCCGGCTGGGTCGTGGGGTTCGGAAAAACCGCGGAAAGCCTCGGCCAGGGCGGCTTCGGCGTCTCTGTGCGGGTCGCCCGTCCAGCGCAGTTTCTCAAAACAACGGTGCGCCAGCTCGCCGCGCCGCCGGGCGTCAAACGTTGTCGGGCCCAAAGCGCTGCGAAACAGCCGCAGCCGGGGCAGCCAGTCCATGGGGTCATAGGCGTTCTGATCCAGGTCCGGACCGTCCAGGGTCGGGACCAGGACCGGGTTGTTCATGGGGGGAGCGTGCTTGCCCGGCGGGGCCTGGCCCAGAGTGTAGATGTCGGCGTTCTGCTCCAGCCCGTAGCCTTGCAACAGCACTGCCAGGGCCTTGGCCAGGGGGGTTTTGGCCCTGTCTCCCACGCGGGTTACGCCGGCGTGGAGCTCTTCTTCCGCCCGCGTCCATGCCACGTAGAGCAGGTTCACGTGCTCCATGAGCAAGGGCAGCATGCGCTCTGCGTAGGAATGGCCTAGGGCCGGGGCCAGCTTGCATGGAGCGGCGCCGTCCTCGGTAATTCGCCAGGCCAGTTCCTGGCGTCCTCCGTTGGCGCCCATGTGGAAAGGAACGACGACCACTGGAAATTCTAAGCCTTTAGACTTGTGGATGGTCATGACGGTGACTGCGTCCATGTTTTCGGACAAGGGCACGCGCTCTTCCGCCCCCTTCTCGTCCCAGAACTCCAAAAAGGAAGAGAGCGAACTCATGGACTTGGACTCGGCGGCGTGCGCGGTCTCCAAGAACCGGCGAAGAAAGATCACGTCGTTCGTGTTGTTTTCCAGCGTATGGAAGCGGGCCAGGATTTCGCGGATCATGTCATAGGGCGTCATGAACCCGGCCCTGTTGAAAAAAGGCTCTATGGCGCGTTTCCAGAAATCCGGGTAGGCAGCGCGAAATTCCTTGTACATGGGCTGCTTTGCGTCGCGGGAAACGAGCCAGTCCAGCAGAGGCTGCCTTTGCAGGGCCCACTCTGCCGGGAACAATCCTCTCATGGAAATGAATTCCCACAAAGCCAGATCGTTGAGAGGATAGTCCACAAACCGAAGCAAGGCGGTGCACTGCCGTATAAGCGGGTGGGAGGCCAGAAGCAGGCTGTTGGCTGAGACCACCGGCACGGTCCAGTCAGCGCACCAGCGAGAGACCATGGCGGCCTCGGTATTGGTGCGGACCAGGATGGCAACCTCCCCGGGCCGCCTGCGCTGGAGCAGTTCATCGACAAGGAGTGTGCGCAGCCACGTTTCCACGCGGGCCTGCATGTCCTCCTTGGTCGGCTCGCGTATGTCGTACAGGCAGACCAGCCCGTGTTTGTCCGCATGCTTTGGGGGCACCTCCTGCTCAGTGTCCTGATAGGAGGTTTGCAGCATCAGGGCCAGCGGCTCAGCCAGGCTTTGCTTCTTGCTGTCCAGCAAGGCAGAAGCGACGGACCTGGCCATGGCGGGGTCCGCCAGACGCGAGAAAAAGGCGTTGTTGAACTCCACCACGTCCCGGGCGCTACGCCAGTTGCAAGGCAGAACCCTCAGGCGGGGCTCCCCGGCTATTTCGGCAACGCCCGGCCACAGAGGAACCTGGTCAAACAGGCTGGCGTCGCCGCCGCGCCAGGTGTAGATGGCCTGTTTCACGTCGCCCACATAGAAAAGCGAGCCCCCGCAGGAAAGTGCCTCGGCTGCCAAAGGAGCCATGGCTTTCCACTGGCCGCGGCTGGTGTCCTGAAATTCGTCGATGAGCATGTGCGCCAGCCTTGAGCCCATGCGGTACAGGGCTTTGGACACGCCGTACTCGTCAGATAATAGGTCTGCGGCGTAGCGCTCCATGCGCACGGAGGGCGCCCGGCCAGAGCGCCGTTGTTCGTCGTCCAGCTCCTGCAGCATAGCGTCTGCGGCATGGGCAAAGGGCAGCAGGTCGGCGGCGTCGCGCAGCAAAGCTCCTTGCTCCAGGCCGTCGTTCATGGCCTGGGCCAAAGCTGCGAAGGCTGCTTCGGCTTGTGGGCTGGCCATGCCTTTGGACGCTTTGTTCAAGCACGCGTCCAGGCTTTCTCTTTCCAGGAACTTGGTGTGCGGAAAATTTCCGTCCTGAGGAAGCGTCAGGGTCTTGTCTATAAATTTAGACAGCGTGGCGTTGACCTTCAGTTCTTCCTCCAGCACGTGTTGCTGCAGCCGGCTGGCGGCGTCGCGCAAGGCGTCCATGAGCTGCGCCCGCCGCTGCTCCAGGGCAGCGCGCTGGGCCAGCGGGGTGTCAGGCTGGGCCAGGCGCAGCTGGAATACTTCCCGAACCAGACTGCGTAGCCCGTCGCCGGGCAGCAAGGCCTTGCCGTCGCGGGATATGGTTTGAGCGTTGCAAATATCTCGTATGAGCTGCAGACTGTCCGAGTCTCCAGCTTCCGCGCGTTGCACCACACGGCTGTAGAGGTCGTCCGCTAGGCCGTTCAGGTCAAAAGCCGGCTCGAAATCCGGCGGCAGACCCAGGGCCAGGCTGTCCAGCCGCACGGCCTGGTGCAACAGGCTGTCTATGGTGCGGATGTTTAGCCGGCTGAACCGGCGCAATAGCACGGAGAGCCACTGCGCGGCTTCCGAGGGGCTGATGCAGTCGGCCGGGCCGCCGGCTCCCTGGCCCAGCGCCCGCTCCTTTAGCGAGGCTACGACCCTGGCCCGCATCTCAGCGGCGGCCATGTTGGTAAAGGTGACAGCCAAAATGTCTGTCCAGGCGTAATCAGCGCCGTCTGCGCTGTCTGCGCTGTTAAGGCGACGGCCGGCGCGCTGCAGCCGTTGCATGAAGGTGTTGGTCAAGGTCCAGGTTTTGCCAGACCCTGCTGAGGCTTTCACTTGCGTGAGCATGTAATCTCCTGTAACAAATGTATAGCTATACTTGGCAGCAGAATGCAACACGCTGGGCGGCGGATTCTGCGTCTGCAGACCAGCATACAGGACCAGAATGGGGATGCTTCAGGACAGGGAACATGCATGCGGATATTGGTCGTCGCCAACGATACGGACATCAGCAATGAGTTGGAGAGGGCGTTGCAGGCTGCAAACTCGCCGCGCTTTGCCATGCGCGTGATCATGGACCCGGCCACTGCGTTGGAGCATCTGGCCAATGCTGAGTATACGCTGATCCTCTATTATCTGGATGAGGCGAAGACATCATTGACGCAGATGGCGCGGTTCATTGGCAACCATTTGCCTGCGCCGGCGGCGTGTTTGACCAAAGCCTGGAGTCCGGAGTTGGAAGAAGCGGCCCTGCGCACCGGGGCGGCGGCCTGCCTGGATATGAACCAGCTGCTGCACGATTTGGCTTACACGGCGGCCCGGTCCCTGAACATGACTTGCCGGCTGGAGCAGCGGCTGCACGCAGCAGAGGCGCAAAGCCGTCAGGAGCACGAGCTGCGGATGTTTTACGAGCGGCTGGCCGGGCACTCCAGCGTCGCCTTTTCGCAAGAAATGCAGAACACCGGCCCTCTGCGGCTGCACTCTACAGACACCTTTGAGCATTATGTGCAACGGTTTGCTGATCTGTTGGAGCTGGCGTTGGAGTCCCATGCGTTCAAGGTGCGTTACAATCTGACTGAGACCATGCAGTCCATGAGCGAGGAACTGGGCTTTATGCGTGTTGGCCCCAGAGACCTTGTGGATATTTACGCTGCAGCCTTGAAAGCTAAAAAGGATAAGGTGGGCCGCCGCAAATATCGGGCTCTGGCGGAGGAGGGCCGCATGTTGCTTTTAGAAATAATGGGGTATATGGTAACTTTCTATAGAAAATATTCTTTCGCCTCCGACGGCGAAGGATAGGGGCGTGTTGCGCCAGGAACTGTAGCGCGCAAAGAACGGCGCAGCAACAAAGGATTGGGCATGGCAACGAAATACCTCATCAAATTGTTTATTACCGGACGCACGGCAAGGTCAGAGCGGGCTGTGCTGAACCTGCGCCGCATTTGTGATGAAGAGCTGCAAGGGCGATGCGAGATACGGGTTGTAGATGTTTTGGAACATCCGGAAGAAGCCGAAGAGGAGCGCATCATGGCGACCCCAACGCTTATCAAGGAATTGCCGCCGCCTGTGAGGCGGATTATTGGCGACCTTTCAGATCGAGCCAAGGTCCTTGTGGGCCTGGATATTGAAAACACCACCTCTCCGGAGGCAGACATATGAACGACACCACTGCACACAATGAAATACCCAAACTGCCGACCGGTATTCCCGGCTTTGACCTCATTTCCAACGGCGGCTTGCCCAAGGGCAGACCCACCCTTATTTCCGGCACGGCCGGCAGCGCCAAGACGGTGTTTGCCTGCCAGTTTCTCATGGAAGGCGTGCAAAGGGACGAAGCCGGCGTGTTCGTGACCTTTGAAGAATCTGCAGAGGACATCCGGACCAACGTGAAGGGCTTTGGCTGGGACATTGAGCAGCTGGAAGAAGACGGCAAGTGGACCTTTGTAGACGCGGCTCCCAGGCCGGGCCAGGAAATGGTGGTGGCCGGCCAATACGACCTGGGCGCGCTGCTGGCCCGCATTGACTACGCCGTGAAAAAACACAGCGCTACACGCGTGGCCATGGACTCCCTGGGCGCCATTTTTTCTCAGTTCACTGATGGCGCCACCGTGCGCGCCGAGCTGTTCCGCATTGCAGCCGCCATGAAGCAGATGGGCGTGACCACCGTGGTCACTGCCGAGCGCACGGAAGAATATGGGGAAATAGCCCGCTTCGGCATTGAAGAGTTTGTGGCAGACAACGTGATTATCCTACGGAACGCCCTGGAGGACGAGAAGCGCCGCCGAACAATGGAGATTCTCAAATTTCGCGGCGCCTCCCATCAGAAGGGTGAATTCCCCTTCACGGTGATGACCGGCCAAGGCATCATTATCATTCCGCTTTCCGCCATGGAGTTGCAGCAGCAGTCCACAGACCTGCGCATCCCCTCTGGCTGCACTGCTCTGGACGATATGTGCGGGGGCGGGTTTTTCCGGGACTCCATCATACTTGTCTCTGGCGCCACAGGCACAGGGAAAACCCTGGTCACCACAGAATTTTTGGCTGCGGGCGCCAAACGCGGGGAGCGCTGTCTGCTCTTTGCCTTTGAAGAAAGCCGCGAACAGCTCAAGCGCAACGCCATAGGTTGGGGCGTCGATTTTGACCGGCTTGAGAAAGAAGGGCTGATCCGGGTCATTTGCAACTACCCGGAAAGCCTGGGGCTGGAAGACCACCTCATCTGCATGAAGTCTGAGATCAAGTCCTACAAGCCACAGCGCGTGGCCGTTGACTCGCTTTCGGCCTTGGAGCGGGTCTCCACCCTCAAGGGCTTTCGCGAGTTCGTCATCGGCCTGACATCCTTCATCAAAGACCAGGAGACAGCAGGCCTGTTCACGGCTACCACCGCCTCCCTCATGGGCGGCGCGTCCATCACCGAGACGCACATTTCCACCATTACCGACTCCATCATTCTGCTGCGCTATGTGGAGATATTCGGCGAGATGCGCCGCGGCCTGACTGTGCTGAAAATGCGTGGGTCCATGCATGATAAGGCCATCCGGGAGTTCACCATTGACGAGAAGGGCATGCACATTGGCAAGACGTTTTCGCAGGTCACAGGCATTATTTCCGGCGCGCCGGTGTACGTTGCCCAGAGCGATGTGGACCGCATAGACAACATGTTTGAGGGAAGTTAGAGCGTTTAACCAGAGAAAATTGTTTCAGGAGTGAGCGTTGTCTCAACGCCAACATGCGTGAATCAAGCCTGAGCAGCATGGCTGCGTTGCGCGCCAGATGCTCTATTTCTGATGGAAAATGGTCTGCAGCGTCTTCTGCTCCAGAATGGGCGGCAATGATAGCGTGCTTTTATGCTTCCCATTCTCGTCCGCAGAGCCGGGCGTAGAGCGTTCTTGCCTGGGCCAAGTCCGGACGGGCGTGCAGGGCCAGGGTCACGGCTTCCAGGGCCTCTTCCCTCTGGTTCTGCACAGCCAGGGCCAGGGCCAGGTTAAAATTCACAGCAGCGTCCTCCGGGGAGAGCTCCAGAGCCTTTCGGTACGCGCGGACAGAGCCTGGGCCGTCTCCCCGGGACCGCAGGGCCAGCCCCAGCACATTAAAGGGGTTGCGGCCGCGGCTGTGTTCCCGGATCCCGTTGAGAAATAGCTGTTTTTCCTCCTCCAACTGGCGTAAGCGGGCAGCCGCGGCTTCGGCCTTGCCTGTTGCCGATGCGCGAGCCGCCACGTCGCCCACGGCTTTCAGGGCCCGGGCCAGGGCGGCGTAACTGCGCTCCAGCAGATGCAGCGACCTGGAGGCCTTGCCAAAAACGGCCATGGCCTCGTCCATCTCTTCGCGGGCAGCGAGGGTCATAGCCTCGTCGTAAAGTTCACGCTCTTCGTTCTCTGCGCCGCCGCCAGACGTCGCCAGCGACCGAGCCTGCTCCTCAATGTCCAGAAAACCGCGCAACAGAGCCGCGGCCTGGGCCGGGTTATTACCGGCCATGGCCCGGCTGGCCTCGGCCAGCTGCGATTCCTCCACTTCAGTGTACTGGAGCATGTCCAGCAACAGCTCGAACCGCCGGCGCAGCTCCGCCGGGAAATAAGGCCGCGTCAGGTAGGCGGCGGCGCCTGCAGCCATGGACCGCAGCAGATGGTCCCGGCCGCGGTTGCCGGCTATCATGAGCACCGGCAAGCCGCGCAGGGCCGGCTGACGGGAAATTTTCTCCAGCAATTCCAGGCCGGACATGTCCTGCAGGTCCGCGTCCAGCAGAAGAAGGTCCACAGCGTATTGCCGCAGATGCTTCAGAACAGCCGCGCCGGAATGCACAGCGTGCAGTTTGGCTGGCTGTAGCAGTTGTGCGGCCTTTGCGTCGCGCTCCACCGCGGCGCGCACGGCGCCAGCCACAAGCACAGACTGGAAGCCGCCGGCGGCCAGGCCGCCCAGAAACAGCAGCGACTCTTCATCATCCGCCGCCGGAGGAGCAGGAGCCTGCAGCGCAAGACCGGCGCGGCGGGGGGCCGTATTTTTCCCTGCCTGTTCAAGCATTTTTCGCCATTCAGCTGCGGACTGGGGCCGGTCTTTAGGCGCCAGGGCCAGGCCGGCGTCAATGGCCTGCAGCATTTCCTGGCTGCACTGGACTTTGCCGGCCAGGGCAGCAGGGGGCAGGGGGTCAGGGTCCCCAGCTATGGCGGCGTTGGCCCGGCGGACGGCGTCCACGGGTTTGTGTCCGGTGGCGGCCCGGTACAGCACGCCCGCCAGTGCATAGACGTCGCTCCAGGGGCCTTGCTTGTCCTGCCCGGCGTGGTATTGTTCGTGGGGTGCATAGCCCGGGGTGAGCACCGCGGTCAGTTCCGCCTCTCCAGCCACGGTTCCGGCATTTTTCATGGCCAGCCGGGAAGAGCCGAAATCCAGAAGCACTGGTCCGCCGTCAGTGCGTATGACGATGTTGCCAGGTTTGATGTCCCTGTGCAGGTAGTTGCGGCCGTGCACCTGGTCCAGCCCGTCCAGCAGGGGCAGGGCAATAGCCAGCAGCTCTTGCTGCTCAAGGGTTTCGCGGCGTCCCAGCAGTGTTTTCAGGGTTTCGCCGGCTTCGTAGTCCATGGCGAAATAGGCAGTGCATCGCTCTTCGAAATAAGCCAGAAGACGCACAATGTTTGGGTGCCGCAGCCGGGACAGGGTGCGCGCTTCGTCCAGAAAGCGGCGTTTGCCCCAGGCAAAGCGTTCCTCCAGGTCTGGACGCATGGGCGCCACCGAGCCGTCGTCCCGACGCATGGAAAAGGCAGACGGCATATACTCCTTTACCGCCACCCGGGTCTGCAACTGCCGGTCCCGGGCCAGATAGGTGACGCCAAAAGCGCCCTGGCCCAGCACTTCTACAATGTCATAGTCGCCAACCCGCTCTCCGGGCGGCAGGGGACGCTGCGGCCCGGCAGGAGGCGGAGCGGCGTCTGCGTCCAGAGACTGCGCTGCAGTCAGGGTGCTGTCATATTCTGTACTCATGCTCCCTACGCAAAAAGGCCGCGCAGCCAGCCGGGCGTGGGCACGGGCCGGCCGTCGGCGTTGACGCAGGCGTGCTGGGTAAAGCCGCGGGCCAGCAGCGTTTTCCGGCCAGGGCCGTAAACCTCGTATACAAAGGTCATGGACGCACGGCCCCATTGACTGATTCCGGTGCGAACATGAATAAGCTCGTCATAGCGCGCGGGCGCCCAGTGGCGACAGCCGGCTTCGCGGACAGGCAGAAAAAGGCCCCGCTCCTCTACCTCGCTGTAGCTCATGCCGTGATCGCGGATAAACTTGCTGCGGCCGCGTTCAAAAAAAGTGTAGTAATTGCCGTAGTATACTTGGCTCATGGCGTCCACTTCCGCATAGGCGACGCGGTGCTCCAGCCAGTTGTCAGGCTGTGGAAAAGGTTCATTCTTCTTCATAGGTTCCGGAAATATCGTCTCTTGTGCAAAAGGGCAAGGGCATACCGGAGTTATGGCTGAATATCGCGCATTTCTTCGAGGTGTTGGCGGGTTATGACGGGCAAGCCAGCGTTGCTGACAGGAAACAAAGTTCGGGGCTGGCGCACGGACTGGCCGGCGTCCCTGGTAAAGCTGGATACGCCATAGGATACGTGGCCGGGCGCGTCGGTGTCAGTAAAAAGAGACAGCGGTACACGGATGTAGACGCCTTTTTCATGGTAGCCCTGGTTTTCCGGGGCGGTGAAACCGCTGGTGTCGGTAACAGTGTACCAAAAGCCTACGGTGAAATGGCGAAAAGTCCGGCGCAGGTCCAGGCGAACGCCCACGTCGCCTGCCAGAAAACGGCCTACAGTCACGGCGGTTTCCAGTCCTTCTTTCGGCCAAGGCTGCCAGTACAGTTTTGCAAATGCCTGAGTAAAGACCTTGTCACTGAATCCGCCCAGTTGGAAGGGGCGGTCAGGGTCCCGCTGCCTGACCGCAGCTACTTCCAGACCTGCTCCCCATCTGCCCTCCTGGAAGTACCGGAAACATTCTGCGCCGGCGCCGGCGTACGCGGACTCAAAGAACCCCCATCCCAGCCGGCCTGTGATGCGCCAGGGCAATTGAAAGAGCTGGTCAAAGGCCAGTTGGGACAGGCGCGTCCCTCCGCCGCGTTCATAATACGCCAACTGCGTGCGGACCGGGTCCGGCTCCAGGGGGTCGAAGTCCACGTCGTCATAGTCATTATACAGCGTGGTTTCGAGTTCGCCGACGAACAGGCCTCCAAGCCACGGCGACCATGCCGCCCGGCTGCGCAGAAAGACCTTGTGCTTGAAATATCCCCTCCGGTTGCCAATGAAGGTGCGCCACTTGGGCTGCACAGAGAGTTGCAGGCCGGTGTTCTCCTGCGCTTGGATCAGGGGCGAGGTAAAGCGGCTGCGTACGTGCTCGGCCCAGTGGCTGTCGCCGTGCAAGTCCAATTCGGCAAAGGCCAGAAACGTGTCCGTGTCAATGCGCGAGGCCAGATAGTCGCGCAAGTGGCTGCGATGGACTCGCAAGCTTTGCCGCACTTTGCCGTGCGCCAGCAGGTTCAGATGCAGCGTTGTTATGCGCGCCGGAGCCAGCTGGTCCGCAATGCGCCCCATACGCGCCAGCGCCCTGGGCGAAGAAAGGGAGACGCTGTTTACCGCCTGGACCCAAACACTGCGGTCGCCGGCTGAGGCCGCTGCGTCTGCGAATCCTTCCTCAGCCAAGGTCTGGGCCAAAGTTTCGGCAAGCTCACGGTTGCTGGCTTCGACCATGGCGAAGCGCTGCTTTTCAGTGGCTGTAAAAGAATCTGGCCGCTTCCAGACCTGTACGCCTTCTGGATGCAGCGGAGCAGTGAGGGCCAGGCCAAAGGCGGCGTCGCGGCCGCGCATGACGGCGGCGTAAGCGTCCAGGTAGTCAAGCACCTTGTACTTAAGTCCGAAATTGAAGGGATGCCGGGCTTTCCGGCCGTAGCCGAACATGGTTTCGTAGTCCAAGCTGGAATACTCCGCGGCAAAGACCAGGCCGTCAGCCAGCTCCCATTCCAGCCCGCCGAATATGCCGGTTTCTCGAAAGGGCGAAGCGAGCAACAGGTCCATGGCGTCGCCTCCGGCCAGGCGTTGGTCTCCGGCCAGGACGCCCTGGCCCAGGCCCAGATTCATATCCATATCCCCAAACCGCCGGGAGACCGTAACGTAGCGCGAGGCAAAGAGCCCGGTGCCGGTGACGTCGTCCGCGCCCAGGGCCAACTGTGGGGTCCAGCCGTCCTCGTGCAAGAGCACCAGCCGCAGACCGGCGGACCGGTCCTTGTAGTCGCCGAATCCTTCGCCGGGAAAGGCGTCCACGCCCTCCACTTCGGTAATGCGGCCGTGCAGCTCCAGCCTGTCCCAGAAGCCGGCTGCGGCGCTAAACGAGCGGTAGGGGCCGGACTGGCTGAAAGCGGCGCGCATGGTCCAGTCTGGGAGCACCCTGGCGGTAGGCGCGTCCCACAGGCCTGTGGCGCCGGACAGGTTAGCAAACGGCGACTGTTCAAAAAAAAGGGACTCACCTGACAGACAAGGCTCAGCCCACAGCCAGACCAGGATGGAGAGCAGAGCAAGGCGCATGGCGCAGCCTTAGTTGCTGGAGTGGAAGGCGTTATCCTGACAGCGGCGCAGCCCAGCCATGCATAACAAAACGGCGCAGCAGCCAAACAGGCCGGCAAACCAGGCGAGCCCTGCCATGAGCCACGGCCGCGGCCAGACCGGTTTGCCCGGCGGATGCGGCGGATCCAGCAGTGAAAACCGCTGCAGCTCGCGGGCTTCTTCCATGCGGGCGAGCACCGCCTGGCGTTTAAGGCCGGCGTAGACAGCCTCTGCAGCGGCCAGTTCCCGGCGGATGCGCTCCATGCCCATGGCCGGCCCTGGCGTTTGCTTGTCCCAGCGGGCCAGGTTTGCCTCGGCCTGGGCCAGCTGCTCCTCCACAAAAGCCCGCCGCCGTTGCGCTATGGAGACATACTCTCTATCCAGAAAAAGCCGCAAGCGCTCCACTACCGCAGCCAGCATGGCTGCGCAATTCTCGGGATCAGTTCCGGACCAGAACAGCAGGATGATTTCTTCATTCTGGTTGTACTCGACGGAGAAAACCTCTTCCAGGGCTTCGTCGTCCAGAGCCCAGGCAATAGAAGGCAGTCTTTCAGGCGTGCGGCCAGGATAGAGCTGGGGCAGTAAATCATAGTCTTGCAGCAGTGAAGCGCGCAGGGAGCGGCTTTGAAGAAAAGCCATAATTTCAGAAGGATAGGATGTGTTGGGGAGCGTCACCTCAAACGGCGCCCCAGGCAAAAAGCCGGATATCAGCTCGTCCAGTTCCCTGCTCGGCTCCTTGGGCAGCAGCGACGCCTGGGCCCTGTATTCCGTTTCCTGTAGAAAGGACAGACCGTAGGCGCCGCCCGCCAGCAGCAACGGGACCAGCATCCACAGCATCCAGCCGCGCCACAGCACCAGGGCTGCGGCCGCCAGGGACGTCTGGTTTTGTTTTGCGGGGGCGAAGGGGCAGCTGGGGGCTGCGTGGGGTATGGCGTGCAGGGGCTGGTGCATGGCTTTGGAAAGTGCGGGTTATAACAGCGCTACAACGACGCCGGCTGTTGTGGCGATCTTGAACAAAATGTCGGTGACGTCCTTGACCAGCCGCAAGTAGGGGACCTGCTCCAGGTCTTCCGGGACCACAATGGTGTCGCCGGGCATGAGCCGCGCTTCAAGCACGTCGTCCCCGTCCCGGGCCATGGATTCCACCTCGCCGTTGGCCTTGAGCACGTATACCCGGTCTGAGTCTGCATCCGGCGTGAAGCCGCCGCTTTTGTCCAGGTATTCCTTAACCGTGAGCTGCTGCTCGTAGAGATAGGCGCTGGGAGAGTACACGCTGCCCATGACGGAGACGAAATTGGGCTTTCGGGGGATGGTCAGGGCGTCGCCGTCGTGGACCAGAAAATCGTGGGCTGAGCCGCGGAAGACATCCAGGTTGGCCAGTTTTATGGAGACGCGGCCCTGGGCCTTCACCTGGGAAAGCCGTGAAAGCAACTGCTCCACAGCGTGGCGCGAAGCCTGGGTCACCTGGGCCTGGTTGGGGTCGGCCAGGGTCTGTGCTTGTTCTGAAAGCAGCCGGTAAGCGCGTTTCTGCAGGTCGTCAATGGCCCGTTCTATGGATTCTTGCTGGATGATCCGGGCTTGCTCAGACGTGTAGGAAGCGCCGTAAAAATACGCTTCCTGGGTGAAGCCCCCGGCGCGCTGGACGAGATCAGATAAATGATCGCCTTCGCGCAGCGTGTATTCGCCGGGAAACGGCACCTCCCCCCGTATGGACGCTATCTTGAATGTCTCCGCCTCCCGCGCTTGGGGAACGAATACATAATCGTATGCTTCCAGGGGGAACCCAGTATTGGCGGCGTAGGGCAGAACCAGCATGTCCACCCCGGCGTTCTGTCCGGCAAAGGTTTTGCGGGACACCTCTATGCGGTCTGTCTGCGCGCCAAAGCGAAAGCCCCCGCCCATGGCCAGCAGGTCCACCAAGCGCATGCCTGGCGCATAGGTGAAATTTCCTTCGAGCCACACTGCGCCGTGCAGCTGCACCTGCTCGTACATGGCGAAGTCTTCTCTGGTCAGCACCTCCACCACGTCGTAGGGCGCCAGCTCCATATCGAACTGGCCCTGCAGCGCCTGGAGCAGGGGAATGGTAACGACGCGCCGCTGGGCAGTGGCCGGGTCGTAGCGCTGCAGCCAGGCAAAGTCAGTTACAGCCCCGGGCGCCAGGCCGTCCAGACTGGGGAGCACCTGGGAGAGCATCAAGCCGTCAGTGAACGCATGGCTGGAGGGCTGCTTGACCTGCCCCGTCACCTGCACGGCTGTGGGCCAGTCCGGCGTGCGGAAGGAGAGCTCCAGCATGTCGCCGTCCTGAATGGAAACTTCTTGTAAATTTTGTAAAGGAAAATCCCTTACCGCATAGCCTGTTTCTGCGGGGGCTGCGTCATACCGGCGAATATAGGCGCGCTCTGCGTCCGCCTGGGGCAGAGGGCCGCCGGCAAGCTGCAGCAAGTCTTGCAAGGTCTGTTCGCCATTGAGTTCGTAAATGGCCGCGTGTTCCACAGCGCCGGCCGCCGCAGCCGTGGGGCCTATGCGCGGGGCAAAGACAACGTCCCGGTCGCGCAGCACGGCGTCGCTCCCGCTCTCGCCCTGCAGGATGAGATCGTACAAATCGACATAGGCAACCAGCGAGCCTGATCGTTTCAATGCAATGCGCCGCAACGAGCCGTCCGGGGCGACTCCTCCTGCCGCCGTGAGGGCGTCAAGGACTGTGGCGTTGGCCGGGACCATGTGCAGGCCGGGCTTTTTCACCGCACCCACCACGTACACCGGCCGCGAGCGCATGTGGTCCAGGCTGACGTTGCTCTGCACTCCCTGCAGGTATCTTTCCGCCTGCCGGCTGACCAATTCCCGGGCTTGGGCCATGGTCAGCCCGTCCATGTTTATGACTCCCAGTCTGGGCAAATCTACAGAACCATCCGGGCCTATGGGCGATACTGCAGCCAGGTCGTCAAAGGAGCCCCACAACCGCACGCGCAGCCTGTCGCCCGGGCCCAGCACATAGTCCTGGCCAGGATCAGCAGCAGGCGGGGGCGTTTCTTCACGGTCCAGAAATAAATCATAGCCGAACTGCTGTAAGCCGGCGGCGGCTTCTGCGCCGTAGCGGCTCCGGTACAAGGCTTCAAGCCGTGTGGGTTCAGGCTTGTCCCAGCTGAGGCTTTCCATCAGTCTGCTGGTCAGGGGAGCTGGGAGCGTGGCGTTTTGCGCGCTTTGCAAGGCGCTGGGAAAAAGTTCGCCCTGCCGTCGCGCCAGCTGCTCCGCCAACGCTTCCTGGGTTCGCAGAGCCGACGGCGCAAGACCGTCGTTTGCAGTCTTGGATCGGTCGGGGGAATTGCTGGAGCGCAGCGTGGGCGGGGCAATAGACTCCGCTCCCAGACACAGAGGGAGCAACAAGAGTATGCAGAGCAGAAGCTGGCGGTTCATGGCAGACCTGCAGCTACTGGCCGTGACCGCTTCCGTGGCCATGGCCGTGGGCGGCGTCGTCATCCTGGCTGGCCATTTCGGCCAGAGCCTGGGAAGCTTGAGCCAGGGCTTCTATGGCCTCAGACATGTGCATGTTCATGGCGGCCAATTCTGCCTGACTGACGCCGGTTTGGACGATTTTATACTGGGCCTCGCCAGTAGAGCTTGCAGCGGCCAAGCCGGCTATGCCCGCAGCCAGCAACTGGGCGGAGCCGGTGGTGGACAAAGAGGCGGCGGGAGCCGTTGCTGTGTAGCCATTCCGTTCCTGCGAGCCGTCACCTTGGGCAAGCAAAGCGTCTGAGAGGCTAGGCATAGAATTGTTCTGCTGCTCCGTTACAAGGTTGACGCTGTCTTGCGCCCAGCCCGGGGACGCAAGCAGAAGGGTAGCAGCTATGCACAAAAGCAATAAATACGTAATGTTACATTTGGTGAGCATAAGTAAACCCGATGCTGCACGCCGCTGGCGCGTAGTTGCATTTTTTAAACTATTGTCAATGATACTATTCGGATATGCGTTTATGAGTCTCACCCCGAAGCTTCCAAGTAGACACATGTGTCACACGTAAGAATGCAACATATGATACATGAATTTAAACAATATAGACGACCGTGTCTACGCCTAAATCGCTAAAATTATTAATAAGCTTTGCCTCTGAAAATAGTTTTGTGTATAGTTAGAATGCCGAAGCTCCACATGCTGGCGTTTACGCCCGTTTCATAGACAAACACTTTGCTTTTCACTTTTCAGGTATGTATCAGATTCGCATTGTCTGATGAATTCTTGAGGCAATGGGGGAAATGAATGGAACATATCGTCAGACCAGAAACTCTGGAACACTGCAAACTCATTGATGCTACACAATTCCGGCTTCTGCTTATAGAAGCCTAGGCAGGACAGGGCAAAACAGTTCTTGCGCAACAGTACGCCCAGTCATTTACGCCGGCCGCGGCCACGTGTTCCTGTTCCGAGGCGGACAGGGACCCGGCCATTTTCTTCGACAACATCCTTTCCGCCATACGCGGCGTGTTGCCGGATTCCGTGGCGCAGCAGCTGGCCACAACCCTTTCGGCGCGGCTGACGCCGCCGGAAATTCCTCCCACCGCGGCCGCGGCGCTGCGCCGTGCTCTTGCGAGTGTGGACCAGCCTTTTCGGCTGATCATCGACGACGCCCACCTGCTCATGGAAAGCGAACTCAGTCTGCAGCTACTGGCGGCCTTGCCTGACGCCTTGCCGGAGCCGTGGAAATGTATTGTCGTCTCCCGCTGCCCCGTCACCCGGGACGGCGAACGTATTTTCTCTGCGTCTCAGTGCCTGTTCATTGACAACGAACTGCTTGCCTTCACCCGTGACCACATCATCCGCTTGTACGACGAGTTGTTCGGCGCCCAGCTGAGCCACGCCCAGGCGCAGCAACTGCTGCGTAGGTCCTAGGGCTGGGCCGCGGGGCTCATACTTTTGCGGGGCGAATCGCTGGAACCGGAGCAGGAACCGGCCAGGCTGTCCGACCTGCGAACGCTGGACGCCTACTTTCACCGTAATGTGCTGGCGCAACTTGCCCCCGCGCTGCAGCAGGAAGCCTGCCTACTCGCCCTGTTGCCGGACATGCCGACGCCGCTGCTGGAGCGCGTGGCCACAGAAAGCGCCCGGCAATGGCTGCAGTCCCTGGCCGACGCCGTCTTCTTCGTGCGCAAGGACCAGCGGGACGGCGTTGTTCTGTACCGTCTCCACAACCTGCTGCAGGACTTCCTGCAGCGCCAGGCCCAGACTGCGGCTGATGCTGCACAGCGCCGTGCATTCCTGGAGAGCGCGGCGGACTGGCGCTTGCAGCGCAAGCAGCCGGAAGAAGCCCTGGAGCTGCTGATTCGGGCGGGGTCCTGGCCCCGGGTCAGCCAGGTGTTGCGCGAAAACTGGATAGCCCTGATGCAGCGCAGCCGGCATTACGCCATTCAACACTGCATCGACCGTATTCCAGCGGAGTTCCTTGCCAAGGACCCCTGGCTGCTGCTGGTGCAGGGCGCCAACTATTTTTTCACCAACATGCTGCTCAGCCTGCCGCCGCTGGAAGCCGCCCTGGCCCTTTTCCGGGAGCAAGGCGACGAGCCGGGCGAACTGTTCACCCTGGGCCAGCTGGTCAACGTGTTCATGATGGTTGAAGGTTGCTTCCGCCAGCGCCGGGAC
Source organism: uncultured Desulfovibrionaceae bacterium (assembly GCA_964440345.1). Classification (GTDB taxonomy): domain Bacteria; phylum Desulfobacterota; class Desulfovibrionia; order Desulfovibrionales; family Desulfovibrionaceae; genus CAYTSA01. The sequence continues at coordinate 2,164 of CAYTSA010000034.1, read as the reverse complement.
CTGATGCGGCGCGCCAACCATTTGCTGGAAAAACACCAGAACCCCATGGACCCGGCCTCTTTGCTGACTACCGGCCACTCCATCATCGCGGGCAACTGCTACTTCGTCTCCTACTCCCCCCGGGTTTACGAGCTGGTGCGCCTGGTGCAGCAACGCGCCGCCGCCGCCGGTCTGGTCCGCACCAACTACGAGACCATCATACCCACCCTGGTGCTGGCCGAGATGCTCCACGGGCACATGCCCCATAGCTACGACCTGCTGGAGGAGCGTTTCGACGAGCAGAACGACCCCGCAAAGTGCCAGATGACCCGGTTCAGCAACAACTTCATCCGGTTCAACCTGTACGAAATGGCCGGGGATTACATCAACTACCGAGAGCAACGGTGGTATATGTTTGCGGCGTTCACCGACATCATGGAGCAGTCCATGCTGGGCGCCTTCAGCAACATCTGGGACATGGACATGCTGCTGGCCGAGCCGACGAACACGTGAGCAGATGGTGAGCAGCCCCAAGTGTAAAGTGAGCAGCTCCAAGCCGAAGGCGGTGGCGAACGCAGTGAGCCGCGGAGCTGCGACAGCCTGATCCCCGAAGCCGCGCAGCGGCGCAGGGGGCAGGCGTCATATGGTAATCATAAAGACGGCGAGGCTGCGCTGACCGACAAGGCTTGTTGCGCTTGGGATGCGTACGAAGCGAAGCGAGGGGTGGAACGACGATATCGTTGCGCCTCCCGGCATTCGCCCCCCACAATGTCATTGCCCGCGAAGGCGGGGTAACCAGGGACTTTGACTTTTTCGCATACGAAAAGTGGAGGCACAATTAGTGCACGAAATTGTTTGAGTAGACGGGTTCCAAGTCGTATGGTATTGTAAAGCATCATTCGTGGCAAAAGAACCATAAAAGGCTATTTCATTCTCGTGGCAAACGTACACATCAAGCGAAAAGCGTATAAACAAATTTCGAAAACTCCCAAGCATGAGCAACAGGCCATTTTCACGGCCATCTTGGGCTTGGGCAGTTGGCCTCATTGCGCCAACGTGTCGAGCCTCAAGAACCGGGACGGTTACCGGCTGCGTGTGGGGCGATAAGGGTATTGTTCACTGTCAATACGGACCTGGAAAAAGATGGTGTACAGAAAATAGTTGTGATTACAGTAACGGAGGTAAAAAAACGCGATGAACGCACCTACAATTGACCCACAAATAATCACTGGCCCGGACGGGACGCCGCAATTCGTTGTACTTCCCTATGACGCCTACATGGAGTCCCAGGAAAAATCAGATGACGAAGTTACCTATCCTGCTGAAGTTGCCAGACTCTCCTTGCTGGAGGAGAAAGGCCTTGTCCGCGCCTGGCGGGAGTATCTGGGACTCACCCAGGATGACGTCGCCCAGCGCATGGGCGTTTCCCAGTCCACCTATAACGGCTACGAAAAACCCGGCCGCAACCTGCGCTACTCCACCCGCGTGCGCATCGCCGAAGCCTTGGGCGTGGAGCCCGAGCAACTGCGGTAGCAGCAGGAGGCGCTAATGCAGATATCCCTCACCCCTGAGTTGGAAGCAAGGATCAAACAAAAAGTTGACAGCGGGCTGTACGACAACGCAAGCGACGTTGTTCGCGAGGCGCTCCGGTTCATGGAGATAAACGAGGCCCTGGTCCAGGAAGTAAAACTGGAGCAACTGCGCCGGGCGCTGCAGCCAGGATTCGAGGACGCCGCGGCCGGCAGATTCTGCAACATGAGCATTGAAGAAATTGTCTTTGAAGCCAGGCAGCGAAAAAGCAGCAATGGCTGATTATCGCCTCACGCAGAGCGCCAAGGAGAACCTGGTTGATATCTGGTTGTATTCAGAAGAAATGTGGGGCGAAGACAAGGCTGCCGGCTACTTGCATAAAATTGACGATTCGTTCCACGCCCTGGCGGCAAACCCGCAACTGGGCCGGCCCCGCCCTGAGCTTTTTGCCAACTGCCGTTCGTATGTTGTCGGCAAGCATGTAATATTCTACTCCACGTCCTCAACCTGCATACACATCCTTGGCGTCTTGCACGGCCGCATGGACGCCGCCGCGTTTTTCCATGCGCCATAGCTGACGATTCGTGCGCTTTCTGCTGGACCATGACGCAAGGCCCTGGGCTGTAGCGCCGCCACGATAGCGAACAGCTCTGTA
>CAYTSA010000033.1:0-35368 GCA_964440345.1 uncultured Desulfovibrionaceae bacterium | reverse complement strand
GCCGCAACGCTTGAAATCAAGCGCAATACAGATATTTTTATAGATGCAATCTTTGTAGAGACCTCTACTTTACTGACAGATGTGGGAGCTTCGGAGCAAAGGGCATAGCCACATAAGACAATCCCTGACCTGAAATTCATACATTCCTGGACGCCTGCCTTCGCAGGCATGAGGGCTGGAGGCTCGCAACTGTATTGGTAGGGTCAATGCTTTTCAGATAGCGCAATGCGAAAAGCCCCCCATAGTCAGAAGCGCCTTAGCAATACATGGAGCACCGTTCATTTCAGCGAGAAAAGCCAATGCCAGAGAACAACGAATCTACCGTCACTTTTGAGCTGGACGCCGGGGATCCTTCACGGCAGCCCCAGCTGACGCAAGACCAGGCCGCCAGGCTGGACGCCATGTCCGACAACGACATCGACTATTCTGACATTTCGGACACTGGGGACGACGCCGATTTTTGGGCCACGGCGCGCATCCATTCGCCGCAGAACAAGCACAGCGTATTCATCCCGGTTCTCTGAACAGCCTACAAGGCAATATCGCCCGGGGACATCTGAAATGGGGAGATAATGGTCAATCCATGGAACGTGCGGCCATGTTGCATGTCCTCGGTGAGTAGATAAGAACAGTGCTGGCGCAGCGCAGCGCTGACGATGAGCGCATCCCACCAAGAAATCGTGTCTCGGCAGTGCAGGTCCACGGCCGTATCAATAACGTGCGCGTCAATCGCTTGCGGCTTCCAGGCATACAAACGTTTCACAACTCCCTGGGCGTCCTCAGGCTGCAGCCCGGGCGAACGCTTTACCGCAACAACCTGGAAAAATTCTGAAAGAACTTGAAAACTGAGCCGGCCTGTTTGGCTTTGCCATACATGGCGCATCCATTCCCATGCGCGCTGTTGTTTGTCTGGATGCCGGCTGTCGTGAGCGTACACAAGGACATTGGTGTCTACGAAAACGAGACTCATGTTCTGCCGCCGCTCCCTTCATCCAACAACACCGCTCTGTCATACAGCTCTTCCCGCTTGGGATACGCTTGGCCTGGTTGGCCAATGGGTTGGGGCGCAACAGCCAGATACTCACGCATGGCCGCTTCGTATGCATCCTCGTTCTGCATTCTTTCTCGCAGCATTTCCCCAACAAAGCGAGAAACAGAGGTGTCGGCCTCGGCCGCCTTTATCCTTGTCCACCTGGCAACATTGTCTTCAAGAGTGATCGTGACGTTTTTCATGACACGAAAATAGTGCGCCACGAAATTCGTGTCAATATATACCCCCAGTTTTTCCAACACCTCGCCTCTGTCTTGTGCCAAACCGGTTACACTCATTTCCCTGTGGACGGCTCTTCTGCCTCCACCTATCGTAAAAATACGGTCAGCTTTTGGTCTGCGGTCTGGCCTATAGTTATGGATTGCAAACCAGGGAGGAGGGAGTACATGAAGCGCTACGTCAAATATCTGCTTCTCGTCGCAGTCGGGGTCCTCATCGCATTTCCCGTGTTTTCCATGACCTACTACACCATGGTGCGCACTTCCACCCCAGAATTCTGCGGCTCCTGCCATGAAATCAAGCCGGCGGTGGCCGCCTGGCGCACCTCCACACACACCAACAACGCCCAGGGCGTTGTCGCCGACTGCATGGACTGCCACCTGCCGGCGCCGCACAACACCGTCGATTTCTTTTATTCCAAAACATACCACGGCGTTAAAGACGTTGTCAGCCACTTCACCGGTGGGGCTGAAACCTACGATCGGGCAGAGATGCGCGAGCGCGCCTACCAGTCCATAGACAACGACCAGTGCCAGAAATGCCACCGCAACATTTTGCACATGCCGGACAAGCGCGGCGCCATGCTGGCCCACCGCACCGTGCTCTACGACCGGGAGCAGAAGCGCAAATGCACGGATTGCCACCGCAACCTGGTGCACGTGGACCGGGCCATGCACCGCTACAAGCAACTGCAGCCGCCGTACCAGTCCACCGGGCTGCGGCCGGATATTGAGATGTGACCACCGTGTTTGTGGGGATATAGAAACAAATGTTTGCAGAGAAAGTAAGGAGGAGAGGGATGCACAAACGCACGCTCATTTGGACATGGTTTGCCGCGGCCTGCGCCGTGGCGCTGCTAGCCGCCGCGGCTGTGGCCCAAACGAATGGACAGACAGAGGGACAGGAGCAGGGAAAAGCGCGGCAGTTTCCCAAAGTAAAGGAATTTCGCATCGAGCGGGCCATGCCGGACCAGGCCGTGGCCTGCATTGAGTGCCACAAGGAAACCACCCCGGGTATTTTCGCAGACTGGGCGGCCAGCGGCCACGCCGAGTCCAACATCACCTGCCTGGACTGCCACATGGCCCTGGAAGGCGATTCGGACATCGCCACTGACCACGCCAAATACTACGAGCGCGGCGACCTGCCCTACGGCAAATCCCAGTACGAAGTGCCGGTGGCGGCCATTGTATCGCCCAAGGACTGCTCTCGCTGCCACCCCAACGAGGTGGAGCAGTATTCCAAATCCAAGCACGCCAACACGCTGGAAATCATCTGGAAGATAGACCCCTGGCTGAACGACGGCATGAACTCCGCCACTGAACGCAAGACCGGCTGCTATGCCTGCCACGGCTCAGTGGTGGAGGTAAAAGACGGCAAGCTGAGCGCCGACGACTGGCCCAACGTGGGCGTGGGCCGGCTGAACCCGGACGGCTCGCTGGGCTCCTGCACCAGCTGCCACACCCGGCACCGCTTTTCCGTGGCCGAGGCCCGGCGCCCCGAAGCCTGCGACCAATGCCACCTGGGCCCGGACCATCCCCAGATTGAAATCTACGAAGAATCCAAGCACGGGACTATCTACAACGCGTTCCAGGACGAGTTCAACTTCGACTCCGCCCCGGGAACCTGGACTGCAGGCATTGACTACCGTGCGCCCACCTGCGCGGCCTGTCATATGTCCGGCTCGGGCTCAGTAAAAACCTCCCACGACGTGACCGAGCGGCTGTCCTGGGAAACCCAGGCGCCGCTCACCGTGCGTCCCAGCGAATTCAAGCCCTTCCCGGCTGATACGGACTGGAAAGTGGAGCGCGAGAAGATGAAGGAAATCTGCCGCCAGTGTCACGGCGACTCCTGGATCAACGACCATTACGAAAACTTTGACGACGCTGTGCATCAGTACAATGAAATATACTACAAGCCGGCCAAGAAGATGCTGGACGAGCTGTACGACAAGGGCTTGCTGAGCAAGGAGAAGTTCTTTGACGAGCACCTGGAGGTGCAATACTATGAACTGTGGCACCACGAAGGCCGCCGCGCCCGCATGGGCGCCATGATGATGGCCCCGGACTACGCCTGGTGGCACGGCTTCTACGAATGCAAGCTGCGCTACAACGAATACATGGAAGAGGCCCGGCATCTGGTGGAGACCAACCAGGCCGCGTACATATATCCAGACTTCCCGGCCGCTACTGGCAGCACCGTGCGCCCGCCCATGCTGTTTCCTGAATAGCCGCCGATCCACCGCCTGAACGCAACAGACGCACAGGGCGCTCCAGTATTCAATGTATGCTGGAGCGCCTTTCTGTTGGACACATGGCGAACCTGCGAAACGACGATGTGGCGTCGTCCACTCTGCGCGGCCTCGCTTGGCGGGATGCAGGCGGCTGGCCACGAAAAGGCCCCGTCCAGCGCAGCAGCGCTGGACGGGGCCTTGATGACGCCGGGGGAATGAAGCGTCTCGCCTCAGCCCGTCACTTTTTCGGGAGGCCGACGCTCGGGCACGGTTTCGTGCTCTATCTTGCCGTCGTTCCAATTTTTGGAGACGTACAGCCAGCAGTAGCAGGCGCCGTATTCTTCTACGTCTGGCTCGCGGTAGGCGCAGGGGCAGACAATGTCCTTGTCCGCCTCCAGGTCGCCGGAGGCCAGCCGGCAGGGGCAGGCCATATAGCCGTAGCGTTCCTTGTTGATGATCAGGCTTTCCAGCAGGGCCATGGTCATCTCCATGTTCTTGTTGAAATAATAACCTTTGGGCTCCTGAATGGCCTTAAGCTGCTCGTAGAGTTTTTCCGGGGTCATGCTCATATGCCCAGGGCCTCCTTGATTTCTTTTTCCTTGTATCCCACGATGACCTTCCCGTCAGTCAACTGCAACGTTGGGAAAGACCCGGAGGGGTTCAGCTCCTTAACCCGGGCAATGGTTTCTTTGCGTTCCTTGCCTTCCAGGGTGTCCACTTGCACGCACTCATAGTCCACTTCACTTTTGTCCAATAGTTTTTTCGCGTTGCGGCAATGGATGCAGGTGGACAACGCGTAAAGTACAGGCTTGTCTTGACTCATTCTAACCTCTTCAAATTCTTTAAAATTTACATTATGCAGCGCAAAAAAGCTCTGGCGCCAGCGGTTACGTCTGCAGTGCAGCGTCGTTATCAGTCTTACCTTATCCGCCTTTCAAAAAGACATGTCAATGCCAATCGTTTGCCCTTGATCCTCCGGCTATACAATGCAAAAATCTCGTTGTCTGAGGTTTTGATGTAGGGTATCGCGCGTCTACTGACCAAGGCCAACTCCTCCCTGACCTGTAGCCGAGTTGCCAGATCAGCGATGGCAGATGATGAATGCTGGTTTGCTTGCCGATGATATCCCTGGCAAGGTTTTGAAAATATGTCTGGTATTATTATTTCCCTATTTACAGTTGTGCTTTTCCCCGAATGTGCTACGTTAGTATTTCTGAAGGAACATCTATGAACATGCTGCGCTCTTCACATACCTATCGCCCAAAGAGGCTGCGTCTCTTTTCGGTGGTGTTCTTCGGCCCTGGGGGAGGACACGCCGACAGTTCCTTCAACGGGGGGCGCGATACGTTGCGCTCCCCTTCCCGCCAGAGTGTTTCACCCGCCTTATCACCCCATGCATCTCACCCTGCCATAACTCGCCGGCGCCGGCGCTCTGTTTTTTTCGAGAGCTTTTCGTGAACCTGCGCTCCCTGCCCTTTGTCCGCGCCGCCGGTGACTACTACAAAGACCTGCTTCTCTATGGCTTGTTGCTCGGTCTGGCTGCGTGGTTCATATCCCTGGGCGAGCAGGGACTGAACTACAACTGGAAATGGTACCGCATTCCCAGATACCTCTATACATTTGAAGGCGGTTCCTTCATTCCAGGGCCGCTGCTGTTGGGGTTATGGGTCACGCTCAAAATAACCGCCGTATCCATGGTTCTGGCCATGGGATTTGGGCTGATCACGGCGGTGTTGCGGCTGTCCCGGTCCCCGGCCGCCCGGCTGGCGGCCCGGTGCTATGTTGAGTGCATACGCAACACTCCGCTGTTGACGCAAATATTCTTCACCTACTATCTCATTGCCCCTGTGCTGGGCATGGACGCTTTTGCATCAGCAGTGCTGGCCCTGTCGCTGTTCGAGGGGGCTTACGCCGCGGAGATATTCCGGGCAGGCATCTATTCCATCCACCAGGGCCAGTGGGAGGCGGCGTACAGTCTGGGGCTTTCCTCCTTCGACACCTACCGCAAGGTCATCGTACCCCAGGCGCTGCGCCGTGTGCTGCCCCCGCTCACAGGGGTGGGCGTCACGCTTATCAAGGACTCGTCCCTGGCCAGCACCATCGCCATTTACGAGCTCACCCAGCGTGGCAACGTCATTGCCTCGGACACCTTCATGGTCTTCGAGGTCTGGTTCACCGTGGCGCTCGTCTATCTCTCGCTCACTTTGCCGCTCTCCCTGGGGGTGTCTGTCCTGGAAAAACACATGCGTATAGCCGAGTAAGCCTATGAAAATGAACAACCTGCGTTCGCAGCCCAAAGTACTGGGCGAGGAAATTATCACCATTTCCGGCGTCAGCAAAACCTTTGCCGGCGGCGTACAGGCCCTGCAAGACGTCTCGCTGACAGTCCGCCAGAAAGAAGTCGTGGTGGTCATCGGGCCCTCCGGCTCCGGCAAGTCCACTTTGTTGCGCTGTCTGAACGGGCTGGAGGACATCGACGCCGGGTCAATCATCATCAACAGAATTCCCCTGGACGACGCTCCGGCTCACCGCAACGCCATCCGCACCGAGACAGGCATGGTCTTCCAGGCCTTCAATCTGTTCCCGCACATGACGGTGAAGGAAAACGTAAACCTGGCCCAGGAACTGGTGCGCAAGAAATCCCGCGCCGCGGCCACGCAGACCACCATGGAGCTGCTGGAGCAGGTGGGCTTGGCCGACAAGACGGACAATTACCCGTCCCAGCTTTCTGGCGGGCAGCAGCAACGGGTCGCCATAGCCCGGGCGCTGGGAGTGAAGCCGCAGATACTGCTTTTTGACGAGGCCACCAGCGCCCTGGACCCGGAAATGGTGGGCGAGGTGCTGGAGGTAATGCAGGACCTGGCTTACGAAGGCATGACCATGGTGGTAGTCACCCACGAGATGGGCTTTGCCAGAGAAGTAGGCGACCGCATGGTTTTTATGGAAGACGGCCGCGTGGTGGAAGAAGCCCCGGCCGCCGCGTTTTTCACCGCACCGGCAAAGGAGCGAACCCGGCTCTTTCTGAGCCAGATATTACTTAGAGCACAAGATGGTTAACCTGTTGTTGCTCGAAGTTATAAGAACGAACACGGTCGCGCTCTGCCCGAGCGGGGTCAGACTGCCAAGCAGCCAGAGCGGGATGGCAACAACATTCTGCTCCCAGTAATAGCGTGATGGCCGCGGCTGGTTTCCAGCTGCTCTGTATCACCTTAAGCTTAGGAGAAACTTCATGAACCGCACACTTCGCATCCTTGCAGCGCTTACCCTGGCGCTGTCCATTTGTTTTGGCTCCCTGTCTGCCGGCGCGGCGGACGTTTCGCAACAGCTCACCCAGGAGTCCGCCCTGACCAAGGTCATGGAGCGCGGCGTGCTGCGCGTGGGTTTCGACACCTTTATACCCTGGGCCATGAAGGACAAGACCGGCAAGTTCATCGGCTTTGAGGTGGACGTGGCCCGTCGCTTTGCCGAGGACCTGGGCGTGGAGCTGGAACTGGTCCCCACCGCCTGGAAAGGCATCATCCCGGCTCTGCTCTCTGGCAAGTTTGACGTGCTCATCGGCGGCATGTCCATCCGGGCGGACAGGGCGCAGCAGGTCTATTTCAGCGCGCCGTACTACTATTCAGGCCAGTCCGTGGTGGCCAGCAAGAAAAACGCGCCAAACATCAAGAGCATTGATGATCTGAACCTTCCGGACATAACCATTGCCGTGCGCACCGGCACCACCGCGCAAAAAGCCGCAGAAACCTACATGCCCAAGGCCAAGCTGAAGCTGTTTGAAAAAGAACCGCTGGCCCTGCAGGAAGTGCTCATGGGCCGGGCCGACGCCTTTGTCTCCATGGCCCCCCTGCCGGCCCAGGAAGCCATAAAGAACCCGGACAAGCTCTACGTTCCTCTCTCGGAAAACCTGACCAACGAACCCAACGGCGTCGCCATCCGCAAGGGCGATCCGGATTTTCTCAACTACATAAACAGCTGGATATACGCCACCCGCGCCGCCGGCTGGATTCAGGAACGCTACCACTACTGGTTTGAAACCATGGACTGGAAAGACCAGGTGGAATAACGCAAGGCAGCACGTACAAAGCTGGATAGTTCCGGGGGAGAACCTTTTGAGAAAGGTTCTCCCCCGGCCCCTCTTTTCAAAACTTTTCAAAATGACAGAGCACTCCCAGTAATGATCTCTGGACGCCAGCCATAGCCTGCTCATATGCGCAAGCTTCGTACGAAATTCAGCCTGCTGGACTACCTGGTAGTCGGCGTTGTCGCAGCCGGCGTTGCGTTCTTTGTCTGGCGCATCAACGTAGGGCTGGACTACGATTGGCGCTGGGGCCTGCTGGTCCAGTACATCCTGCGCTACGACGAGGCCGCTGGAAACTGGGTCCCGGGCCAGCTGCTGGAGGGTCTTTTGGCCACAGTCCGAATAGCCGCCTGGTCCATGGTCTTTGCCTCGCTCGTCGGCACGGTGATGGGCCTGGCCCGGACGAGCAGGCGGCTCTTTCCGCGCATGGTTGGCCGCACCTACGTGGAGCTGGTGCGCAACATCCCGCCCCTGGTGCTCATTTACATTGTCTATTTCTTTTTGTCTGACCAGATTATGGCCGCCGTAAACATTGACGCCGCTGTCCGGGCCGCGCCGCAATGGGTGCAGAATGTTCTGGCCGTGGCCGCCGCCCCGGTGCAGCGCATGCCGAACTTTGTCTCCGCGCTCATCACCATGGCTGTGTACGAAGGCGCGTTCATCACCGAACACGTGCGGGCTGGTGTCCAGTCCATCGAACGCGGCCAGCGCGAGGCGGCCATGGCCCTGGGCTTCACGGGCTGGCAGGCCATGCAGCACGTCATTTTTCCCCAAGCCCTGGCGCGCATCATCCCCCCTGTGGCTGGACAGTTCATCGCCGCCATCAAGGACACGGCCATCCTGGCCGTCATCAGTGTACAGGAGCTGACCTTCCAGGCCATAGAGCTGCTGGCCTCCACCTACATGACCTTTGAAACTATGATCACCCTGACCGGGATGTACCTGCTGCTGACGCTGACGTGCTCCTTTGCGGCCCGCAAGCTGGAGCTGCGGCTGCAGCGGGGGCGGTAGGATGTTACCGCAGAGGAACGCAGACAAAGGAACGCAGGCAGCCGCAGACTAGAAATGGCGCCCCAGATGGCGCAGCTACTGCGCTGACACACGCGGATGACCGGGCAAGGCGGCAGGATGCTGCTGCATTCAGTGAGTGAGCACGCGCGCTATCTCCAGGCTGGCGCCCCAACACTACGCCCAAGCACTACGTCCAAACATTACGGTTGACCCGCTACGGGAATCCCGAATAATATTCTATGCATTTTCAATGGGACAGAAAAAAGGCTGCAAGCAACGAAGCACAGCATAAAATTTCTTTCCAGAATGCGGCGCTGGCCAAGTTTTGCCCCCGCGGCGCGCCTTGTTATTTACGCCCGCAGCGTGGCCGCCAAGCGCGTGTGTTTTGTGAGCAGGTCCAGGGCGGTGTGGATGTCCGGCAGAACCACGTCCGCTGCGGCCACGGTGGCCGGGGAGGCGCCTTCAGCCTGGATCACAGCCAAGCCCAGGGCGGCGTCGGCTATGGCCAGCCGGTCGTTGCGGCCGTTGCCTATGTACACGGTTTGATCAGCCCCCAACTCTGCCACAAAGCTGCGTTTTGCTTCATCTTCTGGCCGCGATCCAAGTGTCTGAATTTCCAGGTTGACGCCAGCCAGCTCGTCTCGGACGGACCCATAGACATCTGCGGTGAGCACGAAGACGTCTATTTGCTGGGTAATGGAGGTCAGCCGCTGCATGCAGCCAGGGATCAGCCGGCCGTCCATGGCCAGGGTGCCATTGAAGTCCAGGACCAGATTCTTGAGGTCCAGGCGGCCAAAGCCGGGGATGTCTACATGTATCATGGGGCAGTCACTCCATATCGTCAGTTCAAAAGGTGCGTTTGTCCACTATGCGCTTTGCCTTGCCCTCACTGCGGTCCAGGCTGCGCTTCTCCACAAGCTTGACGTCAAAATCCACGCCCACGGTTTTTTCCAATGTGGCGGCAATGGTGTTGACCAGCCGTTGGTTGGCGCTGAGCAGATCGAACTGGTGTGATTCGTGGGCTTCCACCAGCACTGTAACCTTGTCCAGCCTGTCCTCGCGCTCAATAATAATCTGATAGTGCGGCGTGGCGCCCTCCACCTGGACGAGCGCTGCCTCCACTTGGGAGGGGAAAACATTTATCCCCCGGATAGTCAACATGTCGTCGCAACGGCCCAGCACCCGGGAGATGCGATGCAACGTGCGGCCACAAGCACACGGCTCTGTAATGCGCCGGGTCAGGTCGCCAGTGCGAAAGCGGATCATGGGGAAGGCTTCTTTGGTCAGACTGGTGACCACCAGCTCGCCCACGTCGCCGTCTGGCACGGGCGCGCCGGATTCTGGGTCAAGCACTTCAAAGAGGAAGTGGTCCTCATTGCAATGCATGCCCTGCCTCTCCAAACACTCGCCAGCGACGCCCGGTCCCAGCAACTCGCTGACGCCGTAATTGTCGGTAGCAGCTACGTTGAGACGCTTCTGGATTTCCTCGCGCATCGCTTCGGACCAGGCCTCCGCGCCAAGCAGACAATATTTCAGGTGCAGTTTGCTTGGGGCCAGGTCCATCTCGTTTAGCACGTCGGCCAAGTGCAAGGCGTAGCTGGGCGTGCAGGCCAGAGCCGTGGTGCGGTAGTCCTGCATAATCAGAGCCTGGCGCTCGGCGTTGCCACTGGAAATGGGAATGACCGACGCGCCCAGACGCTCAGCGCCGTAGTGCAAGCCAAAGCCGCCGGTAAACAGCCCATAGTGGAAGGCCACCTGCAGCACGTCGTCTCTGGAGAGTCCTCCGGCGCAGAGAATGCGTGCAGCAAGGTCGGCCCAGCGCCGAATGTCCGCCCGAGTGTAGCCAACAACAGTGGGTTTGCCGGTAACGCCAGACGAGGACTGCAACCGGACCACCTCACGTAAGGGTACGGCAAACAGGCCATAGGGGTAGTTGTCACGAATGTCTTCTTTGGTGGTGAACGGCAGCCGTCTCAGGTCGTCCAGGGAGGTGAAATCGTCCGGGTCTATGCCCTTCTCGGCAAAACGGCGGCGGTACAACGGCACGTTGCGGACTACCCTGTTCAGGGTCGTCTGCAGCCGCTCCAATTGGAATTGGAGCAGCTCGCCACGGTCCATGGTTTCAAATTCTGGCTGCCAGTACATACTCTGCCTGTCTAGTATTCCGGAATATCCTCAGCCAGGGGGATGATCAGGTCAACAACAACGCCAGGCCTGTCTGGCCGGTTGCTGATGCGGCAGGCGCCGCCCACAGTCCATATGAGAGAGGCCACCCGGGGCAGACCCAGCCCCATGCCGGCCACCTCAAAGGTCATATTTTTTTCGCCTTGAAAATAGGGGGTAAAAGCCCTTTGCAGCTGTTCGGGGGGCAGGTTCACGCCGTCGTCAGCCAGGGTGAGGCCCACAGCCTCCGGCCCCCATGTGGAAACCTCAACTGAGACTTCAGGGTCGTTTTTAGGATGAAATTTAAGGGAATTCTCCAACACCTCCCACAGCACCAATTCCAGGGCGTTGCGGGACAGGTTGATGCGCGTCGTCTCCAGGTTCTCAAAACCGGTAATCCGTGGTTTGCGCATTTCCAACTCTTCCACGATGCGGTCGAGCATGGAGTCCAGGTAGATGAGATCGAACCCTTCGCCTGGCGCGGCCAGCACAGGCGATTCCAGGTACTCAAGAATGTCGTCTATTTCGTCTGAAAGCCGCTGCGTATTGTCGTAAGCCATGGTGGCCATGTCTTGGATTTCTTCAGGAGAAAACGAATGCGGATCGGCAGAGAGAACCTGCAGACCGAATAACATGCCGGAAAGCGGCGTTCGCAGCTTGTGCGAGACCATGGACTGAAAGGTCCACACGTCGCGCCGGGTACTGATTTCGTCAGTGATTTCCCGCAAACGGATAAGCCTTTCATCCGTGCCCGCGCCCGGCTGCTCCAGCACGTTGACCTCCAGCCACAAGGTCGACGCGTTGTGGGTTTCCGGCCGCACGAGCGTCAACACTGGTCTGGGATTGGTAAAAGGGACTGCAGGCCACACAGCCCAGGCCATTTCCGGCTCAAACCGAAACTGTCTGCGGGCCTGAGCTAAAAATGTTACATCCTTTTCCAGACCGGTTATCTGCAAATAATCTTTGGCTTTCTGGTTGGCGTAGAGGATGGAGTCCTTGCTGTCCAACAACAAGTAGCCTTCTTCGGCCTGGTCCACCACCCACTGAAAACGCGTCCGCTCCATGTGCAAGCGGCGATAGCGGTTCAGCCGGGTGATGGTCTGCACCCGGGCCAGCAGCTCAGCATCGTCAAAAGGCTTGCTCAGAAAATCGTCTGCCCCGGCGGTCAAGCCCTCCAGCCGCGAGTCCCGGTCAGAAAGGCTGGTGATCAAGATCACCGGCACTTCCGCAAGCCCGGGTTCGCCGCGGACAGCCTGGCAGACTTCAAAACCGTCCATGTGCGGCATGACCACGTCCAGCAGCATCAAGTCCGGGTTCAGCCTCTTTGCCTGTTCGAAGGCGTCCCGTCCGTTGTCCACCATGACCAGGTCATAGCCTTCAGTTTTCAGGACCTCCTCCATCCGGAGCAAGGCGGATGGGCTGTCGTCTGCTATGAGAATGATGCTTTTGGTCCCCATGCTCTCCCCTTCGCGGCCGTCTCAGTGTTCGTCCGGCTCCCTTCCCAGATACGCCCGCTGCACGTCCCGGTTGGCCAGCAAATCTTCAGACGGCCCTTGCAATATGATGCGACCCGTTTCCAATACGTAGCCCCTGTCGGCAATCTTTAGTGCGCTGCGGGCGTTTTGCTCCACAAGCAATACTGTTAGCCCGTAGTCGCTGCGCAAACTTGATATATGGTGTAATATCTCACGAGACACTTGCGGCGCAAGCCCCATGCTCGGTTCATCAAGCAACAACAACGTTGGTTCAGCCATCAACGCCCGGCCAATGGCCAGCATCTGCTGCTCGCCTCCAGACAGCGTTCCCGCCTGTTGTTTGCGCCGTTCATGCAAGACCGAAAACATGCCGTACACTTTTTCCAAGTTGTTAGCCACCATTTTTGCGTCTTTTCTGTTACGACGAGTAAACGATCCCAACTGCAGGTTGTCCTCTACAGACATGGGGCCAAACACCAGCCGACCCTCGGGAACATGGCTCACGCCCAAGCGCACGATCCTGTCTGGAGCAGCCTTGGTAATGTCATTTCCATTATAGACTATGCTCCCTCTGGCCGGACGCGTCAACCCTGAAATGGCCGTCAATAAGGTGGTCTTGCCAGCCCCGTTGCCGCCTATCAGCGCCACCACCTCCCCAGCTTTTACATGCAGCGAGGCCCGGCGCACTGCGTGGATGCGGCCATAAAAAATATCCAGGTTCTTGATGGTTATCACGGCTCGTCCCATATGGGGGTTGGCGGTTGCTCTTCTTCCGGCCCTCCCAGGTACGCTTCCACCACAGCTGGATCCTCCTGCACCTGCCGCGGCCCTCCCCGGGCCAGCACCCGGCCAAAATGCAAAACAGTCAACACGTCGCTCACGCCCATCACCAAGTCCATGTCGTGCTCCACCAGCGCAACCGTCACGTGCAGCTCTTCCCGGATGCGGCGCATCAAACCGCCCAGCCCCCGGGTTTCGGCCATGTTCAACCCGGCTGCAGGCTCGTCCAGCAGCAACAATTCCGGCTCTGCAGCCAGAGCCCGGGCTATTTCCAGCATGCGCTGCCCGCCAAACGGCAGCTCGCCCGCAGAATCCTCCGCCCGGGCGGACAAACCGACAAAATCCAGCAACTCCACGGCCCGGTCCTTGGCCCTGTGCTCTGCCCGATGAAAACGCGGCGTGCGGAGCATGGCGTCAACAACGTTGTAGCGTATGGACCGGTGCGCGCCCGTAAGCACGTTTTCCAGCACGGTCATGTTCGTAAATATCTGCAAGTTCTGGAAGGTGCGCACCACCCCGGCCAGCCCCCGGGCGTGCGGCGGCATGCGGGTCAGGTCCTTGCCGGCGAAAGCTATGGCCCCGGCGCTCACCGGCGCCAATCCTGTCACCGCGTTCAACAGCGTGGTCTTGCCCGCGCCGTTGGGACCTATAATGGCGGTTATGGAGCCTGGGGCCACGTCAAAGTCAACCCCGTCCAGAGCAGTAACGCCGCCAAAACGCACCGTCACGCTGCGGCACTGCAACAAGGGATCAGTACTCGGCGTCACAGCCTTTGCTCCTCGCCAGCTTCAGCCGTATAAACCGGTACAGCCGCACGGCGCCGCCAGCCAGCCCGTCCGGCAAAAACATCATGCACAGCACCAGCACTGCGCCAAAAAACAAGACCTCCACATTCTCAAACGCCCGCAAGGCTTCGGGCAAGGCCGTCAGAAAAAAGGCCCCAGCCACTGCGCCCCACATGCGGGCCATGCCGCCCAGCACCACCATGGTGATCAGTTCCACCGAAAACATGAAACCAAAAGACGACGGCGCCACAAAGGTAAGGTAATGGGCGTACAGAAACCCGGCAGCGCCAGCAAAACCCGCAGACAATACGAACACAAAAAGCTTGTAGCGGCTTACGTCCACGCCCGCAGTCTGGGCCGCCTTTTCCCCGGTGTGAATAGCCCGCAACGCCCGGCCCAGCCGAGAATCCACCAGATGTTGCGACAGCAGCATGACCAGCGCCAGCGCCCCGGCAGTTAACCGGTAATAGGCCATGTCTGAATAAAAGTCGTAGCCGAATAGCCGCAGCCGCGGAATGCCCACATAGCCCGAGGGGCCGCCAGTGAGCGCCACAGTCTCGTTCAAGAATATGAAGACGATGATCCCGAACCCCAGGGTAGCCATGGCCAGGTAGTGCCCGGAAAGCTTCAGCGCAGGCACGCCGATGATGACAGCCACGCCAGCGGCCAGACCAACGGCGATGAAAAAACTCAGCTCCATGGGCAGGCCGTAGGCCGTGGCCGCCACAGCGGAAGCGTACGCGCCCAGCCCGTAAAACGCAGCGTGGCCCAGGGAAATCTGCCCAGCGTAGCCAAGCAGCAGATTCAGTCCAGCTGCGATGATGGCGTTGATGCAGCTGAGGATAAGCACCGTCACGTAGTACTCGTTGGCCAGCATGGACGGCAGGGCCAGAAGCAGCGCAAAGAACCCGGCCGAGCTGGCCAGATGTTTGCCAGGCAGCGACATCTATACCTTCTCCACCACGCGCCGGCCAAACAGCCCAGACGGTTTGACGAACAGCAGCAGCAGCAAAACGATGAAAGCAAAGGCGTCCTTGTAGCCAGAGGATATGAGCCCGGCGCCAAAAGACTCCAGCACGCCAATGATGAGCCCGCCAGCAGCAGCGCCAAAGGGATTGCCCAGCCCGCCCAGAATGCAGGCGGCAAAGCCCTTGAGCCCCAGCAGCGTGCCCACGTCGTAGGCGGTCATAGTGATGGGCGCCAGAATGGCGCCGGCCACTGCGCCCACCAGACCGGCAATGGCGAAAGACAGCAGCACCATGCGGTCAACGCTGACGCCCACCAGGGACGCAGCCTTGGGGTTGTAGGAGCAGGCCAGCATGGCCTTGCCGAACAGGGTCTGGGTGAAAAAATAGCGCATGGCCGCCAGCAGGGTCAGGGTAATGGCCAGCACCCAGAGCGACTGAGGCATGACCGTGGCCCCGAGCACAGGTATGGGCGTATCGCCGCTAAAAGCCGGCAGGGCAAAAGTGTCCTTGGACCAGATGAGCATGGACGCGCCGCGGATGAGAATGGACATGCCGATGGTGATGATGATGAGCTGGATGTGCCCGGCGTTCTTTACCGGCCGGATGACCGAACGCTCCATGAGCCCGCCAATGAAGGCTGTGGCCAGCACGGCCAGGACTACCGCGAGCAACAGGGGCAGATGCAGCGCCGTGAGAAAATAGACGCTGAGCATGCCGCCGAGCATGACGAACTCGCCCTGGGCAAAATTGATGATGGACGTGGTGTTGTAGATCATGGTGAAGCCCAGGCCAGCCAGACCGTAGGCCGCGCCCACTGTAAGGCCGGAGATGAGGAACTGTATGAGGGAAGAGATGTCCATATGCTTTTAACAGTCTGTTGCAAAGTCCATTTTTGCAGGCTGTTCAAAAAAACACGAAGGCAAGGCGCGAAAAAAGTTCAAGGTCGACGTGTATATTTAATACATGAATGAATTTGAACTTTTTAAAGCAACGCAGCCACCGTGGATTTTCAACAGCCTGTTAAGGGGTTACAGGAATCAACGCAACCTAGGAAGTAACGTTTCCAACTGGCAATCACACCTTTTTGTAGAAATAAAATATTTAAAGTCCTTATAGTGCACAGGGAGCTTGGCAAGCCTCATTTTAACAAGCGGATTGAGTTTTTTTGACAGGACTAAAGGAAACACGTTGTCAAAGGAAAAATCAATAGTGCATTTTTGGCATATCTGAGATAGAGCGCTTACTGTATTGACGAATTTCTCATGCACATTGCGAGGCGCCACATCCTTGTTTTTCAATTCCACCAAAAAACAGTACAGCGAACTATCCATGTGCACGAATACAATGCAGTCACAGGCCTTTTTATCGGATGCGTTCTTTTTACTCAACAAGGCCACAATGACTTCCCCTTTTACAAGAACCCTTCTGGGAATATTTCGTAACCCCAATGAACAGCTGCTTTCGCTGCATTTCTTAATCAGTGCGTCGGGAAAATGCTCTGCGACGTTTTTTTCCAATTCCTTGATCATTGCTTCTTTTGTATGTCTCGATGCAGCATGATCTCCTCATCGAGAATTGTATCTATCACGTTCATGAAAATTTCTTGATCAATACCTTCTTTCTCGTCAATAGACACTTGCTCTATGACATACCCTTTACCACGTTTACTCTTGTTAAAGGCATACATCCCCACATCCCCGCAACAAAGAAACTGCTTCTCAGCATAACCGTATTTATCTATGCGTTTCTTCTTGGAAACATTCGTCAATAACAAAAGGTTCTCAAACTGATTAATGAAATAATCGCTGTGCGTCGTCAGAATAACCCGTACGCCGCTGTTGACCACTTCGGCAAGATACGTTGCCAAAATGCGCTGATTGGCAGGATGCAGATGCGCTTCCGGCTCTTCTATAATGAGCTGATCGCCGGGTTCTACAATGTATTTTAAATAGATGACGAGCGGCGCTATCTCCAGGACTGTGGAGGAAACCTGGTCAAGCGACATGGTCATGTCGCCTGATACAAACACGATCTCGTGCATTGGTCCTGGACCGGGAACAACTTCTACACGGCTTTGCAGCATGTCCTTTTCTAGACGTTCGGCAACATCATGAAGCGGTTTTTTCTTCAATTCCAACTGAACGAGTTGTGTAAGAAAGTCAGCAACGTCTTTAGGTATTTGTACGCCATTTCCGTGTTCACTGCGAGGCCTTGCAAAACGCTGCACAATAGAACCAATCATCACCTTGTACGTCGACAATATGCCAGATCGAGAAGCGGGCAATAGAAAATTCTTGTGGGTTGTTGCGCCTTTTGAAATGACATATTTCCCTGATCCTAAATTAACAAGACGTGCATCATAATTATCAGCAGATTCAACAATAGTCTTAAAATGATTTCCCCGCACTCCCGTATAAAATGAAAGACCTGTTCCAGCATACGCGACGCGGGGAGTGGTTTTCTCATTGCGCTTGAGCCGTTCTGCATTCTCTCCAAACAGACCTGCAAGAAATTCTCCAAGCAGATTGTCGATAATCCGAGATACAACCTTTTCCTTGTCTGCCTTGGAGAGCGTTTCTACAACATTCTTCCCCCGGGTGCGGTTGCTTGGCGGGGCGTTTTGCAGCTCAATAGCGTCTACAAGGAAATCAACCCCATATATATCAAATATCTCGACCTCACTCACCGCATGCACCAGCTTTGCCACATACGACTTCCCGGAGTTGTTCGGCCCCAGAAATACAGTCAGAGGCTTAACCTCCACCTCGCCGCGCATCACCGGGCCGAAGTCCTTCACGGTCAGGGTGAAGTTTTCCCGGCGCTGCGAGGCGGCGTCTTTCTGAGTGGATTTCTTTTTCCTGGAGGTCTGAGGCATGGTTGCAACTCGGCAAACCCCGCGGCCGGCTCATGGCCGGCCGCGGAGCTGTTGTCGCTATTATTGGATGATCTTCCAGTCGCCGTTTTCTATCTGCAGCATGACAAAGGCGCTTTCGTCCAGACCGTTGTGGTCTTCCTTAGTGAATGTGAACACGCCGCTGGCGCCCACGAAGCCGCTCATGGCCTCCAGGTTGTCGCGTATGGACTGTGGCTCGGCGGAGTTGCCTTTCTTGATGGCTTCGGCCGCCAGCAGCAGCGCGTCGTAAGCGTAGCCGCCGAAAGAGGACGGAGCGTGGCCGTAAGCGCGCTCATAATTGGCGATGTAGTCCGTGAGCGCCTGCTTTTGCGGATGGTCGGCCGGGGCCTGGCCGGCCACGATAAGCCAGCCCGCCGGCAGCATGACGCCCTCGGCCGCGTCGCCGGCCAGTTCTATAAACTTTTTGGAAGCCACGCCGTGGCTCTGGTACAGGGGCGCTTCAATGCCCAGCTGCACCCGGTTGCGGCAGATAACCGCCGGCCCCGGGTTGGTGCCCCAACAGATAATTGCGTCTGGCTTCAGTGATTTGATCTTGGTCAGCTGCGCGGTCATGTCGGTATCTTTGGGTCCGTACACTTCGTCGGCCACGACCTCCATGCCCATGTCCGGTATCATTTCCTGCAACACGCCCCGGCCGGACTGGCCGTAGCCGTTGGAGACGGTGATGATGGCCAGCTTTTTGTATCCTTGGCCCTTAGCATGGTCCAGAATCTTCTTTACCGCGTGCCGGTCAGAAGGCGGCGTTTTGAAGACCCAAGGGTCGACAGGCTTGACGATTTTTTCCGACGCAGCGCAGGAGATCATAGGCACGCGAGCCATCTTGGCCTTCATCTTCACGGCCAGAGTGTTCCCGGAAATGGACGGGCCGACGATGGCGACAACCCGGTCTTTTTTAATCAACTTGTCCACAGCCAACACGCATTTGTTCACGTCAGTTTCGTCGTCGTAGACGATCACCTCCACAGGCCGGCCCAGCAAGCCTCCCAGACGGTTGAGCTCTTCTTCCAGCATTTTCACAGTATTCCGCTCAGGTTCGCCCAGAAAGGAGGCTGGTCCCGTGGCGGAAAACACTGCGCCAATTTTTATCGGTTCCTCAGCTGCGGCCGGCAAAACCAGAAAGACAACCAAGATGGCCGCGGCCAGTGCGCGAATAACAGACATAGCTACCCCCTTGAGCGTGTAGGTGGAAAGAATTAAGGTCTAGTCTAAATAACTTTCGTTGCAGGTTTGGGAAATAATTGCAGCAGGCAAGGCTGAAGCGAAAATGGCTTGCAAGCGTAGCAGCGCTACGTCAAAAGTCATTTTTTGCTGAAAACGCAACATGATGCAATTACAACCAAACGCAGCAGACAGTTATGTAGAGACAGTTATTTAGAGACAGGCCCTCGTTAAACGTTGGGGTATTTTTCCCCGCATCTTGACGTAGGTGTGACGGCTTGGCCCCTTTTTGTCAAGAACTGGCGCAAAAGGGGGCTGGCCGCCGCACGGGAAGCCGCCCATTGACTCCAGGCCCAACTCTACAGTACCAAACGCCGCAGGAGGACAGCCCGTGCAATTCACCCCCACTGAGTTTCCAGGGCTCTACGTCTGCGAGCCTAAAGTCTTTGGCGACAATCGCGGTTTTTTCATGGAAACATACAGCAAGCGCGTCTTTGCCGCCGCCGGGCTGGACATGGTTTTTGTGCAGGACAATCACGCCAAGTCAAAGGAAAAGGGCGTGCTCCGCGGGCTGCATTTCCAGGCCCCCCCCGCGGCCCAGGCCAAGCTGGTATGGGTCACAGCCGGCGCTGTTTGTGACGTGGTTGTGGACATACGCGCCGGGTCGCCAACCTATGGCCGCTGGTTTAAAATAGAGCTTTCAGCATGCAATTTCAAACGTTTATTTATACCAAAGGGATTTGCACACGGCTACCAGACCTTAGAGCCGAACACAGAATTCCAGTACAAGGTGGACGCGTTCTATTCCCCGGAACACGACGCCGGCATTGCATGGAATGATCCAGACCTGGACATAGACTGGCCTGAAGCTGATCCGGTTCTTTCGGACAAGGACGTCAATCTGCCGACTTGGTCGGACTTTTCCTCGCCTTTTACATTTTAGGCTGGCTTGGCGCAACGAAAGACGGGTCAATTTTGCTATTTTTTCAAAAAGTTGTCGTTTCTTTGAGTAGCTGGCCAAGGCATTCGCGCTGCATGACGATTACGTGAATTTTTTCACCTTGACAGCCATAAAGGCTCATGCCTAAAAGAACCCGTGGAACATCGGGGAATCATTTGACATTCAAACTAACGAGGCGCAAGGCAATGGAGGAACACAGGACAATGCCATCTCAAGGCACGCAAACACGCCAGAGCAGCGGCGCCGGCGCAGCCCCGTTCATCATCGGGCTGGTTGCCGCCCTCGTCGTAGGCTGGTGGCTCTTTCCGAAGGCTCTGTACAGCCAGAAGACGCAGCCCATCCGCTTCAGCCACGTGGTGCACGTGGAAACGGGCGGCATGGTCTGTGACGATTGCCACTACATCCGTGAAGACGGGACGTTCACCGGCATACCAAGCACAGAAATGTGTGCGGAATGTCATACTTTCACCATTGGCGAAGACCCGGCTGAAAAGGAATTCGTGGACGAGTATGTGACTCCAGGCAAGGAAGTGGAGTGGGTCGTCTACCAAAAGCAGCCTGACAATGCGTACTTCACCCACGCGGCGCACAACTTCGAACAGTGCACTATGTGCCACATGGATGTCTACGAGGAGCAGAAGGACTTGTGCAATGAGTGCCACCCGCCAGTCTCCGACACGGACACTCCTCCGCCGGCCTTCGTGAACCGCATCACCAACTACACCAAGACGACCATGAAGATGTGGGAATGTGAAGCGTGCCACGCCATTCCTGACCACATGGACGGCACCAACGCAGACAATGCGTGCCACACCTGCCATAAGTAAGGAGCGCTGCAATGGGAGTTGACAGAAGAGATTTCATCATGTTCGCCCTGGGCGGGGCTGCGGGCACGCTTTTTACGCCCATTCCCTGGAAGCTCACGGACGACATTTCTATATGGTCCCAAAACTGGCCGTGGATTCCCCGCAACATCGACTTGCGCGAGGAAGTCTTCAAGCCCACGGTGAGTAAACTGTGCCCCACCAACGTGGGGCTTTCCATCCGCACTATTGGCGGCAAACCAGTCAAAGCCCAGGGCGCGGCTGACCACCCGCTTGCCGGCGGCCGCATCAGCAGCCTTGCCGGGGCCGAAGTGCAGATGCTTTACAGCCCGGCCCGGGTCAAACGGCCGCTACGGCGCAGCGCTGACGGCGCCTGGGTCTCCATGAGCTGGGACGAAGCAGAGGCCATCCTCGAAGAAAAACTCGGCTCCATCATGGGCCAGCCCGGGAAGCTTGCTTGCGTCAGCGGCGACTCCAACGGCTCCATCAACGAGGTGCTGGGCGGCTTCATGGCCAAGTCCGGGTCATCGGACTTCTACCTTATGCCCAGCGAAGTGCAACCGGCCG
Source organism: uncultured Desulfovibrionaceae bacterium (assembly GCA_964440345.1). GTDB lineage: Bacteria > Desulfobacterota > Desulfovibrionia > Desulfovibrionales > Desulfovibrionaceae > CAYTSA01. Next base: position 14,184 of record CAYTSA010000033.1, on the reverse strand, counting down.
CCACCGCCTGGAACGGCCTGATGGGCGGCGCCGGGCAGATAGGCTACGACATTGAAAATGCTGACATGATTCTGGCTGTGGGCGCGGACATCCTCGAATCCTGGGGACCGGCCGTGGCCACCCGCCGCGTGTTTGCCGACAGCCGCCCACACGTGGGCGACAAGACAAAGGCCTGGATGTACGCCGGCCCGGTGGAAAACAACACCGCCACAGTGGCCGACCACTGGACGCCCTTGCGTCCCGGCGCACAGACCGCTTTTCTGCTCAGCCTGGCCTCCGAGCTGATCAAGGCTGGCGCTGCTGCAGACGCCATGGATTTCAACGCCTTCAAATCCATGGTGACCAGCGAATTCTCCCCCAAGCAAGCCGCGCGCATCACCGGCGTTGTTCCTGGCGAAGTGGAACGGCTGGCAAAAGCACTGATGGCCGCGGAACGGCCGCTGGTTATCGCCGGATCTGAATTCGGCGAAGGCGCATCCGCCGCTGCAGTGGCTGCGGGCATTGCTGTTAACTTGCTGCTTGGCCGTCTGAACGCTGAAGGCGGCATAAAAGCGTTGCCTGAAACTCAAACCGTCATCGACGGCGCCCCCCGCCGCAAAGACTTGTGGCGCAAGGACCTAACCACATATATAAGCGCCGTGACTTCCGGCAAGGCACGCTTGCCTGAAGCCATGATTTTCTACGAAGCCAACCCGCTCTACGCACTGCCGGGCAACGTCGGCATGGCCCAGGTCATGCAAAACGTTCCCTTCAAAGTCGCCTTCTCCAGCTTTTTGGACGAAACGGCTGCAGCCTGCGACATCGTGCTGCCCACGCCGCTGGGCCTGGAGCGCTACGACGACGTCGAGACGCCGTACGGCGCCGGCAAGGCCCTTTATTGCCTGGCGACGCCGGTCACGGAATCCTGGCTGGACACCCGCCCGGCTGGCGACTTCATTCTCTCCCTGGCCGCCCGGCTTGGGCTGAACATGGGTTTTGAAACGTATGAAGACGTGCTGCACGCCAAAGCCCAGGCGTTTGGCGCGGACTGGAACGCGCTAACTGAAGGCGGAGCCGCTGAAAGCGACGACACGCTGACGCAGTACGGCCTGGCTCTGCGGCCGAACACGTTGGCCGCCTCCGCTAAAGTTGCAGACAAGGGCGTCACTCTGGCGCCGCTCTTCCGTCTGAACTTCGGCACAGCTCACGCAGGCACGCCGCCTTTCGGATTCAAGACCATCAGAGACACGGAGCTTCTGGGCACGGAATCCTTTGTCCAGATGAACTCTGCCACCGCCTCCAAGCTTGGCGTGGCTGAAAACGACAAGGTCCGGGTGGAGTCCAAAGCCGGCTCCATCCTGGCTCGCGTGCATATATTCGAAAGCGTCATGGACGACGTGGTGACAGCCCCACTGGGCTTGGGCCACACCGCCTTCGCTGAGTTCAACAAAGGCAAGGGCGCCAACATCGCTAACGTCTTGGCGGCCAAGGCCGAACCCGGAACCGGCCTCGCTGTGTGGGACGGAACCGGCGTCACAATCGCCAAAGCTTAACCGGAAAGGATCCCGACCATGACCGGATATGAACACATTGATTTCACCATCCGCTGGGGGATGGCCATTGACCTGGATAAATGCACTGGCTGCGGCGCGTGCATGGTAGCCTGCCAGGCGGAGAACAACGTCCCCATCAAACAGCGCATCGTGCTTGGCCAATACAACTCTGACTGGTCCCAGAAGCGCCGGACCATGAACTGGATGCTCGTCTATCAGCTGAGCAACGGGAAGAAATTCCCAGACCACGACGTAGCGTATCTGCCACGGCCTTGCATGCACTGCGGCATTCCTTCATGCGTCTCAGTCTGCCCAGCCACTGTCACCAAAAAGGACGAAAACGGCGGCATCGTCAGCCAGATCACACCCCGGTGCTTCGGCTGCCGGTACTGCATGGCTTCCTGCCCGTACCATGCCCGATACTTTAACTGGTTCGATCCGGTCTGGCCGGAAGGCATGGAAAAAACGCTGAACCCTGATGTCTCTGTGCGCCCCCGGGGCGTGGTGGAAAAATGCAACTTCTGCCACCACCGCTGGATGAAAGCCAAGGACGCAGCCCGGGCTAACGGCGACGATCCTGAATATCTGGATGATGGCGCGTACGTGACCTCTTGTACTTCGGCCTGCCCCAACGGCGCCATCATATTTGGCGACGTTCGCCGCACAGACCACCAGATTCATCAAGTGCTCTTCGGCGACAACGAGCCCACTGATGAAGAATACGACGCCATGTTCGGCGTTGGCTTTCACGGAGGCCACGGCGGCGCCCACGGCGACGACCCATACACGACAGGCATGCACAAGCTCAATCCCAACGCTTTCCGGCTGCTGGAAAAGCTGAACACCTTCCCGCAAGTTTTCTATCTGAGCGAGCGGGAATGGGTCCGAAAAATGGGCGACAATTACCTGGACAACGAAACCGAACACCACGGCTAACAAGGGGAATCGGCAATGCTGGACGAAAAACTTTTTCCTAAGGGCTTGCCCCGCTGCTCTTTTCTGCAGTTCCTCGGGTGGATTGCCCTCATACTGGGGGTCATCGGCTGGGGCATGTACGCCATCTTCTGGATCCTGGGCTTTGGCCTGGGGCACACTGCGCTGGACGACTATTTTGGGTTCGGTCTGTGGATCACCTTTGACCTTGCGGTCATCGCGCTGGGCGCGGGGGCGTTCTTCACTGGCCTGCTACGCTACATTTTGAACATCGACCCGCTCAAGAACATCATCAACCTGGCTGTCATCGTCGGGTTTATCTGCTACTCTGGGGCCATGATCGTCCTGGGCCTGGACGTGGGCCAGCCTTTGCGGTCCTGGTTCGGCTTCTGGCACGCCAACGTGCACTCCATGTTAGTGGAAGTGATGTTCTGCATCAGCTGCTATCTCAGCGTGCTGATCATTGAGTACGTGCCCATCATCTTGGAAAACCGGCAGCTGGACAAGATTCCCTTCATCCACCGGCTGTCGCACAACTTCCACGTGGTCATGCCGCTCTTCGCCGGCATGGGCGCCTTTCTGTCCTTTTTCCACCAGGGGTCTCTGGGCGGCATGTACGGCGTTCTTTTTGCCCGGCCGTTCGCCTTTCGCGAAGGTTTCTTTATCTGGCCCTGGTCCTTCTTCCTGTTCGTGCTCTCCGCCGTAGCTTCTGGCCCGGTTTTCACTGTGCTGGTGGCCCGGTTCATGGAGCTGCTCACCGGCCGCAAGCTGGTGGCCTGGAACATCAAGTCCTTGATGGGAAAAATTGCTGGAACAATGCTGCTCATTTATCTGGTGTTCAAGATCATCGACACTTGGGCCTGGGCCACAGGCACGTTGCCGGCCATGGGCCATTCCTTTGATGAAATGTTCCACGGCTTTTACGGCACATGGTTGCTCTGGGCGGAAATTGGCCTGTGCGGGGTCATTCCCTGCATCATCCTGCTGACGCCTAGCCTGCGCAACACGCCGGGCTTGTTCTACACTGCGGCCATCTTGGACTGCACTGGCGTTACCATCAACCGCTTTGTCTTCACTGTGCAGACCCTGGCCATTCCTGTCATGCCTTTCGACCAGTGGACCAGCTACACTCCCAACTGGGCGGAATGGGCGCCGACCTTCCTGGTCATCGCTTACGGCTTCTTGATTTTGAGCCTTTCTTACCGGTACCTGCCTGTCTTCCCGCAGGAAAAGGAACTCAACGCCTGAGGCCGCCACCCCCTTGGCGCCGTGACTACTTCAGGCGGGGCAATCTATGCATTGCCCCGCCTTTTTTGCGGCCAACGACAGACATGCGCTTACTCATAGTTGCTTTAAACTTCGCCCCAGAGCCCGTGGGCGCCGGCCGCTACACAGCCGAGCTTGCTGCCTGGATGGCCGAACAGGGGCACGCGGTGCGCGTGGTCACCAGCCACCCCCACTATCCCTGGTGGTCGCAACCTGCCGGCGGCTTATGGTACCGTCAGGAGACGCTTCCCGCGCCAGCAGACATTGTGCGCATAACTCGCTGCCCCACGTGGGTCCCTGGGTCCTCGGCCGGTCTGCCCAGAGTACTGCATGGACTTTTTTTCAGTGCTTGCGCCACTCCTGCGGTGCTGGCCGCAGCAACATGGAAGCCCAACGCCGTACTGGCCGTGGCGCCTACAATTGCCGCCGCTCCGGCGGCTCTGGCCTGCGCCAGGCTGGTTGGCGCCCGGGCATGGCTGCATCTGCAAGACATGGAGCTGGAGACGGCTGCAGTAATGGACCAGTTGCCCAAACATGTTATAGCGCCAGCCAGATGGATACAGCGCAATCTGCTCAAAGCTTTTGACGGCGTCATCTGTCCTGGTGAAGAGATGGCCCAACGCGCCAAGGAGCTTGGCGCCAACCGCGCTATAACAGTGCCCAATTGGTTGGATTGCAAACGGTATACACCGGTTGCGCCAGCAAAAAAGGCCGCCTGCCGGAAGAGGCTCCATTTGCCGCAGAACGAAACTGTAGTTCTTTTTGCCGGCTCAATAGGCCGCAAGCAGGGCCTGAAAACACTTATAGACGCAGCCCGCCTGATGCAAAATGAGCCGTTTGTTTTTGTCGTATGCGGCGAAGGTACGGAGCGCCAGGCCTTGTCCCGTCAGGCGAAATGCTTGCCTCGCGTCCGGTTTCTCCCCACACAGAGCGACGCAGATTTCCCCCAGCTGCTGGCCTCTGCGGACATACACATGGTTATGCAGCACCCGAATACGCCGGGCTTTCTTCTGCCCTCAAAGTTGGCGGCCTTGCTGGCCGTGGGCGGGCCCGTTGTAGCTTGCGCAGAAAAATCGAGTGAATTATCTCGAATAGTTGCGCAGGTTCGCGGCCGAGTGTGCCCATGGGGCAATGCTGCTGCGTTGAGCCGCACACTACGCAGCATGGCTGCAGAACCCCACACTCCCGAGCGCGTAGAGACATGCAGAAGCTATGCACGAGCTCACCTTGACAGCTTGCGTGTGCTGGCCCGTTACGAGCGTTTGCTCACAAAAAATGGCCAAAGTGCTGAAAATAGTTGCATCCGCTGACATCTTGCCTATTATGGCCTCTAAATGTCGTACAGTAGCGGATGCACGGTTTCTGCCGCTTTGGCTGTCGCCTTCATTGAGAGGCGAGTCCGCAACAATTGTTGAATAGTTCTGTATGTGGCGCAGTTAGGTTTATGATCACCCAAAACAGTCTTATCACTTTCACCACCTGCTTACATGGAGAACGTCTCATGAAAAACCGCTTTGCTGCTCTGCTGCTCCTGGCTTTATGCCTTTTTGTACAGCCCTATGGCCTGGCCAGCTCCCTGGCCTATGCACCTGATGAACGTATAGTTGGCGGCGAAAAAGCCGAACCCGGCGCATGGCCGTTCATCGTCTCCTTGAGCGACCCTGCTGGCAACCATTTTTGCGGCGGCGCGCTCATCAGCTCCCAGTGGGTGCTCACCGCCGCTCACTGCGTTGTCTCAGAACAAGGAACACTCTCGTCTCCTTCCGAAGTGGTCATTCTCTCGGGCATTACCCTTCTTTCAGAAACCACCGACGCAAACCGCTTCCCAGTGGATCAGATCATCGCCCACGAAAACTACGATCCTACTACCCTGGATAACGACATTGCCGTATTGCGGCTTACAAAAGGCGCAACCGCCACGCCCGTGACGCTGGTGGACAAAGGCGACACAACTGGTCTGGTCTCCGCCGGCAACATGGGCACAGTCATGGGCTGGGGCAACACAGATCCGTACGGCGATTCATAGCCTGTCGCGCTGCTGCAGGTGCAGGTTCCCGTGGTCAGCCAGAGCTCCCTGAAAGCCGCATATGGCTCGTCCATCACAGATAATATGTTTGGCGCCGGCTATGAAGAAGGCGGCAAGGACGCCTGCCAGGGCGACTCGGGGGGACCGTTTGTGATACAAAACGGGTCTGGAACATGGGTGCAGACCGGCGTTGTGAGCTGGGGCATTGGCTGCGCCCAGCCAAACCAGTACGGCGTGTACACCCGCTTATCCAACTACAACGATTGGATCGACGGAAAAACCGGCGGCGGCTCCAGCACCAGCGGAAAAGCTTACACACACATTTATAAGCTGCTGTTGTTGCAATAGCTAAAGAGCAAGATAAGCGCGCTGTTATTCTTGCATATTGTAGAGTTACTACCATCTTTCAAAGGAGAGTTTTATGCCTCTCTTCATGAGAATCCCAGCCGCTATGCTGCTGTGCGCCCTTTTTGCAGGGTGCGCAGCCAGCAAGGCGGAGACATATGGCCCTGAGCCCCGTCTGTACAAGGAAATGGTGACGGCAGAGGCCCTGCGCACATTCGGTCCTGGCAAATTCGTCCGAAACATGATCGTCTATCCGCCCGCCCAGGGGTCCATGCCCGGCAACAACGAAGACATTTACGGCTACACTGGCCGGGCTTCCCTCTCCCGCTTGACAGACGCCGGAATGGTGCGGGAAAGCTGGTGCTATTTCATCCACAAAGATACCGTGCTTGCCTTCAGTCCTGCCGACGAGGCGGAGTGGTGCAAGAAATAAAATTCTTGAATTAAGGAGATATCTTGATGCAAAAATATTTGCTTGTCGTCTTACTGGCCTGGGGCCTTTGCCTGTCGCCGTGTGCGGCGCTCATTGCCGCCGCTCAGGAAACCGACAGCCGCATAGTTGGCGGAGAACCCGCAGCCCCTGGCGCCTGGCCGTTCATGGCGGGCCTGGTCCGGTCTGACAACAAAGACGGGTTTGCGAGCCAGTTTTGCGGCGCCTCCCTCGTTGGCTCTGAGTGGGTGCTCACCGCCGCCCATTGCCTTCATGACGGTTTTGGCTTCGTCCTGGATACGTCTGATCTGCAAGTGCTTGTTGGCGCGTATCGCCTTTCCGAAACAACACCTGCCGACCGCTACTCCGTGGACCGGCTGTACGTCCATGAAGACTACGAATCCTCTACCTTTAACAATGATATCGGCTTGCTGCACCTAACGGAAAGTGTTCCAGACCAGATTGTTGCCGTGGTCGCCCAAAACGACCCGGGCCAACTGATCACCGCCGGCAACAAAGGATACGCCATAGGCTGGGGCAATACATCCTCCGAGGGCTCAGCTTTTCCAGACCAGTTGTTGCAGGTGGAGCTGCCTATCGTTGCCCAGCAGACCCTGGTTGACGCTTACGCTGCATTGAACTCCGTGGTGACAGACAACATGTTCGGGGCCGGTTTTGCTGCAGGCGGCAAGGACGCCTGCCAGGGCGACTCCGGCGGGCCTTTTCTGATGCAGAACGCCGCCGACGAATGGGTCCAGACTGGAATCACCAGCTGGGGCATTGGCTGCGCCCAGCCAAACCAGTACGGCGTGTACACCCGCTTATCCAACTACAACGATTGGATAGATGCCCGCATAGCCGGGTATACCCCAGACGTCGACGACAGCAGCGGGGGCGGGTGCGTCTTCACCACTGCCTCCGGGTTTGACGCCGCGTGGTTGCTGCTTTTTCTGGGCGCCAGCACGCTTCTTTTCCGCCGTACGATGTCAGCAGTACGCCCGCAATAACTATTTTTTTCAATTGCCTCGATAAGAAGTTGAGAAATACTTTGCTAAAGAACTTGACATTCATTCTCAAGAGCTATACTTTCCTACCAGACCAACAGGAAATACGGAGCCGCATATGTCTGCATTATACTCGCTTGACACTTTTAAGCCTGGACAACAAGTCCGCATAGAACAACTGGGCGACTGCCCTAAGGCTCGCTGCCGTTTGTGCGCCTTGGGCCTGACCCCTGGGGCTGTGGCTTCGATTCGGTCCAACGGCGGAGGACCCTGCCGGCTGATGATCAGAGGATCTGACGTGGTCATTGGACGCGGCATGGCCCGCAAGGTGCTCGGCAGGCTGGTGAACGGGGCGGCAAATAAAGCGCAACTTACCGACCTGCCGGACCAATGCGCGACGTGCAGCGAAGACTTGTAACAAGTGCGAGAAGACCATGTGGGAAACTGCAGTAGTCATAGGAATAGTAATGGTTGCGGCCGTGTATCTTGTACGGCGCAACTTGAAGAAAACGTCACAGCCCAGCTGCGGCTGCAGCGGGTGTTCTGGGTGTGGTCAAGCAGAAACCAAAGACCAATGCAATCAATTTGAAAAATAAGTTCACTGCATAAACATGCTACGCCCGCCGCAACTGAACATGTGTGGCGGGCTTTTACTTGCGTTACTAGGGAGACGTATGCCTGCACCAATGAAAATGCGCGAGCTGAAAGTCAACCAGCCTGCCCGCATCGTTTCCATCACTGCTTCTGGAGAGCTGGGCCGGCGCATCCGCGACATGGGACTGACCCCTGGCGCCACCATACGCGTAATGGGCCGGGCGCCTCTCAAGGACCCGGTTGCTCTACGACTGATGGGTTTCACGCTTTCTCTGCGCAATAACGAGGCCGACTACATCATGGTTGAGCTGCTCGAAAACGGGAAGTCCGCCAATGCCTGAACATATCACTTTGGCCCTGGCGGGCAACCCAAACGCCGGCAAGACCACCATGTTCAACGCCATCACCGGCGCCCGGCAGCATGTGGGCAACTATCCCGGCGTTACTGTGGAAAAGAAGGAAGGCTTCACCCGCTGCGGCGGCGTAGAAGTCCATATTGTAGACCTTCCTGGCGCTTACTCCCTCACCGCCTTCACTCAGGAAGAGCTGGTGGCCCGCAATTACCTGGTGGACGAAAAACCCCAGGCTGTGGTGAACGTCATCAACGCCTCCGCCCTGGAGCGCAATCTTTACCTGACGGTCCAGTTTCTGGAGCTGGGAGCGCCTGTGGTCCTGGCCTTGAACATGATGGACGAAGCGGCCAAGCATGGTTTGCAGGTGGATAGCGCCAAACTCTCCAGCCTGCTTGGCGTACCAGTTGTCGAAACTGTAGCCCGCTCCGGGCGCGGGGTTGACGGGTTGCTACAGCAGTCCATCGACTTTGCCAACTCTCGCAAGGGCGAGGACTGGAAACCCCTGGTCATATCATACGGCGCTGATTTGGATCCAGTCATTGCAGACATGGAAAAGCTCATAGAGGATGAACAGTTTTTGACTGACCGCTACCCTTCCCGCTGGCTGGCGCTGAAGTATCTGGAAAGCGACGAGGAAATCATTGAAATCGGCCGCCAACGAGGCGGTCCGGCCCAGCAGTTGGAAAACATGGCCAAAAAAGTGGCCGATCACTGTTTCGCCACGTTGAACACTTACCCCGAAGCCGTCATCGCCGACTACCGCTACGGTTTCATCAATTCCCTCATGCGCCAGGGCGTACTCACCCGCGAGCCAATGACCGAGCGCATTGAATTTTCCGACCGGCTGGACAAGCTGCTCACCCACCGGGCCCTGGGTCCCTGCATCATGCTGGGCGTGCTCTTCGGGGTGTACTATCTTACTTTTGTGGTGGGCGAAACTCCCATGGCTTGGCTGGAAATGTTCTTTTCCTGGCTGGCCGGCGCGGCGGAGAATCTGCTGCCAGACGGTTTGTTGCAGTCTCTCATTGTTTCCGGGATTATAGACGGCGTGGGCGGCGTGCTCAGCTTTGTGCCCCTCATCCTCATCATTTTTTTGCTCATCGCCTTTCTGGAGGATTCAGGCTACATGGCCCGCATCGCTTACATGCTGGACCGGGTGTTTCGCATGTTCGGGCTGCACGGCGCTTCGGTGATGCCGTTCATCGTATCCGGGGGCATTGGCGCCGGCTGCGCCGTGCCTGGGGTGCTGGCTTCGCGCACGTTGCGCAGTCCCAAGGAAAAGCTGGCCACGCTGCTGACTGCGCCGTTCATGACCTGCGGCGCCAAGCTGCCGGTGTTCATCCTCATCACCGGGGTTTTTTTTCCACGCTACGAAGCTGTGGTCTTGTTCTGCATTACTTTGTTTGCTTGGGCCATGGCCCTGGTTGTGTCCAAGCTCCTGCGCTCCACGATCATCCCCGGCCCGTCCACGCCCTTTGTCATGGAACTGCCTCCCTACCGGCTTCCTACACTGCGTGGGCTGCTGATCCACACCTGGGAGCGCACCTGGCAATACATCAAAAAGGCGGGCACGGTTATTCTGGCCATTTCCATCGTGCTGTGGGCGGCCATGACCTTTCCCCAGCCTCCGGAGAGCGTGACCACGCCACTGGAGCAGCGCATCGCCAACCTGGAGCAGCAGGTCCAGGCCCAGCCAGACAACGAAGCGCTGCAGGCCCGTCTTGACGCCGCGTCCATGGAAATGGGCATGGAAGAGCTGCGGCATTCTCTTGCCGGCCGCGTGGGCCTCGCCCTGGAGCCTATCTCCAAACTGGCTGGGTATGAATGGCGCCTCAACATTGCCCTGGTGGGCGGCTTTGCGGCCAAGGAAGTCATCGTTTCCACTCTGGGCACAGCATACTCTCTGGGGGATGTGGACCCCGAAGACACGGGCTCGCTCAAAGACCGGCTGCGCAAAGACCCGGACTGGACTGTCGCTCGCGGTGTCAGCCTCATCGTCTTTATTCTGCTCTACGCCCCGTGCTTTGTCACCGTGGCTGTCATCCGCCAGGAAACCAACTCCTGGAGGTGGGCGGTGTTCAGCATGGCGTTCAACACTGCCTTCGCTTTTGGCCTTGCCGCCGGGCTGTACCAGGGGCTTCGCTTGCTGTAGCGCCACCAAACGACACCGTCTTGTAACCAACCTGTCTCTGGACTGGCGGTCTGTTCTCGTCTATCTGTGTGGACATGGCAATCGAGGAAGTCAAAGGCAACGAAACGCAACAATCCGGCGAACAGGGGGATAAGCTCAAAGGCGTTTTCTCCGCCACAGGCAAGAAGTATGTGGGCACAGGAACCACCCGGCGCAAGGTGGAGCAGCTCATGTACTACTACGCCGAGGAGCACGAGGAAAGCATGGTCTGCGTGCAGCCCCTTAACCTGAATTGGGTCCCCACCACGCCCAAAAAGCGGATCAAGCGCGAAGAATTCATGGCGGTGTACACCGCCGAGCCGGATATCTACACCGAGAAGACCATCCCGGCCCTGAAGCAGCTGCAGAAAACCCTGGCCAAAGCAGAGGGATTTCGCAAGCGAGGCGAGCCATACAGCGCCGAGTTTGAATTCCAGAACGCTCTGAAAATGGACGCCAACAACATCCGCGGCTTGTTCGGCCTGGGCTTGACGTATCTGGAGCGAGGAGAAACCGAAAAAGGCCACGACGTGTTCACCAAGCTGGTCAAACTGGAAGAGGCCTTTGGCCAGGAGAACAAGCACCTGTTCAACGAATTCGGCATGAAACTGCGCAAAAACAACATGCTGGACCAAGCCCTGACCTACTACACCCGGGCCTTCAAACAGGACCGCAAGGACGAGAACCTGCTCTACAATATAGCCCGCACCCTGGTGGAAAAGAACGAATACAAGAAAGCCGCCGTCTGCCTGAAACAGGCCCTGGATTTGCGCAAGGACTTCCACGAAGCCCGCAAACTGCTTAAGTGGATCATCACCAAGGTGAAAAAGGCAAAAGCGTCCGCCTGATGCGTTGGGTATCTGTCATTTTCCTTTCAGCTGTTACATTTTCATGTCTTTTTCCTCACCCTCTTGTGATTATTCATGCTTCACTGATACCTTTGCGCACATGATGCTGCCTGCCTCTCAGCACAACCCGTAACCCTATGGCGACAAAACACCTCTATGGACGTCAGACCACCGTACTTCAACTCTAAAGAGTACTTCAACGACCGGTTTCACACTACCATCATGGAGTACTCCATCTCCTTGTGCAAACGGGTGGTGGACACATCCACCCAGGTCTTCCGGGCCGTGCTGCTGGAGAATAAGCTCCCCTATGACCTGTTTCAGCTGCAAAAATTTTACATCACCTTCTATTCGCTTACCATTGAAAGCTATAAGAACAGCTTCCTTTACCCCATGTTTGCAGCCATTGAGGAAAACCAGATTGATTCACGCAACAAACTCACCGAAATCTTTTTCGACAAGATCGCCAAACAAGAAGGCATTGAAGAATTCACCAACAAGGTAGCGGACACGCTGACCAAATTCCTGCTCAACTACTGCGAGCAGGAGTTCAATTTCGTCCTGGAAAAAAGAGCCGTCAAAAGCCACCTTGAATACTTCAAAAAATCAGTGACTTCGGAAATTGACATCTACAACATGGTCATCTTCAAATTTCTTGAAGGGAACTTTGACGAGTTCGCCGAGTACCTGCAGCAAATGTACGCCAAACGCATCAAGGTATTTGACGTTTTTGGACGGTACATGTTCTCCCCCCTGGAAGAAAACACTCCCATCGTCAACTTTAGCCTGGAGACAAAACACGAAAAAGTCTTTTTTCGGGAGTTCTGCGGACCATTTCTCACTGTCATTGAGCGCTATCTTTTAGGCGCCACCAAGTACCAGTCTGTGAACAAATACTTTTTGAGCAACATCCAGAAGCTTTTTGGCCGTAACGTCAAGCTGACCAAACACAATTTCGAGAAATTCTACCGCTACGAAAAATTCAAACGCTACCTGTGCGGCTATCTCATCTACGTTATGGATAAAATGGACACTGACGAAAAACGGGAAACCATCGTCAGACTGGTCAACGATGAATTGAAAAACCGCACAGACGCTAATCTGCATTTCGAAACCCGCCACTTCCGCATGCTGCTGGATTCCTGGCTGGCGTTCATCAAAACTTACAACCCAGAACTCCTCAAAAAATCTGACGTGGCTGCGCTTTCAGCATAGATACACTGCGTCCTGGGCGGCATTCTTAGCCTGGCTACATACTATAGCATTTAACGATTGAAATGCTCTAGGGTCTCTACATACCTTTCCTTGCGAGTTTGAGGTGCAGAGGCGCAGCAGTCCCGCTCCAGCGAAAACGCCACAGCCATGGAAGCGATGACCACGCCGACGACGAGGTGTTTCCTCTGTAGCGCAGCTGCACCCTGAAGCCGAACGGCTGGGGGAAAAATGCAGGAACTTTCCGGCCGGTTGAACAAACTCATCAGGGACTTGAAGTCGGTTGGCGATCACGGATAGAGAGAACGGCGCGCCTTGCTGTGCTATTTGCGGAGCCAAGGGAAAACTACATCACTATATCATACAGCCGCCACAACCAGATACGCCGTATACCCTGCCCAGGCCAGCAGCAATCCGCCGCCCTCCTTCCGGGTGATGCTACCCGGTCCGCGAAAGCCGTAGCAAAGCAAAAACAGAGACAGGGTGAAGCCCATCATCACTGGCGTGTCCCGCTGCAGCACCTCGGGCGCCACAGCCGCCGGAGCAATCGCCCCGGCTATGCCCACCACGCCCAGCGTGTTGAAAAGGTTGGAACCGAGCACATTGCCCAGGGCCAGGTCGTGCTCTCCTTTGCGGGCGGCGGACAAAGTCGAAGCCAGCTCCGGCAGAGACGTGCCCACAGCCGCCACGGTAAGGCCGATGACCACGTCGCTCACGCCCAGCGCCTGGGCGATGTTCACCGCGCCCCACACCAGCGCCCGGGAGCTGGCAACCAACAGCGCCAAACCCAGCAACGTCCAGAAAAGCGCCGCAGGCAGGCTCATGGAGGCCTCGCGCAGCTCCTCCTCCATGTCTGACTGCAAAACGTCATCGCGCCCTCGAAGACCCTGAAAAATGGTCCAGCCCATTGTGCCGGCGAACAACGCCAAAAGCAGCACGGCGTCAAGGCGGCTTAAAAAACCGTCGCGCAGCAGCATCCACGCCACGGCGGTTACCACGGTGAGCATGGGCAGCTCTACCCGCAGCACGCGGGACTGCACGGCAATGGGGCTGACCAGGGCCGTGACGCCGAGGATAAGACCTATATTGGCGATATTGGACCCGAACGCGTTGCCCAGAGCCAGACCCGGCGCGCCGCTGGCCGCCGCAATGGCGGACACGGCCATCTCTGGCGCAGAAGTGCCGAAGCCTATGATGACCATGCCTATGAGCATGGGGGGCAATCCGGCGTACCGTGATGCAGCTGCAGCGCCGTCGATAAATTTGCCTGCGCTCCAAAACAACAGCGCCAGGCCGCCGGCAACAGCGAGAAACGACAAAATCATGAGCTTCGATTCCAGGTAAAAAGTGAACTGAGTGGCAACATGGCGTGTATACAGAATTGATGGAAATGGCAACCAAGTGATGCGCTCGCTGGTATGCAAAAAAGTCAAAGTCCCTGGTTACCCCGCCTCCGCGGGGTATGACATTC
>CAYTSA010000032.1:0-35868 GCA_964440345.1 uncultured Desulfovibrionaceae bacterium | reverse complement strand
CCAACGAACCATTTGACTTGGTGCTCATGAATATGCAGATGCCGCTCATGGGCGGGCTGGAGACGACTCGGCGCATCCGTCAAGGCGAGGTGGCGGGTCTGGACCCCAATATACCCATTGTCGCCATGACCGCCATGGCGTTGAAAGGCGACAGAGAGAGATTTTTAGACGCCGGGATGGACGACTACATGGCCAAGCCCCTGTCTACTTTGTATTTTTACGACGTAATCGAGCGCGCCGCGGCTGGCCGGGCGGCTTCCCGCGATACCCCGCCTGCCCCGGCAGACCCAGGAACCCCTGAACCGCTTGAGGCCCTGCCCTTGCTGGACGCAAACGAAGCCCTTATCCGCTTTGAAGGGGATGCAGGACTGCTGGCTGAGATATGGCAAACCTTTCTGTCAGACACGCCAAAACTCATGGCCGAGCTTCGCCAGGCTGTGCAAGACGCCGAAATGGAGCATATTCTTGAAATCGCCCACACCATCCAAGGATCAGCCGCCTCCATAGGCGCTCCAGCCATGCGGTCGTATGCCGAAACTCTGCTTAACGTTGCGCAACAAGGCGACGTCCGGACGGCGCAAAAACTGTTTGCCGCATTCGCCCCCATCGCAGAACAGACCCTGGACGCTCTCGCCCGCCAGGAATAAGCCATGGATTGCGCCGTATCCATCATCATTCCGGTATTCAACCAATGGGCTCTTACCTGTGACTGCCTCCATTCTCTGGCTGAACATACGCCTGGCAACGTCCAAGCCGTTGTCGTGGACAACGGTTCTTCTGACGCAACGGCTTCTGAGCTGGAGCCGCTTGGGACAACGCTTTTTAGCGACCGTTTTGTCAGGGTCCGCTGCGATGCAAACGTCAACTTCGGCCCGGGTTGCAATTTGGGCGCCCGCGCGGCCAGCGCAGACCTGTTGTTTTTTCTGAACAACGACACATTGCTCACCCCCGGCTGGCTGCCGCCTCTGCTGGAAGCCGCTGCAGACCCTGCAATAGGGGCGCTTGGCCCTGTCTGCCTTTACCCTGGCAGTGAACGGGTGCAGCACTTGGGCGTTACGTTTTATGTAGGACTGGGGGCCGCTCACCTGCACCAATTCTTTCCCGGCTCCCATCCGCTTGTTGAAAAACGGAGAACACTGCAGACGATCACCGGGGCCGCCCTGATGATCCGGGCGGACCGCTTTGCCGCCTGCGGCGGTTTTTATGAAGAGTACGTCAACGGTTGCGAGGACATCGACCTGTGCTGCCGGCTTCGAGAGCAAGGGTACTCCTGCACAGTGGTCCCCCAAAGCCGCATTTTTCATATAGCCAGCCAGAGCCAGGGACGTTTTGAGCAAGACAAAGCCAATTCTGCTTTGTACAAGCGCCGTTGCGGCCACGCCGTCCAGCCTGATTACCACATCTGGGCCCGGGAGGAAGGATTCGAGGTGCAGCTGACCGCCGCCGGGCAGGTGTTCATGGTCCGGCCGGACGACGTATCCCACTCTTTTGCCGCCCGGTTCGCTCCGGGCGGCGTTCACGCTGGCGACCTGGCCGCGTTGTGGGATTTTCTGGACGCCGAGCCTTTGTGGGAGCAGGGCTACGAATTACTTGCGGCCAGCCTGGAATCCGTCCAAATGTATGCAGAAGCTGTTTCTGTGCGGGTGTTGCAGCACAGGTTCTTCCCCAGGTTGCAACACGCCCGCAAGCTGCTCGCTCTTGGCCGCGCCGCCAACCGTCCTGACGTAGCCGAGGCAGGCGAAAAGTCCATCCGCTGGCATCTGGAGGAAGCAGCAAATACACTGAAACTGCGCCATATTTATACTGAACACATCGCGTTTTTTCAGGCCGCAGGCGAAGAAACGCTTGAGCGCATGTTCCGCGCCCAGTTGCAAGCTTTGCCGGCGGAGTAAACCTTGACGGCCCAGATTTGCAGCAAAACCATTGACCTTCTGTGCGAAATCGAACATACACGAGACATGCCCACAGCCAACGCCACACACCACGCCAGCCAAACGAAGGAAGATATCCTTGCTGAGCTGCACCAGGCCCGCCAGGAGATAACCGCGCTGCAGAAGGAAAACGCCTCCTTGCGTCAATGGGAGGCAAAGCACCGGGCTTTGCTGGAGATTTTGCCCCTTGGGGTAATGGTTTCTGACGCAAACGGCGCTATTATAGACGTAAACAAAGCTTCCGAAAGCATTTTGGGATTGGCCGCCGGCGACCAGAAAAAGCGTTTCTTGAACGGAAAAAATTGGCGCATCGTGCGGCCAGACGGCTCGGCCATGCCTGCCGAGGAATTTCCCGGCGTCAAAGCCTTGCAGAACCGGGCAATCATCAGCAATTGCGAGATGGGGGTGCTCCGGCCTGGCGGTAAAACGGCCTGGCTGGATGTAAGCGCCGCCCCGTTGGATTTGGAGGGGTTCGGCGCTTTGGTGGTGTATGAAGACATAAGCGACCGCAAGGCTGCGTTGGAGCAGGCGAAACAGAAAGAAAGCCGGTACAAGCTTGCAGTAGAAGCCGGCAAAGTCGGCGTCTGGGAATGGGAGATGCAAACCGGCCAGATGTATGTAGACCCACTGCTCAAACAATTACTCGGCTTTGCGGAAGACGAAATAGGCAACCACGTGGACGACTGGAGCGAGCACATCCATCCTGAAGACCGCAAGCAACTCAACGATCTTTTAAATGACTATCTAGCCAGCGGCGCCGCTGATTTTGAGGCTGAGCACCGCATGCTCCACCGGGACGGCAGCATTCTCTGGATACTTTCCCGCGGCGCAGTAGTGCGAGACCATCAAGGCCGCCCGTGCACGGTGACCGGGACTGTTCTGGACATCACTTTGCGCAAACAGGCGGAAGAGGCTCTGGCCCAGGAACGCGGCAGACTTTTCACCCTGCTTGAGCGTCTGCCTGCGTACGTTTGCCTTATAGGCGCAGATTATTCGCTGAAATTCACCAACCGCTTTTTCAGAGATGAGTTCGCCGGCCCTTTAAACCAGCCGTGCTACATGCTCATGGCGGGGCGGTCTGCCCCGTGCGGTGTATGCCCCACTCTGGAAGTCCTGGAGACCGGATCCTTGACAGTGTGGGAGTGGGAAAACAGCCACACTGGCAAAACCTACCAGATTTACGACTATCCTTTCCGTGAGCCAGACGGGGCCCAATCCGTGCTTGAGCTGGGCATAGACATTACTGCCCGCATCAACGCCCAGCGGGCCTTGGAGCACAGCGAGGAACGATACCGTTCCATTGCCGACAATCTGCCTCTGGGCGTTGTGATCATCTCTCCAGACTTGGAAGTGACGGCGGTAAATCCACGGGCGGAAGAGTGGTTCGGGCCCGAATTGGCCGAGGCTTCCCATGACTGCAACAGCTTGTTTTGCAACGCAGAGGCGGATTCTGCAGCAGGCCATTCCGACCGCGGCCACCCCTGCGAAGATACTTTTGCCTCCGGCAGTATTCATGAACGCCAACTCCTCATTCCTCTGATGGATGGGCAAACACGCACCTTTCAAGCCACATTTTGCCCCATCTTCAACCACTCTGGCGGCGTTGCGGCTGTGATGGCCATTCTGGACGACGTCACCGAAAAACTGCTCATACAAACTCAACTGCAACGGGCGCAAAAACTGGAAGCTCTGGGCGCCATGGCCGGCGGCATCGCCCACGAAATTAACCAGCCCCTTAACGCCCTGCAGCTATACGCCGGCGGGCTGGAGATGCTGCTGGAGCGGGAGGACGCTCTGGAAAAACCTGTCGTTATGGAACGGCTCCAGTGCGTTCTGGCAGAAGCAAAGAAAATCAGCGACATTATCACCCATATGCGGGTGCTCGTGCATCAGTCCAGCAGCACAGGCGAGCGGGCCACAGACATAAACCGGGCAGTACAGCGCGCTCTGGACGTGGTCAAAGAACAGCTCGGCGTCCACAAAATCCACGTGGAGACGAACCTGCAACAGGACTTGCCTCCTGTATACGCCAACCCGGTGCAATTGGAGCAGGTAGTGGTCAATCTGGTTGTCAACGCCATGCAGGCTCTGGACGCACGAGAGCCGGACCTGGCGACTGAGCTTGCTTCGCCGCGCTGCATTTGCTTGCGGACTTATATTCGCGGCGACAAGGCGTGTCTTGAAACAGAAGACAACGGCCCCGGCCTGCAGGCTGACGCGCACCGCATTTTCGACCCCTTCTACACGACCAAGGACGTGGGCAAAGGAATGGGCCTGGGCTTGTCCATAGTGCATACGTTTGTTCGCTCCTGGCGGGGTGAAGTGGAAGCCTGCAACCGTAGCGAGGGCGGCGCCCGCTTTACTGTCGCGCTACGCCGGGCAGATCAGGACCAAACACATCCGCAAGGAGAGTAGCGCCATGCGCATTTTGGTGGTGGACGACAACAAGGACAGCTTGCGGTCGCTAAGCATGGTTTTAGAGGATCAAGGCCACCAAGCGGCGCCCGCCGAGTCAGCGCTGCAGGCCCTGCAGATGTTGGAGAGAGAATACTTTCCCTTGATTATCACTGACATCCGCATGCCGGGCATGGACGGGCTTGAACTGCTGGGCAAGCTGAAGAAAGACGAACGGCTCTCGCAGGCGGACGTGGTTATCGTCACCGGCCACGGCGACATGGAAACGGCTATAGACGCCCTGCGCAAGGGGGCTTACGACTATCTGAACAAGCCCATTAATGTCCGCGAGCTCTCAGCCGTTGTCCGCCGCTCTGCAGAGCGGCAAGCGCTGCTTTTGGAAAACCTGGACTGGCGCAACCGCTTCCAGACCAAAGTGGAAGAGGTAACCCAAGAACTGCAAAAAGACCTGGACACTGCCCGCGACCAACTGCGCCAGGCGGCAGGCGTTGGGGATATTGTGGCGGCTTCAGCGCAAATGCAGCAACTGATCCGGGAAACCCGCATCTATCACCAAGACCCAGACGTGCCAGTGCTCATCGAAGGGGAAACTGGCGTGGGCAAGGAGATTCTGGCCCGGCTTATCCATTTTGGTCCAGGCGGCTGCGAAGAGCCTTTCGTGCCCATCAACTGTTCTGCAATACCCGAAAACCTTTTTGAAAGCGAACTGTTCGGCCACGACCCGGGCGCCTTTACCGGCAGCGCCCGCAAAGGGGTGCGCGGCAAGCTGGAGTTGGCCGGTAAAGGGACCCTTTTTCTGGACGAGGTGGCGGAGCTGCCTTATTCCTTGCAACCCAAGCTGCTGCGCGTGCTGGAAGACCGCGCCTACTACCGTGTAGGCGGGGTGAAACAGCTGCATTTTCTGGCCCGGGTGGTGTGCGCGGCCAACCAGGACCTGGGCCGTATGGTGGAAGACGGCAGATTTCGGCGGGATTTGTACCACCGGATCAAGGTGGGCCAATTGATCATCCCGCCTCTGCGAGATCGACCGGAGGACATCCCCGCCCTCGCGATCCGCTTTTTGCAGCGCGAAGCGCACAAAAAGAAAAAAGCCTTTACCTCCATCCATCCCGAGGCCATGCAGTTGCTCCAATCGTACTCCTGGGAAGGAAATGTCCGCGAGCTGGAAAACGCGATTGAAAGGGCGGTGCTTATTGCCGACGGCTCGGAACTGCTGCCCTCGCATCTGGATTTTCTGGTCAAAGGCCGCAGCGCCCGCCCTTTCACTCCCATGCGGTTTAATGAACCGCAGACTTTCAGCCTGGAGACCATGGAGTTGCCTGACGAACCCTTGATACTGAACGATCTCATGGAGGCCATCATCGATAAGGCGCTGCAAAAGTTTAACGGCAACAAGACGAAGACAGCGTCATACCTTGGGCTCTCTCGTTATGCGCTGCACCGCCGCTTGCAAAAATAGAGTGACTATACGCACAATGTTCGAATCCGCGCGTTCGATATCGCACTTCCGTCTTGTCTTTTCCTTGCGCAGCCATCGCCGCCACGGCGCTCAACATTAAAGCTACTGTTATACAGGGCTGTTAAGGAATTCTTTTTAGCAGCCTTCTTTTCGGCATGACCATTGCTAACGTTATCCAAAAGGTAGGGCCAGTATGCGTATTCTGCTCATTGCCAGCGATGCGTCTCTTTTGATGCGGCTTTCTGAATATTTAGAAAGCAAAGGAAATGAGTGTGAAACGTTCACCTCGCCAGTATCGGCTGTTTTTGCCTTTGCTTTTGGCCAGAGACCTTTTGACGTTGTGGTTGCCGAGGCCTCCATGCCTTGCATGAGCGGAGCAGAGCTTCTCAGCGTTTTTAAGCATCTCGCCCCGGAGGCGCCGGTTGTTCTGGCTGGCGCGGCGGGAGAAATTACTGCTGGGAACGGAGCTTTTGCTTGCATCGACAGTCAGGTGGAGCAGGCGAAGTTTCCGGAAGTGTATGCAGTTTTACAGAGGGCCGCCGGGAATAGCTTTGCCGCAGCTTGAGCAGTAAGCATACGGTTTTTTTCTCTTGTAAAGAAAAAGTTTCATCGTTCTGTGACACATATTTCGAGCGTACCCCCCCACGCTCGACCCAGGAGTGGTCGTCTTCCGTCGGCGGACCTCCCCCCCCCGGACTTCCGACTGGTGATCACTCCTCCCGACATCCCCCTTTGCCGCCAAATGGCAAACGGAGAACATATTCAAGAGATGCAACATCTCTTGACCTGGACAAGGCGGGACCGGAGGAATCCCCCCCTCCTCCTGATCCTGCTGCGTCCGTCTCTCTAGCGAGAGAACATCGGCCTTATTCTGTTCTTGCAGCCGGGCTCCCCCCCCCGCTCGGCTGCACTGCACAAAAAACCGCCCGTCCCCCCACGGGCGGTTTTTCTCTTTTAGTATCCTGCGCCTCAACGTGCTCCACTGGCCTTTCTCAATGCTGCCCTCATTCCCGTCCTGTCCGGCACAGCGCCAATACGTCCACACTCTGGGCGCCTGCCCGCAGCAGGGTCTTTGTTGCTTCCTCCAGGGTAGAACCCGTGGTCAGTATGTCGTCCACCAGCACCAACCGCCTGCCCCGGACCATTTCCGGCTTGGCGAAAAAGGCTTTTTTGATATTCGCTTTGCGGTCCAGCCGGGAGAGCCCTATCTGCGGTTTGGTGTCCACAGTGCGAGACATTACCGACGCCTGCAGCGGCGTTTTGTGCTTTTTCGCAGTGCGCCTGGCAAGCTCCAGGCTTTGATTATAGCCGCGCTGGAGCAGCCTCCGGCGGTGCAACGGAATGGGAACCATGAGATCATGGCCGGAATCAGCTGGAAATTTTGCGTATCCGCGCTCCATACAGGCAGACAGCAATGCGCCCAGGCCAAGCCGGTTGTTGAATTTATAAGCCAAGATGAGCTCCCGCAGGAGTCCTTCATAGGCTCCGTAGAAAGCAAACCGCCGCCAGGGCGGGGGCTGGCGCAAGCAGTCGCCGCACAGATGCGGCTGCGCTGAAGGATCAGAAAACAAGGCGCCGCACAAAGGGCAATATCCGGCCAGCCGCTCAGGCAGGGCCTCTTCGCAGGGTGAGCACAACACGGCCCCGTCCGGCTGCGCTTCACCCAGTCTGCCGCAACACCAGCAACGCCTCTGCAGCAGCCCCAGAGAACGCAGCCAGCTGGCGGCTTTCATGGCTAGACCTGAACCGCCTGTGCAGCTGCGGCCCGGAGAGCTTCCAGGCAGGCGGCGTCGGCGGCCAAGTCCCCTGGCCGGTCCACGCCGCGCAACAACGCCGGCGCAGTCGCTTGCAGTCCAAATGTGTGGAAAAAATACTTCAGGGTAATCAGTGCGCCGTCAAACAGCCTTTCTCCCACTGACCGGCCGGCGGCGAGCACAGGCCAATAGCTGCCCGGCGCCAGCCGCGTCAATTTCGGATCGCCTGCCTGGCGGCGCAGATACCAGCTCTGGGACCTGTCTATCCAGGCTTTGAGCTGGCTGGGGAGATGGTAAAAATAGATCGGCGAGCAGACCACGACAAAACGCACGTCGCACAAGGCTTGAAACAACTCTTCAGCGTCGTCCCGATGTGCCTGTACACAGGCGAATTCAGGACTGTTTTTACACACCCCGCAACTATTGCAAGGACCGATGCAATAATCCCGCAACGGCAGCAACGCCACTGGCAGGCCCTGTTCTTCCAGAGCGAGAGCGGTGGTGCGGGCCGCCTGGTCCGTGTTTCCCTCTGCCCGGGGACTGCACGCCAGAATCAAAGCACGAGCTCCGGCTACGGCTTCATGAATGCGGCCGTTAGCAGGCTGCGCCGCCGTCATGACCCGTTCTTGCGGGTGAACAGCGCCCGGGCTACGCCGTTTTCCTGGTCTTCAACAGCCAGCTCCCACTGGGGCTCCATCAATTTGGCGTTCCAGACCTGGTTCACAGCGTCTTGCTTGACCAACACTTCCAGAGTGTCCCCCCTGTTAAAACGGAGATACCAACTTATCTCCAGGCCCACGCCTCAACACTTTTCCCGCATATCCAAAAAGCTGGTGCTGCGAATGTCTTGTTCCGTCATGGTTTACCTCGTAAATTCTGTAAAATAGGGATTATTCAACTTTTCCTCGCCTACAGTGGTGGCCGGGCCGTGGCCGGAATGCACTACCGTGTTTTCCGGCAGGGTAAATATCTTTTCAA
Organism: uncultured Desulfovibrionaceae bacterium; assembly: GCA_964440345.1. Lineage (GTDB taxonomy): Bacteria > Desulfobacterota > Desulfovibrionia > Desulfovibrionales > Desulfovibrionaceae > CAYTSA01. The sequence goes on along the minus strand of CAYTSA010000032.1, from coordinate 27,331 downwards.
TGACCGACTGCTGCAGCGTTTCCATGGAGCCGCCGGGGAAATCCGTGCGGCCTATGGAGCGGTTGAACAACAAGTCGCCCACAAATACCCGTTCAGCACGGGGAAAATAGAACGACAAACTCCCCTTGGTGTGGCCTGGCGTGTGCAGCACCATGCATGGCTGATCCAGAAACTGGGTTTCACCTGGTTGCAGGGGCTCGTAAGCAAAAGCTTGCACACGGGGCAAGCCCATCAGGCCGCCGCCGCCCACCTCGGTCTGCAAAAGATATTCGTCCTCGGGGTTGGCCAGTATGGGCGCCCCCGAGGCCTGGGCAAGGGCGGCGTTGCCGTAGATGTGGTCGCAGTGCAGATGCGTGTTCAGAATGTGGGTCAGCTTCAGGTTCTGCGATTGCATTTGAGATATCAGGGGGGAGGGGTCCCCCCCTGGGTCGATGACGACGGCCTGGCCGTTCTCGCTGAGGAGAAAGGAGTTGGTTTGCAAAGGGCCGATGGGCAATATGGCGACATCCATTATGGCAGCTCCTCCAATAAAAAATCATTCAGGGGGCGACGGCTGGACGCGCCTGAAGCTGCAGGCCGGCCAAAAGCCAGCAGCGCCTGGAACTCATAGCGCGCGCCATCCAACCGCAACACTTGCATCACCTGGTCCGCCTGGTTGCATATCTCGCCCAGCCAGACGCCGCCCAACCCCAGCCCATGGGCAGCCAGCAGCATGTTCTGAATGGCCGAACCAACTGCCTGATGGTCTTTCATGGTGTTGTAGGTTTTTTCCATGTCCAGAAATACGGCGACAAGCGACGTGGCGTTCTTCACTATGGGGGCGTACTTGGTGCAGCCGGCCAGGTCCTCCTGCCGGGCGTCGCCGGCAAAAAGCGCCAAAAATTTCCAAGGCTGATTGTTCAACCCGCTGGGCGCCCAGCGACCAGCCTCCAAAATGGTCTCCACTTCGTCGCGCGTGACGGGCTCCCCCGTGAACTTGCGCACGCTGCGCCGTTCCCGGATAATCTGCATAAGCGTTTCGATTGCTTCAGGCATACTTTCCTCCTTGCACTGAAAAAATAGTATACTGCAAGCAGTGCGGCGTTTCAAGCGGATGGCGCACTTCGTATTGAGCACGCCATATGGAGCATTTCATATGGAGCATTTCATGGATCACTTAGCTGACTGCAACAACAAACGCACCCCGGGAAGAACAGGCGGACCAGCGAGCACCCGCAGCTCGCCGGAGAAATCCAGCGTGGTCATAAAAACAGGAACCCCGCCAATAAAAAAAGCTGACAGACTTATGTCCGCCCGCTCCACCGCCAGCTGCAGCCCCCGGATGCGCAGACCTTGAAAATCTGGCGCGCCTGGAGCGCCGGAGCCGGCAAAGTGGTCGGACTCCACAGAGTGTTGTTCAATAATCCCTCCGCCGTTCAGCGTATAGACGACGGTGACGTCATTGTCTTGCCCGTTGCGCAAGCATTCGGTAAAGAGTTCGTAGTCTGGGTCTTCCGCCTTGCTGCGCAGGGTGAACACTGCGCCGGCGTCCTGCTGGGTTATGGGTATTTCCTCAAACACCGCAGCGCCGCAGCCGGCAACGGAGACCTGCACCGCGCTGCTTATGCCAAATTCTGTAGCATACGCGGCCAGACGCATAGCGCCGCCAGCGGCGGACGCAGGCGCCGCAGACAGCAGCCCTGCGGCCCACGCTGCAAGCAGCGCCTTCAACAACAGGCCCTTGGCCAGAAACCATTTTTCGAAAAACGCCATGGAGGCATGATATGACAAAAGTGGCCATTTTCATAGGCAGCATTTCGGATGAAGAGACCATACGTCCCTGCAGCGACGTGCTTGGTTCGCTGGGAATTCCCCACCGCTTTACTGTCAGCTCCGCCCACCGCACCCCGGAGCGTACTGAAGAACTGGTGGAGTCTCTGGAAGCCCAAGGCTGCCAGGTCTTCATCTGCGCCGCAGGCATGGCCGCCCACCTGGCCGGCGCCGTGGCCGCCCGGACCGTCAAGCCCGTCATCGGCATACCCGTCACGGCTTCGTCCCTCTCAGGGCTGGATTCTCTGCTGGCCACGGTGCAGATGCCTCCCGGCTTCCCGGTGGGCACAGTGGCGCTTGACAAGGCAGGCGCCCGCAACGCCGCCTGGCTGGCGGCGCAGATACTGGCCCTGAACGATCCGGAACTGGCGGACAAGATCAAAGCAAAGCGACAGGAATTTAAAGACGCGGTGGCCCAGGCCGGCGACGAGCTGGAGGCAAAGGCGGGAAGGTAAACTGAACAGGATACCAGCGGCCTCTCAGACCCACGATTCAACCGCCAAGCCGTCCACCCGCGAAAACTCACGCGTGTTGCCGGTGACCAGCACCGCGCCGTGACTCAGCGCCGTGGCCGCAATGAGTATCTTGCTGGGGCCGATGATTTCACCCCGCGTCTCTCTTAAGATATCGAATTGGGATGTTTGTATCCAAATGGTGATTCAAAACGATTCCCTCAGGACATCCTCGCCTAGCCTATAGCATTTAACGATTGAAATGCTTTAGCTCGTATCTCTTCGGCGTCAGGAAAATCATCAGGAAAAGTTCCGCTCAAGGCGAGAAATTCCTCTGGTCACTCTGATGCTGTTTTCGCCTTGATGCAGTCCACCGGCCAGTGGCGTGCACACACACGCCGGCGAGGCAAGGCTTGTAGTTCACCCACATGGCCCAGCCCAGAGCCATAAGGTTGGGCTTGCCGTTGTACTCCGTGCCCAGAATAGCCATGGGGGAAATGAGCGCTTGGTTGCCGATATTCTGTTTGTCAGACATGCTGTTCACCCGGGTAACACGTTGGCGGTTCGTCTGCGGCAGGGGGAGCAATTGTTGCGTGTACTTGCATGTCAAGCCACTCGCCACTGCGCAAGGGCCGGGCTCTCACGGGGAAGAAGCGGCGGCGGCGGGATGCATAGTTTCGTTGGCGCCCCAATCGATGCGCTCCAGAATCTCTCCAGCCAGCGAATCAAGGCCGAAGCCTGTTTTTGCTGAGGCGGGCACGGCCTCCGGATGGCGCAGTCGCAACATCTCCTGCTCCTCCTCGCCCAGCGCGTCCCACTTGTTCAAGATAAGGATGCGGGGGATGTTCGCCAAATCCATTTCATACAGAATCCCGTCCACAGCCTCTATGTGGTTTTCGAGCTCCACATGGCCAGAGTCGGCCACGTGCGCCAGCAGGTCAGCCTCCTCCAGTTCTTCCAGCGTGGCCCGGAACGCCTCGCGCAGCTCTGCGGGCAACTCGCTGATAAAGCCCACAGTGTCAGTGAGAATGACTTCTTTTTCCTGTGGAAAACGCAAGCGTCGGGTGGCCGGGTCTAAGGTGGCGAAGAGCTTGTTCTCGGCCAGCACTTCAGAGTGGGTCAGCGTATTCAGCAGCGTGGACTTGCCTGCGTTGGTATAGCCCACCAGGGCAACCACGGGCACGCCGGCCTTGGCTCGTCTGGCCCGAGCCGCAGCGCGTTGCTTGCGCAGCTTGGACAGCTCGTCTTTTATGCGGGTAATGCGCGTGCGGACTTTCCGGCGGTCCAGCTCCAGCCGGGTTTCCCCTGGCCCGCGGCCGCCTATGCCTCCTGTCAGCCGTGACAGGGCTGTGTTCTTGCCCACCAGCCTGGGCAGGGTATACTTCAACTGAGCCATTTCCACCTGCAGCTTACCGGCCCGGGAGGTGGCGTGCTGAGCAAAAATATCCAAAATCAGCTGCGTGCGGTCCAGAATTTTGCGCTCGGTCAGGTCGGCCAGGTTGCGCATCTGGGCTGGGGACAACTCGCCGTCAAAAATGATCACCGAGCTGTTTTCCTGCAGGGCCAGCACTTCCAGTTCGGCCAGCTTGCCCTTGCCCATGATGGTTTTGGGGTTCACCCTGGACACGCGTTGGACCAGCAAACCGCCAACCTCCAAGCCGGCAGTGCGAGCCAGCTCCTTGAGTTCGGCCAACGAAGCTTCGGTGGCCGCCGCCGGCCGCGGGGATACGCTGACCAGCAGGGCCCTCCGGCCGGGGTCAGACTCGCGCACATGGCTCTGCCGGCCCAGCTCTTCCTCCAGAGCCTGGACCTGGCCGATCAAATCAACCTCTGCTTTGTCCCACGCCACAGGCGGCAGCACCTCGTAAGGCTGGTTGTCCGGATTGGCGGGCAGTAGATGGGCCAGATGCAAGGCCAGGGGATCGCCCCAGTCGTCCACGGTAAGGGCGGCCATGGAGTCCAGCCGCAGAAAGAGCATGTCCATCAAGTCTTCTTGTGAAAGGGGCTCGCCGGCCAGGTGGGTGTGCAGCAGCCGCAAACCGCGCAGCCGGCCCGCCCCCTGGCGGGAGCGGTCCAGCTCTGGAATAAGAATGGACGACGCATCGCCCACAATAACCATCTGGGGCCGTCCCTGGCGGTCTATAAGCAGGCCCACCTGGCGGCCCACGCCATGGCTTATGAGGGCCAGTTCACGGGCCTGCTCATGGGAATACCCGCCCTCCCCCTGGTAACGACGGTTGTATAAACGGCTCAGCCCTTTCATCTGGCTGGCCTTCAATCCTGTGACGTTTCCTTGAACCTTGGCTATGGTTTTTTCTCCTGTACGCGTGAAACTAGGCCGCGTGGCTGGCCAGATAATCCGTAATCATGACGTCATAGGCCGCGGTAGCGCTGAAGGTCTTGGCGGCCAGTTCCCAGCGCAGCTCCAGCGGCGCGGCCATGGCGTTTTCCTCCAGGACCTGCTGGACGCGTCCGTAGTCAGCTGTGTCCGAAACCACAAGCACGGAGTGAAAATTCTTGGCAGCCGCTCGCAGCAGGGTGGGGCCGCCGATGTCTATTTGCTCTACGGCTGTTTTCAGGTCCACATTTTTGGCCGCGGCCTCGGCAAAATTGTAGAGGTTCACGCAGACCAGGTCGAAGGGGGCTATGGACAACTCCTGCAATGTCTGCATGTGCTCTGCATTGTCCTTGTCCGCCAGCACGCCGGCGTGGATATGCGGGTGCAGGGTTTTCACCCGGCCGCCCATGATCTCAGGGAAGCCGGTCACCTGGCTTACCGAGGTTACCGGCAGGCCGGACTCGGCGAGCATTTTTTTGGTGCCGCCTGTGGACACAAGCTCCACCCCGCCGTCCATCAGAAAGCGGCCGAATGCAGCCAGACCAGACTTGTCCGTCACGCTGAGCAATGCGCGTTTGATGGTCAATTTTTCCATATGTGATCTCCCATAGTAACCTTTCCGGGGGCAACACCTCTTGAAAGCGGTTTTCCCTCAGGCTCCCTTTTCCAAAGCTTTTTCTATTGACCTCGCTACGCTCGGTCACACAATATTTTCTTCTTTCAAAATACTAATGCGCTTAAAACGTCTTCTTGTCCCAGCCGGTCAGGTCCCGCTCCAGGTTCTTGAACTCAATGTAGACCCGACTGGACGGGATGGAGGCTTCAGTTTCCAGCAGCGTGCACACAGCCTCGGAAAACTCCGCCGTTCTGGACCGGTCCAGGCCTATGGATTTGAACTCCACCCAGGCTGCAGGGTCCATTGCGCCGCCGTAGCACAGCGCGGCTGCAGGCCGCACCGAAACCATGACAAAGCCTTCCGGCTTTTGTAGCAGGTCCGCCGCCTGAGCGGAAACGCGCTGGGCCAGAGACCGGGCTTGGGCCCCGTCCATAGCGGCGTTAGTTTCAATGAGTATTGCCGGCATGGCTTCCTCCTGTGGCGTTGTTAAAACATTTGCTTCATCAGGGCCTCGCCGCTACGGGACGTGTCCCCAGGATCGTCTGCAATGTCGCCGGCCAACTGTGTGGGCGCAGTGCCTGTCTTGAAAGGCAAAAAGAATGTTTTTTCGGAATTGGGAGCAGCCAAGTACCCGGTGCCGGCGTCCACCTGCACGATGTTAATGCCTGGGGGTTGGGGAAAATCTTCCTCGGGGTAGTCCTCCTCCACAGCCATGCGGTACTGCACCCAGATGGGCGAGGCTGCCCGCGAGCCCGTCTCCAGGCGGCCCATAGGTTGCAACTGGTCAAAGCCAACATAGACGCCGGTCAGCAGATACGGGGTAAAGCCCATGAACCAGGCGTCCTGCTCGTCGTTGGTGGTGCCGGTTTTGCCGGCCACGGGCCGCTTAAGCACTTTGGCCCGCCAGCCAGTGCCGTCCTGGACCACTTCTTTGAGCAGGCTGGTCAGGATAAAGGCCGTCTGCGGGCTGAAGGCGTCCACCACCCGTGGGTCGCTGCGAAACAGCTCTTTGCCCCAGGCGCTTTCCACGCGCAAGGCCAGCCGCGGCTCTACCCACGAGCCGCCGCGGGCAAACGCAGTGTACGCCTGGCACAGGTTCAGGGGCCGCACCGCCACCGAGCCCAAGGCCACCGAAAGGTTGCGCGGGAATTCTGGCTCCAGCCCCAGGGCTTTCGCCCGTTCGATGATGGCGTTCACGCCCAGCTTCTGGGCCACGCGGATGGTGCACAAGTTGCGAGACTTGGCCAGGGCAGTGCGCAGCAAGGTAGGGCCATAAAACTTGCCCTCGAAATTCTGCGGCCGCCAAATCTTTTCGGTGGCGTAGTCAGCGTAGACAAAGGGCGCGTCCATGACCATGGTGGCCGCGGTAAAGCCGTTGTCTATAGCCGCCGAGTAGACGATAGGCTTGAAAGCGGACCCCGGCTGGCGGAACGCCTGGGTGGCGCGGTTGAACTGGCTGGATTGAAAATCGTAACCGCCCACCAGAGCCCGGACCTCGCCCGTAGGCGGCTCCAGGGAAACGAGCGCGCCCTGGATTATCGGCCACTGCTTCAGCTCCAGGCGCAGGGGCTCAGCCTGTTCTTTTTCCTTGGCATTTTCTTCTTGCTGCGTTTTTTCCTCTTGGCCCTCTTCCTCTTCGGGGAACCATTTCATGGCCCAGACCACGTCTCCGGGCTGCAGCACTTTGGTCACGTCTTTGACTGCCGGCACATTGTCCGTGGGAGTTTTTGGGTCGGGCTCACGGCACCAGTGCACGGACTCCACAGGAATGACGCCTTCCACATCGCCGGCCCGGACCAAGGCTTTGTCTTTGCTGACCTCGGTAACCAGCGCCTGGAACCATTCGCCCTGCTCTACCTTTTCCAGGTCCGGGGCCAGTTCTGCGGCGGCGCTGCCGTAGTATTCTGGATCTACGTGGCGCAACGGCCCTTGCCAGCCCCGGCGTTCTGTGGAGGCGACCAGTCCGTCCCGTAACGCCTGCTCTGCGGCGGCCTGGTGCTTCATGTCCACAGCAGTGTACACGTGCAGGCCGGATTCATACACAGCGTCCTCGCCGTAGCGGTCCAGCTCCAGGCCCAGCGCCTTGGCGTTCTCTTCGGAAAGATAATCTATGAGCCAGCGCCGGACCTCTTCCAGGTAGTAAGCGCCCACGCCCCAGGAGGGGTCGGGCATAGATTCAAAGACCAGTTCCTGGGCAATCGCCTCATCATATTCCGCCTGGGTTATCCAGCCCAGCTTCAGCATATTGTCCAACACATACACCTGGCGTTTTCTGGCTGTCTCAGGATGATTGTACGGGCTGTAGCGGGAAGGAGCCTGAGGCAAGCCGGCCAGCATGGCGGACTCGGCCAGGGTCAACGCTTCCACGTGTTTGTTGAAATAAGTCCGCGCAGCCGCCTCCACCCCGTACGCTCCCGACCCAAGATAAATCTGGTTCAGGTAGATGGTCAGTATTTCGTCCTTGGTCAGATGCTTTTCCAGCCGATAAGCCAGGATGGCCTCTTTCAGTTTGCGCTCGTAGCTTTTTTCGGACGTAAGCAGCAGCCGCTTGATAACCTGCTGCGTGATGGTGGAGCCTCCCTGCTTGATGGTCCCAGCCTCTACGTTCTTGACCACAGCCCGGAAAATGGCCTGGAAATCAATCCCTTCATGCTCGTAAAAACTGGAGTCCTCTGCAGCTAAAAAGGCTCTGGTCAGATGGACCGGACATTGGTGTAGGTCCACCAGAAACCGCTTTTCGCGATAGAAATAGCCCAAAATGGAGTCGTCCCGGGCATAGACCGTGGTCACCAGCGGCGGACTGAAATCTGTAATTTCTTTGAAATCCGGCAGGTCCTTGGAAGCCCATTTATAGAGGGCGAAGGCTCCGCCTACGGCGGACAGTACGCCCAGCAATAAGAGCACGCCCAAGGCTATGAGGATTTTCTTTTTCATATCTTACCGTTTTTCTTTGTCGTATCTGGTGAAAGATTCAGGCAGCAAACGCATGCTCTTCTGCGGCGGCAACCCCCAGGCCAGCCGCAGCCTCCCGTGGGTGTGCAGCAGCTCCATCTTGTTGACGGAAAGCATCGCCATGACGTTTTTGGGCCGGCGGCCCTCCTGCACAGCCAGGCAGTTGGGCGGCGCAAACATGTTCAACCGGCCGCTGAAGAACCAAAAAGGAAAAAGCCGGCAGTAGTAGGGCCTTGCCTCACGCGGCAACTCGCAGCCGTCCGGCTGCAAAAAAACGCAGGTCCCGTCCCTGCGGGTGGCCAGCCGCAAATGAAACTTGTTTTCCCGGTCAGGAAACAACCGCTCCAGCAGCTCCTCTTCGCCCGGGAACAGGCGCTGCAAATGGCCCAGGAAATTGCTTGAATTCGGCTCCTGCACAAAAGCGCCCCGGTCGCCGGCAAAGTCCAGAATCCGGTCCCACTCCATTTCCGAGAGAGGAAAGCAGAACTCCTCGCGGCCAGGCTCCACCTTGCAACAAGTCTGCCCGGCCCGGCCGCAACGCCCGCACACGGCCGGGTCTGCTGCGTTGTGTATGGCTGTGTGTAAATGCATCAATACTCGTCTTTTCCGCTTCGCGGCCACACCCCGGTAAAATCCCGGCACAGGGTGATAGTGAACTTTCTGGCCGGCTGGCCGCGGTGCGTTGTCTGATAGTGGAAATTCTCCACCTTGCCGCACATGCCGTCAAGCTGTTCAGGGATGGAGTTGCGAAACCTCTTGCGGACGAACACTGCGTCCCATCCCTTTTTACTGCCTGGGTCGGGCCACAGGTCGTATTGGCTCATGCGGCGCCCAAAGTCGGCGCAGTACGCCCGCTTCTGCTCCGGGCCGTAAAAAGACAACGCGGCAGTTATAGCGTAACTCTTTGCGAAAAAAAACACCTTGTCCGGGTCAGAAAATTCAGTTTGCCGCACCTCTTCCAGCTTGCGTCCCAAATCGCTCCAACCTTTCAACCGCAACGCGGGGTTCACGGCGTCTGGCACGGGAAGCCAGTTCTGGAGGTGGAGCAAGAGAAATATCGCCAAGCCAACCAACGGCCAAGCCTTTTTCCAGCCAGGCGAGGCCTTTTCGCGCCAACGCATGAAACCCAACCCGGCCAAGCAAAATCCAGCTGCGTAACACACCGCCGGCCAGTTGGGGTACAGCTTGTCCGCCTTGAAAGACCAAAGCAGAAAGTACAGCCACATGGGCCAAAAGCCCGCCACAAGCAGCCAGAGCAGCGTTCGGTCAGCCGGCTGCCCGCCAGTTTCAGGCTCTCCGGCTTGCTGCTCCTTGCGCCCTTTCCACAGCAGGCGTAGCGCAAGACAGCCTCCCAGGAGCATGAACCAGAGCCACCAGGGAGTGATCAAGCCTGCCTGTACGCCGATGTATTCAAGGAATTGCAACGGCTTGAGCAGTGCCTGAGGCTCTTGGTCCGCCATGCCGGCCAATGCGCCCACGTGCCGGAACCCCACAAAGTCGTTCATGGCGTTCCACAGCAGTATAGGCAAAAGCCCAAGCACAACCCCGGCCAGCAAGGCTGCAGCCGAGCGTTTAACGCCAGCCCGGTCCAGCCGGCGGTCCCAGGCCAGGCCCAACCAAAACATAAACACCACAGGCAAGATGGCAAGCATCATATATTTCGCCAGAATCCCAAAGGCCACGCAGGCCGCAAGCAGCGACGCCGGCCAGCGGGAAGACGCGCCGGGCAGGTCTGGCCGCTGCAGCCAGTAGACGCAGAACAAGGCCCCGGACCAGCAAACGATAAGCGGATTGTCCGTGGTCATCATCACGCCCGCGGCCATGAACAGAGGCGCGGTGTTGGCTATGACCAGAGTCCAGACCCCGAGCCAGGACCGGCCCGCCAGTTTGCTAAGGCCCAGGTATATGACGCACTGGACGAGCAGAGAGCCCATAACAGCGCCGATGCGCACGCCCAGCTCCGTATTGCCGAAAAACGCCGTGCCCAACCAGTTGATGTAGGCTATAAGCGGTCCCTTGGAATAGTATGAAAGCTGCAGGTCCCGGGACCAGTCCCAGTATTGGGCTTCATCCTGCACCAGGTCTAACTGGCCAGTGGCAATGAACCAGTAGCGGACCAGAGTTGTGGCCAAAACAATGAAGCCGGCCACCAGGTCTGGCCGGCCGGCAAAGGCAAAGAATGATCGCTGTGTTTCCATGCCCGTGCACTGTACTTGCGGCTGCGCCGGCTGTCCAGCAGCGAGCCCCCCCGGCGCCCCCGGCTACACCCTGGACGTTTGCCTAAACATTGGTCAAAGACTTCCCTTTTTTTCGAGAATGTGCGATAATTCTTGAATATGGGGGGAAGCGCTACGGCGCTCCATGTATTTACTATTTTACTTTTTGGACAGTTACCCTAATGAACACGCTGGAAAAGAACGACGCCAGGGCCGTGTTGGAGGGGTTTATTCTCCGCCACAAGGCGGAGATATCCCCTTCGAAATGCCCGCATTTCAACGCCGCCGTCTCGGAAACCTGCCTTCGGGACAAGCGCGTAATCGACTTATTGCGGACTTTTGAGAACTGCAATGGGGAAAAGGAAACTGGCACCGTACAGGAAATGGAGCGGCCACAACTTCTTGCGTACATCCGCGGCGTAAAGAACAGCCTCAAAATCCTGCTGCAGGCCTTCCGCAAGTCGGTTTTCATCGTTTTCAGCGACCAGGTTGTCACTGTGTTTGACGATTATTACTCCAAATATCCGTTAGTTGCGGACCCCGACGCGCCGGACGAAAGTTTGTGGGCGCAGTTCGGCGTTTTTTTGCAGCGCTACGTGGACGACAACCTCGAAGGTTTTTCTTACGATACGTATATACAGCCTTTTTTTCGGCGCGTGGTGCGGGATATTGAAAATTCTGAATCTCCCACAGACGATTATGCTGGCAACGTCAGCTCCCGGGAGGCTCCATCACTGCGGCTTGTATTCGCCGCAGAGCCAGACCACGCAGAGGTGCTGCGGCTGTTCAACCCGGACCGTGATTTTACAGACCAGAAAGGCGACAAGAAAAAGCTGCCGGACAACGTCTTTTCCAAGTATGCGGAAACTGCAGAAGAAGTAGTGTCGACCTTTGCCCGGAAAAACATCGGCAAATCGTGCATCCACATTTTACTCAACCAAGCCGCAGCCATGGACAAGATCAAGAGCAGCCTCTCCATCAACACCGTGTTGCCCCTGGCCATGCAAACCCGGGCCAAGCTGCTGGCAGCCAACACAAAATTGCAAAAAGCAAAATGGTTGGGCAAAAAAGACGCGCAAAAGAAAGTGCAACAACTGGAAGAAAAACTCGCCCGGCTGGACGAACAGGTGCTTTGGTATGCTTACGGCTGTCTACAATGCATGCAACAGATATATATTGAAGGCTGGCGGCGCATGGCGAGCAAGCTCAAGGCCAGCCACAGCCTGTACAACGCCGTGGCCCTGAACCAAATAACCCACCAGACCATTGAGGCTTTTTTCGACATGATGATTTTGAACCATGTCGCTGGAAAGGTCACGCGGTCCTTCAACACGCTGGTCAACGACCTGATGAACGAAGCGGTCATCAAGGAGTTCGCTAGCGAAGCCGGCCAGGTAAAGCTGAGCAAAGGCAAGCTGACCCTGAAGGTGGACGGCTTCATAAAACAGCACAAGAAGTTCTCCTCCATGGTGCGCAGCTTGTTGAACGTCAATCCAGCCCTGGAGCCCAGGCTTATCGCCTGTCCCAGCGTGGCCGGCCCCCTGGCGGCGGCCTTGTCACGGGCGTCCAAGTCTGACCCGGCTTCGGTCCGCGCCATAAGCCGAGACACCGCCCTGGTTAAAAAGATGGAGACAGCCATTCGCACCGACTATCCTCTCAAACGGCTGCTCGCTACAGACTGTGACTTCTTTGAATTGTTCTGGGCGCACCGGGAAGATGAGAGCTTCATTGCGTTTCTGGCCGCCGTGGCCGAGGGCCCTCTCAAGGTGCGCAAACAGTTCCATTCCTCTCCCCGGCTCTACCGCACGGTCTGGTCCATGACGGACAACGGCCAGGACAAGGACACCATGGAAATTTTACTTAACAACCCCGCCCATATCGAGCATATTGCCTCCTGCGGCGACGACCAGCTGAAGTTGCTGGCTTTTCTTAAAGACCTCAATCCCAAGGAGTGACGGTGTCCAATCCACACGTTCTTATATCCACCACCAAGGGCGACGTCCTGGTGGAATTATTTGCCGACAAAGCCCCTAAAACAGTTGAGAATTTTCTCGCCTACGCAGATGACGGATTTTACGGGGGCGCCATCTTTCACCGGGTCATCAAAGGCTTCATGGTCCAGGGCGGCGGCCTGACCTTTTCCATGAAAGAAAAAGAGACCAAACCGCCGGTGGAAAACGAGGCAGACAATGGCGTGGCCAACGAGCGGGGAACCCTGGCCATGGCCCGCACGCCAGACCCGCACAGCGCCTCGTCCCAGTTTTTTATCAATATGGCGGACAACGCGTTTCTTAACCACCAGGGTAAAACAATGGAAGGCTGGGGCTACTGCGCCTTTGGCCGCGTCATAGATGGCATGGACGTTGTGGACGCCATCGAAAAAGTGCGCACCAAATCCCTTGGCGGGCATGACGACGTTCCGGTGGACGCCGTGACCATCACATCAGTGGAGCGGTTCGAGCTCTAACATATTGACGCCATGGCTTATACGCCCATTTCCGTAACGCAACAGCATGACGGCGAAAGGCTGGACCGGGTGCTCTCTGTCATGCTGGGCGATTTGAGCCAGCGTCAAACCCGCCGGCTGTGGGAACGCTACCATGTGCTTGTGGACGGCCGCCCGCGGGCCAAGGGGCACAGGGTACGGACCGGCGAACGGGTTGTGCTGCGGCCGCTGCAGGAAGCCCATCCCTGCGCGGCGGACCTGGACCCCTTTCTGAGCTGGCCGGGCCTACGGGTGGTGCGCCTTACAGAACGTTTTGCAGCGCTGTACAAGCCCCCAGGCCTGCACACTGAACACATAGCTGGAAGGGACGGGCCCAGCCTGGAAATGTTTCTGGACCTGTTGCTCCCCCCCGGGCAGGCAAAGCTGCTTAACCGGTTGGACCAGTTGACCTCTGGCCTGGTGCTGGCCGGACTGGACCACGACGCAGGGCACAGCTATCGACACATGGAAGACTCCGGCCAGGTGGATAAATGGTATCTTGTGCTGGCGTACGGAAATATCCACAGCGCCAAACTGCTCAAAAACGCTATCGACCACGCCAAGCGCCGCACCGTCCAGGTGCTGGATCAACCAGCCGGCTCCGCCTTGCGGTACACGGCGCTGGCCCCGTTGCGGCCCGGCCCAGTTCCAGGAACAACGCTGGCCCTGGCGGTCATCAAAAAGGGCGTGCGGCACCAGATACGCGCGCATCTCTCCCACGCCGGCCACCCTATCGTGGGCGATCCTGTGTACGGCTATGACGCCTCGGACTCCGCCACTAGCTTGCGGCTACACTGCCTGCGCATGTGCATGCCAGGCTTTCAGGCAGCCTGTTTGCCGGTCTGGCCGGAAGTCAAGTCCCTCTGCGACGAAGACGCTTTTTTCAACTCCCCGGAAGTAAATAATGCTTTTACACTGTTTGGAAATCTGTTAAAATAGAGTCGCATAATACGCTGCATATTCATTCACGCCCTAAGAAATTGAGGCATTCGAACAATGCGTATTCTGGGAATTGGAGACATGGCGGCCACACAGGCCAAAGGCGAGGGGCTGAAAACACTGGCCCTCGGCTCTTCCGTGGCGCTGACTCTGTACGATCCAGAGTCAGCAGCAGCAGGCATGGCCCATGTAGCGTTGCCTTCCTCCCAGCTGGATCCCAAGCTGGGCGCCAAAATGCCCGGCTATTTTGCAGACACGGCCGTGCCGGCCCTGCTCCGCCTGTTCATGAATCTTGAAAACGTTTCCCTGAAGCGCACGCTCGTCAAACTGACAGGCGCTGCTTGCCTGCCCAATGCACACAGCGATATGGACATTGGCTGGCGCACGGCGCAAGCCCTGACCGCCAGGCTGGCGGACCAGGGCCTGACTGTCGCCGCACAGGACCTGGGAAAAACCATGAACCGCAGCGTGAGCATGGAAATCGGGGATGGTTCACTGCTGATTTACGCCCCGGGACGGGGAATGTGGTCGTTGTAACGGCCTCGCCAAGGAGTTTGAACAATGACTGCGCCGCGCGACATAGCCCAAGCCATTGAGTGCATACCGCCGCTTTCCAGCGCCGCCGCCCGGCTGATGCAAATGAGCGCTGACGATGGTACGAACATGAAAGAAGTGGCGCGCATGGTGGAGTTGGAACCTGGCCTTACCGCCAACGTGCTCAAGGTAGTCAACGCTCCGGCTTTCGGTCTTTCCACTCCTGTACACTCTGTGTCTCGGGCTGTTTCGTATCTGGGTCTGGAAAGCGTGGCTGGCATAGCCTTAGCCTCCTGCGCGCCGCAAATTTTCAACACGCCGCTGGAGGGCTACGAAGCCCGGCCGGGAGAACTGTGGCGCCACTGCCTGCACGTCGCCATCGCCACCAGGGAAATCGTCAAATTCTGCCGCTCGCCATTGCCCACAGAAATTGCCTTTACCTCCGGGATACTTCATGATATAGGCAAAGCCGTCATCGCCGCCTGGTTCAAAGAAAAAACTACTGAGCTGCTCTCCGCCGTGGACGCCCGGAAGGCTGACGGCTTTGACAACGCCGAGCAGCAGGCCTTGGGTTTTGACCATACCGACGTGGGCTGCGCCCTGGCGGAGCACTGGCAATTGCCCGAAGTCATCCGCCAGACCGCACGCCACCACCACCGGCCGCAAAAATGCGCCAAGGAGTACCGGCCCATTGTCTACGCTGTGCATTTAGGCGACATCGTGGCCATGCTCAGCGGGTCCGCCACAGGGGCCGACGCATTTATGTATCCCCTGGACAAGTCCTATGAAGACTATTTTGACCTCTCTGAAGTGCAGTTGGAAACTCTGATTATGAACGCCTCGTTGGAGTTCATGCGCACGCAGACAGATTTTCTGAACTCAAATGGTTAGAGCGTGTACCACTGAAAGTGGTTAGATGCTCTTATGCATTTTTCTGAAACAATGCTAACATGTTTCAAGAGAGAGCATTGTCTCAACGCAAATATGCGCCAGCGCGCCTACAGCTGCAGCAGCGGCCCATAGCACGATGGCCTGCGGTCCCGAAAAAAACCCCACCCTGCGCGCATTGATTCTATGGCGTCCAGGTCAAAGGCGGCGGTAAGCACCTCCTCCTCTCCGCCTCCTTCGGCAACGACCTTGCCCGTGGGACCGGCAATGAACGACTTGCCGTAAAACGTCATGGAACAACCCTCGCTTGATTCCTGGCCTATCCTGTTGGACGCCGCCACAGGGACAATGTTCGCCCCGGCGTGGCCTTGCATCACCCGGCGCCAGTGGCCTGAGGTGTCGCATCCTGGCTCGGCCGGCTCAGAGCCTATGGCCGTGGGATACAGCAGCAGCTCCGCGCCCATCAAAACCATGCACCTAGCCGCTTCTGGAAACCACTGGTCCCAGCATATTCCCACGCCAATAGTCGCGTAGCGGGTTTGCCAGACCTTGAACCCGGTGTCGCCTGGAGTGAAATAATATTTTTCTTCATAGCCCGGCCCCTGGGGGATGTGCGTTTTGCGGTACACTCCCCGCATTTCTCCGTCTGCGTCTATGACCGCCAGAGAGTTGTAAAAAGACCTGCCCGCTTTTTCAAAAAAACTGGCCGGAATGACCACCTGCAGCTCCCTTGCCAGCTCTAGCATGCGGGCAACAACTGCGCTTTCCTCCACTGTCCTGGCCCGGGCAAAGTGCTCGGGCTTCTGCTCTTTGCAAAAATAGGGGCCGGCAAGCAACTCCTGGGGCAGGACAATCTGTGCGCCGCGGCCAGCCGCTTGGCGTATGAGCATTTCCATCTTGTCCAGGTTTTCCTTTTCCACGTCTGAGCAGGCCATCTGCATGACGGCCACGGTGACATTTCGCATGGTCTGTGCGCTCCTTTTGCTTACCGGTCCGACCACACAACCCGGCGGTCCTTCACCTGGGCCAGGCCCAGGGGCAGTCCCTGGTAGTACAAACCCTTTCCCCCCGGCGGCGCGTCCAGTTGCAGGCTGCGGCCGGCCAGCAGGTCCTGCAGGGTTTGCACAGACGTGCAGTTCACGCCGTTGCCCCCGTCAAAAGCAGGCAAAAGCCGCCGCAGCCGGGGCGTAGGCCGCAGCCGGTCTTTGGACATGCGGCCCAGGGGAAACCCTTGCCAGCGCAGAGCAGCGGGAAACGCTTCCATAGCCGGCTGCGGGAGGAAATAGGCGGTGTCTGTGAAGCAGCGTATTTCACCCAGAGGCAGGCGTTCAGGATCCAGCCCGGCAACTGTGAGTGCGGCGGGGTCCACTTCTCGCCCGGCCAGACCGCGCTGTCCGCCCGCCCGCTGTTCATTCCTGGTCCCGGGTTTGGTAAACGCGGCAATGAAAAAACCCTGATTCTGCCCGGCCTGGCCGGCGATGGCCAGCATATTCTCGTCCGGCTCTGCGGCAAAGCCAGGAAACGAAGATATGGCCGCCGGCGCCAGTTCCAGCACATCCAGCGCCCAGCGCGCCTGGTCTGCGTTTTCCTCCGGGTTGGTGGTGCATGTGGAGTAGACCAGCCGCCCGCCCGGCGCCAGCAGCCGGGCCGCTTCCGTCAGCAGGGCCCGCTGCAGGGCGGCCAACGGAGCCGTCTTCCCGTCCCGCCACAGCTCCAGCACTTTGGGGTTTTTCTCGGCCGTGCCCCAGCCCGAGCATGGCGGATCCAGCAAAATGTACTCCCAGCTTGCGTCCTCAAGGGGCAAGCGCTCTCCCGGATAATTGCAGCTGGCGGCGCAGAAATGATTGCCCAGGCCCATATTGCGCCGCAAGTTAGCCAACCGCTCGCGGTTGGGCTCGTTGGCCAGCACCAGCCCTGCGTCCCCTACCAACTGGGCCAGCAACCCGGTTTTAGACCCCGGGCTGGCGCACATGTCCAGCACCCAGGCGTCCGGCGGCGGATTCAGAACCAGCGGCGGCAACATAGACGAACGGTCCTGGATGTAGAGCATGCCAAAGACTGCCGCCGCACTGGACCCCAGCGGCAGTCCCGGCACGTCAGCAGCGCGGCGGGCCATGGCGTAGAAGGGCTCATGCCGGGCTTTAAATCCCTGCTCCGCCAGCAACAGCTCTACAATCGCAGCATCAGCCGGTTCACACGCCAACCGAAATGTCCTTTCCCGTTCCTCCATTTCACCCTCTGTTGCGCTGTGTGCCACAGAGCTGTGCGCTGGTCCAGAGCGAGCGGAGTCCAGAATACACCGCCTGGCTGCGCTGGCCAGGCAACCCGGCTACAGCACAGGGAGAAGTTGGCTCAGGTCAGTACACTCTCGATACGTTACATCCATATGTCACAGTGTTGGGACTCCCCTTGCTGCCGGCCGCCCTAATGCTCTTACACAGCCCCTGGTTATTTTTCTGAACGTAACGATAATTTTTTTATGTATAGCTGGGGCGGCTGGGCTTTCATACGGGCTTTGGGCGAAACTGGCATTACAGATATTCTTTGCATCATGGCCAAAATGACCAGCTCAAAATACCTTCAGGATAATCCTTCCCATTAGTATTTTATTTTGCTACACATATTTTCACTATGCATGCGGCCCTGATGAATTGACGGAAAGGTGTTGCTTTTTTTACATATTGGCGTATGGAAATCTATACGGACCTGACAGAGGAAGGGGTCTGAGAGTACAGGGAGCTGGACAGCAGTGGCGCCCTGTTGTCTGTGTAGCTGTTTTTTCGTGACGCAACCCAAGAGCAAGGGGGATTTCCGTATGGACGTTTTGATGTTGTCCCGGCTGCAATTCGCTGTAGCCACCATGTTCCACTTCATCTTTGTCCCGCTCACGCTGGGGCTTTCCGTGGCCATAGCGATCATGGAAACCATTTACGTGCGCACCGGCAACGAGACGTACAAACGCATGGCCCGGTTCTGGGGCAAGCTGTTTCTCATCAACTTTGCCCTGGGCGTGGTCACCGGCATCACGCTGGAGTTCCAGTTCGGCACCAACTGGTCCAAGTATTCGGCCTATGTGGGCGACATTTTCGGCTCCCTGCTGGCCATTGAGGCCACTGTGGCGTTTTTTCTGGAGTCCACCTTCCTCGCCGTGTGGGTCTTTGGCTGGGACAAGCTTACGGCCAAGGCGCACGCCACGGTCATGTGGCTTGTGGCTATAGGCACCAACATGTCCGCAGTCTGGATTCTGCTGGCCAACGGCTGGATGCAACATCCGGTGGGCTACGTGCTTCGCAACGATCGGGCAGAGCTGGCCAACTTCTTCGACGTCATTACCAACAGCTTTGGTTGGCAGATTTTTGCCCATACGGTGTCCGGTTCGTGGATGCTGGCCGGCTTCTTCATTCTGGGCGTGTCCGCCTATCACTTGCTACGCAAAAACGAAGTGGAGTTCTTCCGAAAATCATATACAATCGGGGCGGCGTTTGCCCTGGTCTTTTCCATCATTGTTGCCGGACAGGGGCACTTCCACGGCAACGAAGTCGCCGCCATACAGCCCGCCAAATTGGCGGCCATGGAAGCCCACTGGAATACCGAAAAAGGCGCGGACATGCATTTGCTTGTGCTGCCCCCCTTTGATGAAAGCAAGGAAGAGAACATTATCGAAGCTTTTCCTATTCCCAACTTTCTGTCGATTCTGGCTTACAACGATCCAGGAGCGGAAGTGAAAGGCCTCAAGGACTTCCCAAAAGAGGACCGGCCCCCGGTGTTTCTGACCTTTGCAGCCTTCCGGCTCATGGTGGGCCTGGGCACGCTCTTTCCGTTGCTGGCCATCCTAGCTTGGTTGTGGCGCAACCAGGAAGACACCAAGCGCTGGTTCTACAAACTGCTTATCTTCGCCATCCCCCTGCCCTATATTGCTATTGAAGCGGGATGGATTGTGGCGGAGGTCGGCCGCCAACCATGGATCGTCTACGGCCTCATGCGCACGTCGCAGGGCGTCTCGCCCATTACCACGACACAGGTGTCCATATCGCTGATTGCTTTCATCGTGGTCTATACCTTATTAGGCGCGGCGGACATCTATCTGCTACGCAAATACGCTACCAAGGGACCGGCCCACTAACCACAGCTGTTTAAGGAGACATGAATATGTTGGAAACAACCTGGTTTGTACTCTGGGGCGTGCTGTGGGCTGTGTATTTCGTACTCGACGGCTACACCCTGGGCGTGGGGACGCTGCTCCCCTTTCTGGCCAAGACAGACAATGAAAAACGCACCTTTTACAACGCCACCGGCCCCTTCTGGGACGGCAACCAAGTCTGGCTGATCACCGCCGGCGGTGTAACTTTTGCCGCCTTTCCAGGCACCTACGCCATCATGTTCAGCGCCATGTATTCGGCGCTGCTGCTGCTGCTCTTCTGCCTTATCTTCCGGGGCGTCACCTTCGAGTTCCGGTCCAAGGTGGAGGACCCCCGCTGGCGCAAGGGCTGGGACGCCGCCAAATTTCTGGGCTCCGTACTGCCCGCCCTGCTGCTGGGCGTGGCCTTCGCCAACATCTTCCGCGGCATTCCCATCAACGCAGAGGGCGTGAATGAAGCCGGCCTGTTCCAGCTGCTGAATCCCTACGGTTTGGCCGGCGGCATTCTTTTTGTGCTGCTGTTCACGGTGCACGGGGCGCTGTGGCTGGCCGTCCGCATGGAAGGCGAGATGCAGCGCAAGGCTGTGAACGCCGCCACAAAGGTCTGGCCGTTCCTGACCATTTGGGCCGTGGTGTTCCTGGTCTACTCCTCTGCAGCCACCAACCTGTACGCCAATTATCTGAAATACCCGTTTCTGATCCCAGTGCTACTGCTGCCTATCATCGGCCTGGTGCTCAGCCGTGTTTTTCTGGGCTCGGGCAAATACTGGCCAGCCTGGGCTTTCTCCGCCGTAACCATTGCCGGCTGCGCGCTCTTCGGCGTGCTGGGCATGTACCCGGCCTTGCTGCCCTCCAGCTTGAACCCGGAATGGTCCATGACCATCGCCAACTCAGCCTCCAGCCCGCTGACGCTGAAAATCATGCTGGGGGTGGTCCTGGTTTTTGTGCCCATCGTCATCATTTACCAGATATGGGTGCACAAGGTCTTCGCAGCCGACCCGGTGACCGAGGAGAGCCTGAAGTACGAGGAAGCGTACTAGCCAAGCCCAACACAAAGGCATACATATTCAACGCCCCCGGCGGACATGCTCCGCCGGGGGCGTTGTTGTAAATGCTTTTTCGCTGCGATAGCGCTGCTTGCTACATATCTTCCCCGCCGCGGATGACTTCCTGGACCAGCTCCTTGTAGTCCTGGACCACCTGGTCGCCGCCGGCGTATTCGTAGATGGACATGCCGTAGGCTGGGGCTTCCGAGAGCCGCACAGAATAGCGGATGGGCGTGCACAGGTACTTGCCGTACAGGGTCTCCAGCTTTTCAAGGATTTCCTCGCAGTTCTTGTTCCGCTTGTCCAGAAAAGTGGGCAGGATGAACTTAATGGCCACGTCTTTGTGGTATTTTCTAATGGATGCAAAGGACTTGAGGAACTCAGAGAGGCCTTGCACGGACATGACCTCCAGCGAGACCGGGATGAGCAGCTCTTTGACGTAGAAGAGCACGGTCACGGTCATGGGGTCCCAGCCCGGCGAGGTGTCCACAACAATGAAGTCGAACTGGTACTGCAAGGGCGCCAGGGACTCGGCCAGGGTCATTTCGCCGCCAAAATCTTTGCGGTCGATAAGCCGCTTGACGCCAGCCAGAGACTTGCCGCCTGCCAGCAGCCAGAGGTTTTCACGGGTCTGGTGCAGACACTCCTCCACGCCCAGTTCGCCGGTAACCAGCTCCGCCAGACCGGCGTTGGGCTTGGCGCCCAGCATGTAAGCGCACTGGCCTTGCGTATCCGTGTCCACCAGCAAAACCTTTTTCCCGGCCAGAGCCAGCCCGTGGGCCAGATTGACAGAGGTGGTGGTCTTGCCGGCGCCTCCCTTGCTTATCATCACGCCCAGGCGCCGGGCCTCCCTTAGCTGCAACGGGAAACGGTGCTGGCAGGATTTGCAATGGACCATGACCTTCTTGTTGGGAATTTTGCTGACGTCTATGGTCCGCTTGAGTTGGCAATTGGGGCAAATAATATCCATGACGGCTCTCTTTTGGCTGCGTTGACCCGGGCGAATGCGTTGATTGCTAGCGTTGTGCGTCCTTGATTATCTGCTTGAGCAGCAGGCTATTATCGCCTTTCTTGTCAAACTCGTACAACACGATCAGTAGTGCGATGTTGATGATGCGGGACATGGACACTTGTGCGCGCAAGTTTTGAGGCAACATTTTGTCAATGCGGTACTTGGCGTTTTTGAGCCGGCGGTGCAATTTTCGGGAAAAATAGACTGTAGATTTCTTTTTGGTAATGGACGTAAGTTTAAAGGAACGGTGCTCTTCGTCGATATCTTCTTCGCCGCGCAGCATTTTTTTTATCTCGCTTAACGGCGCTATGGGGACGGCGTCAGATAGACGAAAAGACCGGTGCTCTTCTGCGTGAATAGAGTTTGGGTCCCGGTATATTATCTGGTTCAAGTCTTCTGACTCTGGATCAACAACCTCGTCTCTGCTGTCCAGAAGCATCTTTAAAACGTCTTGCTGCTCTGCTTGATGCGTCATCATTCCGACCTCCAGGTCTTTCTGAGGCGTGGGCCTGCAACAGCCATGCACTGTATTACTGTTGCACCATTTTTCCACACTACAGCCAACAATATCCAGAATACCATTTCCTTCACCGTAATTCAACCAACAAACTGCGCACAATTCTTCTGTCACCGCTTCCTGCCGACAGCTTTGCGTAACCCCTTGCGGATGCGCGAGCCCAAACCGCCGCCGCCTCCCAAATCCTTGACCTGGAGCAACACCACGCTAATGTTGTCGTCACCGCCGCGGTCCAAAGCAGTCTGCACCATCTCCGCCGCAGCTTTGGCGGGCTTTGCGCGGACAACTGCTTGCGCCATTTCCTCTGGGGATAGTTTGTCCGACAGACCGTCTGAGCACAACAACACTGCATCGCCTTTGCGGCACTCCAGCTCGCGTACGTCAGGCGCTACCTTTTTCTCCACGCCAATGGCCTGCGTCAACATATGCCGGAAGGGACTGCCGGCCAGCTGTTCTTCGCTTTGGCCCGGGTTCAGCGCAGCCTGCTCAGCCAACACGGTGTGAGGCGACGAAAGCAACGACGCCTTGCCGTCTCGCACCAGATATATAGGACTGTCGCCCACATTGGCCGCCACCATTTGGCCGCCAAAAAACTGTACCAGGGAAAGCGTGGAGCCCATGCCGCGCAGCCTGGCTTGGCTGGAAGCAAGAGCATAGACGGCCTGATTGGCAAGGTGCATGGCCGCCAGAACGCGGTTGGCCTCTTTGCTCAGCATGGTGTTGGTGTCAGGCAGCTCTTCCACGTCCTCTTCACCCGGGAAACGCTTCATGTAATCATACACGGTGGAGACCGCCAAGCGGCTGGCCACTTCGCCAGCCTGGTGCCCGCCCATGCCGTCCGCCACCACAAAAAGCCCCAGGTCCGCGTCCACCAGCGTGGTGTCCTCGTTAATCTTACGCTTTTTCCCAACGTCGGTCTGGTTGGCGTACAAAAAAGTGGGCATGGTCAAACGCAGTGGGCTGAAGTTTATTCGGTGCTTTTTGCAGCAGCCATGGCGTCCAGCTTTGCCGCCACTTGGTGCAAATGGCCCGCCATTTGCGAAGCTTGCTGGTAGCGCTGGTCCCGATTTTTGACCAAGGCCTTGTCCAGAATGCGGACTACGGCCGTGGGCAGCTTGCGATTGTAATTACGCGGGTCCGGATGCGGCTCGTTCATGATCTGATGCATCAGTGTAGCCACGTTGTCGCCACTAAACGGCAGGGCGCCTGTGAGCAGCTGGTACATCACCACGCCTAACGAAAAGATGTCCGACCGGCCGTCCACTTTTTGCCCGGATATCTGTTCCGGGGACATGTAATGCGGCGTGCCTTTAACCACGCCGGTCTGCGTCTGCGACGAAGCCGTTATCCGGGCAATGCCGAAGTCAGTGATCTTGATGACATTATTCTTGAGCAGCATCAGGTTGGCCGGCTTGATGTCCCGATGCACAATTCCCTTTTTGTGGGCGTAGTCAAGAGCTTCAGCCACATTGGCCATGTGGCCCACCACATGGCGCAAAGACATGAGGTTGCCTTTTTTAGCGTATTTTTTCAGATCCTCGCCTTCCAGATACTCCATGGCGATGTACGCCAGCTCTTGTTCCTCGCCGGCGTCGTAAATGGTCACTATGTTCGGGTGGTTCAAGGTGCCGGCGCTTTCAGCCTCCTGAAAGAACTTCTTCTTCATTTCCTCCAGCTCGTCAGGCTCAAATTCCTCGTTCAGCCGAAACGTTTTGATGGCTGTGGTGCGGTTGATGCGGGGGTCCTTGCCCAGATAGACCACGCCCATGGCGCCCTTGCCCAGTTGTTTGACCACTTCATAACGGCCCAGAGTGGGATTCAGGTCGCCGCCTCCAGAGAGAAGCCCCTCGCCGCTGCTGGAGGCAAAGCCTGCGCCAAGCACCAGGGTTTCGCCCACCTGGATCATGCGCTTCTTGCGCTCGGCCACGTCCCTGTACTTGGGATCGCTGCGCTCTATATGCTCATATACAGCCACTGCTTTGTTGAATTGCCGTTTGCGCTCAAAATCCTGGGCCAGGGTGTACAGCACGCCCTTCATGTCCTCGTCGGCCGGGACCTTGCGGAATTTTTCAAACGCCATGTCCAGCATGCCTTGGCTTTGAAAGGAGAGTCCGAGCATGCGGTTGGTTTCTGCAGACTCGCCCTCCACCTTTTCCTTGTCTGCTTCCGTGCTCAGGTACCGGGCGCTGATGACGCCAATATAGCCAAGCACCAGGGTGAGTAAGGGATAGGTGATGCGCACCCAGAGCCCCTGGGACATGAAAGCCCAGACAGAACCGCCCAGTATTACCCCAAATAACCCGACAAACATCCCGGCCGCGACCATGGCCCGCATGCGGGGAATGCCCAGCGTACACAACAAGCCCAGGGCCAGAACCGCGGCCAGCTCCGCCATGTAGTTCCACGGCGGCTGGCGGATGAACCGTTGGGAAAGAATGGTGTCCACCGTACTGGCGGCGAACTCGCCCAACGGCATGGCCGGATCAGTCGGCGTGCTTAATGGATTAACGACGCCGGCTGCGGAAACGCCTATCAGCACCACTTTGTCTGCAAAAACAGAACTCGGGATTTTATCTGTAATGACGTCATAAAAAGGATAGCTCTTGAAAGCGCCGTGGGGCCCGCGAAAATTGACAAGCATCTCCCCGCGCAGCGTGGTCGGAATGCGGGCCGGCCCTGCTTGTACTGACTGGCCGAGTATAGCCTGCATCTGCTCCGGCGAAGTTCCCAAATAGGCTCCAGCCAGACGCAAGGCAAAAGAAGGAAAATACCTTCCGCGAAATTGATACAGCAGCTGGTCCCGCCGGGCGGTCCCGTCCTGGTCAAAGGAAAGATTGATGTGCCCCAGCCCTTTGGCGGCCTGCCCGAACACAGGGATGGGCAGCAGCGCTTGCCGGGCTTGTGGGATGCGGGCGCCTGTCTGCAGCCGCACTGTGCCCACAGACGCCGCGAACAACGCATCGTCCGGGGTCAGCGGCGGCTCTGGAGACGGCCCGGCTCCGGCAAAGGCCATGGGCAACACTGCGCCGCCAGACGCAGATAGCTCGCTGGCCAGCATGGCGTCGTTATCCAGAGAAACGGCCAGTTCGTCCATGCGCTGGCGAAAAGCCTGCAAGGCGAGACTGGCTCCGGCCCCCTCGCCGCCCTCCATATCAATAACGCCCAGCTGGCCGTCATAGAGCGCTTTCAGCTCTTCCAAAACTTTGAGCCCGCTGTTCTCCTCGTTCTCGCTCAGCAGTATGTTCAAACCGATGACTGCAGGTTTGCCTGCGTCCACAGCTTGCAGCCCCCGGGCCAAAACTGAACGGGGCCAGGGCCAGCGGCCCAACTTGTCGATGGAGTCGTCGTCTATGTCCACCAATACTACAGGAGACTGTCCGTCCGCGGCTGCAGCCAGGCTCATGCGCAAATCATAGAGCTTCAATTCCACTGAATCCAGAAACTGGACGCGGAAAAACGCCATTCCCAAAAACGCCAGAGTGACGGCCAGGCCAATAAGCGGGGCGGCGTTTTTCTTCAACAACTGCATCAGGCGGGCTCCACAGCTGGTCAGCTTTTTGTGACGAACTGCATGCTGACGTTGCCAATTTCAATGGTGTCGAATTCTTCCAGTTTTTCAGACATGCCTGTGGCTTTGCCGTTGAGCTTGGGCTTGGCGCCGCCGCCCACATGGCTCAGGTAGTAGCCGTCCGGCCGTTTGCTGATGGTGGCGGCGGTCTGGCCCACCCAAAAGCCGCTGACTACGATGTCGTTGGAAACGTCTTTGCCTATCTTGGTCAATTTTTGGTTCAGCGGAAACTCTCCCTGCCCTCCCTTGAGAAAAGACAACACCGCTGGAGCGCTCTGGGCAACGATGGTTCGATGCTCTTCTGTATCCATGATCATGGTTTGGTCAAGGTCTTCGCCTTCTTCAAAGACAAGTCCCTCGTCTTCTGGCATGGCGAACCGCAACACCATGCCGCCCACGCGTATGTCGTCGCCGCTTTTCAACCAATGGGAGCTTACCATCTGGCCGTTCACAAAGGTGCCGTTTTTGCTTTTTATATCTGTCAGCAAATATCCTTTGTCCATCGCTTCGATTTTGGCGTGGTTGCCGGACACGACGAGGTCTTCCAGAAATATATCATTGCTTTCACGTCGCCCGATGGTCAAAGATTCGCCTTCAGCAATGGAGTACTCTCCTTTGACCTTATCCCCCTGCAACAACGTCAGTGTGGCCATGGCCCCTCCTTCGTAGTGATGCAAAAGACCGTTCCGGGCTTTTACACATCAGCGTGGCGGATAGCCGCCGCCAAGCCTTACACATTGCTCGTTATGCTTTATAGTTATATGTGTTGCGGGCAAACAGCTGTCCAGCCAAATCCCGCACGGCCCGCCACCCGCGAACAAAGATGTTTTTACTCGAAAACGCTATCACAATAGCGGTTACATTGTCACTTCCCCCGCGTTCCAACGCCAGCGC
This sequence comes from uncultured Desulfovibrionaceae bacterium, assembly GCA_964440345.1. Classification (GTDB taxonomy): domain Bacteria; phylum Desulfobacterota; class Desulfovibrionia; order Desulfovibrionales; family Desulfovibrionaceae; genus CAYTSA01. The sequence goes on along the minus strand of CAYTSA010000032.1, from coordinate 927 downwards.
AACAAGGTTTTGCACCGCCTGGGCTGGCGGGCTGGCCTGGATTATCTGCGCAGCCTCTTCGGGGGCCACGTGGTTGGTCAGCCCGTCAGAGCACAGCAGCAGCTTGTCGCCAAAGGAACACGGCTCTTCACAGACATACGGTTGCACGTCTTCACTGCGGCCCAGAGCGCGGGTCAGAATGTGGTGCGCTCTGGGGTCCGGCGTGGAGTCTGGCGCCATGCCGGCTTCTTCCTGCTCCCGGCCCAGGGTGTGTATCTGAGCCAGGGGCTGTGCTGCGCCATGGCGTATCAAATATATAGGGCTGTCCCCAACGTTTGCAGCAATAATGGTGTTCCCCGCAGCCCACACTGCGCTGACAGTGCAGCCCATGCCTTTTTGCGCTGAGTCTGCGCAGGCGGCGGAGACAACCTCGGTGTTGGCATGGCGCACTGCGTCGAGCAGCTTGTTGGCGGCCTGCGAAAGCTCAGGGTCAGCATTGCTGGCGGACGCGGTGTTTGCAGCCAGGTCCTGGAGCCGTCGCTGCAAAGCGCTGACGGCTATCTGGCTGGCCACTTCGCCTGCCTGATGGCCGCCCATGCCGTCGGCTACAACGTAAAGCTGCAGCTCATCGTTCACCAGGTATGCGTCTTCGTTGTTTTTTCTCTTCAGCCCGGTCTCGCTGAGCCCGGCCGCCGCCACGCGCATGAACTGCCTCTCTCGCCATAATGTGGTTGTAAATTTTCCTTAGGTTATACGTGCATGACTGTAAAAGCGCCAGTTGTTTTTTGTTTGCCGCGCGGGTCTTAACCATCGCAGAAAAAATGAAAAAAAAAGAGCTTAAGTGTTGACAAGACTCAAAATGGAGTGCTAGTCAACCCGTCTACTTCTTCGGCGTAGGCGCGTAGCTCAGGGGGAGAGCACTTGCTTGACGCGCAAGGGGTCAGGAGT
>CAYTSA010000031.1:0-37316 GCA_964440345.1 uncultured Desulfovibrionaceae bacterium | reverse complement strand
ACGCGGGCCACGAATTCGCCGTCATAAGAATCTGTAATATTTAGTATGTGCATGCTGTTCGCTTTCTTTGCTTGTTCGAGAGGCGCCTGTGTGGCGACAGTTGAGCGCGTCACAGACCAGCCCCCGGATGATGCAAGAATCCGGGGAAAGAGGTCGACCCTCTTCCCCCGGTAATAGTGGCGATGGGTCTATCTTACAGAGCGGCTTCGTAGATAGCCTTGACGTCGGCGTCCTTGGGGCAGCGGGGGTTGGTGAAACCGCAAGCGTCCTTCTGGGCGTTTCCAGTCATGATGTCGATGTCTTCTTTTTTCACGTCCTTGCCGTAGCGCTTGCCCAGTTCGATCAGGCCGTCCGGGATGCCTACGTCTGTGGACAGTTGCTTGATGGCGTCCAGGCACTTTTCTGCGGCGGCGCGAGGAGACAGACCTTCGATGTTTTCACCCATGATAACAGCCATTTTGGCGAAACGCTCGACCTTGGCAATGAGGTTGAATTTTTCCACGTGGGGCAGCAAGATGGCGTTGCATTCGCCGTGGGGCAGGTCGTAGAAGCCGCCCAGCTGGTGAGCCATGGCGTGCACGTGGCCCAGGGAAGCGTTGTTGAAGGCCATGCCGGCCAGATACTGGGCAAAGCACATGGCTTCGCGGGCTTCAATGTCCTGACCGTTGGCAACTGCGCGGCGCAGGCTGGTGAAGATCAGCTCAATGGACTTCTCGGCGCAGGCGTCAGTCATGGGGTTGGCGATGGTGGAAACATAGGCTTCCACAGCATGCGTCAGGGCGTCCATGCCGGTGGCGGCGGTCAGAGCCGGGGGCATGCCGACCATGAGCAGCGGATCGTCCAGGGCGATGCCCGGGGTCACGCGCCAGTCAACGATGGCCATCTTTACCTTGCGGGACAGGTCGGTGATGATGCAGAAACGGGTCATTTCAGAGGCGGTGCCGGCGGTGGTGTTCACTGCCACATAGGGAGGCATGGGCTTGGTGGACTTGTCCACGCCTTCGAAGTCATGGATTTTGCCGCCGTTTGAAACGACCAGGCCGATGCCCTTGCCACAGTCGTGGGAGGAGCCGCCGCCCAGAGTGATCAGGCTGTCGCACTTGGCGTTTTTGTAAACTTCCACGCCTTCGTGAACGTTTTCGTCAGTCGGGTTCGGGATGGTCTTGTCGTAGACTTCATACTTCATTTTGGCGGCGTCCAACAGGTCGGTGACCTGCTTCAGGATGCCAGCGTTCACGATGCCCTGGTCAGTGACGACGAGGGGTTTTTTGCCGCCCAGGTCACGAATCTTGCCAGGGATTTCTTTCGATGCGCCGATGCCGATCAGGGTAACGCTGGGGATGAAAAAACCGTAGACTTGTTCACGTACAGCCATGATGCACACTCCATGTAGTTTATATGGTGGTTTGAAAAAAAACCTCAGACCGTTTCATTCTCTATGCTCGTATAACGCAAGTATCGGGCCAAAAAGGCAATGTGAGTATTTTCACATTGATACACAAAAACGAGGATATGCCGGAGCGCTAAAACGCGTCATAAAGGTATGCTTTGCAGGTAAACTAAGGAGGTAAAGAGCTGGCAGCCGGCCAGAATACTGCGCCAGACAAGGACATGCCAGGCAATGTCATTATGACCCACAATTTTGTACCAATTGGGTCAAAAATGGACATGGCTGCAGCATGACCGTCCAGAATACGCGTTATTCAAGAATGCTCAAGTCGTATTTTTGTATCTTGCGGTACAGTGTCTTGCGGCCAATGCCCAGGGCTTGCGCGGCTTTCTGACGATTGCCTTCATAGAAGGAAAGAATTTTACCAATGTGATCGCGCTCGACGGCTTCTAATGATAACGGCGAAAGGGGCTCAGCTCCGCTGTCTGGGCCGCACTGTTCCATGGTCAGCTCGCGCGGCAGGTCCTGGTTGCTGATGACGCCGTTTTCGGACAGTATGATGGACCGTTCCAGCACGTTGCGCAGCTCGCGCACGTTGCCCGGCCAGCTGTAGCGCATAAGAGCCTGCAGGGTCTTCTCAGCGATGGCGCAGCGCTCCTTGCCTACGCAGAGTCTTGCCAGAAAGTGTTCGGCCAGCAGGGGGATGTCTTCCTTGCGCTCATTGAGCGGGGGAATGTGTATATTGAAGACGTTTATGCGGTGGTAGAGGGCTTCATTGAATTTACCGTCCTCCACATCCTTGGCCAGGTTGCGGTTGGTGGCGAAGAGGAAGCGGATGTCTGCGCGGCGTTCTTCGTTTTCGCCGACGCGGCGATAGGTTTTGGCCTCCAGCACCCGCAGCAGCGAGGACTGCACGTCCTCCGGCAGGTCGCCTATTTCGTCCAGAAATAGCGAGCCCTTGTGGGCCAAGGCCATAAGGCCGTCCTTGGCTTCGGAAGCGCCGGTGAACGAACCCTTCTTGTGGCCAAAGAGTTCGCTGCGGACCAGTTCGCGCTGCAGCATGGCGCAGTTTTTGATAATCAGCGGCTGGCCGGCCCGGCTGCTCTGGGCGTGCACAGCCCGGGCCACCACGTCCTTGCCGACGCCGCTTTCGCCGGTGATGAGCACGGGCACTTCTGTAGGGGCCACCTTGGAGACAAGGTACTGGATGTGCTTTATGGCGGCAGAGTTACCTACAAGCTGCTGCATCTCACGGGCGCTTTCCTGAAAATGGCGCAGTCCGCGGTTCTCCCGGCGCAGGCAGACCCGCTGGTAGGCCCGGTCCAGCACCAGCTCCAGCCGGTCCAGCTTGAAAGGCTTGGTGATGTAGTCGTAGGCGCCCAGCCGCATGGCCTCCACTGCGTCGTCAATGGCGCCGTGGCCGGTGATGAGCACCACTTCCATATCTGGCGCCTTGGCCTTGAATTCAGTGAAAAGCTCCAGACCGTTGGCGTCGGGCAGCCGGATGTCCAGGACAATGACGTCGTACTGGCTCTCCTGGAGCTTTTTCCGAGCCTGACGGGCGCAATTGGCCGTGTGCACGTAGCGGTCTGTGGAGGTCAGCTCTTTTTGCAGCAGCTTCAGGATGGATTCTTCATCGTCCACCACGAGCACGGCGTATTGTTCAGCCATCAGCGTCGTCCTGTTGCACGGGCAGGGAGACGATGAAGGCGGAGCCTTCGCCCTCCTGGCTGACCACCTGTATTTCGCCCTTGTGCTCCTTAACAATGGCGTAACAGGTGGACAAACCGACGCCGATGCCCTTGCCCACGGGTTTGGTAGTGAAAAAAGGATCGAACATGTTGTCCCGCACGGATGCAGGAATGCCTTTGCCGGTGTCAGAAACTTCCAGACAGACGGAACCGCCGCTGGCATACGTTTTAACTTGTATGCGCCCTTCTTTTCCCTCCAGCGCGTCCACGGCGTTGGTCAGGAGGTTCAACAGTACTTGTTTGAGCTGGGGGGCGTCGCCGTAGATGATGGGCAGGGACTTTTCCAGCGAGACCTCCAGAGCCAGGTGATGCTTTTTTTTCAGATGGTAATGGAGCAGCCGCAGGGTTTCTGTTGCCACGTCGTTGATGCTGACTGGAGAAAACACTGATGACATAGGGTGGCCAAAGTTGAGCAGACTGCGAACGATGTCCCGGCAGCGGCTGCATTCCTGGATAATGGTCTCAGAGTAATCCTTGAAATCCTTGGCCAGCTCATCCGGCATGGCCTCCCTGAATTTGCTCAGGCGGCGCTGAATGCCTTCGGCGTAGCCAGAGATGGCCATGAGCGGGTTGTTCACTTCGTGGGCAACGCCGGTGGCCAGCACGCCCACTGTGGCCATTTTTTCTGCGTGGTAATACTTTGCCTGGTATTCCTTTTCCAGGGTGACGTCGCGCTTGAAAATGAGCACCCGGTGCTGGGGCAAATCCGGGCTTTTCAGGGGCGAGGCCACCATCTCGAACTGGCGATTGACGCCCTTGATGCGAAAAATGGCGGTTTCTTTGTTCACCGTGTTTGTGGAGAGTGACCGGAACGCTGGGCACTCGGGACAGGGGTGGTCGGCGCCGCGAAAGAGTTCATAGCAGAACATGCCCTCAGGATGGGGCTCGTCAAACAGCTCCCGGAAAACGTTGTTGACCGAGATTATTTGCAAATCGTCGGAAAGGACCATCATAACGTCAGTGATGCCGTCCAAAATGGCGGCTATCTCCCGGCTGCGGTTCTGTGTTTCCTTGTTGGCCGCGCGCAGTTCCTCAATGGTCTGCCGCAGCTCCTGGAAATAGCCGAGCTTGGAGTGCTCTATGCCTATGAGATCGCTCAGGTCGGGGGTCTGAGCCGTGTCATTGCGCATGCTACCAGGCCTCCTCGCAAATGGCGACCAGCTCTTCCCAGTCAGCGTTCCGCGGGTTGGTGAGGTGGCAAGCGTCCAGGGTGGCCGTCTTGCAGATTCTTTCCACATTTGACTGGTCCGGAAGCAGCTGCCGCAGCTGAGTGTTCACTCCCAGTTCGTTGAAAAGTATTTCCAGCTTGTCAATGCCGTTGCGGGCAAAAACCTCGTCAGCGCCCTCGCCTCCGCCCAGGGCAAGCCGGCCAACGATACCCATTTTTTCCATGCTTGCCGGCATGTTGAAACGCATGACCGGGGGCAGCAGCACAGGATGCACCATGCCGTGCATCACATCGTACACCCCGCCCAGGGAGTGGGCCAGAGCGTGGAGAATCCCCAGCCCGGCGTTGCTGAAGGCCATGCCCGCAGCCGTGCTGGCGATGGACAGCTGCTCCAGGGCGGCCAGGTCCCGGTCTTCCACCGCGGGTTTGATGTTATTGATGATCAATTCAATGGCGTTGTAAGAGTGTATTTCGGTAAAAGGCGAAGACAGCTTGGAAACATAGGACTCCACGGCGTGGGCCAGGGCGTCAATGGCTGAGGCCAGAATGAGCGAGCGGCTCTTGGTGAGCAGGATGTCCGGATCAATGATGGACATGTTTGGCACCAGGGATCGGCTGATGATGGACATCTTCACCTGCCGCTCCACGTCAGTGATGATGCAAAACTGGGAGATGTCCGAGCCACTGCCGGCTGTGGAGGGGATGAGGATCATTGGCGGGAGCGGGCGCATAATGCGGTTGGCGCCCTCATAGTCGCGAATTTGTCCGCCGTTGCCGGCGATGACGCCGATACCTTTGGCGGCGTCCATGGGACTGCCTCCGCCTAAGGCTACGATGACGTCGCACCCCTCAGCCAGATAGGTTTCAGCTCCGTCATGGATTTCATGATCCCGGGGGTTGGAGCTGACTTTACTGTAGTAGACGACTTCAAGATTATCTTTCTGCAAAATGGAGATGACACGCTCCACCCAGCCGACGGACTCCAAGCCGCTGTCGCTGACAAAAAATATTTTGCTGGCGCCTACGCGCCGGGCGCACTGGGCCAAATGTTGTATGGCTCCATGGCCGAATATGACGTCAGGTATGGCAAATTTGGTAACAAACATGGTTCTGATTTTCCTTGTGCGCCTGCTGCACGAGCCGGCGCCGGTTTGGAATTGCCGCCGCATGGCGTGCAGTCCTGGCGGCATTGCTCGCTGGCATCATATGGAGCCTGCACAGAGGCGTCAATGCCAGGAATGCAACACATTACTGCAAAGCGGCCCCTCGCCGAACCAACGCCGACGCCAAAACCTCCGTGGCAGCCCGGACTTCAGTGGACGGCGGAGCCGTGTCCAGGGCCAGCCTGGCGAAACTGTCCGAAACTGCGCGCGACACAGTGCTCGACGCGGCCAGACTGATCGGCGACAACCGGTCCACAAGGGAATACCGCCGCCAGATAGCCGCCAAGCTCATGGCGGAGTTGCTTGAGGCGCTGCGCGGCAACGATCCAGGCGCGGGCTTTTGATAGTACGGCTGTTTATAAAAAGTTGTTTTGCCTTTTCGCGCAAAGTAATCGCGAGGCTTATAAAACCGCGTTTTTGAAGAGCCGATTTACGCTTTACGCAGGAGGGAAATTGTACAGAAAACTCACAGGGATTACACGCCTGGAATGCAAAGCGCCCGGGGCGGAAAACCGTGCCAGGCGCCGGGCGCAACATTCAATCAAAAAGAACTCGGGAATTTTCGCTTTGCAAAAACCCTAGTCTTTGCTGACGCAGTCCACACACGAGTCAGCATCCTGGGCGGCGGCGCCTTCCAGCTCTGGAACTGCTGCATCGGGAGCATCAGGCTCTTCGGCCTTCTCCCTGCTTCTGTAAGCTTGGACCTTTGCAACCACGTCTTCAAATTCATTGAGCGGGGCCGCTCCGGAGATGGCTACGCCGCCCACGAGAAAGTATGGCGTGCCGCGAATATTCAGCCTCTCTATCTCGGCCATGTCAGAAGCAAGAATGGCGTCAATTTCCGGCGAGTTAAGGTCAGCGGCAAGTTTGTCCATGTCCAGGCCGATTTCTTTGGCTTGAGAAGCAATCCAGCTCTCGCCGCCTTCGTCCAGTTCTTGCTGGTTGTAAAACATTGCGTCATGGAGCTTCCAGGCTTTTTCCGGGTCTTGCAAGGCTGCGGCTTCAAAAAATCTGGCGGCTACGCCAGCATGGGGGTGCCCTTCCAGGGGATAATGCTTGAAAACAAGTTTGAGCGTTTCCGGATAGTTGTGCATCAGTTCTTCAACTGTCTTTGCCGCCCGAGAACAATACGGGCATTGAAAGTCTGAGAATTCAACAATGGTGATGGGCGCGTCCTCGGGGCCGCGAACCGGACGCAAGGGATCTAAAGTGCTTGTTTTGGGGTTTTCGAGATCATGCTGTATTTTCTCTTGCCGGGCTTTTTCCTGCTTAACTCCCAGTCCGGCTTGAGCAAGCTCGAAGACAATTTCAGGATGTTGCTTCAATACGTTCAAAATGATGTCCGGATTCTCCTGCAAAATATCGCGTATGTCGCGGGCGCTGACTTCAGCTGGGCTGCTTTTGGCGTGTTCGGCCTGTTGAGCCTGTTCTTCGGTGGCGCACGCCGACACAGCGAAGCTGATAATGAGTAGCATTGGTATACATATGCGCATCAAGGCCTCCATTTTTAAATGCGGGTCAGGGTATTGGCTGCCGCAATTTTCCATAAAAGTGTATTAAGCACGTAGCATACCTTAAGCTTAACCAAAATGACAAGCCAGGAAGAAATATCTTAAAGAAAGTTAATGCCTGGAGCGCGTTGGGCAGTCCATAGGCCCGCGGCGGACAGATCAGCGCGCGCCAGTCTGTCCGTCAGTCAGCGTGGAAGGTACGAAAATGGAATTGTCCTGGATTCCTTGTTTCGTCTCTTCGATTTCTTTGTGCAATTGTTGAGGAATGAGCACCCGGGTAAAGGTCATGGGGGACAGGGAGACGCCCTCTTCGGCCAGGCCCAGGCTGTAGTTCTTGTTATCCAGACGGCCTGCCAAATACTCGCTCACAGCAAAAACAACCGCCGTGTCCAGCCTTTTCATCATGCTGGTGAGAATGAAGCCTTGGGCCAGGTGGTCCTGGTCAGAGTCCACGCCTATGGCGAATTTTTGCCGCTCCAATGCTGCCGAGAATACTCCTTTGTTGGAGCCGGAGGCTACAGCAAAAATGACGTCGCAGCCCGCGTCGTACATGTTCAATGCAAACCGGCGCGCCCGCAATGGCGAGTTGTAAGGATTCACGTCCTCATTGGAACTTTCAATATAGACGCGCGATATGGAAATATCTGGCTGGACGCTTTTGGCGCCGGCTTCATAGCCAACAAAAAAATCGTTGATTATTTGCAGGTCTGAGGCTCCAAGAAACCCAATTTCTCTGGTTTTGCTCATTTTGGCAGCCAACACCCCACACAGGTAGGAACCTTCGTTTTGTTTGAAGGTCACAGAGGATACGTTGGGCCAGAAATTTTTGGCAACATCGTCAAAAAGCACAAAGTGTACATCCGGATGGCGTTGGGCAAGAACATCCACAGGCTCAACCATGTGATAACCGCCCCCTGCGATTATCACTTTGGCGCCCTGGGCAATAAGGTCTTCCATGACTCCCATATCCTGGGCGGGGTCAGAAGGGCTTTCGACATGGAAAAGAACGCCGTGCATGGCTCTGGCAAGCACCATGCCGTGGTAAAGCATGTCGTTGTACGCTTTGTCGCCCAGCCCTCCCAATCCGGTGGCCAGGCCAAAAACAGGCTTTTGCGCGGCGGCAGGGACAGGGCCCAAAAGGATGGCGCACGCGCACCACGCCAGCAGAAGCGCAGTGCAACAGAAAAAAGTCAAGTGGTTGTGTAAATTTCTCATAATTATAACTAATTGCACGCCTTAGGCGACTGAATTGGCCCACAAGGCAACAGACAGACTCTAAGCCAATCTGGGGCATGGGGCAAGGCGATTATTTTTCAGGACGATGAAGATTAGACGCCATTTTGTAGCTAACGGCGCCCTGTAGCGCGGTCTTTCTTTGTACATCAGCCAGTTGACGACGCTTGACACTGGAAATGCCGGCATTAGTATTGGCAGCTTGAAAAGAAAAAAATCGTGCGCCCTGGACTTGCTTTTTCTTATTCATTGGAATATGAAGTTTGTCTTTTGCAGAGAATCTGGAGGAACTGACCATGAAAAAAGAGACCCACCCTGAAGTGCATACGTCCACCATCCGGTGCGCGTGCGGCTTTGAAATTGAAACTACTTCAACCAAAGGCAAATCTGTGGAGACAGAAATCTGCTCCAATTGCCACCCCTTTTTCACTGGCAAGCAGCGGTTTGTTGACACTGCCGGCCGTATTGACCGGTTCCGCAAGAAGTACGCACAATTCGAAAAGAAAAAGGACTAGCCTGTTGGCCATGAGGGTTCGTGCAGCCATTCCCTGTATCCTGGCCCCCAGCGCTGTTGGCGGCCAAGCGGTGATGGAAGGCGTAATGATGCGCAATGCCGACCGGCTGTGCATTGCTGTGCGGCGCAGCAATGGCGAGGTTGTTGTTGAGTCGCGCCCCTGGTTTTCCATTGCCCGCAAACCGTGGATGAAAAAACCTTTTATCCGCGGCTTTCCCGTGTTGCTGGAAACCTTGGTCAACGGGATTAAGGCGTTGAACTACTCCGCCACCCAGGCGCTGGACGAAGAAGAAGACGGCGAGATCAAGCCGTGGCATCTGGCGTTGACCATGGTTTTCGCCATAGGTTTTGCGTTGCTGCTGTTTGTGGTGGCGCCCCACCTTATGTCCTTGTTGATGCAGTGGCTGGGCGCGGGGGGGGATATGGACAGCGTGAGCTTCCACGCATGGGACGGCTTCTTCAAGCTGGCCATATTTCTTGGTTACATCGCGTCAATATCCATGATCCCGGACATCCGCCGCGTGTTCCAGTATCACGGAGCCGAGCACAAGGTCATCTGGGCTTATGAAAGCGGGGCCGAACTTGATCCCGCCTCAACCCGGTCATTCAGCCGGCTGCACCCCAGATGCGGCACGGCTTTTCTGCTCTTTGTGCTCAGCCTGTCCATAGTGCTGCACGCAGTGCTTGTTCCTTTGGCCCTGGCTGCCGTGTCGCCGGAAAACGCCGTCTTGCGCCATGGATACGTGGTTTTTGCCAAGCTGCTGCTCATGATTCCTATCAGCTGTCTTGCCTATGAGCTTATCAAGTTTGCCGGCAAGAACTCAGGAAACGCGCTTTGCAAGCTGCTCAGCGGACCAGGACTGATGCTGCAGCTGCTGACCACCCATGAGCCGGACGACAGCCAACTGGAAGTGGCCGCCTGCGCGCTGAACGGCGCTTTGGGCGAACGCGTCCGGTCTGAGCAAGAAATGGAAAGCTTGTGCCAGTCAGAAGACGCTTGTCCCGCCCAGGCCTAAGAGGTTTTTGAAAAATCCGCGATGGCTGCATTGCTTCAAAAAGTTCAATACTTTTTTGCTATATACACACATCGATCTCAAACTTTTTTTTGCTGCTTGCCCTCTTTTTTTGAACAGCCTGCGAAAATGGACTTTTCAACACTCAGCTAAAGGGCTCTGTGTATGTTCACCAAGCTCCACTCCCTTGTGGAAAAGTACAACGACCTGGAGCGTCAGCTCAGCGAGCCAGGGATATACAACGACCAAGAGCGTTACCGGACCATTTCCAAGGCGCATGCTGACTTGAAAGAAGTCGTTGAGGTCTACCAGGAGTACAAGCGGCTTGCCGACGAGCTGGAGGGCAGCAAGGAAATGCAGGAAGACGCAGACCCAGAAATCCGGGCCATGGCGGGAGAAGAGACTGCCGCCATCAAAGAGCAACTGCCCCAGTTGGAACAGAAGCTCAAGCTGCTGCTGCTTCCCAAAGACCCTCTCGATGAAAAGAACATCATCGTGGAAATACGCGCCGGCGCCGGCGGCGAAGAGGCCGCTCTTTTTGCTGGCGATTTGTTCCGCATGTACACCCGCTACGCAGAAGAACGGCGTTGGTCCATTGAGATCATGAGCTCCAGCGACACCGGCACGGGCGGGTACAAAGAAGTTATATTTCTTATCCAGGGCGACAGCGTCTACAGCCGGCTGAAATACGAAGCCGGAACCCACCGCGTTCAGCGTGTTCCAGCCACTGAATCCCAAGGCCGGATACACACCTCGGCAGTCACTGTGGCTGTACTGCCTGAGGCCGAAGAAGTTGATATTGATATCAGCCCGGAAGAATTGCGCATAGATGTTTTTCGGTCCTCCGGTCCTGGGGGTCAGTCTGTGAACACCACTGACTCCGCCGTGCGGATTACGCACATCCCCACCGGCCTAGTGGTCATCTGCCAGGATGAAAAGTCGCAACATAAAAACCGGGCAAAGGCCCTGAAAGTTTTGCGGTCCCGTTTGCTGCAGATAGAACAGGACAGGCAGGCCGAGGAAGAAGCCGCCAGCCGCAAGGCCATGGTCGGCTCCGGCGATCGCTCTGGCCGCATCCGCACCTACAACTTTCCCCAGGGCCGGGTCTCCGACCACCGCATCAATCTTACCTTATACAAGCTGGAAAGCGTTCTGCAAGGCGACCTGGATGAGCTGATCGACGCCCTGATCACCCACTACCAAGCGGAAGCCTTGAAGAAGCAGGCTGAAGCCGCCTGACGCGCCCAAGGCTTTTACTGAGCGTTGAAAAAGTCCATTTTCGCGAGCATGCCCGGCCAGCAAGGCCTGCGGGAATGTATTTCCCGCGCAGACAAGCTGAGCGTAAAAGAAGATTCGTTTAGAATGTTCTGCGCTCATTAGCGCATTTTCTTGGTGAGACAACGCTCCCTCCAAAAACATTTTTACGGTAAAAATGCTCAAAAGGCATACACATGACTGTGCGTAGCCTGTTGCAGAAAATGCGGCAACAGCTGGAAGAGGCCGGGGTGGACAGTCCCGCCTTAAGCGCCCGGCTGTTGCTGGAAAACGTTCTAGGCATGGATCACGCCAAACTGGCGTTGGCCATGGACACAGCCATAAGTCCGGAGCAGGAAGCAACTGCGCAGGCTCTGGCGGACCGAAGAGCAGCAGGCGAACCCGTGGCGTATATTTGCGGCGAGAGGGAATTCTACGGGCTTGCCCTGGCCGTGAACCCGGCCGTGCTGATACCCCGGCCGGAGACTGAGCACATAGTGGACGCTGTGTTGGCCTTATACGACGCCGCCTGCGCCTTTACCTTTGCCGACCTTGGCGCTGGCAGCGGCGCCCTGGCTGTTGCGCTGGCGACACACCGGCCCGACTCCTGGGGAATAGCCGTTGACGTCTCCTGGCCGGCTCTGGAAACTGCGTCGGCAAACGCGGCGCGACACGGTGTCGAGAACCAGGTCCAGTGTGTTCTAGCAGATTTCGGCTGTTTGCCTGTGCCTCCGGCAAGCCTGGACGTGATCGTCGCGAATCCGCCATATATCCCAGCGCAAGAGCACGCCGCCTTGAGCAGAGAGGTCAAAGCATATGAACCCTCACTGGCGTTAACGCCGGGCCCAACCGGTCTGGAGGCTGCGCAAAAAATCGTTCCAGAAGCGGGACGAACGTTGAAGCCTGGCGGGCGGCTGTTCATGGAATCAGCCTGGGATCAAGCTGAAAGCATTGCAGCATTGCTGTCAGCTGTGCAGTGTTTTGGACGAGCCCATGTCCTTCGCGACTATGGCGGCAGAGACCGGGTGACTGTGTGCAAACGGCTGTCATGATGTGTAGAAAAAGCAACGTGTGTATAAAAGTCACAGAATGAACACCTTTTTTAAATAATAAAAGTCAACAATTACATCGTATTGCCCTTTAGAGTTTAAGGCATGCTTCTTGCTAAGTTAAATTGTTGACAAATCGACAAAGCGCAAAAGAACGTGATGAGGTATATATGCAGCAGACCACTCTGAAGAAAGCGATAGAATGTTCGGGCATAGGCTTGCACAGCGGCAGCAAGGTGCGCTTGAGCCTGCGGCCGGGCCCTGATGACACCGGGGTTGTTTTTTATGTGGAAACTGAAAGCGGCCCAGTGAAGATTGACCTGGCGCCGGAACGCGTGGCCGCCACCACGCTGGCCACTACGCTGCGCTCTGCCGACGGGACAGCCGTCGTTGCTACAGTGGAACACCTCATGGCCGCCATCCGCGGACTAGGGGTGGACAACATCCGGGTCTACGCTGAAGGAGGCGAGCTGCCCATCATGGACGGCAGCGCGGCTTCGTTTGTTTTCCTCATTCGTTCCGCCGGGCTGCGCCGCCAGCAGGCGCCCAAGCGCTACTATGCCTTGAAAAAGCCTGTCCGCTTTGAGCACGAGGGAAAAAGCATAGAAGCTGAGCCGTATGACGGTTTTGCCGTGGACTACACCATTGATTTTGACCATCCATTCATCGGCCGCCAGCATTACAGCCTGGACCTGACGCCGGAGAGTTTCATCCGGCGCATTGCCAAAGCCAGGACATTTGGTTTTCTCAAAGAGGTGGAAATGTTGCAGCGCAACGGCTTGGCCCGCGGCGGTTCGCTGGACAACGCCGTGGTGCTAGATGAATATGCAGTGATAAACCACGAAGGGGTTCGCTTCAAGGACGAGTTCGTGCGCCACAAGATACTGGATTTTATCGGCGACGCCGCCGTGCTGCAGCTCCCCCTGCAGGGCCGCTTCACCGTGCACTGTTCCGGGCACGCTATGAACAACGCCTTTATGTGCATGCTCTGGGCAAACAAAGACGTGTACCTTGAAGAAGCAACATCCCAAGCGCCTTCAAGAGTACGGGAAACTGTTGCGTCTCCTGCAGCCGCCATGCAGCCGGCCCACGCCTGACCTCCTGCGCTTTCGAACCTGCTGCGCCCTCAACTGTTGTACTGCCTCTTGACTTTGTACAAATGTGAGACGCCCTCATCTTTGTTCGCGTAACCATTGATATTGTTGCAGCTGGCTGTCTCTATAGCATTTAACGATTGAAATGCTCTAGATTGCGCATACAAGCATACACACATCACCAAGAAAAGCGTCTTTGCCTTGTCCCAAGGCGTCATTTTTCACATACGAGATTGAAGCTTATTGCAGGCTTAGGGGCTCCGGCGCCATGCTCAATGGAGCTTCAAAACATAACAGTAGGGCGGGCGGCCGCAAGTGCCGCCCCTGCACTATGACGTATTGATGTACCGTATCGTACGTTTGCTGACCTAACAGCGTGTTGAAAAAATCCTTATACGCAGGCTGTTCAAGCGCTTTTTAGCGTTGTGACAACGCTCGCTCCTGAAATAATTTTCAATTATTTCAGGAAAAGCATAAGAGCATCTAAGCATTTTCAATGCAAAATGCTCTAAAAACACGAAGGCAAGGCGCAAAAAAAGTTCAAGATCGACGTGTATATTTACTACGCGAGATTGTGAGCTTTTTGAAGCAACGCAGCCATCGTGGTATTTCAACAGCCTGCTAAGCCAACTCCTCCTTATCAGTACCAGTTTGCCAAGCCAGCGCCGCTAGGCAGTGGATTCTGGTCCGTAGCGCGCGTTGCATCGGCTCCCCTTTTTGGTGTAACAGTTTGTTAGCGCATTTTCACGTTGAGACAACGCTTGCTCCTGAAACGATTTGCCATTGTTTCAGGAAAATCAGCGATAACTGCGCTGTATTACATAGTTCTAACTTTCGTGTATCCCATGTACACATCGATCTTGAATTTTTTTGCTCCTTGCCCTCGTGCTTTTTGAAAGCCGGCAACAATGGACTGTTTCAACACACAGGCAATGTTGATGTACTGGAACTTTTCACGCCTGGAGGCCGCATTGAATCCCTTCAAAACATTGCTCGACGTCTTCCGCAGACCCAATGACGTGCGCGACCCTGAAGAAACTGTGCGTTTGCGCTTGGAATTCCGCGAACGCTACCACTGGTTTCGCCGTCTTCTGCGGGCCAACCGCGGCGCTTTGAACGACATAGCCGCCATCCAGGAGCTGCTTTACGGCGACGAACCTTTCAGCATGGTCCGTGTTCGTACGCTCAGCGCCCACGTCTCACTGGAAGTGTGGAAAATTGTGGACAGCATGACTCGGCTGGCGCCTGGCAAGTACGACGCGCTCAAGGAGCGCATGCATGAAATCCAGGGTGAACTGAACAGCCATTTGGCCCCTGCCCGAGAGCCCAAAAAAGGGCCTTATATACTTCATGTGGACGACATGACCCTGGCCAACGCCGAGGAGGTGGGCTCAAAAATCGCCGTGTTAGGCGAGATTCAAAACGTCCTCGGTCTCCCCGCGCCCAAAGGCTTTGCCGTCACAGCCTCTGGCTTTCACCGGTTCATGCGCTCCAACGAGCTGGGCGAAGAGATCGACCGGCGCATACGTTCCGCCAACGCCACCAGCCTGGACGAAATGCACGCTCTCAGTTCGGACATCCAGGACCTCATCGCCGGCAGCCCTCTGCCTGAGGACCTTGAAAACGCCTTTCTGGAAGCAGCGTCCCGTTATGGCGGACACATGGCTGTGCGCTCCAGCTCGCTCTTTGAAGACGGCGCCGAGACTTCCTTTGCCGGTCTGCACCGTTCAGAAGTGAATGTGGCCCCGGAAAACCTGAGGACAGCCTACAAGGATGTGGTGGCCAGCCTGTACAGCCTACCGGCCATGACCCACCGGCTGAACCGCGGCATACCTGACTACGACTCGGTCATGGCTGTAGGCGTGTTGCAGATGGTTGACTGCCGGGCCGGCGGGGTGCTCTACACCCGCAACCCCCTGGGCGGCAAACCAGGCATGGTGGTCAACTCAGTGCTGGGATTGCCCAAGGCAGTGGTGGAGGGCCGCTGCGCCGGGGATGTATTCCGGGTTTCCGAAGACGCCTCCCAAGTGCTGGAAAAACAGGTCACGGACAAAGACTGCAAGTACACATCCTTGCCAGAAGAAGGCGTTTCCCGGGACCCGGTGGAACCGGAAGAAGTCCACGCCCCATCCATTTCCGACAAGGAGGTCCTGGCCCTGGCGACCATGGCCTTGCGGCTGGAAAGCCATTTCGGCGGCCCCCAGGACGTAGAGTGGGCCATTGACCAGTGCAGCCACGTCGTGCTGTTGCAAAGCCGTCCCCTGCAGGCTTCGCCTGTTCCATTGGAGGCAGAAACACATGACAGCGAAGAACTGAATGACGGCGGCGGCGTGTTGCTGCGGGGGGGCGGGCCGGCCTCTAAGGGAGTTGCTGGCGGAAAGGTCAAAGTCGTACGCAAGACGCTGGACATGCTGGATTTTCCTAAACACGGGGTGCTTGTGGTCCACCAGGCTTTGCCGGAACTGGCCTCGCTGCTGGGGCGCATCAACGCCGTGGTGGCTGAAACAGGCAGCGTGGTCGGCCACTTGGCCAACGTCTGCCGCGAATACTCCATTCCAGCAATTTTTGGCCTTGAAGGCGCCGTCGACGCCCTGGAAGACGGAATGGAAGTCACTGTGGACGCCGACCGCTGCATGGTGCTGCCAGACTTGCCGCCTCCCAAGCGCTCGAAAAAGAAACAGCCTAGCAAGCCCGGCTCTGTAGACCCGGGGGCAACAGCTGAAACTGATGGGCAACCCGACTGGGAAGAAGACGGTGACGAAGGTGAAGACTCCATCTCCTGGCAGAGCCTGGACACTCCCATACGCCGGGCTCTGGCCGAAGCCGCGTCGTTTATCACGCCGCTCAACCTTTTGGACCCGTCCTCGCCCCATTTTCGCATCAAAAACGTGCGCACGTATCATGACATAACCCGCTACTGCCATGAAAAAGCCGTGCACGAGATGTTCCGTTTCGGCCGGGACCACCATTTCCCCGAGCGCTCCAGCAAGCAGCTGTTTACCCACGCCGCCACCCGCTGGTGGGTCCTGAATCTGGAAAACGCCTTCAGCGTGGAAGAGCCAGGCAAATTCGTCCGGCTGGAGCACATTGCCTGCAAGCCCATGCTCGCCTTGTGGGAAGGCGTGACAGCTGCGCCCTGGACCGGCCCCCCGCCCATTGACGGCGGCGGCTTTTTGGCCGTGATGTTCCGGTCCACCACTGACCGCAGCCTGGCCGCGGGCGCTCCCCCCAAGCAAGCCGAACGCAACTATTTCATGATATCGGAGCATTATTGCTGCATGACCACGCGGCTGGGCTACCATTTTTGCACAGTTGAAACACTGGTCACCGGCCGGCCCTCGGAAAGCTACGCCAGTTTCCAGTTCCAGGGCGGCGCGGCTGATGACGACCGGCGCATCCGCCGGGTTCAGCTCATTGGCAGTCTACTCGAAGATTACGGTTTCAACTCTGAAATACGGGACGACAACCTGACCTCGCGCATCAGCGGCCGGCCGCCGGAAGAGATGTTCCACGCCTTGCGGGTGCTCGGCTACCTTGTCATCCACACGCGGCAGATAGACATGGTCATGTCCAGCGAGGCGGACGTGTCCCGCTACACCTCCAAGATACGCAAAGACATCGAGGAAGTGTTCGCCGGCTCGGAACCACTGAGCTGGGTGAAAGAACAGAACAAACCGGAGAAGGAGCGCGCTACACAATAACCGCAGACAAGGCCTCGGCAATGGTGGTGACGCCTTCAAGCGCTTTGCGCCGCGCATCCATGCGCAAGGTCTGATATCCGTGATGTTTCTGCGCCGCCTGCACAATCTGATGGGCGGACGCTCTGTGCAGCAGCATGTCTTTGAGCATTTCGTCTACAACCAGTACTTCAAAAATGCCGGTGCGGCCCAAAAAACCAGTGTTGTTGCAGCGCCGGCAGCCCGCGCCGGCATAAAAGGGCCCGTCGTCCGGGGTCAGGTCCATTGCCTCCAGGGCCTGCCTGGGCGGAGCGGCTGGTTCTGCGCAGTGGGGGCAAATGCGCCGCAGCAAGCGCTGCCCTATGGCCACCTGCAGCGTAGAACTAAGAAGATACGGCTCCACGCCCATGTCGAGCAGCCGGGTCACCGCGCTGGCGGCGTCGTTGGTGTGTACAGTGCTGAAGACCCGGTGGCCTGTCACGGCGGCCTGAATGGCCACGGCGGCAGTCTCCAGATCGCGTATCTCGCCCACCATGATCACGTCCGGGTCCTGCCGGAGTATGGACCGCAGCCCGCTGGCAAAGGTCATGCCCGCCCTGCGGTTCAGCTGCCCCTGGCGAATATTCTTTATCCGGTACTCCACAGGATCTTCCAAGGTCATGATATTGATGTCTGGCCGGTTTATGGTGCGCAGAACAGCATACTGCAGGGTGGTCTTCCCGCTGCCGGTGGGGCCGGTGGACAAGAACAGGCCATAGGGGCGGAGGATGACGCGCTGCAGTTTTGCCTTGTTCTCTTGCGACAAGCCCAGCTCGTCTATGGCCAGTCCCTGGTCTTCCTGGTTCAGAATCCGCAGCACCATGTTCTCGCCATAAATGGTGGGAAACGTGGAAACGCGCACACTGTAGCGCTGCGCTTCCATGGTGAACGAAAACCGGCCGTCCTGGGGAATCCTGGAGCTGGAGATGTCCATGTTCGCCAGCACCTTGATACGGGAGACCACCGGAGAAAAAAAGGAGCGGTGAGGCGACGGGGCCTGCCGCAGAAAGCCGTCTATGCGAAACCGGATCAGGGTTTTGTCTTCCTCCGGGCTTATGTGGATGTCGCTGGCTCTTTCATTGACCGCCCGAGCCAGGATGGTGTTCACCAGCTTGATAACAGGCGCCTGGTTCTCTGTTTCCTCCTGGCCGCTGTCTGTCTGTTCCTGAAGCTGCAAGGACAAATCCATGCCGCCGGCGTCAGCGTCCCCGTCAATGGACATGTCGCTGAAATGGCTCAGCGCAAGCTCTGTTTCACTGGCTCCGCCGTACAATTGGAAAAACAGCTCTGCCAGTTGCTCTTCGCTGCAGGCCAGGGCGTCCACCTCAAGTCCGGTGGACTTTTCCAGAACGTCCACAGCCACCATGTCCATGGGGTGGACCATGGCCGCCAGCAGGACGCCTCCCGCCACCTGCAGGGGCGCCAGCCTGTATTTGCGGGCAGCAGCAAAGGGGACCAATGCTGCGAGCGACGGGTCTGGGACGTGGCGGCTGGGATTGTAAGCGTCTATATTTCGGGGTGTTGACATTGGGGCGCTCCTGACAGCGCGATGCGGAAAACGTTATTCTGAAGTGAGGATGCCGTAGGCCTTGAGTTTGCGGTAGAGATAGCTGCGCTCCAGGCCCACAACTTCAGCCAGGTTGGCGACGTTGCCTTTGTATTCTTGCAGCTTGGACTCCAGATAAGCGCGTTCAAACTCGCTTCTTGCGGTTTTGAAATCAAGACCGCCGTAGCTGGGGCTGGAAAGGCTCTGCGGCTTGGGGCTCGCGGCTGCAGACCGGTATTCGCTGGGAAGCATGTCTTCGCTTGCGACCACGCCGGGGTGCATGATGTGCATCCGCTCCACAAAATTTTTCAACTCTCGGACATTGCCGGGCCAAGGGTAGCGGGCAAGCTGCTTCATCGCGTCTGGCTCAAACTCCACAGGACGAGCTCCGTTCTCCTTGCAGAACATGTTGGTGAACTCTGCTATCAATTCTGGCAGGTCTTCAGGACGTTCGCGCAAAGGCGGCGCATGCAGGGGAATAACCCGAAGCCGGTAGTACAAATCCTGTCGAAAACTGCCAGCGTCTATTTCTGCCTCCAGATTTTTGTTGGTGGCTGCGATAACCCGCACGTCCACTTTGATGGTCTTTCTGCTTCCGAGGCGCTCAAAAGACTGTTCCTGGAGTATCCGTAAAATCTTTGCTTGTGTTTTCAGGCTCATGTCGCCGATTTCATCGAGAAACAGCGTTCCCTTGTGGGCCATTTCAAACTTTCCCGGCGTGCTGGCGCCGGCGCCGGTGAAAGAGCCCTTCTCGTGGCCAAACAGTTCCGACTCAATGAGTTCTTCAGGAATAGCGGCGCAGTTG
This sequence comes from uncultured Desulfovibrionaceae bacterium, assembly GCA_964440345.1. Lineage (GTDB taxonomy): Bacteria > Desulfobacterota > Desulfovibrionia > Desulfovibrionales > Desulfovibrionaceae > CAYTSA01. The sequence goes on along the minus strand of CAYTSA010000031.1, from coordinate 18,109 downwards.
ACGGCCACCATGGGTCTGTCTTTGCGTCGGGATTGCAGGTGTACGGACCTGGCAATTATTTCCTTGCCTGTGCCGTTTTCTCCGGTAATGAGCACCCACGCGTCGGTAGGGGCCACGCGCTGAATATCCTCCCGCAGTCTGCGGATGAGCCCGGAGGAGCCGGTGAGGTCCGTTGCCTGGCTTTGCGGCAGCTTGGAGCGCAGTATGATGTTCTCCTGCCGCAGCCGGGAGAATTCCAGCGCCTTCTCGGCAGTGATGACCACTTTTTCCAGCGACAAGGGTTTTTCTATAAAATCAAAGGCGCCGTGCTTGATGGCGTCTACGGCTGTTTCAATGTTGCCGTGGCCGGAAATCATGACCACAGGAAGCCCAGGGAGCTGCTCGCCAATAGCTTCCAGGGCCTTGAGCCCGTCCATGCCGGGCAGCCATATATCCAGAAAGACGAGATCTGCCGGTTCATCCTGAAGCAGGGCCAGCCCTTGCTCTGCGCTTTCCGCCTCAGCGACGGCGTAGCCTTCGTCCTCCAGTATCCCCCGCAGAGACAAGCGCACCCCTGCTTCATCGTCCACTATGCATATTCGAGCCGCCATGCCGTTCCTTGCTGCTGTGCGTTGCTAGACATCATCATGCGGCTTTGGCCTCACTCCGTCAAATTTTCCAAAGCCGCGGCCAGTGTGGGGTATACAAAGGAATACCCGCTTTCCAACAATCGTTTGGGAGTAGCGAATTGCCCGGCCAAAATCATCTCCTTGGCCATTTCCCCCAGCGCAAGACGCAGTGCAAAGGAAGGCGCCCGCAGCCATGACGGGCGGGCCAGAACCTTGCCCAGGGTCCGGCAGAACTGGTCCATATTCACCGGCTCTGGGGCTGTCAGATTGTAGGGGCCGGATGCGGACTCGTTCTCCATCAGGTGGAGTATGGCCCCGGTCTCGTCATCCATATGCACCCAGGAGACCCCTTGCTTGCCGTGGCCCAGGGGTCCGCCGACGAAAAACTTGAACGGCGGGAGAAATTTCTCCATGAGCCCGCCCCCTCGGCCCAGCACCACGCCCGTGCGCACCCACACAAGCCGGACGCCCATCTCTTCCCCTTCGCGGGCGGCGGCTTCCCACTTGAGCGCTGTTTCGGCCAGAAACCCCTGGCCAGCTGGGGCCGATTCATCCACCACCGCCTGTTTCGTGTCTCCGTAATACCCGACAGCAGAACCCTGAATCCAGACTTTGGGCTGGCTCGCTGTTTCCCGTATGGCGTCCGCCAGGGTCCGGCACGACTGGACCCTGCTGTCTACGATGCGTTTCTTGTGCTCTGGCGTCCATTTTTCGGCAATGCTGGCGCCGGCCAGGTTTATGACTGCGTCAGCGCCGTCCAGAGTAGAAGCCAGCTCGCCATAGCCTATGGCCGATACGCCATCCGGCAAACGTCCTCCTTGCTTGTCCGGGCTGCGGGTAACGACGGCAACGTCATGATTCTTCTGCACCAATTTCTGAACAAGGCGAGAGCCGATGAAACCTGTGCCTCCCAATATGACTGCGCGCATTTGTTGCTCCTTGTACGTTGCTCAAAAAAAATCCTGAAGACCGTGTGTAAAAAGACGCACCAGATGGTTAAAAAGTTCGTTATCGCAGGCTGTTCAAAAACCATAAGGATAAGGCGTAAAAATAGTTCAGACCGACGTGCAGGCATACTACATGAGAGTTTCAATTTTTTGAAGGAACGCAGCCATCGTAAATTATTTAACAGTCTGTTATGCCACGGGAAGTTCTACGATAATGGCCGTACCCTGCCCCTGCACGCTGGCGTCCTGGACCCTTACGTAGCCGTGATGGTCGTTGATGATGGACTTGACAATGGTCATGCCCAGGCCAGTGCCTCCCTTTTTGCGTGAAAAATACGGCTCGAACAACCGCGAGCGCTCTTCCGCCGTCAACCCAGGTCCATTGTCATAAAAAGTAAAGCGGACAACCCCCCTTTCTTTGACATGGCGGGCAGTCACTGACGCCTCGCCGCCTTTGCCGCCTGGCGCGGCCTGGGTTATGGCCTCTGCAGCATTGGCCAAAATGTTCAGGCACACCCGGCGAAAAGCCTCCTTGTCCAGCCTCAGGTGCGGCAAACCTTCTTCCAAATCCAAAGTCCAGGCAATATCGCTGTGACTTACCCTAAACATGCCCGCCACTTCCTCAATGATGGGCCTGGGGTCTTCTGTTTGCAACTGCACTTCCGGCATTTTAGCAAATGCGGAAAACTCCGCCACCATATTTTGCAGCTGCTCAACTTGGGTAATAATCAGGCTTGTACACTCATACAACACGGGATCGTCAACAAGAGGCGCCAGCCGCCGCTCCAGCCGCTGGGCAGACAGTTTGATGGGGGTAAGCGGGTTTTTTATCTCGTGGGCAATACGCCTGGCCACCTCCCGCCAGGCCGCAAGCCGCTGCATGGTCTCAAGCTCGGTGATGTCCTCGAAAACAGCCACCAAACCGCCTCCGTCCGGCTCATCTCCAGCCTGGCCCCGGCCCGCCAGGGAAACCACGTTGACCAGCAGCTTCCGCTCCTGGCCGTCTATGTGCACGTCTATCTGGCGCTGCCACTGCCCATGGGGATTCTTGCGCAAGTGCTCGTTGATATTGAGCAGCATTTCATTGAAATCGCCGTAGAGAAGCTCCGAAGGTCTGTGTCCGGCTATGCGGCTGCGCTCCACGTTTATTATGGAACTGGCGGCCTTGTTCACCGTTGAGACGACCCCCTGGGAGTTCAACGAAATAACGCCCGCGGTTATGTTGTCCAGCACAGCCTCCATGTATCTACCGCGCTGTTCAAGCTCCCTGTTCTTCTCAGTAAGGCTTTGGCGGCTGGACTCCAGATCCTCCGCCATCTTGTTGAAAGAGGCGACAAGCACGCCCAGTTCGTCAGAGGCCCTGTCGCTCAGCCGCACAGTCAAATCGCCCCTGGCAATGCGCTCTGCGCCTTCCACCAAAGCCTGGATTGGAGCAGTAAGCTCCTTGGTCAAACGAAAGCCGAACCAAATAGAGCCAAAAACAATAAGCAAGGTGAGGCCCCCCATGATAAAATACAAGGCGACCTTGAGAGGATGCTTCAGTATTTTCAGTTTCTTGTATTCTTCTACGCCATGCACCACTTCATTGAGCCTGTGGCTCAGACCGTGGCCGAGGACAACGCCCATCACCAGATAGCCGGCGTCTGCCGGCAAAAGCACCAGGACCATGTCTGCGCCAGGCCCGGACCAGATGGTTGACCAGGGCTGGCTGGCTTGTTGCAGCGCCTGCCAGTCCAGAGTCGGGCTGATGGACTCCCAGGCGCTGTCTGCCTTGTCGTTTGCCCGCCACACGACTATAGCGTGAGACGCGTCAAGCGCTCCCACCAGATCAACGCCGTACTCTTGCTTTTTTTCCTTGCAAAAAGCGTCCATGGCAGGTCCGCCCCACTGGTGGCCATTGGCCTCAATCTGTTCCAGCGCCGAGCGAGCCAGGGCCTCAATGCGCTTGCGCCCGGTTTCGTAAAACGAGCGGCCAACCTCCAACGCCTGCTCCATGGAGTTTTCAACTTGACTTCTGAACCAATAGTCCACCGATGTCTGAACAAATTTCACACTTATAAAAAACATGAGCAGCGTGGGCACCAGGGACAGAGAGATGAAGGCCAGCACAAGACGCGACCGCAAATGGGACCCTAAAACGTTGCGCCGGCGCTCCAGCACAAGCTTCACAACATTGCGGGCGACCAGAAGCAGCGCCACCAGAAGCAGTATGAAATTGACGTTCAGCAAGACAATAAAAATTAATGAGTTGACTCCTATGTACTGGATTTCAACCCACGAGAAAACGCCGGTGAGAAAGATCATGGCGACGGCAATAATCAGCTCTTTGCGGCGCCGGCTCTTGTCGCCCGCTCTTTCCGTTGAAACGGTTATGCGCTGTGATGTATCAGCCATGGCTAGCGGTGTACAAAGTGTACATTGTAATGAGTGCAGAAAATTCGTAACAAATTGTCTTTTACGTCCAGCTCGCCAACGCGGGAAATATAATTCCACGAACCTACCTGGCAGGGCATGCTCGCGCATGGCCTACAATGAAAGCATTATACATAAGAGCATCTAAACATTTTCAATGGCAAAATGCTCTAATACACAAAACTCATGGAGTATGAAACTGTTGGGGCCACATCCCATTGCCAAAAGAACAAGGCCCCCCGCATCCACTCAGGCACGTTGTCCAGCGTTAAAGAAACCTCCAACTTAACAAAATATGTTACGCCTTTTTCCAAAACATCAACAGCTCCCATCTCCACAATAATGTTACGCATATGTTTTTCGATAATAGAATCCAAAGAACCGTCTCTGACAACGACCCCGTCAGGTTTTGCGAGTATGTATTCTCGGGTCAGGGCGTCTGCATACAGCGTGCTGTAGACTTCTGTGTCAAATATTTCCTTATCAAACCAAAATTCCCGCTTTTGCAGCAAATCTATGTCCGTTGTTAAAGCAAGGGTAACCCCGCCCTGCAAAAGCCGCTCGATTTCTTCGTGGTCGTCAAAATAAATACTGAATTCAGCAGCCAAACGCTGCCCCTGTGTAGAGACAACCAAATTTTCTAAATTAAGAACCTGGCCTTGGACACCGCAAGGCGCCAGCAACGCCACTGTTATAGAAAGCATGAAAGCCTGCAGGTAACGCTTGAAAGGGGATACAAAACGATATAATTTCTGTTTCATGAGCTGGCTGCTGGAAGAAGTGCGCTTTGAGGTAGTGATGTCATGAGAAGCAGGCTTTTGCAAGACGGGCGGCCCGCAAAAGCATGAATGTCACAGGCGTAGCGCAGCCAGCTGCGGACCCGCCAAGCGCATTCATTTTGTCAATATTTCGCCGCAGCCCAATGCTCCCTGCTGTGAGCAAAGGCAAGGCTGACAGTGAGAAACCTTCCGCGCGCAAACAACTCTACCTGGCAAAAAATTTGCAAGTGTTTTCTTGAATGTGTAGCGTCTCTTCCAGCGGTGGTGCTGGAAGGATTTGTTGGCGGAGATAAGGGGCCGTAAATGCCAATGCGTGTAGACAGGGCAATACGCGAGTACATGATTTTTTCTGGAGAGTGCATCTACAATGCGCTCAAACGCATCAACGACAACCAGTCGCGTATTATTTTTGTGGTCGAAGACAACGGCGTCATCACTGGATCCATCAGTGACGGCGACTTTCGCAGATGGATAACGACCAACGCGAATTTCGACCTGAACCAGCCTGTCGACAACGTGATGAACAAAAATTTCATCTCCATGCGTGTCACAGACCACCCGGGCCTGATAGAGAAAACCTTTGCCGCACACATAGACATCATTCCACTTACAGACTCGTCCGGACGGTTTGTGGCCATCGCCCGCAAGTCCATGGCCGGGTTTCAAATTGGCGATTTCGCCATAACTGACGACAGTAACACGTTCATCATCGCAGAGATTGGCAACAACCATAACGGGGACTTCACGCTTGCCAAACAATTGATCGATCTGGCCGTAACCGCTGGCGCTGACTGCGTAAAATTCCAAATGCGCGACCTGGACTCGCTGTACACCAAAAAGGGAAAACACGCTGAAGTCTGTTACGACCTGGGCTCCCAGTACACCCTGGACATTCTCAAACAACAACAGCTCACAAAAAAACAGTTTTTTGCTCTTTTTGACTATTGCTACAAAAAGAACACTACTCCTCTATGCACGCCCTGGGACGCCAAGAGTTTGCACGCGCTGGAAGAGTACGGCGTTGAAGCCTACAAGGTCGCTTCTGCTGATTTTACAAACTATGAACTGCTTGATCTTGTATCTCAAACAGAAAAACCATTGATATGTTCTACTGGCATGTGCACCGAATCAGAGGTGCAAGCCAGCATTGCTTTCTTGCGCAAGAAGTACGCTCAGTTTGCGCTTTTGCATTGCAACTCAACATATCCGACTCCATTTAAAGATGTAAACTTAAAGTACATTCACCGCCTGAAGAAGCTGTCAAAGATGATTGTCGGCTATTCCGGCCACGAAAGAGGCTATTCCGTGCCTATTGCCGCCGTCGCCCTTGGGGCAAAGATCATTGAAAAGCACTTCACCATAGACCGCGACATGATCGGCATTGACCATAAATGCAGTTTGCTGCCCGAAGAGTTCGCGCAAATGGTCAAATGTATACGGGAAGTGGAATCCGCCACTGGCCAGGATACAGAAAGGCAGCTGACCCAAGGCGAATACATAAACCGGGAGAACTTGGCAAAAAGTCTGGTAGCCAGCAAGCCCATCCGCAAAGGCGACGTCATCAAGCGCGACATGATTGAAATCAAGAGCCCTGGTCTGGGGCTGCAACCCAATAGATTTGATGCATTGATTGGCCGGGTTGCCAGCAGAGACCTGGACGTCGGTGATTACTTTTATGAATCTGACCTGACCCACAAAACAGAAAAAAAAGCACGCTACTCCTTTTCCCGGCCCTACGGAATCCCTGTACGATATCATGATTTCTGCGCGCTGACGCACGACATCCATCTTGATTTTGTTGAATTCCATTTCAGCTATAATGACTTGAAGCTGAACGCCAGCGCCTTTTTTACTGAAACATCGTCCATGTCCTTCACCGTACATTGCCCAGAACTCTTTGAAAACGACCACGTGCTCGATCTGGCCAGCAATGACGTCGCCTACCGCTCTCAATCCATGAAAAACCTGCAGTGCGTCATCGACATTACCCGCCAGTTGAAAACTTTTTTTCCGCAAGCTGCATCGCCGTTGTTAATTATCAACGCCGGCGGCTGGAGCCTGCACGAGTTCGCTGCTCTGGACGAAAAACAATCCATGTACAACCAGGTGGCGCAGGCTTTTGCTGCGCTCGACTTCACCGGCGTAACCCCGCTCATCCAGACCATGCCGCCTTTTCCCTGGCACTTCGGCGGCCAGAGGCACCACAATCTGTTTGTGGACCCAGACGAAATTGCAGACTTTTGCCGTACAACGGGCGTTGGCGTCTGCCTTGACGTTTCTCACTCACAAATGGCCTGCACCTACTACCAGTGGGATTTTGAAGAATTTCTGAAAAAAATCCTTCCATACGCCAAACACCTGCACATAATGGACGCCAAGGGAATCGATGGAGAAGGCGTGCAGATTGGCCAAGGCGACGTTGACTTTTTGCTGTTGCAAAAAATGCTTAAAACATACGCCCCTGGCGTCTCCTTCATCCCCGAAGCTTGGCAGGGCCACAAGAACGATGGCGAAGGCTTCTGGCGAGCCCTGCAGTTTCTGGAAAAGATTGGCGTATAATCACGAAATCCCGCCATCGCCGCAACATAGTAACCACTGCCAATGCATACCTGGACGCTAGGGCCTGTGTATGAATTTAGAGCATTTTCCTGAACCAACTGTAATTTGTTGCAGGAGCGGGCGTTCTCTCAACGCGAAAATACGCTAGCTTGTATGCCTATTCCCATTATTTTCTTTCCTTCCACAGCCGGAGACACTTGTTTTTGCCGCAACGCTGGCTTATCCTGCATAATGTCGTGTAATATGGAAGCGCGGCCATGGCGGTTCAACAGCGCAGCCTGGCCCACGGCTTTATTCTGCGCCAAAGCCCGGACATTCCCGTTGGCGCGGCGAATATTCGGAGATATCATTGCTCGACGTCATAGACCTTAGCCGGCATTACACCGGCAAGAACGGCTCTGCGCCCTTAACAGCGCTTGAAAGCGTTTCCTTTCGCGTGGACGAGGGCGAGTTCGTCTCGCTCGTTGGTCCCTCTGGCTGCGGCAAGTCCACATTGCTCATGTGCATAGCCGGGCTCATGCAGCCCAGCTCTGGACGTGTGGAGTTAAACGGCCAGACCATTGCCGGGCCGCCTGCAGACATGGTCTTGATATTCCAAAACTACCTTAGCTCGCTCTTTCCCTGGCGGACGGTCATGGAAAACGTGGCCTTTGGGCTGGAAGACAAGAAATTAGCAAAAAAGCAGCGCCGCGAGATGGCCATGGACGCCCTGGCCGACGTGGGGCTGGACCACTACGAAGCATTGTACCCCTGGCAACTCTCTGGCGGCATGCAGCAACGCGTGGCCATCGCCCGCGGCCTTGCGTACGGCGCGCCCATCCTGCTCATGGACGAGCCCTTTGCCTCGGTGGACGCCCAAACACGCATTGACCTTGAGGATTTACTGCTTTCCGTGTGGAAACGCCATGGGAAAAGCATCCTCTTTGTCACTCACGACATTGACGAGGCGGTCTATCTTTCTGACCGCGTCGTGGTGCTCACAGGCAGGCCGGCGTCAGTGGCGCGCACAATGACCGTAGACATGGCCCGGCCCCGGGACCAGTTGGCCACCCGGGCTGAACCTGCTTTTGCGGCCATGCGCAGCGACATTTATACGTTGCTGCGCTCGCCTGGCGGCCATCCGGACGGGAACCGCCCGTGACTGCGTATCTTCGCCGGCGCGCGCCAGGCTATATGCTGCTGGCCTGTTGCTTCGCATTGTGGGAACTCTTCACCCGCATTGGCTGGATCGATCCCAACCTGCTCCCGCCTGTAAGCGATGTAATTGAAAGCCTCTACGAGCTGACGGTCAACCTGGAAATTATCCGCCACCTCGGCGTTACCCTGCGCAGGGTGCTGCTTGGCTATGCTTTGGGCGGCGCCGTCGGCTACGGGCTGGGCTTTGCCTGCGGCTGCTGGCCCCGGCTGTATGCGTTGCTGGAATTCACAGTGGAATACCTGCGGCCTATGCCCTCTGTGGCGCTCATTCCAATCGCTCTTCTTTTTCTGGGCATGGGCGACGCCTTGAACATCGCCATCATTGCCTGGGCCTGCAGCTGGCCCGTGTTTATCAACACCATGGACGGCGTGGCCTCAGTAGACCCTGTGCTGGTGCGCACAGGCCGCACCTTTGGCCTGGGCCGTGCAGCGCTGCAGCGCAAGGTGCTGGGACCAGCCTCGCTGCCCGCAGCCTTTACAGGCCTGCGCATAGGCCTTGGCATTGCTGTAGCCGTGGTGGTCATTACCGAAATGAGCGCCTCCAGCGACGGCCTTGGCGCGTTCATCCTGGCTGCATCGCTCAACTACCACGTGGCGCAAATGTACGCCGGCATCGTGGTGGTCGGCCTCTTTGGCTACGTTTTAAACCGCTGCTTTGTGTGGCTGGAGAGCCGGATTTTATGCTGGAACATTGGGCGTTGCAGAGGCGCATCGTGACCAGCCACAGCGCAGCATGGTGGGGGCGCAAAGCGTCCAGCCTGGCCTTTTTGCTATTGTTGGCCGCCGTGTGGGAGCTGGTATCCCGAACAGGAGTAGTCTCACAGCTCTACTTTCCGCCCATGACCGTTATCCTGTCGCGCTTCTGGGACATGACCGTCAGCGGCGCCTTGCCCGCCGCCGTCGGCATGAGCTTCAGCCGCATGGCTGCCGGCTATTTTCTGGCTGCAGCGCTCATGATCCCTCTGGGAGCGGCCATGGGCCTGTCGGACCGTGTTTACCGCCTTTTCGACCCAATGGTGGAGTTCCTCCGCCCTCTGCCGCCGCCGGCCGTCATCCCCGCGGCAATGCTCTTTCTGGGCATTGGCCCGTCAATGAAGATATTCGTTATCTTCTTTGCCTGCTCTTTTCCCATTGTATTGAACACGATAGACGGCGTGCGCGGCGTAGACCCGCTCTACATTGCCACAGCGCGCACCCTTGGCGCCAGCCGGCGCCGGCTGGTCCGGCGCGTGGTGCTGCCTGCAGCTCTGCCGCAGATTATGAGCGGCCTGCGCATCAGTTTGCCCATCTCGCTTATTGTCGCGGTGCTTTCGGAAATGATCGGCAGCACAGACGGAATCGGGCACTTCATCCTGAACAACCAGCGCCGCTTCAACATTCCGGAAATGTACGCTGGCGTGATGATGCTGGGACTGGCGGGCTGCCTACTCAACGGTCTGTTTTTACATGTGGATAAAACCGCCCTGGCGTGGCATAAAGGCTGGAAACAAGGCGCCAATTAGGGCATTGTAACGCAGAATTTTACCACCACAAAGGAGACGCCCCATGAAAACAAAAATAGAGATTGGCTCGCTTCTAGCGCTGGCGCTGTTGCTCCTGGTCGGCCCGGCCCTGGCGGAGGACAAAGCCGTAACCGTTGGCTACATTCCTATAGGAGACTGCCTGCAACTGTATGTAGCCAAAGACATGGGCTTTTTTGAACATGAAGGACTTACCGTAGAACAAAAGGCCATGAAAGGCGGCGCGGTCATCGCGCCGGCCGTGGAGTCCGGCGAGGCGGACGTGGGCTGGTCCAACGCCATCTCCATCATTATCGCACACTCCAAGGGCTTTGACTTCGGCTTCATCACCTCCGGCGCCATCAGCATTGAAGGCGGCCACCGCGTGCACAGCCTGCTGGCGGGCAAAGACTCCGGCATTGCCGGCGTGGCCGGCCTCAAAGGTAAAACCGTGGCCGTCAACACCCTGGGCAACATCAATGAACTGAGCATGGTTGCCCTACTGGACGCCCACGGACTGAAGCCCGAGGACGTCAAACTGGTGGAAGTCCCCTTCCCCGCCATGGAAACAGCGCTGACCAAGGGCGGCGTTGACGCCGTTCTTGCCGTAGAGCCTTTTGTCACCCTGATCCTTTCCCACGGCGCCGCAGACATGCTTGTGCAGTCTGTACACGCCAGCTACGGCAAAAAATTCATGATCGGCAGCTGGTTTGCCAAGAAAAGCTGGGTAAAAGGCAATCCTGAAACAGCGGCGGCCTTTGCCCGCGCCATAAACAAAGCGTCCGATTTCGTGAACGCCCATCCGGACATGGTCCCAGAAATCCTTGTGAACAACACCAAGCTCACAGCCGGGCTGGTGGAGAAGATAACCATGCCGGCCTTTGACAGCCAGTTCGACCCGCAAGACCTGCAGCAGATGATCAACCTGGCGGCACAATACCGGTTCATCCCTGAAGCTTTTCCGGCAGCGGACGTCATTCTGGACGTGGAGTAGCCTCAGCCTGAAACAACAAGCGTCCGCGCTGCAGGATGTAGCGGCGCAAGCAAAGCAAGCGGGAGTTACTTATGACCCTGCAGCTTTCAGCTATTCTTCCTGCAGCGCATTCGCGCACGCCAGGTCCCAGGTGTTGCAGGTAAAATCCTGCAACAACGCCCCCTGGCCGTCCACTTCTTTTTTAATGGCCAGAAAGTCGTCCCAGTGTTCCAAAAAGACCTTCCCCACCTGAGGGTCAAAGTGTTCCCCCACTTCCTTGGCTATTATTTTCCTGGCCACGTCTGCCGGGTATGCTTGCTTGTACGGCCGCGTGGAAAGCAACGCGTCGAACACGTCCACTATGCCGACGATACGGCCCTCTATGGGTATGGCCTCCCCTGAAAGGCCAAAAGGGTACCCCCTGCCGTTCCACCGCTCATGGTGTGACAGGGCCACCACGCGGCCGCACTCCAGCGTGTCTGACCGAGAGTTGGTAAGCAGCTTGGCGCCTATGACGGCGTGGGTCTGCATCACGGCGAACTCCTCTTCAGTAAGGCGGTCCGGCTTGAGCAAAATGGCGTCCGGAATGCCAATTTTGCCCACATCATGCAAGGGCGCCGCATACGCCAGGCGTGAGGCGAATGCTCCGTCATATCCAAGCCGCCGGGCCAGCAGCCCGCTGCATCGGCTCAGCCGCACCACATGCGCCCCGGTGTCTTCGTCCTTGTATTCCACGGCCAACGACAAGCGGTGTATGGTGTCCAGATACGCTTCTTCAAGCTCCTGCCGCGAACGGCGCAAATCCGTCACAGCGGCGCCCAGGTCCTCTGCGTAACGGCGCATCTGGTTGTACGCCTGCAGCAGCTGTTCATTGCTCTCTCTCAGGTACATGCTCGCCTCCCATGCCCTTCTGCCTCGGCTATGACGCTTTCCAAATGCACTACCGCGCCGGTAAGACCGCCAATGACCGCCACGCCGGTAAAGAACGGCGTGGCCACGAGGTTCTTAAACCGCTCGAAGCCGCGGATCACCATCTGTTCCCGGCCTATCACGTCGTCAACCAAAAGGGCTCGGCGTTCGCCTCCGGCCTCCACCACCACGATCAGTCCGTCTCCGGCGTTTTTTGGGGCCGCGCATGCGTCCTCGTCCAGCCGAAACAGCAGCCGCAGTCTGTGCAGCGGATAGCCCCGGCCCCGAACGGTAACGATCTCGCCCTGTTCGAACACCGTGCCGATGTCTGCAGGCCCGGGCTGGACAACCTCCACCACGTCTTCTGCCGGCAGAACGAAATAGTCGCCAGCCACCCGCACGACCACGCCGTCGGCAATGCCTTCCACAGAGGCTCGTGTGGAGGGCAGCAACAGCCGGAAACAGGTTCCTTTTCCTGGCTCGCTCTCTATGGCCAGGTCTCCGTCCATGTCCTGCAGCGCACGGACCGCCACGTCCATGCCCACCCCCCGGCCGGAGACCTCCGTGGCCTGCTCGGCTGTGGAAAACCCGGGCATGGTAATAAACCGATATATCTCCGAAATGGGGTACTCCCGGCCAGTATCCGCCAGTCCGCGCTCCCGTGCTTTGCGCAGTATGACCTCCGGGGACAGACCCTTGCCGTCGTCGCGCACTTCTATGGCCGCCCCCCCGTCCATGCGCAGAGCCCGCAGCTCCACCCTGCCCTTGGCCGGCTTGCCCGCCGCCAGCCTGGCTTCTGTGCTTTCCAAACCATGATCCACCGCATTGCGCAGCAGATGCACAAGCGGGTCGGCCAGGCTGTCCACAAAGGACTTGTCCAGCTCCATCTCACCGCCGGCATGGACATAGTTCACCTCGCGCCCGGTCTTTTCCGCCACGTCGCGCACGACCCGGCCCATGCGCATGAACAAGGGAGCAAGGGGCGTGCGCCGCATGTCCAGCACCACCTGCCGCACGTCGTCTATGGTCTTGGCGTGGTCCCGCACTGCGTCAGCCGCCTGACGCTCCGCCCGGCCGTTGGATTCAGAATCTGATATATGCTGCATGATGACGGTGTTGGAAACCATCAGGGCCTTGACCGCCTCCATTAGTTCGTCCAAACGGGACACAGCGACCTTGATTGTAGCCGACTCAGCACGCCGGACCGGCGCTTGCGCGCCTGAAGCGCCAGAGTCCAGGATGGTTTCCGTTGCCTTGGCCTCTTCACCTGGGGGAAGAGACGCCGCGGCTGTTTCGGGCGCAGCAGCAAATCTTTCGCCCTGTGGCTCCTGCGGTCCCATGGCCTGGTCTGTCACAACGTAGAAAAACCGCTTGACCGACTCCACAGCCTGCAGCAGTGCGTCCACCGCCTCGGGGCGCATAGGCGCGACTCCCTCTTCAAACATGTCCAACAGCGTGCGCAGCGGCGCGTTGCCTGCGGCCATGCGGTCCACGCCCAGCCCCTGTATTGCTTTAGCGCGCAGGCCCGGGTCATCGGGCTTTTCTTCCATGTCCAGAATCATGGACTCAAGAGCAGCCATGCGCTCTTCCACGGCGGTGTGTATGGACATGCTCATGGCGCCGGCCGCCCTTCCCAAAAATCTGCTTCTGTTGCGTAGGCCTGCATCACCTCGTTAAACCCCCATGAGTAAAAAGTTGCCTGGCAGGCTTGGCTGAGGCCGCAGACTGAAATGTGCAGCCGGTCAGCCGCCACGCGCACGGCGCCCCAGGTGGTGGAATTCAAAGTACGCACCCCCTCCAGGTCGAGCAGCGTCCGCCGGTCCCCGGGCATAGTCTCCAGCGCCTCAATGATGGGCCCGTACTGCTTGGGCAAATGCACCCGGGCCAGCCGCACCCGGATGACGGCTACGTCGCCGCAATTTTCCACTGTCACGCCCTGCGCCGGCCCCTCTTTCTTTCCGTCCGCGGGCCCGCCCCGCAGCTGCAACGCCAGCGCCTCGTGTCCGGCAGAGGCCAGTTCTTCGCCGTGCCGCGAGCGCTCCAGCAAGGTAAAAACCATATCCACCCCTTTGTTCATGAGCGCTGTATCAGGAGCAGCCGCGCCCGACTGGACTGCTTTAAGGTAGTCCTCCAGGGCGTGGGTAAAAGACGACGCCTCGGCCATGCCCAAAAAGCCTGCTGTGCCCTTGATGGTGTGCAGAGGCCGGAGCATGGCCTCCACAGCAGGCTGTACTTCTCCGGCGGCGGCCAGGTCCATGGCGTCTGCCAGTTGCTTGGAAAAACTGGAGTCCACGTCCGCAAAAAAATCTTGAATCATGGATTCGTCAATAAACGCATCGTGCATTTTCACACCCTCTGGGCTGTTGCGACTCCGTCGCCGGCCATTACACAGGCCATTCGCTCCATGGCCTCCACGCAGTCGGCGTATATTTCTATTTTGGAATACGGCTCGCCTCTGGAACCCAGAGCCATCTGTTCAGCTGACCGGCGCAGCGCCTCGCTGGCGTTGAAAAGCACCACCTGCAAGATGTCCGCATCCTCCACCTGGGCAAAGAGCGCTCCCCAAGCCATGGAGTTCAGAATGCGCACGTGGCGCATATCCAGAAACAGCCGCCTGGGGCCGCTGCCCATGGATTCACACAATTCTCCCATGCCGTCCGACACTGCCGTTTTGTGTCCGGAAAATTCGACATTGGCGGCCAGGTGCACAGCTCCCGGCAAATTGATCAGTTCCGCCTGCACATTCTTTTTGGTAGTATGCATGTGTTGCACTCCTTTGATGATGACTATTTCATTGGCCGCATGGTTGAAGAGCACCACGTCGGCATTGTCCCGAATCATGCCCAACCCGCGCCCCCGGGCGCCAGCAACAGTTTTCAAGTCCGGAAAACGGGGCGTGTGCCCCTTGCCGCTGTCGCTCACGGCCACAACTGCAACCTGGCCGCACAGGCAGTAGCCTACGCCGACCTCTTTGGCGGGGTCGTTGCCATGGCCGTGTTCCACAGCGTTAATGAGCATTTCCACCAGCGCCAGGTGGAAAAGGTCCGCGTCCACCTCTGGCCAGGAAAGAGTCTGGATATCCTGCAGGACAGTGGCCATGGCCTGGCCCTGACTTTCCTCGTCGCCTTTGACGGCCATGGTGCGCCAGACGTTGCTGCTGCACGTTTCACAGCGCCGCGCGATCACCGCCAGGGTGACGTCGTCGTCCAAAACAGCAGGGGAGACAAAGGCGTCCATGTCGCGGATGAGCGCAACGCACATCTCGTCCGGCGCCAGGCGCATGTGCTCCCGAATGCTGGCGTAAAAGCGGTCCTTGCCGTACAGCTCCTCGTCTTTGTTGGCCGCCTCCACAACCCCGTCGGTGAAGAGAATGAGCTTGTCGCCGGGCGCCATGGGGCAGTCCAGGTCGCGAAAAGCCTTCTTGCCTCCCCCAAGTCCCAGCGGGGGGCCGGACGTCTGCAGCTCTCTTAGCCGCCCCTTGTGCACATGCAGCGGAAAAGGCTGGCCTGCATTGGACACCGTGCAGCAATCGTCCTGCAGCACGGCGTACACAGAGGCTACGAACCTGTTTTTCAGGTCCAGCCCTGCGATGTCCTCGTTCACTGCGGCAAGAAACCTGCTGGGTAGTTTGCTGCGCGGCGCGGCGGTCTGCACCAGGCTGGAAATGCGCATGGAAATGAGCGCAGCCGAAAGGCCGTGCCCGCAAGCGTCGGCCAAAAAGAACCCCACCCCCTTTCGCCCCAATGCCCTGGCGCAGAAAAAATCACCGCTTATGGCTGCCGGCGCCCTGTTGAACAAGGCAGCGTCATACCCCAGCCCGTGGAACAGCTCGCGCACTGTGGCGTCCGGGGTAAGAAACCGCCGCTGCATGGCCGCGCCAGAGCGGATGTCCTCATCCCTCTCTTTCTCCAGGCGGTACAGGCGGGCCAGATCCTGGGCGTAGCGGATCATCTGGCCATCACAAGCTGCCGCGCCTTCGCTCATGCGCCGCCCCCAGGGGCCGCTTCAGAACGCGGCTCCGGAAAGGTTATCCGCACTGTGGCGCCCTTGCCCTGCACCGAACGCAGTTGGATGCGGGCCTGGTGCACGTCCGCGATGCGCCGGGCCATGGCCAGGCCAAGTCCAAGACCGTCATGCAGCCGCGTCAAATGACCCTCCACCTGGTAAAATCCCTCAAAGACCTGTTCCAGCTCGCTGGCTGGGACGCCAGGCCCCTTGTCCATCACTTCTGCTTCGGCCTGGCCGCTGTTGCAGCGCAGCCGCACTGAGACCAGCCGCCCGCTTCCGCCGTGCACCACCCCGTTGTGCACCACATGGTAAAGCATTTCCCGGATCATGGACGGCCAGCCCCACACTGAAACCGGCTCGGAGCACAGATTGCGCACCCGCAAACGCACTCCAGCCTGTTCCGCCGTTTCGGCCAGCGCGCTAAAGACCTCCTCCACCACGGCCGGGAGCAGAACCAGCTCTTCTGGAAACTGCCGGCGCTTGTACTGCAAGTCTGCGTAGTGGAGCAGTTCGTTCACAATCCGCTCCATGCGCTTGGCCGACGTACGCAGATAGCCGGCCATCTCGCGCTTCTCTGCATCGTCTGTGCGCAGCTTTTCGTTCAGCAGAGCGGAGAATCCCAGAATACCGTTAAGCGGGGTGCGCAACTCGTGCGAGACCAGGGCCAGAAAATCCTCCGCCAGCTCTTTGGCCCTGTGCAGCGACGTAATGTCCCGAAAAACATACAGCGCTCCTTCTTCTCCCCCCTCCAGGGGCGAAACCAACACGCTATACATGCGCCTCTGGCCTGCTTCAAGCCGTATTTCCAGTTGATCGGCGCCCCGTTCCAGCACAGAACGGTCCGGGACTCCGAGCACCCTGTCCAGGGGCTCGCCAAGCACCGCCTCCTCCGGCTTGCCCGTCATGGCGCAAAAGGCGGGGTTCATCTGCAGCAACCGGCCAGCGGCGTCCGTCACAGCCACGCCGTCCGCCATGGCCGCCACCAGAGAAGCAAGCTTCCTGTTCGCATGCTCCAGCTCCTTGCGCCGCTTCTTTTCCAGCTCATACATGCGCGTCAAGTCACGAGCGTAGAGCAGGGACTGGCGGCTGTCCCCTGCAGCCTTTCGCGGGTCAATATCCACCGTGCTCACGCCAACTCCTCCTCCACCCGCTGAATGAGTTCCAGCGGGCTAAAGGGCTTGGTAAAATATCCGTCCGCCCCAGCGGCGTATCCCGCTGCAATGTCCGTTTGCTGGCTTGTAGCCGTCAGCATGATGATGCGGCAGCGGCGTGTGGCTTCTTCGCTCTTGAGAATGCGGGTGGCCGCCAGCCCGTCCACCGCTCCGGGAAGCTGCACATCCATAAGAATGAGCTCCGGCTGCCGGCTGCGGGCCAGGACCAGGGCGGTCTCGCCGTCGCCCGCCTCCATGATGTCGTAGTCCCCGAGCGAGAGCGTTACCTTGACCAGTTCCCTGACCTCTTCCTGGTCCTCCACAATCAGTATGTTCTTAGGCATTGATCTCTCCTTTTTTCCATATGTCGGCCGTGTGCGCCTGAATGCTGTTGTCGGCTTCCATTCTTTTTTTGGGCAAGGTAAAATGCACTGCCGTGCCTTTGCCTTCTTCGCTCTCCAGCCACACAGCGCCGCCCTGCTGTTCAACAATATGCTTGACTATGCTCATGCCCAGGCCCGTGCCCTGAATCTTGCCGTTCTGGTCGTGAGCCCGATAAAAATGATCAAAAACGCGCGACAACTGCTCGCTGTTCATTCCCAAGCCCTGGTCCTCCACGGTGACGCGCAGAAAATCCCCGTCGTCCACCAGGGAAACGCATATCTGCCCGCCCTGTGGCGAATACTTCACCGCGTTGCTGATGCAGTTTTCCAGCACCTGTTCTGTGCGCCCGGCGTCCACCCAGGCCTCGCCGCTTTCAGAATCGAACCGGGTCAGCAGCAGATGCTTGTCTGTGCGGTGGGAATAGACCTCTACCTTGTTTCGAATCAGGTCTCGCACGGACGTTCGCTCCAGGTTGAACGAAAATCCCTTGCCCGACTCTATGCGGGAGATGTCCAGCAGATCGTTGACAATGGAGGACAACTGCCGGGCCATGCGATTGGCCATGCCTGCGTAGCGGACCACGGCGTTCGGCGGCAAATTCTCCCTGGCGGCCAGTAGTTCCGTATAGCCTTGTATAGAGGTCAGCGGCGTGCGCAGCTCATGAGCCGCCGTGGATATGAATT
>CAYTSA010000030.1:0-37497 GCA_964440345.1 uncultured Desulfovibrionaceae bacterium | reverse complement strand
TTTGGTTTTCCAAACACAACGAGGTTTTTTCATTTTTTAGGCGGTGGATTACGGCAGGCGTATGAGCGGCCAATTTGTTCTGGCGGTTGGTTCAGACACAAGCAGGCGCGCCCGCATGCAGCGCATGATGCGGGTGAATCTGCTGCTTGATTCTTTGGCTGATCATGGTACTGCTTGGAAATGCACAGGGCAAAACAACAGGCCTGGATTGAGCTGCAGAGTATGGCAAGTGCAGCGCATGCTTGCGCAAAAAAAAGCGGCTTCGTTGCGAAGCCGCCTGGGATGGTGAGGATGGGGCGAGCGATGGGACTTGAACCCACGGCCACACGGGCCACAACCGTGTGCTCTACCTGCTGAGCTACGCCCGCCGTAAAGAGATAAACATAGCTGGCTGCACTTGGACAGTCAAGCTTTTTTAAGGAGGCGTAAATGGACGCACTGCAAATAGAAGGGGGGCCGGCTCTTTCTGGTTCTGTACGCATCAGCGGCTCGAAAAACGCCGCTCTGCCTATACTCATGTCCGTCATTTTGGCTGACGGTCCGGTTCGATTTACCAATATACCAGATTTACGGGACATTCACACTACCCTGAAGCTGCTTGCCATCATGGGCTGCGAGTGTTCGTTTGATAGAGAGGCGGGCGTGGTGGACGTGGAGGTAAAAGACATTTTGCCGGAGGCGCCTTACGAACTGGTCAAGACCATGCGGGCCTCGGTGCTGTGCTTGGGGCCGTTGCTGGCCCGGGTAGGCCAGGCCAGGGTGGCTTTGCCTGGCGGCTGCGCCATTGGCGCCCGGCCGGTAGACATGCACTTGACTGGCTTGGAGCGTATGGGAGCCAGTTTCAATCTGGACTCCGGCTACATAGACGGTTGCTGCGGGCCCTTGCAGGGCGCGGAGATTCAGTTTCCGTTTCCCACTGTGGGAGGCACGGAGAATTTGCTCATGGCGGCAGTCCTGGCCAAGGGTGAATCGGTCATCAACAATGCAGCCAGAGAGCCGGAAATCGTGGACCTGGCCAATTTTCTCATTGCCTGCGGAGCGCGCATAGAGGGCGCCGGCACGAGCGTCATTCGCGTACAGGGCGTGGATACGCTCAAAGGCTGCGAATACGCTGTTATGTCAGATCGCATTGAGACTGGCACTTACATGGTCGCAGCGGCCATTACCGGCGGGGACCTGCTGCTGGAGAACTGTCCGGCCAACGCTCTGGATGCTGTTATCGCCAAACTGCAAGAGATGCATGTTTCCATAGAGCCGGAGGGGACCGGCTACCGGGTGCGGCCAGCCGGGCCCTTGAACGCCATGGACGTGACCACGCTGCCGTATCCGGGGTTTCCCACCGATATGCAGGCTCAGATCATGGCCTTGATGACCGTGGCTGAAGGCTCCGGCCTGGTGGAGGAGACCATTTTCGAAAACCGCTTCATGCATGTGCAAGAGCTGGCGCGCATGGGCGCCAAGATCAAGCTTTCCGGCCGCACCGCCTTGGTGCGCGGCGTTGCGGAGCTACGCGGCGCCCCGGTCATGGCTTCTGATTTGCGGGCCAGCGCCTCGCTGGTTTTGGCTGGTCTGGCGGCAAAAGGCAAAACCACGGTGCAGCGGATTTACCATCTGGACCGCGGCTACGAACGCATGGAGGAGAAGCTGCTGCAAGTGGGCGCCCGCATACGCCGGGCGGCGGAGTAGCAGTGGGCAGGCCAACAGCCGCATTGCCGCAGCTGTTGGCCTGGCACGTATTTTTTCTGGCGTTTTTCTGCGGGGTGTTTGCGTGGCGCTGGCCGGTTCCTGGCGGTCTGGCGGCCGCCGGATTGCTGCTTCTGGCGGGCGCGCAGCTGTCTGGCGGGCGCGGCGTTGCGGCGTTTTTGCTGGCCTGCGGCTTGGGCGTGTTGACGGCGCACAGCCTTGCCCCGGCTCCGGTTCCGGCCTGGCCCAGCCAGGGGGAAAAATGCACTGTGCAGGGCCAGGTGCGCTTTAGCCAGGGTCTGCCGGATCAGCGCTTGCGCATAGTGCTGGACGACGTGCAGATTCAGGTTCCTGGAAGCGAGTCCTGGAGCGCTGTTCCGGGGGGCTTGGTCTGGACTTGGGGTGACCCGGATTTCCGGCCCCTGGCCGGGCAGCGCGTGCAGGCCCGACTGCGTCCCAAGCCCGTGCGCAATTTCTCCAATCCGTACGCTTACGACACCGAGTGGAATTGGGCCAGGCAGGGCGTCTGGCGTCGAGCGTTTTCCATGGGCGGCAAAGCCGAGGCCAAATTGGCGGACAAGCAAACCGGCTTTTGGGCCAGCCTGCGTGAAAAGGCCAGACTGCGAGTGGCAAAAGCGCTGGGTTTGTCTGCTGTCCCTTCCAATATGCAGGAAAACGCCGCCGGCAATGAGCGCCAGAACACGGGCGCAGCCATTGTCATGGCGCTGCTCTTTGGCGACAGGTTTTATTTGCAGCAAAGCACCGTGGATTCTCTGGCTTGGGCCGGGCTGGCCCACAGTTTGGCGCTTTCCGGACTGCACGTGGGATTTGTGGCGGCTTTTGGCTATGTGCTCGCCTGGCTGGCTGGCCGGGCCTGCCCGCGCATCTATGAAACAGCCCCGCGGGTCAAATGGGCTGTCTGCGTCGCCGGGGCGCTGGCCCTGGCTTATGTCTGGCTGGGCCAGGCCTCGCCAACACTGGTGCGTGCAGCGGCCATGTATGGATTCTGGGGCGCCCTTTTGCTCATGGGGCGAGAGCGGGTGCTTCTGGACGGTCTGTTTCTGGCTTTGGCGCTTATCATTTTGACGGACCCTCTGGCTGTGTACGATTTGCGGCTGCAGCTGTCTGCCGCGGCTGTGACCGGAATCATTGTGGGCTTGCGACTGCTCCAGGCGCACGGGCTGCAACAGTCCAGGATATTCGCTAGGCCAAAGGAGGGCTTTCGCACTTCCGACGCCCCCCCTGTGGCGCAGCTGCTAAGGCGCGCCTGGTTCGCAGCCGGACCCGGTGTAATGAACCTGCTGTTTCTGTGGGGTTTCGCCAACCTGGCCGTGCTGCCTTTGCAGTTGAACGCCTTTGGCCAGACGCCCGGCAATCCGCTGTGGTCCCTGGTCTGGCTGCCTGTTCTGGGGTTTGTTGTCATGCCGCTGGCTTTGGCCGGCAAGGTGATGTTGTTCATAGCGCCGTGGCTGCCTCTGGGCGAACGGCTGCTGCAGTTGGGCGGCCTGGCCGCGGCCTGGGGCGTTGCCCCCATGGACGGGGCGGTGTCCGGCGGGCCGCTCATGCTGTTGCCTGCCTGGCCTGCCATGCTGGGGTATTGGATCATGCTGGCGGCGGGCTTTCTGTTGCTGGGCGGGGCAGGCCGGCGCACTGCGTTGGCCGGCTTGGCTATGGGGCTGACGTTGACGGTTTTGCCCATGGCCCAGGACTACTGGAGCCAGAGCCAGAGCGGTCTGAAGGCGGAGGTGTTGGACGTAGGCCAAGCCCAGAGCGTGGCCCTCACATTGCCGGGCGGCAGGCGGGTCCTGGTGGACGGCGGAGGCATGCGCTTTCCGGGTTTTGACACGGGCGAAGCCATTGTCGGTCCGCACCTGCGGCGCAATGCTCCCCCCAGGCTGGACTGGGTGCTCTTGTCCCACCGCCACAGCGACCATTTGCGGGGCCTTGCCCACATTTTAGAGCGGTTTGACGTGCGCCGCATGGGGTGTTCAAAGCAGGCCCTCACGCCCGTTGACTGGGTGGACCCCGCTGACTGGACCGCAACACTGGCCCGTCCGGGCTGGCGGGGACTGGCGGCTGGGGACCGGATTGTCCTTGGCCGCGGCGTTGAGCTGGAAGTGCTGCATCCGGCGGCGGAGTTTACTGCAGCCAAAGAAAACGACATGTCCCTGGTGCTGCGGCTGCTTTGGCGCAGCGAGCCCATGCTCCTTTTGCCGGGCGATCTGGAGGAATACGGCTTGTCTGTGCTTATGGACGCCGTCCAGGACTTGCAGGCCCGGGCCCTGGTGATTCCGCACCACGGCAGCAACACCGGCCTGGTTCCAGAGTTTTACGACCGCGTGCAGCCGGAAGTTGCCGCCGTAAGCGCCGGGTTTATGAACTACTGGAACTTTCCCACGGATTCGATGCGGGCGCTGTTCCGGGAAAAGGGCATTCGGCTGTATTCCACCTCAGAGTGGGGCATGGTGCGGTTTTTCTGGCCGGAGCCAGGTGCGCCAGTGCATATAAAGACAGGCCGGGCCGAGAAGGGGCCGGCTGCAGCAGCTACAGTTCTTGCCGCCGTTTGGCAATAAGGGACGTTTCCACCTTTCTCACGCGCAATGGCGTTTTCTCCGCCCTGTGCAGCCGCTGAGCCTCGCTTTTCGCTTCATTCCGGCTGGCGTAACGCCCCAGGTGCACCACATACCAGGTCTTGTCGTTGCCGTCCAAAAGCTGCAGTACGTAAGCGTGCCGGCCCTTATCTCTATGTGTACGGGCCAGGCGGACGGCGTTTTCCCGTGATGAGAAAGAGCCGATGACTATGGAGTAGACATGGTCTGCTGCAGGGTTGGCGGCTGCGTCGGCCTTGGTCTGAGGCTTTGGGGTTTGGTTTTTTTTGGTTTTCGGCTGGGCAGACGCGGTGGGAGCCGGCGAGGGCGAATCCAGCGCCGCCATTTGCCCGCCTGTGATCTGGATTATATTGAAGTGACTGAATTCTTTGTTGATATCTATGTTCTCCTGCTGCTTGAAGCGCTTGGCGGCCGCAGCTGCTTCTTCTGGGCTGACAAAAACGCCCAGTCGCACGGCGTACAGGTCGCGGCCGGCTTCGTCCAGCAGTGACGCCACATGGGGCGCATACCCTTTGTCAGAGAGCTTAGCCACCAGTGCATAGGCTTGTTTTTGGCTGGAAAACGCGTCGATTTGCAGTACAAAAAGCCTGCCAGGGTCTTCAGCAGCAAAAGCAAAAGACGCGAGTAGCAGGCAAAGCGACAGTATAAGGGCCTTGAGCGACGCCATGGGCTAGTGGATATCATCAACCGCGCTGTGAAGCAATGGAAAGTCAGCCCTGCGCCATGACCGCCTGCAGCCGGCCCCAGGCTGCTTGGCCCAAAGAGATGCAGCCGTCATTGGGCGGCAGGGCGCGGTGGGCAAGCGGCTTCAGGCCTCTTGAGCGCAGAGCCCGCGGCAACTCCACGGACAGCGTAGCGTTCTGCATCACGCCGCCGGAGAGGGCGACGAAACTGACGCCCGTCTCTTCCGCCAGCCGGGCGGCCAGGTCTACAAAACCCTGGACCAGTCCCAGGTGAAATCGCCGGGCCGCCACGGCCGGTGCAACATGCTGCTCCCAGTCCTGCAGCACGGCCTGGAACAGGGCCAGCCCGTCCAACTGCAGCAGCGGGCCGCCCTCCAGAACCGGGCACAGGTAGGCCCCTGTTTCGTCCGTGTTTTGGACGGCTTCCAGCAATATAGCTGCTTGGCCTTCATAGGATGGTTCCAGGCAGACTCCTAGCAGAGCCGAGACGGCGTCGAACAGCCGGCCACAGCTGCTAGTCTGCGGGCAATTGATGTTTTTCTCAAGTATTTGAAGGACCATGGCGTCTGCTTTTGCAAATTGCGCGCTCCAGGGCCATGGCCGCGAACTTTCAGAAACGCCCAACTGGCGCAGGCAGGCCCGGGCAATGCGCCACGGCTGGCGGATGGCGGCTTCGCCTCCAGGCAGCCGGAAGGGGCGCAAGCTGGCCAGCCGCCGGTGTTCGTTGGACGCCGGGTGGACATACAGGCACTCTCCGCCCCACAGGGTTCCGTCATCGCCCAGGCCCGTGCCGTCCAGGGCCAGCCCCAAGGCCGGGCCGGCGTGGGCGTGTTCGGCCAGCACGGCGTGTATGTGCGCAAAATGGTGCTGCAGGCTTAGCCGCGCAACCCCGGGATACTCCGCAGCGTAACGGGTGGAAAGATAGTCTGGATGCAGGTCGTGAATCACCAGAGCCGGCTCAGTCTGCAGAATGGACTGCAGGTGCTCGCTGATTTCCTCGAAAAAACCGTACGTCATCAGGTTCTCCAGATCGCCGATGTGTTGACTGGCAAAGGCTTGGTCTCTTTTAGTCAAACACAGGGTGTTCTTCAGCTCCGGGCCCACGCCCAGGACAGCCGGAATATTTTTTGCGTCAACCGGGGGCAGTTCCACTGGCTCCGGGACAAAGCCCCGAGCCCGGCGGAAAAACTCCGGCTCGTTTGTTTCGGGATGCACCCGCAGCACTGAGTCGTCCACGCGTATGAGGATGTCCCGGTTGTGCAGGAGAAAAAGGTCGGCGATATCGCCTAACCGGGCCAGGGCTTCACGGTTCCCCAGGCAGATTGGTTCGCCGGCGGCGTTGCCGGAAGTCATGACCAGGGCGCACGGTTCATCCGGGGCGCAATGCTGGCCAACCAACCGCAAGAGCACGTGATGAAGCGGAGTGTAGGGCAGCATGAGGCCCACGGTTGTGACGCCTGGCGCCGCTCCCGGCGCCAGCTGGGAGCCGGGCTGCGGCCGGCAGAGGACGATGGGCCGGCGAAAGCCGCTCAGCCAGGCTGCTTCAGCATCGCTGATATGGGCCAGGCTGCGGGCTGTTTCCAGGTCCGGGACCATGACCGCCAGGGGCTTGTCCGGCCGCGTTTTGCGCCGCCGCAACTCCTGTACTGCGCTTTCGTCGGTGGCCGAACAGGCCAGGTGGAAGCCTCCCAAGCCTTTGACGGCGGCGACGCCGCCCTGGGCCAGCGCGTTGGCCAGCTGTTCCAGGGCTGTCCTCCCCTGCGCACGTTCCGCGCTGGCCGGGTCTGTCAGCCACACCTGGGGGCCGCAGACCGGGCAAGCGTTGGGCTGGGCGTGGAAGCGGCGGTTAAGCGGGTCGGCGTATTCTGTTTGGCACTCCGGGCACAAGGGGAAGCAGGCCATGGAAGTTGTGGCCCGGTCGTAAGGGATGGACCGGGTGATGGTGTAGCGCGGACCGCAGTTGGTGCAGTTGATGAAGGGGTACAAATAGCGCCTGTCGTTGGGGTCGAACAGTTCCTGCAGACAGTCGGCGCAGGTGGCGGTGTCTGGGCTGATGAGCACGTTGTGCCCGGCGCCGCCAGAACTGGCCAAGATGGTAAAGCCGGTTTCGCCCTGCGCAAGGGGCAAGTGGTCCTGGGAGACGCGGGAGATGCGCGCAAGGGGCGGAGCTAGGCCGGTAAGGTCTTTACCAAAAGTCTCCACGGCCGCAGGCTCGCCCTGGACGTCGATGACCACGCCGCTGGGATCATTGCGCACTGTTCCTGTGAGCGAGTGTTCATGGGCTATGCGATAGACAAAAGGCCGGAAACCAACCCCCTGAACTTGGCCGGTGACGACGTAACGGGTGCGGATGTGCTGTGGCATGGCCGCAGACTACTCCAAGTCTGGGCCGGAGAAAAGAGATTGCATGCGTGTGGGAGGGCATATCGGTCAATTCATGTGCTACCTAAATCGGTCACTTTCACGTGTTATTGACACTGCAATCGCGCCGCTCTTGACAGAAAACCGCCAGTGGCGGTATTTTTGGTCTATGAAAGAAATGGTAGTGGACCGGCCAGTTACCCGGCGGGAAATCTGGGAATCCATCGTCAGCATAGCAGGCGCCAGCAACTCTGCGCTGTCCCGCTCCCAGGCTGAGTTGTACGAGGCCTATTTACGCACTGTGGAGGTGACCGGGGACCCCAGCCTGTGGTATCCGCACACCTTGTCGGAGGCGGCGGCCATGCAGGCCCCGGACATTGTTGCGGCAAAGGCGGCCGGCTCTGGCGTCGCCAGCCAAACTGCGCCCATGCGCAATTTTGAAGAACAGCGGGGCGGCGTTGTTTCGACGGACGCCTGAGCGCAGCTCACATTTTTTCATGAACAAGACAAGCAACGGGCCGCACATCTTGCTGGCGGAAGACAGCCCACACTTGAGAATATATTTGAGCAGGGCCCTGGAGCGGAACGGCTACCGGGTGACCACAGCCCGCACTGGCCTGGAGGCTGTGAAAATGCTCTGCACTGCTGATTGCGATCTGGTGCTCATGGACATCTCCATGCCTGAACTCGACGGTCTGGAGGCCACGGCCGCCATTCGGGACTCCGTCGTGGCGAACATCAACCCGCACCTGCCTATCATCGCCATGACCGCCCACACTGAAGAAAATGACAGACAGCGGTTTCTGGCCGCCGGCATGACGGGCTATGTGGCCAAACCCGTCTCCCTGCCGGATTTGCTGCAAGAGCTGGAAATCGTGCTGGACCGGCCGCGGTCCAAAACCCTGGAGCACAATTACGGGCTGACTTGCCAGGACATAGCCAAGCTGGTGGACAACATGCGCCAAGATTTACCTGGCCGGGCGGAGTTGTTGGAGAAGGCGGCCAAAGATAACGATCTGGCTGGGGTGGAAAAGCACGCCCACTATCTGGCTGGCTCTGGTCTGGCTATGGCGGCGCCGCTCACGTCCATGGCTGCGCGCAGGCTGGAAAAATATGCTGCCGCGGGCGGGGGCGAAGAGCTGGCGGATATGGCGGCCAGGACGGTCCGCTTGGTTCGGGAGGCCATGGCTGACGCGAACCTTGGGGCGGACCAGGAGTAGCCTGGAGGCTCAGCGGTCGGCCAGGAAAACCAGCTGGCCAGTGGTCATGCGCAGCCGGCGGCTGATCATGCGGCCCACCGAGCGCAGCATTTTGACGCCCATGGCCGGGTAATCCTCCACCAGCTGGTCAAAATTGGTCCGGGAAAGGACCAGCAAGGTCACGTCCGTGGCGGCCTTGGCTGAAGCTGAGCGCGGCTCGCCGTCCAGCAGCGCCATTTCGCCAAAGTGCAAGCCCCTGGAAATAGTGATTACTACTCGTTCTCTGGTGTCTCTGCTGTGTTTGATGATGTCAACTTTGCCTTCTGCTATGAAGGCCATGTAGTCGTTGATGCTGCTTTCCTTGAAAATTTCCTCGCCCTTTTCATAGTGGGTAATGGACATGTAGCGGACCATTATCTGCAGCTCTTCCCAGGAGAATTCACGGCTCCATTTGGTCTGGTCCATCATTTCCAGCATTGCTTCGCGCGACGATTTTGTCATTCCTGCGGCTTCCCCCGGTCACAGCTCTTGTTGGGAGCGTGCAAAGCGCTCCTGGGCTTGTTCCATGAATGTTTCCAGTTGCAGGTCCAGCGTAGGCGATTCCCCGCCGTCGTAAGGCGCGGAAATAACCGGCAGGCCGTACTGTTGCGAAACGGAACGCAGCATGGCTGTAACCACCGTGCCGGGCATGCAGCCGAAGGGTATGGCGTTAATGACCCCGCTCACCCCCCGGGAGAGCATGTCCATGGTCTTGCCCATGGAGAGCACGGCTTCGCCCCGGAAAGAATGATGCAGATAAGGGGCGGCCTTGTCCAGCACCTCTTGGGCAGAAGGGTCGTGGATGGTCTGTAAAAAACCGTCAAAGACTGCTTCCATGCGCCGGCCGATGCGGGTCTGGAAATGGTTCTTCAGCTTGACCTGGAGCAGCTTTTTCCATTCTTTCCGCATGGCTGCGTTGCGTTGCGAGCACCAGTTGACGTAGTATATCCACTCTTCGATGGGCGCCAGCCAGCATTCGCCGCCCAGCTCCTCCACGCGGCGGATGAGGTTTTCGTTGGAAAAGCGGTTGGAGCGCACAAAGATTTCGCCTACCACGCCTATGCGCGGCCGGGGCTCCGGGGTGCGCTCTATGTCTTCAAATGAGCGCCGAATGCCGCCCAGGCTGTGCAGAAGCGCGTCATGGCGTCCGCACAGAGAGGAGCGGATTAATTCCAGGCCTTCGGCGTAGGCGGCTTCGGCCTCCTGGGGCTGCCGGGCGTAAGGTCTGGTCTCGTGCAGGCAGCGGGTCAGTAAGTCCACGGCAACGACGCCTTCCCAGGATTTGCGGGCGAAATCTTTGCCTATGTCTCCCACTTCGCTGTAGAGGGAGCTGTCCTGCATGGGCGAGAACACGGCCGCCTGGCCAAAGCCGGCTTTATCCAGGATCATGCGCTGCAGAACGTTGTATTGGCCAAAGCGGCAGGGGCCAGAGCCCGACCACATGAGAAAGGCGGACCGGGAAGGGTCAAAACCGGGAGAAAAAGCCTTGGTCAGCATGTCGCCGGTGGTCACGGCAAAGGGGTAGCACTCCTTGCCGGAAACAAACTTTCGGGCCAGGGCAACGGCCTCGGCGTCGGTTTCGGGCAGGACTTCGGCGTCTACCCCGCACGCTTTGAAGGCGGCCTCTAGGCCAAAGGCGTGGTCGCACATGCGCGGGATGTACACTGTGCGCCTGGCCCGTTCGTAGGCGGTGCGCCGGCGGGGCTGGCCCGCCCCGGTTCGGGGCGCAGGCGCTGCAGCCGCGGCCGCTTTTTCCTGCATGTCCAGGCTGTCCAGAAAGGCCTCGCAGCGGGTAATCATGCCGGCGTCCGCGCTGTGCTCGTCGATTTCCAAGTGTAAGTAGGGCTTGCCTGCGGTCTCCTGGTCTACGAAAGGGCCGATGAAAGAGTCCGGCCCGCACGAAAAGCTGCCTATGTACACGGCGTGCAGCTCTGGCCGGGCGGCGACGCACCGGGCGGCGGAGAGCAGCCGCTGCCCGGAGCGCCAGTACATTTCCGGCCAGCTGTCCTGCACGTCCTGCTCGGGCAAAAAGTCCATGGGCACGGCCTGCACGTTCAGGCTGGCCAGTTTTTTGGGTATGTCCAGATTCATGGCCCGGTCAAAGGCGTTGTAGGCCCGGCCCATGATGATCAGGGTTCGCCGGCCGGAGCTGCGCGCGTCGGCCAGGGCTTGGCGTCCCATGGCCTGTATCTGTGCAAAGAACCGGTCCTGGGCCTCTGCGGCAGGGGCCATAGCCCGGTCCACGCTGGCCCGGCTCACGCCGAGCGGGGCCAAAGATTCGGCTAGAGCCCGGGCCGCGGCTTTGCGGCCCGTCCGCAGGTCCACAGGCGGCGCAATGATCTGCATTGGCGAGGCTCCTGCGCCCAGGGCCGCCCGTAGCTGATAGGGAAAGGATTGGGTGAGCGGGCAGGCCTGGGCAGAATCGTAGGGGCTGTCCGGCCAGGCCATGTTCACGAAGCTGGGGGCAAAAAGAGCGGCAATGTTCTGCTCCTGGAACCAGGAGGCGTGCCCCAGGGCGGCCTTGATCGGAAAGCAGGTGTCGGCCAGGGCGGCTTTGACACCCAGGCTGGCTATGGCGTGGGTGGTCCGGGGCGATACCACGGGCTCAAAGCCTAGTTCCCAAAGCAGTTCTGTGTAAAAGGGCAGGTATTCGTGCATGAAAAAGACGCGGGGCACGCCGATGCGGCCCAGGGGAGCAAGCCGGCCGGCCTGGGCAAACGCTTGGAGCCGTTCTTGGTGGACCGCCTCCAGGGCGTCTTCCCGGGCCGCGAAAAGGTCTGGCAGGTCCGGCTTGTCCTGGCGCATGTCGTATTTTTCGCAGCGGCCGCCGTAGAAAAGTTTCCTGTCCTCGCCCTCCACCTGCACAGTGTTGATCTCGCAACGGTTGTCGCAGCCCTTGCACTCAAAAGAAGCCAGGGCGTAAGGCCGTTCAGCCAGCGCAAAGCCGCGGAAGCGGGATTTTTCGCCGCGGGCGCGCACAGTGTCCCGGGCAATAAGGGCCAT
Source organism: uncultured Desulfovibrionaceae bacterium (assembly GCA_964440345.1). GTDB lineage: Bacteria > Desulfobacterota > Desulfovibrionia > Desulfovibrionales > Desulfovibrionaceae > CAYTSA01. Next base: position 25,920 of record CAYTSA010000030.1, on the reverse strand, counting down.
GCCCACAGCGCCGGTGTTGTCGTGGTGCGGGGGAACGGTGATCTGCATGTCCAGATGCTTTTCAAAGGCTGCGACTACCGCTTTGTTAAAGGCCGTGCCGCCTTGAAAGAAAACCCGCTTGCCAATGGACCGGCCAGCCACCACACGGTTGAGATAGTTCTCTACAATGGAATAAGCCAGCCCGGCCAGCAGCTCGTCCCGGGCTGCGCCTTTGAACAGCTGGCGGCGCAATGAATTTTCCATGAATACGGTGCAGCGCTCGCCCAGCCGGCAGGGCGAGGCGGCGTCCAGGGCCAGGGCGGCGAACTCGTCTTTCACCGAGACGGCCAGTTTCTCAGCCTGTTCTTCCAGAAACGACCCCGTGCCCGCGGCGCAGGCCTTGTTCATCTCAAAGTTGGTGATGATCCCGTCCTTGAGCTGGATGTATTTGGAGTCCTGGCCGCCGATTTCAAAGATGGTGTCCACCTCGGGGTCTATGTGCGCTGCGCCCCGGGCCTGGGCGGTAATTTCATTCTTGACCACGTCGGCGTCAATGAAGTCGGCAATCATGTAGCGACCGGAACCTGTGGTTCCCACGCCCTGGATGTCCACGGTGGGGCCTATTTCCTGTTGCAGTTCCAGCAACCCCTGGCGCAAGGCCTCCAGGGGGCGGCTGGCAGTTCGCAGGTAGCGCTTGCAGAGCACCTCGCCCGCGTCGTCGGTTACAGCCAGGCAGGTCGATATGGAGCCTACGTCAATGCCCAGCCAGCCGGTGATGCGCTCGCCAGTCCCCCGGGCCGCCTGGACCAGATCGCTACGCACTGCGTCCGGCCCGCGCAGGTGCCTGCTGCGAAAATCATCGCTTTCGGGCGCCAGCGGCCGTTTGCCTTGGCCGGCGGACCGGCGCCGGGCGTGCAGTTTGTCCAGGGTCTCTCTGCGCAGGGGCGCCGCCTCAGAGCCGGCTCTGAGTGCGGCCCCGGCCGCGGCCAGCACCGTGGGCGGGGCCGGTACGATGAGCTGCTCCAGGCCAAACACCTCGCGCATGGCCCGGGCCATGCCCGGGTTCAAAGCCACCCCGCCCAGAAAGGCCACAGGCTCGGGCACAGGCCGGTTGCGCACAATGGCGCCTTGGAAATTCCGGGCCACGGCAAAGCAGAGCCCGGCCACAATGTCCTGGACGGGCGTGGCGATCTGCTGCAGGTGAATCATGTCTGACTTGGCAAAAACGCTGCACCGGCCGGCAATGCGCGGCGGCGAAACGGATTCCAGCGCCAGTTGGGAAAACTTTTCAATGGAGAGCTGCATGCGCTCTGCCTGCTGGTCCAGGAACGAGCCCGTGCCCGCGGCGCAGACGGAGTTGAGGGAGAAATCCGCAACGGCGTCGCCGTCTAAAAGGATAAACTTGGAGTCTTCCCCGCCCATTTCAAAAATACACCGGGCCTCTGGCGCCAAAGACCGGCAGCCGGCCACGCAAGCCAGCAGTTCGTTGTGATAGGGGATGTCCAGCACTGCGGAGAGCGCTTTGCCAGAGCCGCCCGTGGCCGCCGCCCGGACCCGTGGCCAGCGCTCCAGCAGCTCTTGGATGACAGCCGCGGCAGTTTCCATGGGCCGGCCCTTGTGCCGGCGATAGACCCAGTGCGCAAGCCTGCCGCCAGGGCCGAGGGCTGCGGCCTTTACACTGACAGAGCCAACGTCCAGGCCGACCAGAGCCTCGGCGGCCTCGTCTGGAATCCCGGTCTGCGGCGCGTCTTGTCCTGTCTGGCGGAGGTCTGTGTTGCCGCCGTCCTGTCTCCGGAATTGCGCTGCCGGTTCAATTTTCGGCTGGGTCTGCATCGGCTTGCCCGTTTGCGGTTCCTGCGTCATAACCAATGATATACACTGTGGCTCAACGTCTCGCAACACTGAGCCTATTCCAAGGAAAGATTATGCGTCATAGGGCGATATGCATACTGATCTTATGTGTCTTGCATGTGACGGCCGGGCCGGCCAGGGCGGAAGACCATCCGGTTGTTCCTGAGTGGCCCCCGGACGAGCAAACCATTGTCTGGGGTTTGTGGCGCTTTTACGAGGTGCTTACCGACATCCAGGAGCTGGAGGCGCGCATTGAGCCCCAGAATTTTACCTATGAGATTGGCCGCGAGCGCAAAGGACCCTATGGAGGGTCAGCCTGGCCTGTGCGCTACCGGGTCACTGTGGAATATAACGGCGAAGATATGGCCGGGGACCTGGTGCTGCTTTTCTATGGCAAGGACGGACATTGGCACACCCGGCGCATAGGCGTGTTTCCGTAAGCAGACCGGGGTTATCCTCGGCGCTTGAACATTTTTTCGAGCTCACGGGCTCCGAGACGCAGCACTGCAGGCCGGCCGTGGGGGCAGTACTCTTTGTCCTCGGTTTGTTCCCAGGTTTCGATAAGGGCCAGGGCCTCGTCGTCGGCCAGGGGCTGGCCCGCCTTTATGGCCGATTTGCACGCCATGAGCGCCCACAGAGATTCCAGCCCGTCTGTCTGTCCGGCCAGCGCCTGGGCCAGAAACTCTTTGGCCCTGGCCGGCTCCAAGCCGGCCGGCACTGCGTTGACGCGAACTCCTGCCTTGGGGTCCAGCTGTAGGTCAAAGCCCAGGCGGGCGAGTTCCGGCCATAGTTCCTGAGCCCGATCCTGTTCGCTGGCGTGCAGCGGAACAGAAAGCGGCACGGCCAGGGGCCGGGAGTCGCCCCGCCGGGCCGAGCGGCGCATTGCATTGTACAGGATTTTTTCGTGGGCGGCGTGCTGGTCCAACAGCAGCAAGGCTCCGTTCGCATCCCGCAGCAGCAGGTACGTGTCCGACACGCAGCCCAGATAGCGGGTTTGGGTTGCGGTGCGGCCAGGCTTGGGGGGCGGCGCAAATATGTCTGCAGGCTGTTTCAGAGAGGCTGCTGGCCGTTCTGGCGTTGCCGGCGGCGGCAGCAGCGCGCCTGCGGCCTCGGCCACGTGCGGCCGGTCAGGGAATGTGCGCGGCTGGGGACGGGGAGACGGCCGCAGAGGCAAAGCCACTTCCTGTTCCCGGGCCCGAGAGGGTCTGGCCAAAGGGTCCAGGGTGGGCCCGGCCTCGGCCCAGGGGGCGGCGGCGGGACCAGGGGGCGCAGGCGCAAAGCCCCCGCCGCTGTCCAGCGCTTGCAGCACGGCCCGGCGGACAAGGGAAAAGACAGACCGCTCATCCCGGAAGCGGACTTCGGTCTTGGCCGGATGGGCGTTGACGTCCACGTCGGCCGGGTCCAGGGTCAGGAACAGGGCCAGTTGGGGGTATTCTTTTTTCAGCAGGCGGCCGGCGTAAGCGTCCTGGGCGGCGCGCATGAGCAGCCGGTCCTGCACGGGCCGGCCGTTAACGTAAAAGAGCATTCTGTCAGCCCGGGGCTGCGCCTTGAGCGGGCTGCCGGCCAATCCGCCGCAGGCGGCGCCGCGGCTGTCTTCCCAGCGAAAGGCGGTCATGTGTTCCACCAGGCCGGGCGGCCACATGGCGGCCAGCCGGTCGATGAGTTCCTGGCCGGCGTAAAAGTGGTGCAGTTCCCGCTCCTTGCCGTTGGATACTGTGGTCAGCGAGCAGCCCGCATCCAGTCTGGCCAGGGCCAAACGCAGAAACACGTCGGCGCAGCGCTTGGCCTCAGTGGCTTCGGTTTTCAGAAATTTCAACCGGGCCGGGGTGGCCTGGAACAAATCCCGGACTTCCACCCGGGTTCCTTCGGCCAGGGCGGCCGGGCCCTGGTCAACGATGCGGCCGGCCTGAACTTCGATAAAGGAGGCTGGCCCGGGCGAGCCGTCCTCGCCACGCGGAGCCGAGGTTATGCGAAATATCGATACGGAGGCGATGGAGGGCAGGGCCTCGCCGCGGAAGCCAAAGCTGGCGATGCGCAGCAGATCATCCGCAGTGTGGATTTTTGAGGTGGCGTGGCGGGTTACGGCCAGGGCCAGCTCTTCTGGCGCCAGCCCCCAGCCGTTGTCTTGCACCTGGACCAGTCCCTGGCCGCCGCGCTCCAGGCGCACGTGAACAGAGCTTGCGCCTGCGTCAAAGCTGTTTTCCATCAGCTCTTTGAGCACGCTGGCCGGCCGCTCCACCACTTCGCCCGCGGCAATCTGGTTGCGCAGGGTGTCGGCCAGCAAGCGGATGGGCGGGCGGATGTGGGGCTCGGGAGTCACAAGGGGTAATTTCGTTGCTTCGCGCGCTACTGTCAAGTTCTGGTTGCGGGCCTGGTATGCGGGCAAAGAGTAACCGCATCTGCGTAATATCTGCGTGCATCTGCGTAATATCTGCGGTATTTGTTTTTTAGGGGGTGGAGCATGAAACAGGAAATACTTTCTTTCGCTGGCGTTGATTTTGCCTACGGCCCGGAAAGGGTCATTTTGCGAGGCGCGTCGCTGCAGGTGCACGCCGGAGACTATGTGCTGCTGCGCGGGCCCTCGGGCGCAGGCAAGTCCACGGTGCTACGGCTGTGCATTCGGCTGGAGGAACCAGCCAGGGGGGTCGTGGCCTTTGCCGGCAAAGACGTCAGGGACTGGCCGCCGCCCCAACTGCGGCGCGAAACAGCCTACATTCAGCAGACGCCCACCGTGGTTCCCGGCACAGTCCGGGAGAATCTGCTGCTGCCCTTCTCCTTTGCCGCCAACCACGGCTTGGCCAGGCCGGACGACGCGGCGCTGCAGCAGATGCTGGACCGTTTTCTGCTGCGCAACGTAACCCTGGACGCTGCGGCCGACTCCTGCTCGGTGGGCGAGAAGCAGCGCCTGTGTTTGATCCGCTCCTTGTTGCTCAAGCCCCGGGTGCTGCTCATGGACGAGCCCGCCAGCGCCCTGGACGCCGAAAGCGCCAAAATGGTGGAACAGGCGGCCGAGGAGCTGAATACGCAGCAATCCATCGCCGTTCTCATGATCAGCCACACTCGTTATGAACCTGGCTGCGCGCACCGTGTCCTTACGCTTGCAAACAACAAATTGCAGGAGGAATCCGCATGACCGGCGGTCTTGAATACATCAGCAACTGGCAACTGGCCCTGGCCCTGCTTTTTGTGGGCATATCCGGCGCAGTGTCTTTGTGGCGCAAGCTGGAGCTGGAAAAGGACCTGACCGTGGGCACGGTCCGGACCTTTGTGCAGCTGTTCATCATGGGCTACGCGCTGCAGCTCATTTTCAGCCTGGAGTGGGCGCTGTTGTCGCTGGGCGTGTACCTGGTCATGGTGATCTTTGCGGCGCGCATCGTCCGTGGCCGGGTCAAGGAGAAGGACGTGGACTATCTGATGCCCACGTTCGTGGCTATGCTGGTGAGCTATTTTCTGGTGACCACGGTGGTGACCGGTCTGGTGGTGCAGGCTGAGCCATGGTGGAGACCGCAATACTTTTTACCCATAGGGGGCATGGTTATCGGCAACTCCATGACCGCCCTGGCCTTAAGCCTGGAGCGGCTGTTCTCCGACCTGCGCAACCAGCGGGCTCAAGTGGAGATGCGGCTGTGTTTGGGCGCCTCCCCGGCCGAGGCGGGCAGAGAATCCTTCAAAGACGCTTTAAAGGCGGGCATGATCCCGTCCATCAACTCCATGATGGGCGTGGGCGTGGTTTTTATTCCGGGCATGATGACCGGGCAGATTCTGGCCGGCGCTGACCCCCTGGAGGCGGTCCGTTACCAGATAGTGGTCATGCTCATGCTGGTGGGCTCTACGGCCATATCGTCGGTTATAGTGGTGGGGTTGGCGTTTCGGCGCTGTTTTGCCGAAGGCGACCGGCTGGCGCTGCGGCCGAAATAAATGTACCAAGAATAGCAGGCGCCGCAGATATACACAGAAAAAGGCGCGCCATTGGCGGGAATTAGCAGCGTTTGCGTGCATGTACGGTGAATTTTTTAATACGCTTCTCCGGTCCACATTTCCTGCTTAAAGCGTTTGACCCGGTTGCGGCCGGCGTTTTTGGCTGCATACAGGGCTACGTCGGCGAACTTGATGCATTTGTACAGGGCGCTGCCGTCTTGGGGGTATTCGGACACTCCCACACTAATGGTCTTGTGGATGTACACGCCGTCGCCCAGGTCGAAGCGGTGGTTTTCCACGGCCAGCCGGATTTTTTCCGCCACATTTTCGGCCATGCCGTTGTGCACGTCTTGCAACAGCACCAGGAATTCTTCGCCTCCGTAGCGGATGAGCAGGTCTGAGCGGCGGATGGTGTTCTCGACAATGGAGACCACCTGCTGCAGCACCAAGTCTCCGGCTTCGTGGCCATATTGGTCGTTGACCTGTTTGAAGTAGTCCAGGTCCGCCATAAGGAAGCCGGTCCGCCGGTTTTCGCGCTCGGACAAGGGCTCGTACTGGGCGATGAATTCGTCCAGAAAGCGGCGGTTGTGGCACAGGGTAAGGGGGTCGCGCAAGGCCTGGTCCTTGGTGAGCAGCAGCAGCCGTAGCGAGCTGAGCACAGGCGCGGATTCGTCCAGATACTTGCGGATGACGGGCAGGTCCTTGCGCAGTATTTCCCAACGGCTGCGCGGCGCCAGAAAAGAGAAAATGGCGCCTACTTGGCCGCCCATGACCATGGGCAGGCACACCCGCACGTCATCGTCGGTGTTGCAGTTGAAGTGGGGACACAGCACAGGATTGTAAAAAGAAAAGACGTCTTCAGACACGCGCTTGGCCCGGCAGTTTTCCGAGGTGAGCAGCACTTCTTTTTTGCACAGGGGCATGGCCTCAGTCTTGTCCAACGCCAGGAAAATGCGGTCGGTGTCATTGTCCACTTCGAACATAACGTAGCGCGAGATGCGGAAATTGTGCTCGAACACGTAGGCCAACTGATCGTAGACCTCGGCCTTGTCCATGACGCCTTGCAGGTCGTGGCTGAAGAATGTGAGCTTGGCCATTTGCTCCAAACCGGCGGAAACGTCGTTGAGCGTGGGAGCCACGCCCGTGGTCTCTTGTTTGCGCAGCACATACGCCAGCAGGTGGCCGGTGGTGTTCAGAAAGTTTGACCACAGCCGGACCATGGTGTTGACCACATTGCGCATTTCCGATAGCTCGTCCCCGCGCCGCAACTCGTACACCGGGCAGCTCTTGCACGTGTCGTACTTGTTCAAAAAGACACAGGTGTCGCGCCATTGGGGCGATATGGCCTCGGACCCGGTCTCCAGATAGCAAATCCGGGAGGGGTCCTTGTACACCGGGCATTCTTCGTTGTGGCAGTGCATGTACTCCAGGCAGTGCACATGGTCGGTTTCAAACCGCTCGCCAAAGTCGCTTGAGTGGGTGGCTACGATAATTTTCCGCAGCCGCTTGAGGAAGCTCTCAATGCGCAGGACGTTGAAGTAGAGTATGAACCAAAGCACCACTGCGCCGGCGGCAAAAAGCCCGCCCAGCTGGTACATGCGGTTGCGCATGATCTGCCATTGCAAGGCGGCGTTATGGCCAATGAGCACGGCGGCCACAAGCTGGCCGGCGGTGTTGTACAGGGGAAAGCTGGTGAAAAAGGCCTCTCCGGTTGTACCGCCCGGCAGACCCACGTCTTCCAGAAAATGACGCTGTTGCTCAGAAATTGACGAGCCGAAACGGTTGTGCAGCAGCCATCCTCCCGCCGGCTGCAGGGAAGCGTTCGGGGCCAGCTGGCCGGCCTGCTCGGGATGCAGCAAAATGCTGACGCAGGCCGTGGAGGGGATGTTCAGCTCTTCCAGCAGCTCCATGACGAGCACGGACAGGGAGACTGCGCCGGTCGGCTCGCTGTTGTGAATGATCGGGGCTGCGGCTTTGAGCAGCAGGCCGAGCCGGCCCAAAGACACGCCAGAGCTTTGCAATCGTTCTGCAACTGCAGCAGCCACAAAGGGATCGCCAGAGTTGTCTTGTCCCCAGGCCGCCTGGTCGTCCGAGAGCCAGGCTGCCTGGGCCTGGGAGTCGAAGAAGCCCATATGCAAGGAGGTCAAACCGGAGCCGAGCCGCAAACCGTCGCTGAAGGGAACGGCAAGGTCGTGCAGGCCGGCTCTGTCGCCGGTTGCCAGCGCTTGGCCGGCTTGATCCATGGAAGCCGCGGCCAGCGCCTGGGCGAGAAGGTAGTCTTCAGCCCGGGAAATTTTGCCCGCCGCCTGGGACCTGATAAGCTCCAAGCTGTTGGCCGCGGAGCGTTCAATGTCTTTATGCAAGGTGAGCGCCAGGAATAGAATCTGGAAGGTGACGCCCAAGGCAAGCAGACCGCCGGTAACATAGAGAAAGCGCATTTTCAGGGACCAGCGGTTGGGAACCCAGGCCGCGGCTGTCAAGCTGAACAGATTTCTACTTTTCCAGGAGCGCTTGTCTCCCCCGGATACAGAGTTATTTTCAGGCGCTTCTGAGTCGTCGTCTATCATAAGAAGCCTCAATAGTTCATTGTTGGCGTAATAATATAAGACGCTTGTTTGATTTCATCCGGTTGTGAAAGGTATGTCAAGTAATTTCGTATCAGACAGAAGTTTTACATCCGCGTAGGCGTATGCGTAAATGCGGGAGGGCTGGACTTTGTTCTGGATATGTCCCACCATACCAAAAGCGCCGTGGAGGGGCGCAAGAAGATGATTCCACTTCCCAAAGAATATCGATTTGCTGTTGCCGCCGCCAGTTTCAAATACGCCGGCCGGAACGATCTGGCCGCGGTGCTGTCCGGCCGGCCGGCTGCAGCGGCCGGAGTGTTCACCCGCAACCGGTTCCAGGCTGCGCCTGTGCTGGCGGGCAGAGAGATGATCCTGGCGGGCAAGCCTGTGCGCGGCGTGTGCATAAACGCCGGCCAGGCCAACGCCTGCACCGGCGAGGAAGGCGTGATGCGCTGCCGCATGGCCCAGGAAATAGCAGCCAATGCGTTGGGCGTGGCTCCGGATGAGCTGTTGCCAGCCTCTACTGGGGTTATTGGTCCGCAGCTGGACATGGACGCATGGCGCGCTGCAGCGCCTGCCCTGGCGGCGTCGCTCAAGGCGGAGGGCGGAAAAGCCGGTCCTGTGGAGTTCGCCAAGGCCATATGTACTACCGACCGGTTCCCCAAGTTAGCTTGGGGCCAGGTGGAAGACCCGGACGGAAAAGCGTACCGCGTTCTCGGCGTTGCCAAGGGCGCCGGCATGATCTGCCCGGACATGGCCACCATGCTGGCCGTTGTGCTTACGGACGCAGCCGTATCCGTCCGGGCTTTGCAGAAAGCGCTGGCCTCCGCCGTGGATAATTCCTTCAACCGCATCACTGTGGACGGCGACACCTCCACCAACGACACGGTGTATGCGCTGGCCAACGGCGCTTCTGGCGTTGCCTGCGAGACGGACGGGGAGCTGGAGGCCTTGGCCCTGGCCCTGGAGGACGTCTGCGGCTCGCTGGCGTATATGATCGTGCAGGACGCCGAAGGCGGCACCAAGGTGGCGCGCATCGTCGTGGCCGGCGCGGTGGACGCGCGGCAGGCGGACATGGCCGCCAGAACAGTGGGGAACTCGCCGTTGGTGAAGACTGCGCTGTTCGGCCGCGACCCCAACTGGGGCCGCATCGTGGCTGCGCTGGGCCGTAGCGGAGCGGATTTTGATCCAGACCGCGTGTCCGTGCGCATTGCCGGCGCGCCTTTGTTTGTGAACGGCCAGCCAGTGGCCGGCGACGTCGCGGGCTTGCTGGCGCCGCACCTGGACCGCACGGACGTTTCCGTGGAAATCGATCTGGGCGCAGGACCGGGACAGGCTGTGCTTCTGGCTTCGGACCTGACGCATGACTATGTTTCCTTAAACGCAGAGTATACAACATGACCAGAGATACGGAACATTTTCAGAAGAATTTGCAGGGCCGGGACCGGCTGCTGCGTTTGGCGGATTTTTTTTTCGAGGCCGGCATGCTGCGCAAGACGCCGCGTTCAGGCTACCAGTTTTTGGGCTCAGGCGGGGAAAACGTGGCCGAGCATTCCTTTCGTACGGCCATTATCGGCTATGTGCTCGCCAAGGAGGCCGGGGCTGACCCGGCGCGCACGGCCATGCTCTGTCTGTTCCATGACTTGCACGAGGCCCGCACTGGCGACTTCAACTACGTTAACCGCATGTACAATGAGTCCCGGCGCACGCTGGCTCTGGAGCATTGCACTGCAGGCACTGGCCTGGAAGACGACGTGCTGGACCGCTGGAAAGAGCTGGAGGCCGGCGTGACGGACGAGGCTGTGTGCGCCCACGACGCGGACCAGCTGGACCTGATCTGCAATTTGAAGGAAGAGCTGGACCTGGGCAACCGCTACGCCGCCAAGTGGCTTGACGCGGCTGTGGGCCGGCTGCGCACCGAGGAGGCCAAGACGTTGGCCCGGGTGGTGCAGACCACGGATCATACCGACTGGTGGTTTTTGGGCCCGGACAAGGAGTGGTGGGAGAACAAAAGTTGCGCCAGCCTGGCGCCGGGAGCGCGGGACGGGACTGACGCCAAAGGAGAGGAGTGATGCGCATAGCCGTACTGTCCGACACGCACTTGGAAAGTCCAAGCCCCTGGTTGGAAAAGGTGTTTTACGATCACCTTGCCCCGGCTGACGCCGTGATCCATTGCGGGGACATTACCGGCCGCAAGACCTGGGAGTTTTTCGAGGAAAGCCATCCGAATTTCCATGCTGTAGCCGGCAACATGTGCAGCTACGGGTTGTGCGGCGAGCTGCCGCCGGCGCTGGACATAACTCTGGGGGAGTTGCGGGTGGGCGCAACCCACGGCTGGGGCTCCCGCAACGAGGTGAGCCGCAAGGTGTGCGAATCCTTTGGCCCTGGATTTGATCTGTTGTGCCATGGCCACACCCACAATTATGTCTGGACTCAATGCCCGGACGGGACGCGGTTGCTGAACCCTGGAGCGCTGTCCGGCAAAGAGCCGTGTCTGGCCGTGGTGACCGTAGAGCCAGACAAGAGCCTGAGCGTGGAACGGGTGTTTGTGAATAGCTAAGGTCTGCCTTCCTTCCGGGCTGTTCTGGATTTGTTGTCATGCAAAAGCTTAGCCGTTGCATGATATTCTTTTGTTTGTCTTTGCGTTTGTCCTTGTTTCCTTGCCTCCTTCGTTTTACATTGCAGAGCATTCCAGGGAGGTCCAATGCAAAACGATAACAGGCCGGTGCTCGTCACTGGCGCCACGGGATACGTTGGGGGCCGTCTTGCGCCCATGCTGCTGCAGAAAGGCTACCCAGTGCGGGCCATGGCCCGTTCCGCAGGCAAGCTGCGCTGCCGGCCCTGGGCGCAGCATGAGAATCTGGACATAGCCGAAGCCGACGTGCTGCATCTGGACGCTGTGCGCCGCGCTGTTCAGGGCTGCCGGGTTGTCTATTACCTCATCCACTCCATGAGCCCCAAGACCGAGGATTTTGCCGCGGCAGACCGGGCCGCGGCCAGGCATATGGTCCGCGCCGCCGAGGAAGCCGGGGTGGAGCGCATCATCTACCTTGGCGGCCTGACGCCGGCGGGCGAGGAGCTGTCTCATCATCTGCAGTCCCGGGAGGAAGTAGCGCAGATACTCGGCTCTGGCGTTCCTGCGCTTACGTCCTTGCACGCAGCCCAGATTCTTGGGGCAGGCAGTGCGTCGTTTGAAATAATCCGCTATTTGACGGAGCGGCTGCCGGTGATGATAACGCCCCGCTGGGTGTATAACGAATGCCAGCCCATCTCCATCCGCGACGTTCTGGGCTACCTGGCCGGCTGCCTTGAAAAAGACGAGACTGCTGGCCAGCGCTACGACATTGGCGGACCGGACATCATGTCCTACGCCGATTTTTTTCAGCTTTACGCCGAGGCGGCCGGGCTGCGCAAGCGGACCATCATTTCTGTGCCGGTGCTGACGCCCACGCTCAGTTCGTATTGGATCGGCCTGGTGACGCCCATCCCTTCCTCCCTGGCCCGGCCGCTCGTCAAGGGCTTGCGCAACCGGGTGGTCTGCTCGGAAAACCGCATTCGAGAGCTCATACCGCTGCCGCTTTCCACCTGCCGGGAGACCATCAGCCGGGCTTTGGAGCGGGTGCAGCAGAACACCGTGGACACCTGCTGGTCCGACGCCGGAGACACAACCCCGCCGGAGTGGATACACTGCGGGGACGCCAGCTACGCCGGCGGCACGGTGCTAGAGCTGGGCTACACGGTGCGGCTGCAGTGCGCGGCCATGGATGTTTGGCCGCAGCTGTCCGCTGTGGGCGGGGAATCCGGCTGGTACTTCGGGGAGTACCTGTGGAAACTGCGCGGCTTTGTGGACCAGCTTATCGGGGGCGTAGGCTTGCGCCGGGGCCGGCGGGACATGCAGGACATCCGCACGGGCGACGCCCTGGATTTCTGGCGGGTGCTGGACGCATCGCCTGGTGAACGTTTGTTGCTGCTGGCGGAGATGACCACCCCGGGCGAGGCCCTGCTGGAGTTTACGCTGACAGAGCAAACGCCGGGAGAAACCGTGCTGGCGCAACGTTCGCGCTTTTTGCCGCGTGGCGCGTTCGGACTTGCGTACTGGTGGGCTACCTATCCGCTGCACGTGTACGTATTCAAGGGCATGCTGCGTCAGATAGCCAAGCGCACAGGCAAGCCCGTGCTTTCTGGGCCTTCCCGGTTGACCCGGCAGGATGTGCCGGCATGTTTTTTAAAGAGCTAGCTGTACCTTAAATAATTTGTAATTTCTGTGAAAGGGCGCTGCAACCTTCCTTTTTATAGTATAGACGCCATTCTAGGGCCTGTTGTTGTCCTGGCCTGATCTTCCCCTTTTTTAAAAGTGCTGCAGACTATGTAAGGAGTATAGGCAATGATTGAAGAAGTGACGCGGCGCGTCCAGGAGGCTGGCAGCCTGGTCCGCGCCATTCGCGCAGAAATGGCCAAAGCCCTCGTTGGCCAGAAGGACTTGGTGGACCGGCTGCTCATTGGTTTGTTCACCAAGGGGCATGTACTTATAGAAGGCGTGCCCGGCCTGGCCAAGACCACCGCGGTCAAAGGATTGGCCTCCACCATCCACGCCGAGTTCAAGCGTATTCAGTTCACCCCGGACCTTCTGCCTGCGGACATTTTGGGTACTGAGATATATCAGCCCAAAACCAGCGAATTTGTGGTCAAGAAGGGCCCCCTGTTCAATAACATTATTCTTGCGGACGAAATAAACCGCGCGCCGTCCAAGGTACAGTCCGCCCTGCTGGAGGCGATGCAGGAACGCCAGATTACCATTGGTTCGCAAACGTTCCCGCTGCCTGAGCCGTTTTTGGTGCTGGCCACCCAGAACCCTATTGAGCAGGAGGGCACCTATCCCTTGCCCGAAGCCCAGGTGGACCGTTTCATGCTCAAGCTGCGGCTCACCTACCCCAGCTTGGACGAAGAACGGCAGATAGCCCAGCGCTTTGGCGCTGCGCCTCCTGAGCCGCCGCAGGCGGTGCTGTCCCCGGCCGATCTGGACGCAGTGGCTTCCCTGGTGGACAGCATCATGTTGGATGACAAGCTGCTAGACTACATACTTACTCTTATTTTTGCCACCCGGGAGCCCCAGCGTTTCGGTCTGGATGACGCTGCCGGCTACATAGAGTTCGGCGCCTCGCCCCGGGCCACCATTTTTCTTTCCCAGGCGGCCCGCGCTTACGCCCTGCTGCAGGGCCGGGGGTACGTCACCCCGCAGGACATCAAGACCATAGCTCCAGACGTGTTGCGTCACCGCATATTGCTCACCTATGAGGCTGAGGCCGAAGACGTTTCGCCGGAAGACGTCATCTCCGCCATCTTTGACGCCGTGGAAGTGCCGTAAAGGTTATGCTGCCAACTGATCTTATCAAAAAGATCAAGCGCTTGCACGTTGTCAGCGGCAAGGCTGTGGATACAGTGATGGCTGGGCGCTACAAGTCCGCTTTCCGGGGCTCTGGCATGGAGTTCGAGGAAGTGCGCGAATACGTGCCCGGCGACGAGATAAAATCAATAGACTGGCGCGTGACTGCGCGCATGGGCCGGCCTTATGTGAAGCGCTACCGCGAGGAGCGGGAGCTGGTGATCATGCTTTTGGTGGACATGAGCGGCTCCGGCGAGTTCGGCGGCCAGGACCGGCTGAAGCGCGACGCTGCAGTGGAGGCCGCGGCAGTACTGGCGTTTAACGCCATCCGCAACAACGATAAGGTGGGGGCTGTGCTTTTCACCGACCAGGTGGAGCGCTATGTGCCGCCCAAAAAAGGCTCTGGCCATGTGTGGCGGGTGATCAAGGAAATCGTCTCGCACCAGCCGCAGAGCAAAGGCACGGACATTGGCCAGGCTGTGGATTACGTTTCCCGCATTTCCCGCAAAAAGACTGTGTGTTTCTGCATATCTGACTACATTGACGAGGGTTTTGCGCCGGCTTTCAAACGCGCAGCCCGACGGCACGACATGGTGGCCGCTTTGGTGATGGACCCCAAGGATTTCGAATTGCCCCGGGCCGGCTTGCTGGCCGGGCAGGACCTGGAAACCGGGCTGCCCCTGTGGATAGACTGTTCCAGCGCTGCCAGCCGCCAGGCGTACAGCCAGGCCATGCAGGCGCGGCGCGAAGCCTCTCTGGAAGCACTCAAATCTGCGGGCGTAGACGTGGTGCAACTGGCGACCAACGAGTCTGCGGCTGACGCCCTGGTGCGTTTTTTCAAGGCCCGCGAGCGCAAGAGGGTCCGGTAATGGAAGCAGCCAACGCAACCACTCTGACGACGCAACAGCCGCCGGATGTTTCCCATATGGCGGACATCCGGGACATCAAGGGCTTGGCGGCCTTGCCGGCCGGGTCTGAAATATGGGTCTGGGCCGTGGCTGTTGGCGCTCTGCTGCTGGTCGGTTTGGCCGCCTGGCTGTTGTGGCGGCGCAAGAAGAACAAGCGCGAACAGCCGGAAACACCGGCTCATGAAACCGCCAAGGCCCGGCTGGACGAGCTGGAGCGTAGACCAGAAATGGGTCCGCGGGAATTTTATTTCCAGCTTACGGGCGTGCTGCGCTGGTATCTGGAAAAGCGCTATAGCTTTCCGGCCATGGAGATGACGACAGAAGAGTTGCTGCCGCGGCTGGCCAGCCTGGGCATGCCCCTGGACTTGCAGCGGGGCGTCAAAGAGCTTTCTCGCCGGGCGGACCCGGTGAAGTACGCGGGATTTCCGGCCGGGCCGGAGGCCATGGGCCAGGACCTGGCCTTTGTGCGCCAGCTGGTGGCGCAGACACGACCGGTGATGGAAAAGGTGGAATCCGGACAGGCGGCGGTCCATGGCGGCGCGGCCGCGGACCAGGCAGGGGAGGCGGCGGCCTGATGTTTCGCTTTGCTGCGCCGGAAGCATTGTTGCTGTTGCCTATAGTTGTGGCTGGCTTGTGGCGGCTGCGCCGCCGCAAGAACTTTGACGCGCGGTTGGGAGTGCCGGACGGGAACGCAGCCGCCGCGGCCCAGGGCGGCGCGTGGCTGTGGGCCGGCCGCGCCGCGCCGGCGCTCAAGTACATGGCGCTTATGCTCATGCTTTTGGCGTTGGCCGGGCCACAGGAAGGCACGGACGTGTATCAGACCCTGACAGAGGGGGTGAACATCGTCATTGCCGTGGACGCGTCTGAATCCATGGCGGCGCTGGATTTTCGCCAGGCAGGGGAGCGGGTAAACCGGCTGGAGGCAGTCAAGGGCGTGGTCCGGGACTTTGTGGGCAAACGCGAAGGCGACCGCATTGGCCTGGTGGTGTTCGGGGACGCTGCGTATACTCAGACGCCGCTGACCCGCGACTACCAGACCATTGTCCGGGCTTTGGATATGTTGGAAATAGGCGCCGCTGGCGCGAAAACGGCCATAGGCGACGCCCTGGGCGTCAGTTTGAAGCGGCTCAAGGACGTGGAGAGCAAATCCAACGTGATCATACTGCTGACGGACGGGCGGTCCAACGCCGGGGAGATAGACCCTGCAGCTGCAGCGTCCATAGCCGCCAAAACTGGCGTGAAGGTGTACACCATTGGCGTGGGCGGCAGGGAGCCGGCGCCCTTTGTGGTGGACTCGGGGTTGTTTGGCCCTCGGGTTGTGTATAAGGAAGTAGACATAGACGAAAAGACCTTGCGCGACATTGCCGCGGGAACGGGAGGGCAATATTTCCGGGCGGAAGACACGGACAGCCTGGACCGCATTTATGGCTTTATAGACGAGTTGGAAAAGACGGAAGCGAAGATGAAGACCTACGCAGAGTACAAGAATCTTTACCCGTATTTTCTGGGTCCTGCGGCGGTTCTGCTTTGCTGCTGGATAGTGCTGGTAAACACCCGGTGTTTGAGGCTGCCATGACCTTCAGCGAACCGAACATGCTTTTTTTGCTGTGGCTATTGCCTGTTCTCGCTGTAGTGATGGCGTACGGCCGGTCGCGCCGCAAAAGGCTGCTGCAGGAGTTTGTGGGCGGCCGCCTGTTGCAACATCTGGCTCCGGGCGTGTCCGAAGGCCGCCGGGCCGTCAAGTCCGGCATGCTGTTGGTCTGCCTGCTGCTGCTGGCGCTGGCCCTGGCCGGGCTGAACTATGGGCACGAGTGGCGTTCAGTGGAGAGGCGCGGCGTCAGTCTGATGGTGGCGCTGGACTGTTCACGGTCCATGCTGGCCACGGACGTTGCTCCCAACAGGCTGGAGCGGGCCAAGCGGGAGATCGTGGACTTGCTGGGCATGCTGCAGGGCGACCAGGTAGGGTTGACCGCCTTTGCGGGCACGGCGTTTGTCCAGTGTCCCCTGACTATGGACTACGCTGGGTTCACTATTTTTCTGGATGTGCTGGCCCCGGATTTTTTGCCTGTGGGCGGGACTGACTTGGCCGCGGCTGTGCGAACCGCCGTCAAGGGGTTTGACCCCAAAGACCCGGCGGACAAGGCTGTGCTGCTGATCACCGACGGCGAGCCCACCAGTAATGAGGCCAGGGATGAAGCCCTTGCCGCGGCTGAAGAGGCGGCGGCGCAGGATATTCGCATTTACGCTATTGGCGTGGGTTCGACAGAGCCTACGCCAATACCTGACGGGCAGGGCGGCTACGTGCGGGACAGCCAGGGAAAAATTGCCATGACCCGGCTGGACGAGCAGACATTGCAGGCCTTGGCTGAGACGACCGGCGGCGTCTATGTTCGGTCTGTGACCGGAGATATGGATTTGGAGGCGGTGTATGTGGACGCCATTCGCGCGGACCTGGAGACCAAGGCCTTGAGCAGCGGGCGGGAAAAGATTCGCTTGGACCGCTACCGCTGGCTGCTGCTGCCGGCGATCCTGCTGCTGTTTGCAGAAATGGCCTTGTCCGGCCGCCGCTCCCAGCGCGGCCGCACGGGCGTGCTTATGCTTGCTTTGCTGGCGTTTACAGCGGGAAGCAGCACACTGGCTTTGGCTGGCGCCCCAGCCCAGGCTTTGGAAGGGGTGCAGGCCTATGAATCCCAAGACTACGCCGCTGCAGCGGACAAACTGTTGCAAGCCAAGGTGGAGGCGCCGGACGATCCCGCAGTGGCGTACAATCTTGGCGCGGCCTTGTACCGGCAGGAGCGCTGGAAAGAAGCTGCGGCTGAATTTGCCGCAGCGTTCGAGAGTGAAAATCCAGAACTGCAAACCAAGGCTTTATACAATCTTGGCAATGCCTTGTATCGCCAGGGACAGTTGCAACAGGCGCTGGAACAGTACGCCAAGGCGCTGGAAGTTTCGCCGGATGACGAGGACGCCCGGATGAACTATGCGTTTGTGCAAAAAAAGCTGCAGGAACAGCCGCCGCAGCAAAAACAGGACGAAGGCGGAGAGTCTTCTGAAAACGAAGAGCACGACGAAGGTAAACAGGACAAACAGCAGCAAGGCGGGCAAAGCCAGGACAACGGCCAGCCGCAGAGCGCCCAGCAAGAGCAGGACGGCGAAAGCCAGCCGCCACAGGAACAGCCCGCCGCAGAGAACGGCAACCAAGAGGAAGAGGGGCGGCAAGAGAGTTTCGCCGACCGGGTGAGTGAAGACCAGCTGCCGGAACAGGGGCCAGACCAGCCGCAAGCTCCGGATGAGCCAGAGCAAGCCCAGGCGGAGCAAGCCCAGGACGAAGCCCGCCAGGCGCAGGCCCAGGCAGCGGCCCAGGCGGCCGAAGAAAGCATGCTGAACAGACTGCAGGACAAGCCCGGCGCGGCTTTTATGGGCCGGGCGCAGAAACGCCGCGTGGAGAAAGACTGGTGAGCGCCCGTAAACGAGCCGTTGCAGCGTCAGCCTTTGTGTTGATTGTGCTTGCAGCCTCTCTGATTGTGCTGTTGGCGCCTTCTCGGGCCTTGGCCTTGCAAGCAAAGGCACAGGTGGACCGGCCGCGCGTCAGCCTGGGCGAGTCTTTCACCTTGACCGTCACCGTATCTGACGGGTCTGGGAAGGTCGATCTGGAACCTTTGGAGTTGTCCAGTGATTTCAAGATTACCGGGCGCTCTACCGGAACCAGTATCTCTCTTATAAACGGCGATTTTTCCAAGATATCAGAGCTGCGGCTCACCTTGCGGCCCAAGCGCGAAGGCAGGTTGACCATACCAGCGCTCACAGTGGGAGAAGGCAACGACGCGGTGACTACTGCGTCCATTCCCGTCACGGTGCAGTCGCTCCAGGCTGAGCTTCAAGAAGACGGGGAAACGCCAGACATCTTCATGCGGGCCACAGTCTCCGACACATCGCCATTTGTTGGAGAAAGCATCGTCTACACGCTGCAAATATTCACCCGGATCCGGTTTGCCAATCCACAGTTGGAGGACTCAGGATTTGAGGGCTTTTCCGCCAAACAGTATCCGGACCAGAATACCTATTCCACGGCTGTGGCCGGCAAACGGTACGAGGTTATCGAGGTCCGGTTCCTGCTTGCGCCGCTGCAGGCTGGCGAGGCGGATGTGGGCCCGTTGTCCTTGCATTGCGACCTGATGACGCAGCAGCGCAACACAACGAGCCGGTTCGACGCCTTTTTTGCCCAACCGCGGCTGACGCCCAAGATTATTCAGGCGCCTGCGCTCAAAATGTCAGTTCGGCCGTTGCCGGCTTATACACAAGATATTCCTTTTTCCGGCTTGATAGGTTCTTTTACCCTGGAGGTTGAGCCGACAAGCCAGAGCGTGGCGCCGGGAGAATCGGCTGCGTTAAGTTTGCGCGTGAGCGGTTCCGGCAACGTTATGGATTCGCCCATGCCGCAGCTGGAGATTCCGGATACGTTCAAAGTCTACAACGACGGGCCGGTGGAGGATGTTCGGCTGGAAGAAGAAGGCTATGTGGGGTCCAAGAGCTTCGACTGCGCCCTGGTGCCGCTGGAAAGCGGCGAGTTCTTCCTGGGGCCGGCTGTTTTGAGCTACTTTGACCCGGAGAAAGAGGAATATCTAATACTTTCCTCGCAACCGTTGAAGGTGGCGGTCGCGGCTGGGGAGCAGGAGTTGAAGCGGTCGGAGACGTTTATAAGCGCGCCCCAGACCGTTGTGAAATCAGCCCCGGTCAGCAAGCAGAAGGTGGAGTTCGTGCAAAAGGACATATTGCCGTTGCAACGGGACCTGGCTGCGCTGCAGGACCAGCGGGCCATGTCAGCCATGTTTTTTTCGGCGCTGCTGTTGGCGCCGGCTGCAGTCTTTTGCATTGCGGGTCTGGCCAGGAAAAAACTCCTACAAGGCGAAGACGCGTGCCGGCTGCTTTCCCGCCGCGCCGAAGAGCTGGTCCGCGCCGCCCGGCAGGAGGACGTGCGCACCGAAGCCCTTTCGCTGTGCGCCAAGGCTGTAGTTGCGGCGGTACGGTCCCGCAACGGCCAACCTGGGGAGTCGTTGACATATGAGGAGGCGGAGAGTTTGCTGCGCGATCACGGTCGTGACGACCTTGCTGGTAAAGTCCGGGACCTGCTGCAGGACCTGGACGCCGCCCGCTACGGAGCCGCGTCTCTTGACCGCTCTGGCCTGGAGGGCCTGCTCTCGCGAACGTCTGCACTGGTCAAGGAGTTGTGCGTATGAAGCTGTTGCAAGCGTTGATGTTGTTGGCGGCGCTAGGTTTGGCGGTCCCGTGCACGGCGCAGGCTGTGGCCTTTGCGGCTCCGGTTGATCCCACTGCATCTTTTTTGGATGGAATCAAAGCCTACGAAAACGGGCAATATGAGCAAGCAGCCCGAAAATTTTCGGCTGTTGCGGAAATGCAGTCTTTGAGCGGCGCCCTGTGCTACAATCTGGGCAACGCTTGGTTCAAAGCCGGGGAGCTGGGCAAGGCCATTCTGTGGTGGGAGCGGGGGCTCATGCTTGCGCCGCAAGACCCTGACATGCGGTTCAATCTGGAGCACGCCCGCTCGCTGGTCAAAGACGCGCCAGAAAAGGCTGGCTCTGGCGTGGCCGACGTGCTGTTTTTCCCCACCCGGCTACTGTCGCCCAGAACAGTGCAATGGCTGGCCTTGGCCGGCTCCAGCCTTTTCTGGTTCAGTTGCGCGGGGCTGCTGTTTCGCCGCAGGTCGCGCGCTTTGCAAGTGCTACGGCTGGCGGCGCTGGCCGTCGTTCTGGTCTTTTTACCTGCCGCGTTGCAGCGGCTGTACGTAAGGGCCAATCCGTCCCAAGCCGTGGTGCTGGAGGAGCGCTTGCCCGTGCGCGCCGGGCTGAACGAAGAGGCTGCGCAGCTTTTCACGCTGCACGCCGGCTCGCCCGTGCAAGTGAAGGAAAAGCGCGATGGCTATGTACGCATTCTCTTCGGCCAGGACAAAGTCGGCTGGGCGCCAGCCCAGGCGGTAGGGATGATAGAGTAAGACACGGTTTTTTTCAGGCTACGCTTCCAGCAAAACGTCCCGCACGCTCTCGTCCAGCGTTGGATGAGCGAATATGATGGATTCCGCATCCTTGCGCGTCCATCCTGCGGCTACGATCATGGTCGCCTGGGTGATCAAGTGGGAAACGCCGTGACCCACCGCAGCCATGCCCACGACCCGCTCCTGCCCGTCAATAGATTCCCAGACTGCTTTGACGAACCCTTGCGTAGCGCCGGCGGCCTGGGCAATGGGGTTGCCGGCCAGCATGGCTTTGGTCGCGCGTACGGCGCGGCCTTGCCGTCGGGCCTCTTCTTCGCTGATCCCTGCGCGCATGACTTCGTATTCCCCATAGATGCAGGCCGGCATGGGGCCGGAAGCATAAGGGTCTGAGATGTCGCCGAACGCGCGGCGCGCTGCATACCGCCCCTGGTGCTCGGCGGCGTGGGCCAGCAGTGTTCTGCCGTTCAGGTCTCCCACGACGTAAACGCCAGGCGCGGCCTGCAGAAACTCGTCCGTCACGGCCCAGCCGTGGTCCAGCTTTGCGCCGGCGGTTTCCAGCCCCAGGCCTTCGCTGTTAGGCCGTCTTCCCGTCGCGACCAGGGCCTTGGCCGCTGTCATTTCCTCACCGGACTCCAGGACCATGCAGGCCTGGCCGCCTTGTGTGGCCAGGGAGCGCACTTTTTGTCCCACGAGCAATCTCCAGCGTCGGCGCTTGCATATCTGGGCCAGGGTTTCGCCCACGTCCGGGTCTTCTGTGGGCGCCAGCCGGTCCAGGGCCTCCACCAAGGCTATGGAGGTTCCCAGCCGAGAGAAGAAGTCAGCCATTTCCAGTCCTATGGCCCCGCCGCCGACAACTATGAGTGATTCCGGCGGGGTCTGTAGGTCCAGCGCTTGGGAAGAGTCCAGCACGCAGTCCCCGTCCGGCTGCATGGCCGGGAAGGCTGCCGGACGCGAGCCCGTGGCCGCAATGCAGGCGGCAAAGCCGTATTCCTTCTCGTCCTGGCCAGAGCTGAAGATGAGTTTGCCCTCCCCCGCCAGTCGTCCCCGGCCGCAGGCCAGGTCCACGCCCAGGCCGGCCAGTTTTTTTTCCATGGCCTTGCGGGTGGCGGCGGTGATGCGCTCGCGGCGTTTTTGCATGGCCGGCAGGTCAAAGGCCATGTCGCCCTGGGCCAGCTTCAATTTGACTGCGGTCTCCAGGGCCGGCCCGGCCGCTGTGGCGCCCAGAAAGAGCTTGGTGGGTATGCAGCCCCAGTTCAGACAGGTCCCGCCCAGCAGGCTGGGCTCGACTAATAGAATGGCCTTTCCTGAGCGCGCGGCCTCCAAGGCGGCGGCGTAGCCGCCGGGCCCGGCGCCGAGAATGGCCAGATCGTAATTGTGCATGCAGCATCTCTTGTGTTGATGGTTTCGCAAAATCGAAGAGTACTCCATGGCGCTGGCATGCTCAAGTTGCGCTGTGTTGCAGAATCCACCGTCTGCGGTTACTGGCCAGGGGCCCCGGCTACAGTGCAGGAGGGAGTACGCTCAGGCCAGTACACGCGCGATTCGTTACATCAATACGTCATAGAGTAGGGGCGGCCCTTGCGATAGCCCGCCTTGATGCACCATTGAGCAAGGCGTCGAAGTTTATTTTCGTATATAAAAAGAAGGACACCCTGGGACATGGCGGCGACGCCTCGTGGTGATGGATTTGTGCTTGCGAATGCAATCTATCTGTTTGGTTTTCCGAACACAACGAGGATTATTGTGAGGGACCGGGGTGTTGCATGCAGTATTTTGTGCTGGCGATGCATTCACCGGCATGGTAACGACAAGCCAGTTACGTTACAAGGTTATCGGGAGTATGCCATGACCGCTTTTTTTGCTGCAGTGGCTTTGTTGTTGGTTGGCTATGCAGTATACGGGCGGGTGGTGGAGCGGGTCTTTGTCATCCGGCCGGAGCGGCCTACGCCCTGCTGCGAGTACCGGGACGACTGCGACTTCATGCCCATGCCCGCCTGGAAAGTTTTTTTTATCCAACTCTTGGATATTGCTGGGCTGGGGCCTGTTTTCGGGCCCATTCTTGGGGCGCTGTATGGTCCTGCCGCCCTGCTGTGGATAGTGCTGGGCTGCATATTCGCCGGCGGCGTGCACGATTACATGAGCGGCATGCTCTCTGTGCGGTCCAAGGGCGAGTCCATTCCGGAAGTCGTAGGCAATTTTATGGGCTTGACCGCGCGTCAGGTGATGCGGGTGTTTTCGGTCGTATTGCTGCTGCTGGTGGGGGTAGTTTTTGTGCTGGGTCCGGCTAAGCTTCTCGCGAGCATGACCGGGTTGCACGTGCAGTTCCTTGTAGCCTGCATCTTCTGCTACTATTTTCTGGCAACGATTTTGCCCATTAACGTGCTCATCGGCCGGCTGTATCCAGTGTTCGGGGCGCTATTGTTGTTCATGTCCCTGAGCGTGCTTGGCGGTCTGGCTCTGGAGGGCTATAGCCTGCCTCCGCTGGACTTTGCTGTGAACACGCATCCGGATGCAAAACCTATCTGGCCGCTGCTGTTTATCACCTTGTCCTGCGGCGCAGTGAGCGGTTTTCACTCCACGCAGTCGCCGCTTATGGCCAGGTGTATCAAGAATGAAAGAAGCGGCCGGCTGGTGTTTTATGGGGCCATGATTATGGAGGGGATCATTGCTTTGGTCTGGGCCACGGCAGGCATGGCTTTTTACGAAAGCCCCGGCGCCATGCAAGCGGTCATTGACCAAGCCTCGCCAGCCGGGGTGGTGAACCAGGTATGCAAGACGCTCTTGGGTCCGGTCGGCGGCGTGCTTGCCATTCTCGGGGTGGTGGTGTTGCCTATCACCAGCGGTGACACAGCATTCCGGTCCACCCGGCTTATTTTGGCCGACGCCTGGAAGCTGCCCCAAACCAGGGCGGGCAAGCGTTTGCTCATTGCCGTGCCGCTGTTTGTGGTTGCTTTTATTATCTCTACGCAAGATTTTGCAGTTATCTGGCGTTACTTTGGCTGGTCCAACCAGACGCTGGCGGCCCTGGTGCTTTGGGCGGGCGGGGCGTACCTGGCCCGTGAGGGCCGGCTGCATTGGATATGCACTGTTCCTGCGGCGTTCATGACCGCGGTGATTTCGTCCTTTATTTTGCAGGCGGACATAGGGCTGAATTTGCCGGTCGGTCTGTCCAACGTGCTGGGCGTGCTTGCGGGGCTGGTTGCGCTGGTAACATTTGTGCTCAGAGCCCGAAAGAGGTTCAGATAGCTGGCAGTTCAATGCAAAGGATGAACTCTTTGGCCCGGCCGGCGTAAAATTTTTCACAGACCAGAATGCTGCGGGTATGCGTATATGGGGAGATGAAGGATTCGGTGATGAATTTGTCGTAGTCTACGCTCAAGTGGACGTAGTAGTCGTAAAGGGAGTGGTCGGCTCCCTTGTCCAGTTCCGCTTTTTCCACGGCCGTAAAGGCAACGTTCAGGTCCTGCCGGTGGGGCCTGTCGGTGGCTTGCACGCCGTCGTGGGTCAGGATGAATAGTGAGATAATATCGTTGTTGGCGGCGCAGGCTTCCTTGACGAGCTGGTCAAACGCTTCTGGTTTGGCTCCGCTAAGCCGGTACGTCAGCTTGGAGGCCAGCCGGCGGTAAGCCTGGAAGCCATCGCGCCTGGCCTGGACCAGGTCTTTGGCCCGGCGGCGCAGCAATCCGTGGATTTTTTCCACCTTGCCCATGAACGAGCTGACAGCGTCGTCCTTGGCTTCAGCAGCCGCCTCGTCATTGTCCTTGGTGTAGTAGAACCCTTGGTGCAGGTGCATGCCAGCTTCGGCCAAGGCTTTGGCTTCACTTTCCTTTTCCACGCCAAAGGCCACCACCCGGGTGTTCATGCGGCTGGCGTAGCGGGTGATGATCTCCAGTTTTTCCTTGGCCTGCATGGACATTTCGCCCCCGGCGTGGAAGGAGCGGCCAACTTTAAGATAATCAGGATTCATGGTCGCCACCATGTCGAGTACATTGTCGCCGGTGTTGAGATTGTCCAACGAGAGCTTGTAGTTGCGGATGCGGTAGTGGGTCCAGAAGGCTCTTGCTTGCGCGATTTCCAGACTCCTGGCTGGTATTTCCAGGCAGATGTTTGCCGCAGAGAGCTGCTGTTTCTGGACGAGTGTGTCTGTATGTCCCAGCTCGTCTTCTGAATCCGGGAACAGCTCGGGGGATAAGTTGATAAAGAGCACTTGGTCTGGGTGGTTGGCAAAGATATTTTTGAAGGTTCGCAGAGCTTTGGCGCGGCACAGCCGGTCCGCTTGCAGCCGCAGCTCCCGGGGCAGCTCCGGAGCAAAGAATTCAGCCGGGGTCAGCTGTTTATTGTTGTCGGCTATGGCCCTGGAGAGGGCCTCAAAGCCGACTACCCGTTTCGCCTGGATGGAGACCACAGGCTGAAACAGAACAGTGAACTTTTTCTGCTCCACAAGAGTCTGTAACGCGTGTTCTTCCACCCCCCACCCCCCTCAGTGGCGACGCGGCTCAGTAAGTCGGCCAGCTCAAACAATAGTCTGGTTATGTGGTTGGCGGATGCAAGCCACTGGCCCTATTCATGGCCGCATTCGTCCTTGGGATTGGCGTTCAAGCAGTGAGGAGGAATCTCGGCCCGGAAATCACGGTTGCAATGTGGGCAGACGGTGTCAACGTCCACCTCGCCAACGCGGTGTTCCGGGACTTCTGTGCTGGCTTGAAAGTTCTTGCGGCAACTGGGGCAGGACGTATTAAATATGGCGCGGCGTGAAGACATGGGCGGCTCCTTCTGGTTTTGCAAGTTCGTAGCTCGCTAAGAGGTTGTGGAAATACCCGATGGCTGCGTTGCTTCAAAAAGTTCGAACCCTCGTGTGTAATATCTACACGTCGCCCTTGAACTTTTTTTACGTCTTGCCCGCGTATTTTTTTGAACAGCCTGTAAAAACATACTTTTTTAACCCTCAGCCAATGAGCGGCAATCATTATTGTAAACAATACAATGTTTGCATCGTTGCTGCAAGGGAGCGCAGCGCCAGAATCCACCGCCCACGATCAGTAACCAGGCGACCTGGCTGACAGGTCAGGGAGGAGTTGGCTCAGGTCAGTACACTCACGATACGTTATATCAATGTGGCTATGCAGCTAGCTCCGAATAGTGGTAATTAATGCGGCAATGGTTGTTGTCTGCCTGTCTACACAAAGGTTGGTTGTGGTCTTCCACGTAATGGACTCAGGAGAGCATGTGCATTCTGCGCCCACATTGAGGCAACATATTCGAATGTCGCGAGGCTATTTGACGATATCAGCATAGGGCCGCCTC
>CAYTSA010000029.1:0-37730 GCA_964440345.1 uncultured Desulfovibrionaceae bacterium | reverse complement strand
GCAACATGCTCTAGAGCATTTCACAGTTGAAATGCTCTGCAAGGATTTGCTTGCACATCATTGCCGTGCAATTCTTGTAGACGGGCTTAGCCCGTCGTAATGCAAGCATTTCAATCGTTAAATGCTATAAAATAAAAGACCTGACCCCTCACCCAAAGCCTATTCGTTTATTTCTTCTTTCCTCAGCTCATTGAAGGCCAGGAAATAATATTGATAGTAGCTCTCGTAGCTTTTGAGGGCGTTGTGCAGCAGCGTGCCTGCTTCTTCGCGGTCGTCCAGATTCAGGTAGGTGTTCACTCCTTTATTGAAGGCGGCCATAGGGTCCTGGCTGGGCGAGCTGTGGCCCAACAAAATGAGATTCAGCTCCCGGCGTTTGTTGCCAGGCCAGGCGGCGATTTCCGCCAGCAGCCGCTTGTTTTCCTGGGTGTCTTCCAGCAGTAGCACGTGGTAAGAATTCAGGCGCAGTTTTTGAATGGCTTCGGTCAGCGAGCTTGCGGTGGATTCGTGGTAGCCTGTTTCCTGAAAGAAATTCGAGGCCGCCCGCAGCCAGACCTGATCGTCCAGATATAAGAACGCTACCTGGGCGCCAGGAGGATATATTTCCGGCTCAATGACAGGAGGCGGCGTTCCGTTGGCGGGCAGCGCCTCTGGCGTGGTTTCGGCCGCCTTGGCCTTGTCTACGACAATGTCGGCCTTACAGCCCGGGCACTTGATTTTGAACCGCGGCGAATCCGGCAGTTTGTCGTCCGCTAGCTGCATTGTTTTGCCGCAGCTGTTGCACTGTATCTTCATGTCGCACTCTTGGTGTTGAGTTCGTATTCGTCGTCTATTTCCAGTCCGTCAATATTCGTCACGCGCTCTCCGCGCTCGGTCTTCACCTTGTCGATCATCTTGCCCAGGTGGGACTTGTCGCTGGCCGAGAGCATGGCTGTTTCTTCTGTAATGACGCCGTCCTTGAACAAATTGATGAGATACTGGTCAAAGGTTGTCATGCCGTAGGTGTTGCTGGTGGCCAGCACGTTGTAAAAAGTTTTTTCCTCTGTTTCGCCGTTTACAATAAGGTCCTTGATGCGCAGGTTGGAGCGCAGGATTTCAAAGGCCGCGATCCGGCCCCCTCCGACTTTGGACAGCAACCGCTGACTGACCACGTACTGCAGGCTTTCTGACAGCCGGGTGCGGATGAGCTGTTCTTCGGCCAAGGGAAACATGCCGATGATACGGCTGATGGTCTGGCCCGTGTCCGAGGTGTGCAGCGTGCCCAACACCAGGTGGCCAGTCTCGGCCGCCTGAAGCGCGATCTCCACAGTTTCGCGGTCC
Organism: uncultured Desulfovibrionaceae bacterium; assembly: GCA_964440345.1. Taxonomy (GTDB): domain Bacteria; phylum Desulfobacterota; class Desulfovibrionia; order Desulfovibrionales; family Desulfovibrionaceae; genus CAYTSA01. The sequence goes on along the minus strand of CAYTSA010000029.1, from coordinate 36,413 downwards.
CGGATTTCCCCCACCAGGATGACCTTAGGTGCTTGGCGCAGGGCGGCCCGCAGGCCAGATTCAAAGGTGTCAAAGTCCAAGCCCATTTCCCTCTGGTTCACCGTGCCGCGTTTGTGAGGATGCGAGAATTCCACCGGGTCCTCCAGGGTGACGATATGCACCGGAAAGTTGGTGTTGATGACGTCGATGAGCGCAGCCAGAGAGGTGGACTTCCCTGTGCCGGTGCCCCCGGTAACCAGGATGAGGCCGTATTTTTCCTTGGCCATGTCGGCAAAAATGAGCGGCAAGCTGAGCTCCTCCAGGGTGGGAATCTTTGTGGAGAGCTGGCGCATGACGATGGAGTAAGAGCCGCGCTGGGAAAACACGTTGACCCGGAAACGAGCCCGACCAATTAGCTCATAGGCCAGGTCGCAGGAGCCGCGTTTGACCAAGTCGCGAAAGAGCCGCGCATTCTGCCCCATCAAACAAAACGCCAGTGATTCGCACTGAAAGGGCGCCAGCTTGCCCAGGTCCGGGTTGAGCGACACGTCCTCCAGCTTGCCGTGCACTTCTGCCTGCAAAGGTTTGTTCGCTGAAACCAGGATGTCCGAAACGCCAGGGTTAAATTCCAGCACCTGGCCGATAATATGGTCGAGTTGGGCGCGCAGCATGGGCTATCCTTCGGTAAAGTCTTCTGGCGGCTCGGTGAGGAACTCCTTGAACCGTTTTTTATCAATACATTTATTGTACGCAGCGGATGAGTCGATGATCCCGTTCTGCAGCAGGTCCATGATGGCGTCGTCCAAAGATTTCATGCCCGAGCGCCGGCCGGTTTCGATCATGGACGGAATCTGGTGAGTCTTGTTCTCGCGGATCAGGTTGCGAACGGAGGGCAGGCCGATGAGGATTTCCAGAGCGGCCACCCGGCCGGATTTATCAATGCGCTTGAAAAGGTTCTGGGCGACCACAGCGCGCAACGATTCGGACAGGGACATGCGAATCTGTTCCTGCAATTCGCCCGGGAAGACCTGGATGATCCGGTCGATGGTCTTGGACGCAGAGATGGTGTGCAGGGTGGAAAAGACCAGGTGGCCGGTTTCAGCGGCCTCCAGGGCCAGCTGAATGGTTTCCAGGTCGCGCATTTCGCCCACCAGGATGATGTCCGGGTCCTCGCGCAGGGCGCCGCGCAGGGCGGCGCTGAAGGATTTGGTGTCCCGCTCCAGCTCGCGCTGGTTGATAAGGCAGCCCAAAGACTCGTGCACGAATTCGATGGGGTCCTCAATGGTGAGGATGTGCTCCTTGCGGTTGCGGTTGGCGTAGTCGATGATGGCGGCCAGGGTGGTGGACTTACCAGAACCGGTTGGCCCGGTCACAAGCACCAGCCCCTTGGGCAGCATGGCCAGCTGCTTGAGCACCGGGGACAGTCCCAGCTGGTCAAGGGTGAGGATTTTCTGCGGTATTTCGCGAAAAACCGCAGCCACGCCCCGACGCTGCAAAAAGAAGTTTACGCGGTAACGGGCCAGCCGCGGCACTTCATAGCCAAAGTCCACGTCCCCTGTTTCTTCAAACTGCTTAATCTTGTTCTCTGGGGTGATCTCGTAGAGCAGTGTTTTTAACCGGTCGTGCTCCAACACCGGGTATTTTATACGTTGTAGCTCCCCGCGGAGCCGGACAATGGGCTGCGAGCCGCTGGATAGGTGCAAATCCGAACCGCCGAGCTTGTGGACCATCTCAAAAAAGGCGTCTATCTGGGCCATCTGGCCTCCCTCCTCCCTTGTAGTACCGACTCCGATACGAGAACTGTGTGTATCATGGTTTTCATTTTTTTGAGATTTTTGTCAACGAACAAAAAATCCCGGGCGACACGCCGCCCGGGATTTCGATCAGATACACAGGCATGCACTGCAAGCGGCCTATCTGTTGCATACTACTCGTGGATGATGATTTTGTTACGAAATTTTTCCCTTTTGGGAGCGCCTTCATTTTTTCCCATGTCTTGTTTCTCTATCATGCCCCGGCCCAGCAAAGAACTGCCGCTGTTACCCTTATGTTTTTGCTCCTGGTCAAAATCAAGTATGCCGGAATCATTGAGCACAGTGGCGTTCACCTGGTCAGCAGCGTACAAACGGCTGACTGCCGCAGATACACACATGGACGCGGCCAGGGCGAGTATGGCCAAGCAAATCCGTATCGTTCGTATTACGCGCATATGGTCCTCCCGTGCAGGGGTGCTTGCTGTGTTTTACCAGTCCGGGTCGTAGTATACCCAGGAATCCCCGGGCCGGATGAAGCTGAGCTGAAAATCCCGGAACACGGCGGACTGGGTGGCGCCTCCGGTGGCCTCGGTCCAGCCGAAAAGCATGCGGTTGAACTGTTCATGATGCGTTGGCGTCAACTCCACGGTTCTGTTCAAATACTCTGTGGACAAGTGGTTGTACGGTTCATAGTTGAACCTAGTGTTCTCAAAAAAGGTGCCCCTGACGTTGGTGCAGTTGGCCGCCGGCGTTTGCGTGCCGTTGTCTTCTTCGTCATAGCAGGGCCGCAGCCAGAACTTGAGCAGGTAGTTGTAGTTCCCGTTGGCGTTAGTCTGGTTATGGTCCCGGTGAATTTCCAGTCGGCCGGCCCAAAAACCATAGTTAAACCAGTTGTGGTTGCCAATCCAACTGATGTCGCCGTAATCCGCGGAAAAATCGTCCATGGAAAGATAGTCGTTGCTGTCGCGGCTGCGGCCCGGGCTGTTGGACGTGGCCGCGGTGGGAGCCCCCCCGTCGCCCCACTCGGAAGGGAACAGGGACCGGGGTACGTTGTGTGCGTTGTCGTCGTAGCTCTCATGCCCACAGAGCATGGAGTTTACCGAGGGCTCATTGAGGTCGTCGCCCCAGAACACGAACTGTACGGTGTCTTCACCGGTGTCTGTGGTCACCAGGTCTTCGGTGGCGTCCCAGCGGGTGTTGGAGCTGCAATAGTTCGTATGGTGACGAGTGTTGAACCAGTTATCGAACTCTACACCCATCTTGGGAGGCTCTATGCCCTCGCAACGGTTGTCGTCCAGACATGCGCCGCTTTGCATGAGCGAGGGGCCGGCGTAGCCCATCATCTCGCCATGTTGCCAGTGGCCGCCCACGCTCTGCCTGTCGTTGTTAAAGGCGTTCATCACGGTGAAGGTAAAGCCGTCCGCCCGGGAAGCCTGGTTGTACTCAAAGGTGAAAAATATGCGGAGGCCGTGGTAGAAGTTGCATTCCCCGTCAACGCAGCCGCCCACGGAATTCGGATCACCGACGTTTTCACTGTACTTGTCTCCATCATACCAAATGGCGCCGAATTCGGTGTAGTCCATATGGCCAATATCTATTTGTTTTTCCGTTTCATTGGGCACAATGGCGTCCGGATCGGTGACAATGGGGTCCATAAAGTCCGGCATGTCGTCTTCAAAAGATATGTCCGGGTTCAAGTTCATGAACGAATTGTTGGCCACCAGGGTCTGCCTGGTCATCAACCTGTCGGCCTGCCCGCCGCCCAGGCCAGCTGTGCCCGTGGCCTGGATGAGCACGTTCTGGTTGTAGGCCGAGTTGTTCACTATCTTGGTGTTCAGGTCCGGCACGGGGTTGCCGGCGGTGATGGATATGGGAAAGGGCGTCTGCCCCGTGTTGTTGGACGTGCCGCGCAAATTGGTGAGCTGAAAGTTGCCCCCGCCTGCGTCGATTTTGTCTTCAAAGACGTACTCCATGCCATTGATGGAGATGACGCCGTTTTCCGTTGGAAAAAGCTCTCCGGCCGGGCCTATGGTCAGGCTGCCCCCAGAGGAAACGGTTTGGGACGTAGGCGCTGTCGCTGAGAGGTAGAAATGTTCATTCAAATCAAGAAAGACTGTTGTGCCTGTAGCCAGGTTCACGGTCATGGTGTCTGTATCCACCTGGGTGAGCCCGGCAATCTGGTGGTTGCCCGCATAGCCGTCAACCGAGTGGACAGGGGTGCCGTAGACGCCGTCGGTCACCGCCTGCAGCAAAGCAGTCCAATACTCCGGGGTAAATTCCCCAGCTGGCAAATCCAGATTAAAGGTGTTTACCGGGTTCACGAGCGAGCTGTTGGTGGAAACAAACCACGTGGGCGTGACGGCCAGCTGAAAGGTGTCTCCATTAGCCAGAGTAAACGTTCCGGTATTATTCAGGGTGTTGATGGTGTTCGCCAGTGCTCCAACCGGAGCATTGCGCAGCTCGCTGAGGGCGTAGCGCATCCCGGCTTCTGCGGCGTATTCAGCGCGCTTGGCCACGTTAGGCGTGTACAAACTGGTCATTGAGGAAGAAAACATGGACACCATGGCGGCGCCGATAACCGAGAACACCACGATAACCCCGATGAAATATATGAGCGCGGCGCCGCGCTCGCCGCAGGGGCCGGGGGAGACTTTTCGGGGGTTCTGAGGGCCGTCCACGACGGCCAGAAAAAACGTATGCGGGGCTTGCATGGCTGCACCTCTTACGGGGTTTGCAAATCCAGATTCTGATTGCGCGGATACACTTGCTTCTGAAACACCACATTTTGCTGCATAAGCGGCATGGTGAACTGGACGTCAATGGAGTTAATGTCATCGACATCGCCGTCCACGTCCAGGTCTGCCAGGTTCACTGTGAACGCGGCGACGCTCACACCGTCGATAAGCACGCCGGACAAGTTGGCGTCGCCGTCGGTTAAACAGATGGCGTCAGCCGGGCAGCCTGCGCCGCCGTACTGGACAATGCGCTGTCCGCCTGCGCCGTTCAGAAAGTCCAGGGACGTGGTGGTAGAAGAGGTCAGCGTGGCCAAGTTTTTGATCTCCAGGCTCAGCCTGGTGAGCGCAGCGTGGCTTTTTAGCGATGCTTCCGTGTTTTGCTGGGTCGTCAAGTAGCCGCTGATCCCGGTGGACATTAAAAACGCGGTCAAGCCAGCCACCAATCCCGCCAGTACAAAGCTGGCAATTACTTCTACCAGCGTAAAACCTGCTTGCTTGTCCATGGCCGCCTCAATATGGTATCATCATTGGGTTTCTGTCGTTACGGGTGGCGGTGAGCAGCGTGGAAAGTGTGTGCTCCACCGAGTTGTCGGACGGGTTCGTGGCCGTGACCGTCACTCGCAATGTGTCCGTGGGCGGCGACGGGGCTGCTGTTTCCACGCCATTGACAAACGCAACGAACTGAGAGGTCACTGCAACGCTTCCTTGATCGAAATTTCCGGCGTTAATGGTGCTCGACAAGGTCTGCAGGGCGACCTGAGGGTCGTCGCCAGCATCGAAATCCAGGATGTTCATGGCCGCCACGTAAGAGCTGACCACGGCTTCCATTTGCCTTTCCACCAAGCCCTCCCGCTGGCTCACGACCACCGGCTTGGAACTTTGCTGAAACGCTGTGCCCATAAACTGTATCAACACGCCAGCTGCGATGGCGCTGATGACCAACGTGATAATAATCTCTATGAGCGTAAAACCTCTGTTGCTCGCATTCATGGCACATACCCCGTAAACGGCGTGATTGTAATGGTCTCAGACGTCGCCGTGCTGGATATTTCAAAATCCACGTCCAAATTCGCCGTCAGACGCACATTGCCGGCGTTGTTCGTGTCCACATAGGCGGTATAGGGCTCGCCCATTTCGTCAAAAAACACGGTAAAGGCGTCCAGGCTAAACCCGGCCCCGGACAGATTAATGACAGCGGCTCCCTCGTTGGCAAAAGGCTGTTGATTGAGGGGGTCTATCGGGTCCGCCAGCGGATTAACCGGCCGTGTTGCCCTGAACATCCAGTAGTTGTCCCCGTCGCAGCTTACGCCAAAGACCCTGTCTTCCTTAATGGACTTGAGTTGGGCATAGCGGATATGGTCCTTTATCACTTCCAGCCGTGAATAGAACTCGTTCTCCGTCTGGCTGGGAAATGTTGACACCACAACAGCTGTCATGGCGCCGAGCAGGACGATTACAGCAATAATTTCCAGGATCGTGAACCCGCGTTGGCCCCGCGCACGGTCATCAGATTGTTTCATGTCCATAGCTTTTCCATGTGCGATAAGCAGCGTCCGCAAGAAATGTTCCCACAAACATGCCCATCAGAGTATACAAAAAGGTGAACCCCGCAGTATCATGGCTTCCAAGGGCCGACTGCAGCACGCCGCCATTGACAATCATCAGCAAGGCCTGCGCCGCAGCGGCGGCCAGGGCGATTTTCAAAGCCATATCGCCGTCATGCAGCAGCAGAATGCCTACTCCTGAGAATACTATGGCCGCCCCAAGGGCAAATACTGGCTGCATCTGCAGCCAGTAGTGCACGGGCGCCGCCGTTTCCTGCCGCAAAACCAGCGTTAGCAACACTGCCGTGACCAGGTAATAAAAGGCGGCGGTGATGAAAAAGAGGGCGCAGGTGCGCGGCTGCGGAGCGCACTGCGAAAGCGGAGAGGACAAAAGCGCCCACAAGGCGTTTCGCTTCTTTTCCGGCAGCTGGTCCAGCACACGGAAGGTGAACCCCCGAGGCGGCGCCGCCTGCGGCGTGTGCGCTGCTATGTCCGCCGTGCGCTGCAGGGACTCCAGGTCCTTTTGCAGCGTGGGGTCCTGAGTGGCGGCCGCGTCAAAAACAGTGCGGCCGTTTGCGTCCAGTTCGCCAAAAAGCGCTTGCATCAAAAGCTCGTCCCGTTGCTTGTGGTCCATAGCTCCCCCCTGCTCACTTGCCAGGCGCGCCATAGGCCCGCCGCAATGCGTCCAGCCCCCTGTAGACGCGCATTTTCGCCGTGCTCACGGTGACGCCCAGAGCCCCGGCAATGTCTTCAAAAGATAAGTCCACATAGTATCGCAGCACCACGGCCTCTCGCAGTTTGGGTTGCAACATCTGCAACTTTCCAGCCAATTCCTCCGCCTCTTCGCTGGCTGTCGCCGCGGCCTCCGGTCCGGGCGCCGCGTCGGCGGCGGGAGCGCCGTCATCCAGCGCAGCCGCCCTGGCGTCGGGCTTGCGGTCTCCGGCTTTCAGCTCGTTGCGCATCAAGTTTACAGCCACCTGGTACATCCAGGGCGTAAACGGCCGGGCCGGGTCGTACCTGGACAACTGCTCGAAGATGCGCACAAAGGCGGCCTGGGCCAGATCTTCAGCGACTGTTCTGTCGCCGGCCATGCGCAACGCCAGGGTATACACGCCGTGCTGACGCCGCTTGACCAGCTGACCGTAAGCAGCCCGGTCGCCGGCTTGCGCACGGCAAGCGAGCTGCTCATCGTTCATATCCATTACTACAACACCTGCATGGTGAAAGTCACATTTTAAGACTTTTTTTTGTGCGCCTTTTGCTTTTCACAATGGTCCATCAATTTCATTGCATATCATAAAAATTTTGGCCACACTCAGCCCTTGCTGTTTTGAACCAGCCAGAACACTTCGACACCTCTGCACGGGAAAAGCAGTACAGGCTTATTTTTCACAAACAACTTGAAACAATTAACATAATCAAAAATATTCACAGAGGCCCCGGGGCGCCAGAACGTCGCGCTCAGCACAATTCCCAGCACGGGAAGTGCGCCGAGGCCTTCATTCATGTTGCAAGAACCGGAGCGGACCATGAACCAACGCATCCTCTGCCTGGACATAGGCAGCGGCACCCAGGACGTCCTGTATTTCCAGCCTGGCCTGGAATTGGAAAACTGCCCCAAATTCGTGTTGCCGGCGCCGGCCAGAAAAGTCGCCGCCCGCATCCGCAAACTGACCAGCGAAAACAAACCTGTATATCTGTACGGCCAGAACATGGGCGGGGGGTTTTTCGGCGCAGTAAAGGCCCATCTGCAGTCCGGAACAGGCCTCGCCGCCCACCCGGACGCCGCAGTGGCGCTTTTCGACAACATGGACCGGGTCAAGGAAATGGGCGTGCGTCTGGCGGACACGGCCCCGCAAGGATACTGCCCTGTCCACCTTACAGACTTTGACCCGGGCTTCTGGGAGTCCTACCTGGCTGCTGCCGGCCTGGAACCTCCGGACCTGGTGCTCGCGGCAGTCCAAGACCACGGCTTCCATCCCCAGGGGGGCAACAGGGAAGGCCGCTTTGCCTTGTGGCGGGAATTTCTTACTGCCTGGAAAGGCCAGCCGGCCAAACTGCTTTTTGACGCTCCCCCGCCCCAATTGACGCGGCTGACGGCGCTGCAGAAAGCCGCCGGCTATGGACCGGTGGCGGACACCGGCGCGGCGGCCGTGCTGGGCGCCTTGTTCGACGCCGAAACCTCCCTGGAAAACCAGAAGCACGGCGTGCTCGTGGTCAACGCCGGCAACAGCCACTGCATTGCGTTCCTGCTCTACCAGGACCGCATTTTTGGCGTCTACGAACACCACACCGGCATGCTGCTTGACGAAGGCGAAGAAGCGCCGGACGTTTTCGCAGACCTGGAGCGGTTCCGCCGCGGCGAGCTGGCCGGGGAGGAAGTGATGCAGAGCGGCGGCCACGGCGCCATGACCCTGAAGTCGCCGGCTGCAGCTGGAAGCTTCCCGGCCACGGTGGTGCTGGGCCCGCAGCGGGAACTCTTTAGCGGATACGGGCGCTTTCTGGCGCCGGGCGGAGACATGATGCTGGCCGGTTGCTTTGGACTGATCAAGGGATACCAGAGCAGGCTGGAGCAGATACAAAGTTCGTCCTGAGCCTTGCTAAGCTGGAGCAAGGTCCTCACGCACGCAGGAGTTGCCTTCAATGGCTTTGGCTGCTTTCTTCAGCTCGGCAACGCGCCAGGAGAGCTTGTCCATGTTGAAAGGCGGCACAAAGGTGCAATCCACAATGGCCAAGGAAAGCGACACCAGGGGGAAGCGGCCCGGCTTGCCGTCCCGACCCTTTCCCACAATGTAGCCCCTGTCGATGTCTTCCTGACGGTACAAGGCCGGCGTCTCTTTGGAGAACAATTCCAGCGTCTTTGCGCACACGTCGCCAGCCACGCCAGGATCGACGATGGCCACAAAGTCGTCGCCGCCCACGTGGCCTACAAAATCCGTGGCTCCGCCAAACTCCTTCACTGCTGTGCTTATGGCTTCAGCTGCTATGAGGATAATACGGTCGCCGCGCTCAAAACCGAAGACGTCGTTGTATACTTTGAAGTTGTCCAGGTCCGCGTAAATGAGTGAAGAAGGCGTTCTGGCCCCGGCCCGGCGCTCAATTTCCCGCTCTATGGCGACATTGCCCGGCAAGCCTGAAAGGGGATTGGCGCCCTTGGCCAGTTCAACCTGAATCTGGGTCATGGTGTCTATCATGCGCTGCACCGAGACCACGCCGGCCACCATGCCGTCTTCTGTGACCACTATGTCGTCGTAGACTTTGGTTGGCTCTCGGCCCATGGCCAGCTTGGCCACGTCTTCCACTGCGACGGACCCGTCCACCACCAGCGGCGAATCGTCCATGATGCGGTCCACTGGCCGTTTGTAATAGAGCGACATGCCAAACTGCGAAGAGAGCCGGCGATCCATGGAGTATTGCATAAGCAGACCCAAGGGCTTGCGGTCGTTGACGATGACCACGCTGGTCTGGGGGGGCTGGTCGGTCAGCATCTCTTTTATCAGACGCACAGGGGTTTCCGGCCTCACCTCCAGCGTGGGCCGGGCAAGTTCTATGATAGGAGATGAGCACTTCCAGGAGTTCAGGGTTTCAGAGTCAACCACTGTGCGGACCGGAATCGACTGGCTCGCCTTTTCCTTTTGAGGCTGGGGAGCGCCCAGCAAGTTGCCTTGACCAGCGTACGCGCCCATGGACACCAAAGAACTGAGTTCTGTTTCTGTCTCCACGCCCACGGCAAGCAGTTTGCTGCCTATCTTGTCCGTCATGGCGATGAGCGTTTCCACCATGACCCGGTTGTAGGGGTTGGCGTCCACCCCGCCGATGAGCGAAATGTCGATCTTCACAAAATCCGGCCGCGCCTGGGTGACGTACCGCAACGTGGAGTGGCCGGCGCCCACGTCGTCAATGCACACCTGAAACCCCTCAGTGCGAAAAACTTCTATGGTTTTCAGAAAGAGCGGCATGTCTTTGACCGAATGACGCTCGGTAAACTCCATGACGATGTTGTCCGGGCTCAAGGAATATTGCCGCAACAAGGCGTTGACGCGGTCCGGGGTGAAATTCGGGTCATTGAGAGAGCTGGGGTGTGTGTTCAGAAAAAGGAGTTGATGTTTATCCAGCTTCCCCAGGCTGGCCATGGCCTGCTGCCGGCAGGCGTGCTCCAGTCCGAAGACGGCCCCCATCTCCTCAGCCAGGGCAAAGAGTATCTTCGGGTCGTGCAGCGCACTGGACTCCGGTCCCCGCACAAAGGCCTCCCAGCCGAGCACCTCGCCCTCCTGAAACTCAATCACCGGCTGGTACAGCATCACCAGGTCCCGCTCTTCAAGAACGCGCTGAAACTCCACATGCAGCGGCAAATTGTCGTATACTTTCGGATTGTTCGCCACACGGCGGGCCTGGCAGTAGGCTTTGTGCAGAATCTCTGGAAACTCCCCGGCTGGCTGCTTGTCTATTACTGAGTAGCCGGCCATAACGTCCAGAAACCCCCGGGTGGTGCGCAACAGCTTGAAGTTCAAATATTCGCGCAGCTGAATCTGCAACTGGTAAGCTGCTGTAGCTAGCGAAATGAGGTCCGGCCGCTCCAACTCCAAAAAAAACACAATACTGGACAGGCCTACACGGTCCAGCACCCATGACCGAACAGAGGGCAGCAGCGACTGAATGCGCTCTACAGCCTCGTACTCCAGAACCTCCATCACTTCCTTTCCCATGTCTGCGTCGTCCGCTGTGGAAAGGGAGAAGAAATTTTTCACTTCCAGCGTGACCACGCCGATGGGACTCTTGCCGAACACCTTGATGAGGGCGTGCTGGTTCTCATGGCTGATATGCCGCAGCAGAGCCCCTTTACCCACTGAAGGACCAGCGTTTTCCGCGTAGAGCAGCTTTTTCGCAAAAAACTTTTTCACGCCTGCACATCCCCTTATTTTGTCGGTTCAGCAGCAACGCAGTATATATAGCTCCCCAAATGAGTCGATGTCAGCATATTCGCGTTACATTCCAGTGACGCCGGGCGCCGGGGGCGGCGATCCTCAGCAACAGTGTCCAGGGAGGTGTATTGCATCCCTCAGCCATGGCGGAACACTGCGTGAGGAAACTGCTGCATAGCCTTTACTGTTGCCGGCATTTTGCCTACAGTCTTCAAGAGTTCACTATGCAAAGGGACCGCCCGTGAAAATACGAATCAAACGCATTCTCATAGTAGACGACGACCCAATGGCGTTAAAGATGCTTTGCAGACACCTTGAGTCCGCAGGCCATCAATGCGTCTGCGCCGCCTCCGGCGAGGAAGCGCTCGCCCTGCTCAGCCCCTCCATCGACCTGGTGCTGCTGGACATAATGATGCCCGGCATGGACGGCTACTCCGTGTGCCGGGTCATTCGCAACAGCCCGCACCACGCCGAAACCCCGGTCATCTTCATAACAGCGCTCAGCAGCGTGGCCGACCGCATCAAAGCTGTAGAAGCCGGCGCCAACGACTTCATTACCAAGCCCATTGACAAAACCGAGGTCCTCATCAGGACAAGCTCTCTACTGCAATTGAAAGAATACCGCGACGAACTCGCCCGCTCCAAAAAAGAACTAGAGGAGACAAGCCGCGTCCGCGCCGAGGCGCTGACCGTTGCCGTGGACAACTTGCGGGACATGCAGGAATCCGCCCGGCTGGCCCACCTGGAAACCATTCACTGCCTCTCAGCAGCGGCGGAATATCGGGACAAAGACACCTCGCAGCACATTTTGCGCATGAGCAGGTACTGCAGCCTGCTGGCCAGGGCCTTAGGCTTGCCAGACCAGGAGGTTGAAATCATTCTTCACTCCAGCCCCATGCACGACGTCGGAAAAATCGGCATCCCAGACGCCATACTGTTGAAGCCAAAAAGTCTTGACGATGACGAGTGGAAGATCATGAAAGAGCATTCCCTTATTGGTCACAAAATACTCGACGGCGCCATGTCAGAACTGCTCATCGTGGGTGCGCAAATCGCCCTGACGCATCACGAACGTTGGGACGGCGCTGGCTATCCTCGGCAGCTCAGCGGCGACCAAATACCCCTTTACGGCCGCATTGCCGCCGTGGCTGACGTTTTTGACGCCCTGACCAGCGCCCGGCCGTACAAGGAGGCGTTTTCCAACGAAAAAGCCCTGGACATCATAAAGGCTGGCCGGGGAACGCAGTTCGACCCCGCCCTGGTCGATCTTTTCCTGCAGCATTTTGACAAAGTGCTGGAAATCCAAAAACTCTACGCAGACTGACTGGGGTCCTTACGTTTCGAACAGCGCCTGCCAATCCAACGGCTGGTTGCTCCTTTCATTGCGCGTTTGAAGCCACTCCCAGCCCTCCCCTGGTATGCAGTTGACCGGTATGCGGTTCACGAATTGTTTGCAATCGTCCCCAGAGCATTTACAGCCCCAACCGCACACGTCGCAGGTGCAGCCCCCGGTTTTCACCATTTCCTTTATGGTCCCGGAACCGTCGCAACAACTATCGCATATGCGTAACACCGGCAGCCGGCTCTTATTTGTCATCCGCTCATTCCTCATTGTGCAGCGCCTGCCGCGCATCCGGCGCGAAATAATCACACTTCTGCCATCGCTGCGCAACGTCTTTGCCGCCAGAAGCAGCCATAGTAGAAAAAATTTGAACCACAAACACTACAAGGAGACTATCATGTATCGACTTTTCACGCTTTGCATTGCCGTGGCTGCGGCTCTGGCTCTGTTACAGACGCCTGCACAGGCTGCAGATTCCTATTCTTTGACCACGCTGGAGTGGCCCCCCTACACCGGCGAAAGTCTGGCTGAAAACGGCGCCAGCGTCAAAGTGGCCAAAGCAGCCTTCGACGCCGTGGGCGCAACTCTGGAGGTTAAATTCTTCCCATGGCAACGCGCTGTGAATACAGCGAAAACTGACGCCAACTTCATCGGCTACTTTCCGGAATATTACGCCGCCTCCATTGAGGAGGAGTTCATCTTTTCAGACAAAATGGGCTCCAGCCCCCTTGGCTTTATCGAATTAAAAGCCAATCCGGTTACATGGAGCAGCCTGGACGATTTGAAAGGCAAAACCATCGGCGTTGTGTCAGGGTACGTGAACACTGAAGAATTTGACGCCCAAATGGCGTCCGGCGAGTTGACCACTGAAGGCGTGAGCGACGACGCCACAAACATCCGCAAAGTGGCGGGCGGACGCATTGACATGGCTGTTATAGACAAAAACGTCTACGAATACCTCATCTCCACCAACCCGGAACTGCAAAGCCTGGCGAGCACAATACAATTCAACGACAAACTGCTCGAAGACAAAGGCTTGTTTGTCTGCTTTCGCAAAAGCCCGGAAGGCGAACAGGCCGCCGCAGCGTTTAACCAGGGCGTGAAGATGATCGACTTCAACGCCATCCAGGATGAGTACTTTGCCAAGGCGTTGGGGAACTAGCGCATTTGGGCGTTGAGACAAAGCGCTACCCAATGAACGAAAAGTGGCGTTCTGAAAAGACAGAGCCGGCTCGCGCAGTTGCAGAGCCGGCTCGCGCAGTTGCAGAGCCGGCTCTTTGCTTTGTGACGTTGCTTTTCCTGCCTCTACGGCGCTCCCACTCGCGCCCGGACAGGCAGCAGACGGCCCCGGATATCCGCAGCCTCGGCGCGAATGTGCAGAGTCGGATGAAACGCTGCGCCGCCCATGGCGTTAGGAAACGTAATGGCGGCCAAGGAGCCGGCGTGTAAAGGCCGTACCTTTTCCAGCGAAAAAACAACGGCGCGGAGCAGACCAGGCTTGACCACGCGCCAAGCGAGCTGCTTGCCGTCCACTTGCGCAGCGAGGCCAGGCGCAATGTGGGGCTCGCCCAATTTTTCGTGGTCATAGACCAAATCGAATGCAACAGCCGCTGGTTTTGTGGGTCCCAAATCAGTCAACAACGCGTTCAATTCCAGAACGTTTGTTCCGGGCTTTACAAATGGGACAGCGACGACAGACACCGCCGGCTGGTCCAACGCGGCAGACTGCCGGGGCGAGGTGATATTTGGAAATTCCAGGAAATTATTAATAACTTCTTGAAGTTCATCAATACTCACTATCAGGTTTTGGTCGTCGTCTACGCAAGAATCCTGATCAGTCACCGCTGTTATGCCCAGGAACATGTTGATGGCGTTTTGCACCTCGTCAACGCGGACGTTGCGGTCCTCGTTACAATCGCCGAGCATCTTTACGGTTATCTGCCCGTGATAGCCCTCAATGGTTACAGGATTGCCTGAGGGGTCAGACGCTTCCGGAGGCAGCGTTACCGGGCCCGGGAAAGCCCCCACCAATGAATCGCTTGCGAAAATAAAAGCTCCATTATCATTCACCCATAAGGTGGTTGAATCGCCGACATTAAGGGGAAAATCAACGTCCTCCCGGCCTTTTATACGAAAAGAGGCCAACGCAACCACGCCGTTGTTGATCACCTTATTGTTTTCCGGGTTGAATACGCCTATTTTCAGAAATGTCGCGTTGGTGCTTTCAATTTCTATGGTTTCATAGCTCGGAGCCTCGCCCTTGTCTGCGGCTGCGCTCGCCGGCCCCATCTCGACCTGCAAAAATTCAAGATAATACTTATTAAACTGAAATGTCGTTCCTACAGCTGCGATATCAATGTCTTTGGCGTTTTTCAGCTCTATCTCCACAACCGCCACCTCCTCGCGGCTGGCGGTAGCGTTGTTCACCAGCAACTGGGGAACGAGCAAATCGGGTTCTGGCGACACAAAATTGATAAATATTTCATCCAGGTAAATTGCTGCGCTGTTCGTCAATTTTGTCAGATACAACGACAGGTCTTCTACAGAATCATCAACGACTACAGTTTTTTGCACCCAGTTGCCGTATTGCAGGCCAGGGTCAAAAGTTGAGCCGGGAATGTTCACACCGTTGGCCCGGACAAGAATTGTTTGGCCGTCCGGAGGCGTCTGGACCGGCCCTGTAGGCGCCTCCAACGCCCAAAAGCTCATGGAGTAAATGTATTGGCCGCCGAAGTCCTTGACCAGCACAAAAGAGTGTTCATTCGCCCCATCGCAATCCTGCGTGCATTCAGTAGGGCCTACCTTGAATGAATAACTCCCTGTAACGGCGTAGTCTTGCGACCGTTGGCTGGGAACCTCGCGCACTGCAGCGGTCTGCCATCCGTCCAAGCCAGACTCAAAGCTGTAGGTAATGGAGTCTTGCGCACAAACAGAAGAAGAAACGCCCCCTACAAAAAACGCCAACGCGCCCAACAAGGCGCTGATCCACCCTTTCATAGCTGCCTCCAGGTCGCCGTGAGCCCGGGGCGGCTGCAACGGCTTGCGGGGTATGGTTAAGCGTGCGGACATGCAGCAGCGAATAATCCATGCGGGGTGCGGCGCCGCTGGCAGTCCATTCGAGGAGGACGTCTCCCCTCCCCCTCGAATTCATGAGCCTTTACAGGTAGTCTCCGCGATTGAACTTGACCTGTTCAGTGACTGCAAGAATTTCCAGTTCGTCCACCATGGTTTGAAGGTTGGTCTCGGCAGCGCCCAGTTGCGGCATCCGTTCCTTGAGCATGCTCACTTCGCTGGAAATGGTTTCCAGAACTCCGTAAGCTTGGCGCAAGGCCTGGCTAGATTGCGGCTCCGCCAGGGTCTGGGCGTAGCTTTCCCATTGCGTAAGAACGCTTTCAATGTTGTTCATGATTTCCTGCTCCGCCTCAGTTGACGGCTGGGTTGCTGCAACCTGCTCCGCGGCGAGCAGTGAACCTACGCCGAGCGCCCGGGCGCCAGGGGGCGGGGCCAATGGTGCTGAAGAGGCAGTTGAAACGCCAGCGCCGACTTCCTTGGCCAGCAGCGCTTCAAACCGTCCTTTTTCAGCCGTCTCCTTGCTCTTGGCCTGCTCCTGTTGCTTCAGGGCTTCAATGTGTTGCGAATGGATCTTCATAGTTCACCCCTATCGCTGTTTGCCCTTTTTCAAGCAATATTCCTGCCAACTTTATTTTTGCTTCACTTGCCTGAAAACATTACCTTTTCCAAAAAGCCGCGCGGCAGTTTTTGCCTGCTCAGCGCCCTTTTGCATCTCGATTATACGCACATGAGCGCGCCTTGTCTAATGCCATTGTATTTTTTAGCGCAAATAGCCTCTCAGAAAAATCCTTGCATTTCCACAGCAGCCCGCTATCATTGTCATTGCATGTAGCCCTATACACATATGTGCTCTTTGCAGCACAGCATGAGAGGAGGTTGAGAACCATGAAAGAGATCAAGACCATTTTGTGCGCAGTGGATTTTTCCGACTACAGTGTTTCTGTGGCTGACTATGCGTCCACTTTGGCAAAAGCCTTCAACGCAGAAATACTTGTGCTCTACGTTGCGCCGTCGCTTAGCCAATACGTAGGCTTCCACGTTCCGCCCAACTCAATTGAGACTTTCGTGGGCGAAATTGTCTCCGGCGCAGAAAAAACCATGGACACGTTCCTGAATGAAAACTTCCAGGACACGCCGGTGCGGGGCAAAGTCGTCACCGGGTACGCTGCAGAAGAAATCATCCTGGTTGCTGATGATGAAAATGTGGACCTCATTGTCATGGGCACACACGGCCGCACTGGCATTGACCGCATTCTGTTCGGCTCTGTGGCTGAAAAAGTGGTCAAAAGCTCGGCCAGGCCCGTGCTCACCATCCGCCCGGACGCCATTGAAGAAGCATAAACCAAAAACCACGCGCTGCGCAGCACCTCTGCCGGACTGCTGCGCAGCGCTATAGCACCCAGAAACCAACCAAGGAGCTTTGCGTGACTGAAGCCACGCCCGGGCCAGACCTTCTGCGCCAGGAGGTCCGGAAATTTACCCCGTATACTGCCGGCCTTTCCATTGACGCCATCCGCGACGCGCACAGCCTGGACCAGGTGTATAAGCTGGCCAGCAACGAAAATCCGCTCGGCGTCCCTCCCCTGGCCCTCAAGGCCATGCAGCGGGCGGCGAGCTCCGCCTTCCGGTACCCGCGCTCCGGCAATCCGGACCTAGTCAACGCCATTGCTGCAAAGCACAACGTCCCAGCCAAGTGCATAGTCCCAGGCAACGGCTCCGACGAAATCATAGACTTGCTCATCCGCGTTTTGTGCCGGCCCGGCCAGGACGCCGTGCTCACGTGCAGGCCCTGTTTTTCCATGTATGAACTGCAGGCCAAGTTGTGCGGCGCCGAGCTGCGCCAAGTCCCCCTGTTGCCAGATTTCACCTTTGACTGGGAGGGGCTGCTGGCCCAAGCGCAGCAGAACGTCAAACTGATCTTTTTGACTAGCCCGGATAACCCCTCGGGCTACGCCCCGCCGGCCTCGCAGCTGGCGGACTTTGCCAGAGCCCTGCCGCCTTCATGCATTCTGGCCATCGACGAAGCGTACATGGACTTTGCCCAGCCCCAGGAAGCGTACTCTCTGCTGCCGCGGCTAGAAGAGTTTCCCAACGTTGCCGTCATGCGGACTTTTTCCAAAATGTACGGTCTTGCTGGGTTACGGCTCGGTTTTGGGGTGTGCCCTCCCTGGCTGGCCGACCACCTCTGGCGCGTGCGCTTGCCCTTCAGCGTAAACCTTATCGCCGAACAGGCCGGCGTGGCCGCCTTACAAGACGACGCGTTCATAGCCCAGACCCTGAAAACAGTGACAGACGGCCGAACATTGTTGACCAACGAGTTGCAGGCATTGGGCTTCGAAGTCCTCCCTTCCCTGGCAAACTTCATCTTGATGCGCCCGAAGCATCAGTTCGGAATGGACGCTGCGAACATCCACCAGCAGCTGCTTTGCCGGGGCGTCATCATCCGGCCCATGGCTGGCTACGGCATGCCGGACCGGCTACGCGTATCCATAGGCAACGAACAGGAAAACCGCGCTTTGCTGCAAGCGCTGCGCGATATACACACAGCAAGCAACGCAAAGCCATGAATAAACCAACAGCACACACCATCGTTACACTGGACGGCCCGGCCGGGGTGGGCAAAACCAGCCTGGCCAAACGTATAGCAGAGGCGCTGCAAGTGGCTTACCTGGACACCGGGGCCATGTACCGGGCGGTAGCCTGGCGCCTGGGCGAAGACTCCTGGACGCTGGAAAACGAAGTACTGGAAGGACTGCTGCTCTCCTTCAGCTTTTCCCTGGCCGGGGCGGGCGAGGCGACGCAACTGTTGCTGAACGCCGAACCCGTCCCCGACGAGTACATCCGCACCGAGACTGTGGGGATGTGGGCCTCTACACTGGCCAAGCTCAGCGTCATCAGGTCCTTTCTCGGCGAGGCGCAAAAATCCATGGGCGCTGACACCTCGCTGGTTGCCGAGGGCCGGGACATGGGCACTGTTGTTTTTCCCAGCGCCAAACACAAATTTTATCTGGACGCCTCCCCTGAAGTCCGCGCCAAGAGGCGCTTTTTACAGTTGCAGGAAGCCGGAAAAATAAGCAACCTGGAAGTAATTACCAGAGACATGCAGGCCCGGGACCAGCAAGACGCCTCGCGCGCTATTGCTCCGCTCAAGCCCGCAGAAGACGCCGTCATCGTTAACACTGACGCACTGGACCTGGACGGCGTGTACGGCGCCATTATGGACGCCATTCGCGCCAAAGCTTGAGCAGCCATGCCGGTGGACTGCAAGACTGCGTGTACTGCTGAATTGCACAAACAAACAGGCCTGTTCACAGCCAGCTTTCTTGTCGGCGCGGCGCTGTTCATCCCCTATACCAGGGACGCACGCGAGTTCACTGCTGCGTCCTGGCGTCCCTGATAGCCGGCCTGCGCCGGCAACACGGTCCTGGGTCCCCTATGTCAATCCTGCAGCCTCGCTTATGCACACTATCCATAATACCATTGACGCCATAACCATGGCTCGGAACAAGCCCTGCAACGGCGCCAGGGCGTCCATTATCCCAAGGCGAAAAATGGTCAACTGGAAGTTCAGAATCTTGCACAAAATCATTAGAGCGAATATGGATTGAAAAATAGCAAAGTTGCAGCTATGAGAAACCACAATGTCTGAACGATCCATACTTTTTATAGCCCCTGCGGCGGCGGTCACAGCTATATTTCCCCAGTTGAAGGAAGCGGGGTACGAAGCCGGCTTGGCTGAGAACCTCTCTGGCGCACTTAAATTTATAAAGAAAACAAACCCTTCGCTGATCTTTTCTCGCACTGCCCTGCCTGGATACAAAATCCAGGAGCTGCTGGCCCAGGCTGCTTCTGACGAGACGTTTCCGGAAATCGTAGCCTTTACGGACAAAGGCTCTCCAGATGAAGCCCGCAAATTGCTGGAGCTGGGCGCCAAGGACTACTGGCTGGAGCCCCTGGAATGGGAAAAAATCGAAGCCATGATCCCGGCCCCCAGGAACCGCGCCGCCTCGCAAAAGCCCCAGAGCCTGCCCAAACCCTCCATCATCGGCGACCACCCAGTCGTGCGCCGGGTCCTGGCCCTGGCCAAACAAGTGGCCCGGTCCAAGGCCACAGTGCTCATCTCCGGCGAGTCTGGCACAGGCAAGGAAATGTTTGCCCGCTATGTGCACGACATGAGCGACCGCGCAGACAAACCGTTTATCGCCATCAACTGCGCCGCCCTCCCCGAACACCTGCTGGAAAGTGAACTCTTTGGCCATGAAAAGGGCGCATTTACCGGCGCCATCAACCGCAAGCCCGGCAAATTCGAGCTTGCTGACGGCGGCACCCTGCTGCTGGACGAAATTTCTGAAATGGACCCGGGGCTGCAAGCCAAATTGCTGCGCGTGCTCCAGGAAGGCGAGCTGGACCGGGTGGGCGGCCTGGAGCCTGTGAAAGTGGACGTGCGCGTGCTGGCCACCACCAACCGGGAGCTGGAAAAATGGGTCGAGGCCGGCGAATTCCGGCAAGACCTCTATTTCCGGCTCAACGTCATTCCCCTGCGCTTGCCGGCCCTGCGCGACCGCGGCGACGACGTGCTGCTCCTGGCCCGCTTTTTTGTGGACCGCTATAGCAAGGAATACAAACTGCCGCACCTGGAGTTTTCGCCGGACGCCGTGGCTTGGCTCACAGAATTCGACTGGCCGGGCAACGTCCGCGAGCTGCAGAATCTCATGGAGCGGGCCGTGCTCCTGGCCGGCCCCGGCCCCATCGACACCACGCATTTCTTGCTGGACATCGACTCCTGGACGCCGCCAGAAGAAACTGCGCCAGAGCAAGCCGGTCCTCCAGCAGCGCAGACGCAAGCCTCCGCCGCACGGCCTGCAGCCGGGCCCTCGGCCGAAAATCTGCTCCAAGGCTCGGTGCTGCCGCTGCACGAAATGGAGCGTATCATGATCATGCGGGGGCTGGAGGAAACCTCCGGAAACAGAACCCAAGCTGCTGAAATTCTGGGCATATCGGTGCGAACCTTACGCAACAAACTTAATGAATACCGCAGCCAGGGCTTGGACGTGCCCTGACCTGCATACAGACGTCCCCCCGGCGCCTTGACTTTGTCAACGTCGGGGGCGAACGCCAAGGAGAACTCCCATGACCCTGCTTTCTACACAAATCCAAGCCTATCTGGAACGCTCCTCGTGGATTCGCAAAATGTTTGAAACCGGCGCTAAACTCAAGGCCGAGTACGGCGCAGACGCAGTGTACGATTTTTCTCTGGGCAACCCGGACCTGCCCCCGCCGCCGACCGTGGCCCTGGCCATGCACGACCTGGCGGACAAAGCGGCAGAACCTTTTTCCCTGGGCTATATGCCGAACACTGGCTATCCCTGGGTCCGTGAAAGCCTGGCCCGATTCGTGAGCGAGGAGCAGGGCTTTGCCGTTTCTTCTAACGACATTATCGTTACCTGCGGCGCCGCCGGAGCGCTGAACGCTCTGTTCCGGGCCGTGCTGGAGCCCGGAGACCAGGTGCTGGGACCAGCCCCATTCTTTGTGGAGTATGTGTTTTACGCTGAGAACGCCAACGGGACTTTTGTGCCCGTTCCTGCTCAGCCGCTCACCTTCGCCCTGGACCTGGCCGCCATGGAGGCCGCCATTACCAAAAAAACCCGCGTGGTGCTCATCAACTCGCCCAACAACCCCACAGGGGCGGTCTATACCCGCGAGGAACTGCGAGGCCTGTCTGAAATTCTGGCCCGCAAGTCGGCGCAGTACGGCCGGCCCATCCTCCTTGCTTCGGACGAACCGTACCGCTTCCTGGTTTTCGACGGCGTGGAAGCGCCGTCCATCCTGCCGTTTTACGATTACTCTGTGGTCATCAGCTCTTTTTCCAAAAACCTGTCTCTGGCCGGCGAGCGCGTGGGCTACGCTGTCATCCACCCGGCTATGGCTGAGCACGACGAACTGATGAACGGCATGGCCCTGACCAACCGCATACTTGGCTATGTGAACGCCCCGGCCATAGGCCAGGTCCTGGCCGCAAAGTCCCTGAATACGCCTGTGGACGTCACAGTGTATGACGACCGGCGCAAGGCCATGGCAAAGGTGCTGGACGAAGCTGGCATAGAATACACCATGCCTAAGGGCGCCTTTTACTTCTTTCCAAAAGTCCCGGACAGCTTTGACGGCGACGACGTAGCCTTTGTCAACGCGCTGCAGGAAGAACGCATCCTGGCTGTGCCCGGCCGGGGCTTCGGCTGCCCGGGCTATTTCCGGCTCGCCTTCTGCGTGGACGAAGAGGTGATCAACCGCAGTGCTGAGGGCTTCAAAAAGGCTGTTGGATAATACATGGACCGCAGGCAGACGCAGACCTTTCCCAGGTGGTTGCCAGATAGTTCACTGACATGAAATAGTTACACAGATGGCGCTGAGTTGCGAGGTTGCGCGCGGATGGACGCAAATGATACTGTCAGTATCTGCGGTACTCCGCGTTATTTCTGCGTCATCTGCAGTTGCAAGCGGCGTCCTCAAGCGCTTCGCTGCACCCATTTTGCCACTTCTTCCGCCAGCTCTTCCGGCTCAAATGGCTTGCCCAGCCAGGTTCGTATGTTGGCCGGGGTCCCGGGCTCGTTCCCTCGCTGGGGGTCTATGGTCAGCATAATCACCGGCAGACGCGGCTGCTCCGCCTCCAACACTCTGGCCAGCTCCAAACCGCCCATGTCCGGCATGTACAAATCCAGCACCGCCAAGCAGACTGATTTCTCCCCGCTCAGCATTTGCAACGCCTCGCAGCCGGATTTTACAGCCAGCACGGCATAGTCCTCGTCTTCTAGTATTTGCCGCAGCAGCAGCAACGTAGGCTCTGAATCGTCAACACACAGAATAGTTGCTTTCATGGTCCCCCCCGGGAGCGTGGAATATGGTGTTGACACGCCTTATACGAGAACCGTGCCAAACCTGCTTGCACCCTGGCCGGAAAGCACGTATGCACTGCACGCAGCAACCGCCGCGGCGAGCGCCGCAGAGCTTTTTCCCATGAAAATAACCATTGTCACCATATTTCCGGAATTTTTCGACTCCGCCTTGGGCTGCGGGCTCTTGGCCAAGGCCCGCGGCGCCGGCGTGGTGCAGGTGGAGTTCGTGAACCCCCGAGAGTTCGCCACAGACCGCCACCGTAGCGTAGACGACCGGCCATACGGCGGCGGCCCGGGCATGGTCATGACCCCCGGGCCTCTCTCCAGCGCCCTGGAGTCCATTCCCAGACCCGGCCGCATGCTGTCCCTTGCGCCGGACGGCGCCGTTTTTACCCAGGCCATAGCCAGGGAACTGAGCCAGGAGCCGGCCCTCACCCTGCTCTGCGGCCGGTACGAAGGCTATGACGCCCGGCTGGAGCAGCTCTTTCCCCTGGAGCCCGTCTCTGTG
Organism: uncultured Desulfovibrionaceae bacterium; assembly: GCA_964440345.1. Taxonomy (GTDB): domain Bacteria; phylum Desulfobacterota; class Desulfovibrionia; order Desulfovibrionales; family Desulfovibrionaceae; genus CAYTSA01. The sequence goes on along the minus strand of CAYTSA010000029.1, from coordinate 13,667 downwards.
GGCGACTTTGTGCTTAACGGCGGCGAGACTGCGGCGTTGTGCGTCATTGAAGCCGTCAGCCGGCTGCTGCCGGACTTCATGGGCTGCGCCGGGTCTGGCGAGGAGGAGTCTTTTTCCTCCGGATTGCTGGAATATCCGCACTACTCCCGACCCGAAATGTTTCGGGGGCTGGAGGTTCCAGAAGTCTTGCGCTCTGGGGACCACGCCCGCATTGCCGCCTGGCGGCAAGAGCAGTCCTTGCGACTGACCCTGAAGCGGCGGCCGGAGATGCTGTCTGAAGCAGCGCTGCAACACGAAGAAATTTCATTATTACAGCAATTCAACGATGAATCTGACAGGTTACTCCTGGGGAGCCGTCTTTACCTGGCCCTTGTGCACCATCCTGTGCTGGACAAATCAGGAAAAATCTTCACAACCTCTTTGACAAACCTCGACGTTCACGATATAGCCCGCGTTTCCCGCTGCTACAATGTGGGCGGCTACTGCGTGGTAACCCCGCTTGACGATCAGCGCAAACTGGCCGCAGAACTCATTGCCCATTGGGCCAGCGGACCGGGCGGGGAAGGCAACCCGGACCGGGCGGAAGCCTTACGCACTGTCTGGACTGAAGCTGATCTGGACGGCGCCGTGCAGACTGTGTCAGACATGGCGGGAGAAGAGCCGCTGGTTCTGGCCACCAGCGCCCAGCCGGCTAAAAAGGCTGCAAAGGCGTATACGCCAGGCAGGGTTCGCACAGCCTTGCAAAACCAGCCGGTGCTGCTGCTTTTTGGCACCGGGCACGGCTTGGCCCCCAGCGTGTTGGAGCGCGCTCACGGCTGCATGCGGGGCTTGCGGTTTTTGGACGCATACAACCACTTCTCGGTGCGTAGCGCTGTTGCCGTTACAGTGGACAGGATTTTGGGAGACGCCTGGTAAGGCGAACGCAAAAAACAGCGCGGCGATGTCGCCGCGACAACATGTGATAGAGGGAGAAGCGCCATGGACATCATCAAAAAAATCGAACGGGAAAACCTGCGGATCGACATCCCGAAATTCAAGGCCGGCGACACCGTAAAAGTGCACATGCGCATCATCGAGGGCGAAAAGGAGCGCATCCAGGTGTTCCAGGGCGCCGTCATGCGCTTGCACCGGGGCACGACCAACGCCACCTTTACCGTACGGAAAATTTCAGACGGCATCGGCGTTGAACGCGTCTTCCCCATGCACTCCCCCTACATTGAGCGCGTGGAAGTGGTCAGCGAGGGCAAGGTCCGCCGCAGCCGGCTGTACTACCTGCGCAAGCTCAAGGGCAAAGCCGCCAAAATCAAAACCAAGAACGCCTGGGAATAAACCGTGGCGAACGGGCCGACACGTCGGCCCCGTCAGGGGGCAAAAGCCAATTCTACAGCGGGTTCGGAGACTGCCCCAAAGTCCCCGAGCCCGCTTGCCCGTGCTAAGCCCAAGCCCTACCCGTGGAAAGACCTGCCTGCCCCTTTGGCCGGCGTGGACGAAGCCGGCCGCGGCTGTCTGGCCGGGCCGGTGGTCGCTGCTGCGGTCATCCTGCCGGAATCATTTCGGATACAAGGACTTGCCGACTCCAAAAAGCTAACGCCCGAGCAACGCCAGGAAATGGAGCCAGCCATCAAAGCACAAGCCCTGGCTTGGTCCGTGGGCGTCATGTGGCCGCCGGTCATTGACAGCGTGAACATCCTGCAGGCCACTTTTCGCGCCATGCACTGGGCGCTCTCCTCCCTCAAACTGCCCCCGGCGTGCATACTCATTGACGGCTCCATGACCCTGCCTGGCTGCCTGGGCAAGCTACCGCCGCAGCACGCCGTGGTTAAGGGAGACTCCCGCGTGCCGGCCATTTCCGCCGCGTCCGTCATCGCCAAGACCTTCCGAGACCGGATCATGCTCAAGCTGGACAAGCGCTACCCCGGCTATCACTTTGCCGCCAACAAGGGCTACGGCTCCCGGGCGCACATGGCCGCCCTGCAGCAGCTGGGCCCCTGCCGCATCCACCGCAAAACCTTCAAGGGCGTGCTGCCCGAGCCCGTCACGGAAAAAGAGCTGTGGCTGCCAGGCATCTGAAAACCGGCGCCGCCGGCGAAGACGCCGCAGAAACGTATTTGCGCAAGAAAGGCTACGCCATTGTGGCTCGCAACTGGCGCAAGGCCAGTTGGGAGATCGACCTGGTCTGCAAACAAAAAAAAACCTTGATCTTTGTAGAGGTTAAGACACGCAAAGCCGGATCGCGCACCAGCCCTGCCGAGGGTCTGACCCGGACCAAGCAAGCCCGGCTGGCCAAGGCGGCCAGCCTGTACTTGAGCGAACACAAGGCCTGGAACGCGCCCTGCCGGTTCGACCTGATCAGCGTCGTGGACGGCCCGGAAGGACCGGCCATCGAACACCTGGAAAACGCTTTTGAGATAGGCGCCGCCGGAGGACCGGACTATCAACCCTTTTGATGCTTCACAATCGCCGCGCAGTCCATGTTGTTCACCAGAATATGTGTAAGTAACTTTCTTTGCGAGTTTGAAAAATAGCGCTTTTTCCCGTTAAGGCAACAATCGCTCCTGAAACAATTTACGATTGTTTCAGGAACACGCTCTCATTGCAGCAGGCAAGGCTGAGGCGAAAAACGGCTTGCAGGCGTAGCCGCGATACGGCAAAAGTGATACGCCAGAAGTCATTTTTTGCTGAAAACGCAGCCTGATGCAAGTATAACCAAACGCAGCAGACAGTTTTTTGAGATAGCTTCTGATGATAGTTCCTTTCACGCAACTTGCAATCACCATTACATAGTCAAAGGGTACGTCTTTGCCCTGGAGCGATACTGCAACGCCGCCCTAGCCAGTTCCCCAAGTCCGCTAGGCGTTGCCCCCAGACGCATATTGGCTGCGCCTATGGCGTAAAGCAGCTCATACTGGCGAAAGAGCGTCACCCACGCCTTGCCCAGGCTCATGCGGGAGTCCCAGATATGCGTTGCCTCGGCTCCGGCCCCATTTATTTCTACCACAGCCAGATTACGGCCCTGGCGCAGACTCGCGTCAGACGCGTAACGAATGTCGAACCGGCCAATGTAGAAACCCTCCATGGACTGCGCCAATCTGTCCAGCACATCCAGCAATTGCGGGCTGGCCAGCTCCTTCCCGTCCCGGAACACAGCCCCGCGGCAGTGGCTGCCGGAAAAAACCAGGGGGATGCGCTCGCCAGCCGCCGGAACCGTATCCAACCTGTCCGCGAATCTGGGGAAGTAGACTCGGGTCAGCCGCCTGGCCCGTGGATCGCGCTCTATCAGCCGCCGTAACGTCGTTTCTCCGTCGCCAACAACAGCAGGAAACAGCTTGCGGGTCACAGAAAAAATCCTGCCCCTCTCCCAGCTGGGAAACCGGTAGTAGAACACCCCGGCTTCCCTTTTGTACGGCGCTTTCTGCTGCAGCATAAGCGGCGCGCCGGCGGGATACATTTCCAGATAGTCGGCCAACTCCTCTTCTGTCTGCGCCGGGCGCACCCCGGCCCCTCGCTGTCCCACGTCCGGCTTGGCAACCAGCGGAAAACCCAGCCCGGCCTGGCGCATGGCCGCCCTGGCCGCCCACAGCTTGCCCCGCGGCGGCGGGATGAACACCGTCCAGGGCAAAACCAGGGGCCGGCCAGCCTGCGCCGCCAAAGAAAATATCTGCGCCTTGGACTCCATGATCAACCCGCCGTGGGCTATGGACGGGTTTGCCGCAGTCAAAGCCGTCAGACTGCGGCGCCGCACCCCCAGCAACAAACACCAGCAGAACACCGGCGTATAAAACAGCCAGCCGGGCCACAGCTCAAATGGCGAAAAGGCCGGCTCTTGTCCTGCGCTTGGTCCCAACTCTTCTCGACTGCGTCTTCGCATGCGCCGGCCCAGCAGCCACTGGGCCAGCGCCGCCAGAGCAACCAGTCCCGCCGCCAGCGGCCAGCGCCACTCCCCGGCCAGGCTAAGCGCCGCTTCGCCCAAATGCAGCGCCATAGTGAAGAGCGCCCAGGTCCAGAGGACCGACAAAGCCACGTCTGCGGCGAAGAACATCCGAAAATCCACCCGCAGCAGCCCCGCCGCTGTATAGGCCGGCAACCGCATTCCCGGGATCATGCGCGACGCGGCCATGGCAAAAAATACGTTGCGGCCAAACCAGGACTCAGCCTGAAGCAGCCTGGGGTCTGCGAGCAGCCTGGCCGGCAGAACCCGCCGCCCGGCAAAACGGCCCAGCGCATACAGGCCCAAGTCCCCGGTGCAGACGCCAAAGCACAACCCCAGCAACGCCGGCCAGTAGGCCATTTTCTCCTGCCCCACCAAAAAAGCGCTCCCCACAGTGGCCGGGTCTTCAAGTATATACGTGGCCAGGGCCGCCAGCAGCGCCTGCAGCCAGGGCGCATAGTGCAGCCCGGCCAGTCCCTCCATGAAATCATCCAGCATCTCGGCGTTCCATGTCTCTGCTCCGGCGTTCATTCATGTCCCAATTCGTACACGCCGCGCCGCCGGATTGTCCAGAAATCCCAGAACAGCAGAACATTTGCCGCCGGGGCAGGCTTAGGCTATGGAAGCCTCATGGTTGACGCAGCACATCTGGAAACGCTCGCGCCCGGCCTTTGGCTTGTGGCCACGCCCCTGGGCAACATTGAAGACATGCCGCCCCGCGGTCGCCGTGTGCTGGAGCAGGCGGACGCCATACTGGCCGAGGACACCCGGCGCACCGGCTTGCTGCTGCAGAAGCTGGGCGTCGCCGCCCGGAGCCGGCTGGAGAGCTTTCACGACCATAATGAACAGGCCCGGACGCCAGACATTCTGCAGCGCCTTGCTGATGGCGCCGCCATAGCCCTGGTTTCTGACGCCGGCACGCCCCTGGTTTCCGATCCGGGCTACCGGCTGACGGCCGCCTGCCGCAAAGCCGGCCTGGATGTACGGCCTGCTCCGGGTCCTTCGGCTATTTTGGCGGCCCTGGCTTGCGCCGGCCTGCCGCCGCACCCCTTCACGTTTTTGGGATTTTTACCGCGCAAGCATAATGAGCGGTGCAAGACACTGGAGCGCCACAAACACACCGGGGCGACACTGGTGCTGTTCGAACGCAAGAGCAGGGTTCTGGACACTCTCCTGGCCGCCTACGATGCTCTGGGCCCCCGGCAATTCTGTATTGCCAGGGAATTGACCAAGACTCACGAGGAGTTTATAAATGCTCGTTTAGGATGCTGGAACCAAGCGCCGGGAATGCAAGAACAGCTGGACTCGCTTCTGGGCGAAATTACCCTGGTCATCGGCCCGGAAGAGGAATCCGGCGCCATGTCCGCCACTGAGCTGGAGGCCGTTATCCACGACGAACAAACACGCGGGGGCAAGCCCAAGGAAACGGCCCGCCGCGTCAGCGAACGCGCCCCAGGCTGGACGGCCAAGGCAGTGTACGAACACATGCAGCGCCTGCGCCGCAAAACCGGGCCTGAGGACCAGCAATGAGCAGCAGTCCGAAGCTAGGCCTGGCTACGCTGTTGCAGTGTTTCATCAGGACCTACCTGGTGGGCGCCGCCTTTAATACACGCGGGATGCAGAACGTGGGACTTGTGTTCATCCTTGAGCCGGGGCTGCGGGCAGTCTATCCTTCACACAAGGCCCTGCGCCGGGCCAGAAAACGGTATCTGAAGCATTACAACTGCCATTTCTTTTGGACCCCGGCCCTGGCGGGCATTTTCCTTTCCCTGGAAAAAGACATCGCCGCCGGCCGTTTTCCGGAGCAAATGCTGCGTAATGTGACCAACACCACTGTGTATACGCTTTCCGCCATCGGTGATTCTGTTTTCGGCGGCAGCTTGCTTACTTTCTGGTCCCTTGTGGCCAGTTGCCTGCTGGCCGCCGACCGGCCAGACTGGGCCCTGGCCTGGGGTATAGGCTGGTTTGTTGTGCTGCAGTGTTTCAAGCTGTGGACTTTTGTCGCCGGGCTGAAAAACGGACTGAAGATGCTCAAGCAGCTTAAACGCTGGGATTTGATAAACTGGGGCAGACGGCTGAAAATGGTGAACGCCCTGGTAATGACAGCCTTTTTATACCTGGCCTGGCCCGGTCAGTTCCAGCCCTGGCAATGGGCCATGGCTGCAGCCGCTCTGGCCTCCGCAGCCTGGCTGGTATCCAGAACCCTGGTGTCCCGGGAAATCGTGGTTGCTCTGTTGCTCGGGGCGTACGCCGCCTTTCCCTGGCTACAGTCTGCCTGGAGCGCTATCGCGGGTGGGTGACCGCAATGGCTTTTTCCTGTAAACAAAGAAACGACTGAAAAACGAGCGGGGACACATGGAGGCGAACGAAACTCACAACGGCCATTGCCTGGTGCGGCAAGTGTGTGTGCTCAATGAACAGGGGCTGCACGCCCGCCCAGCCGCCAAACTGGCGCAGGAAGCCCAGAAATTCAGTGCTTCCATATACCTGCAGGCAGAGGAACAAGAGGTGGACGCCAAGTCCATTCTTGACATACTCTCTTTGGCCGCCGGGCAGGGCTGTGGCTTGACGCTTAAAGCCGCCGGCAACGACGCTGGCGAAGCCCTGGACCACCTGGAACAGTTTTTCAAATCCCGGTGCGGCGAAAGTACGTAACCCTCAAACACTGGACCTGAAGTGGCTCGCGTCATCCTCAAAGGCATCCCGGTTTCTGCCGGTATTTCCATCGGTCGTGCATTCTTCATGAATCGCAGACATTTCCACCTTATTCCGCGCCACGCTGTGGCGGAGCATGAGGTGGAGACAGAACTGACACGGCTCGACGACGCCTTTGCCCAGTCCCGAACACTGCTCCAAGAAGCCCGGGACAAGATACCGGCGGCGCTTAAGGACCACGCCGCCATCATCAACTCGCACCTGATGATCAGCCGAGATCCAAAGCTGCTGGGCTCGGCCCGGGCCAAAGTATCTGAAATGGGCATCACTGCCGAGTGGGCCTTGGAAAAAGCCGTGGCTGAGGTGGAGCAAGCCTTTGCCGCCATAGAAGACCCTTACATCCGGGAGCGCATTCAGGACGTGCGCGTGGTGGCCCAGCGCATTCAATCCCTGTTGCTGGGACAGAACAGGGAACTGAACGTAGAATCCATCAAGGGCCGTGTGGTGCTCATGGCCCACGACTTGACCCCGGCCGACACCATAGGCATTGAGCCGACCAAAATCATGTCCTTTGCCACCGCCATGGGCGGCAAGACCTCCCACACTGGCATCCTGGCCCGGTCCATGCGCATCCCTGCCCTGGTAGGCGTCACCAGCCTGGAAGAAAAAATCAACGACGGCGACCTGGTGGTCATCGACGGCCTTAAAGGCCGCATCTTCGCTGACCCGGACGAGGACGAGCTGGCCTACTTCAGCGACCTGAAGTACCAGTTCGAAAACTACCAGCAAACCATTTTGCGCTCCTGCCACCTGCCAGGGGAGACCATTGACGGCTACCAGATCAAGGTGCTGGCCAACATAGAGTTGTTTGAGGAAGTCACTTCCGCCCGGGACAGCGGCGCCGAAGGCATCGGCCTGTTCCGCACCGAGTACGCCTTCATTACCCGCAACGATATGCCCGGAGAGGACGAGCTGGCCGAAGAATACGACGACATGGCCGCCATCATGGCTCCGCACCAGGTGGTCTTCAGAACCCTGGACGTAGGCGCAGACAAAGTCATGAGCTCTATACAGCCCCTGGAAGAGCCCAACCCGGCTCTGGGACTGCGGGCCATACGCTTTTGCCTGCAGAATAAAGATATTTTCTTGCGCCAGCTGAGGGCTATCCTGCGGGCCAGCTTCCGCGGCAATGTATCGCTCATGTTCCCCATGATCTCCGGGCTCAACGAAATACGCCAGGCCAAGGCCATACTGCGCCAGGCCCAGCGCCAGCTCTACCGTGAGGGCCAGCCCTTTGACGAGAACATGCCCGTGGGCATCATGGTGGAACTGCCCGCAGCCGTCACCATTGCCGAATTTCTAGCCCGCGAGGTGGATTTCTTTTCCATAGGCACCAACGACCTTATCCAGTACTCCCTAGGCATTGACCGCACCAACAAGCACGTCTCCTACCTGTACCAGCCGCTGCACCCTTCTGTGGTCCGCTCCATCAAGCACGTGGTGGACGCAGCCCACGAGGCAGGCATCGAAGTCTCGGTCTGCGGCGAGGTGGCCTCAGACCCCTACTGCATTCCTATCTTGATGGGCATGCAGATAGACGCCATATCTATCACGCCGCAGGCCATTCCCGGCATCAAACACGTCATCCGCCAGACCACCATGGAGGACTGCAAGCAACTGATGACAAACGTCATCGACACCACCACGGTTTCGCGCATCAACCGGCTGGTCAAGGAATCCATCTTTAAGCGCTTCCCGGAGGAGTTAACGTTCTTCTCCTCGCTGCTTGACAGCGACGATCTAATGGCGGAAGACGTTTGACCTTATGTCTGCGGCAAAACTCATAGGACAAAACAAAAAGGCCCGGCGCTACTACGAGCTGCTGGAGTTCTTCGAAGCCGGCATGGCCCTGCAAGGCTCAGAAGTGAAAAGCCTGCGCGAGGGACGCGTCTCCTTCAAAGACGGCTACGTAACCATTCGCAAGGGCGAGGCCTGGCTGGTGGGCGTGCACATCTCTCCCTATGAAAACGCCGGACCCGTGGGCCACGGGGGACACGACCCGGACCGCGACCGCAAGCTGCTGCTCCACGCCCAGGAAATCAAGCTGCTCATGAACAAGATCGAGCAAAAAGGTTTGACCGTTGTTCCTGTCAAGATGTATTTCAAGAATGGCAAAGTAAAACTGGAAATTGCCCTGGCCAAGGGCAAAAAACTATTCGATCAACGCGAAACCCTCAAGCGCCGGGCCCAGGACCGGGACATGGAGCGCGAGCTCTCCCGCCGCCGCTGAGTTTCGGCCGGGAGCACGCCATGCGCTCACTCACCCGCGACCAAGCAGCCTTTCTCAAAAACCTTTTCCCGGGCGAGGACTGCCTGCTGGAGCCCGAGCAGACCCTGGTCTTTGGCGCAGACGCCAGCCGGGAGTTCGCTCAGCCCCTGGCCGTGGTCCGGCCCACAGAACGCAGGCAGATTGCCGCATTCATGGCCTGGGCGCACCAGGAGCGCATGCCAGTCTACACCCGCGCCCGCGGCACCAACATGGCCGGCGGCTGCATCCCGGACCAGCACGGCGTGGTCCTCTCCACACTAAAGCTGAATCACATCCTCGAAATCAATCGTGAAGACTTCATAGCCGTTACAGAGCCCGGGGTGGTCACCAGCGACCTGCAGGCCGCGGTCGAAGCGCAGAACATGTTCTACCCCCCGGACCCGGCCAGCCAGAACATTTCCACCATAGGCGGCAACGTGGCCATGTGCGCCGGCGGCATGCGCGCCGTGAAGTACGGCGTTACCCGGGACTTCGTGCTGGGCCTCACCGCCGTGCTGCCGGGCGGCGAGGAGGTCTCCTTTGGAGGACGCACCCACAAAAACGTGGTCGGCCTGGACCTGACCCGCCTTTTCGTTGGCAGCGAAGGCACGCTGGGCGTCATCACCGACATTACCCTGAAGCTGCTGCCCAGACCCGAGGCCACAGCGTCGCTGTTGGCCTGCTACGCCACGGCTAAGGCCGCGCTGGACGCCGCCGCCCGGGTGCTGGACCAGGGGCTGCTGCCTACAGCCATGGAGTTCATGAACCCCACAGTCATGCGCTGCCTGGCCATGCATAGGGACCTGCCCTGGCCGCCGGAAACACAGGCTGCTCTGCTCTTCATGGTGGACGGCTCGGCACAGGCTGTGCGTGCCGACCTGGCCGGCCTGAAGGCTGTCGTAAAGAATACCGGCCCTGTTTACACAGCATCAGGCGCTGGGCCGGAGGCCGAAACGCCCCTGTGGGACATCCGGCGGGCTGTCAGTCCGGCTGGTTTCCAGCTGGGGCCGCACAAGCTGAGCGACGACGTCACCCTGCCCCGCAGCAAGGCCGGCGAAGCCGCGGCGTTCATAGAAAAGCTCGAACAACAGCTACACCTGGCAATTACCGTTTTCGGCCATCTGGGCGACGGCAATTTGCACGTGAACATCATGTATGACGCCGAGAAACCGGAGCAGGCGCAGCGCGCCAGCCAGGCCAAGGAAGAACTGTTGCACAAAGTCATAGAGCTGCGCGGGTCCATGTCCGGCGAACACGGCGTGGGCTGCGCCAAGGCCAAGTATCTGGACCTGCAGCTGAGCCCGGCCGAGCGGCGGCTCATGGCCCAGGTCAAAGCTGTCTTTGATCCGCATAACATCATGAACCCAGGCAAGGCATACTGATGACCACGTCCCACGCCGGAGAGAAGACCAAAGAATGTATCCAGTGCGGGACCTGCCTGGACGTCTGCCCCCTGTTCACAGTCACCCAGCGCGAGGAGCTGAGCCCCAAAGCGAAACACATGCTGGCCAGCCGGCTGCAAGCGCGCCCGGAGGAGCTGTCCGGCCGCAGAGCCAAAGACGTGGCCGCGCTCTGCGTCAGCTGCGGCAAATGCGAAAAGGCCTGCCCTCAGGGACTCTGCGGGCCGGACGCCGCGGCTGCCATGCGCGCCGCCCACCCGGACATGCAGCAATGGCTGTGGAAGACCTGGATACAACAAAGCGGCGTGCTCTGGCCGGCCATGGCAACCCTGGCCAAACTGGCTCCAAAGCGCTTGCCCGGCGGCGCGGGGGCGGACCATCTGGCCAGGCTCAAGGCCATGCTGCCCAAAAATAGAATTTCTCCATGGCTGCAGGCAGCGGGCTGGGACAAGCCCCTGGCCGGACAAAAAGCCGTCATTTTTCCGGGCTGCCTGGCCGCGCGCCTGCGCACGGAGTGGACGCGCAAGACCACGGCAATGCTGCAAAACCTAGGCGCAAAACTATCCGACACCCCCGGCTTTTCCTGCTGCGGCTGCACTCTGGGACACGCCGGCGCGGTGGAGGACCAGAAGCGGCTGCAGCGCCACAACCAGCAGGCCTGGCGCGCGGCCGGCCAGCCGCTGATCTTCACCTTTTGCGCCACGTGCCGCTGCGGCCTGCGGGCCTACCCGGCCTCGCAATTCCTGGACTGGAAGCCCGGCGAAACGGAAGAGTGGCTGAACGCAACCCGGTCCCTGCCCCAGGTACTGGGAGAAACAACGTTCACGGAGTCCGGCCCTGCGCCGGACCGCGTCTTCTACCACGCCCCCTGCCACGGCGCGGGCTCCGGCCAGGAGCGCACAATGCTGCAGCGCATGCTCGGCTCTCGCCTCGCCGGCTGGACGGACAAGCAATGCTGCGGCCTGGGCGGGGTGATGCAACTGGCCGCGCCGGAACTGTCGGTGAAAGTGGCGCAATCCGTATGGAACAAGCTGCAACCAAGAACCGGCGACGTGCTCGTCACGGGCTGCTCTGGCTGTGTGCTGCAGCTGACCGCCACAGCGCCGGCGGGCGTGACAGTGGGGCATTGGCTGGAGTGTGTAGATAACCCTTAAGATGTGTCTCTACATAACTTTCGTTGCGAGTTTGAAAAATACACGCAGCAAGCAAGGCTGAAGCGAAAAATTTTAAATTACCACAACCCGTTACACTGCATACTGGACGACACTACAGCAGAGCCCGCATCCGCCAACCAAAGCTGTTCAACCTGGCTGGCAACACATCCACGTAGTGTAGGGGCGACCCTTGTGGTCGCCCGCAGCCCTTGATTCTTGTAAAAGTGGTTGGGATAAAAGGATGTAAACCTTCGACCCCCTGAAGCCATTCTGGCGGCTCTGACATAATATCCTGATTTCATTAGATCATCATGAACTTCACCCTCCAAAAAATGGCTGTTTCTGGTACAAAAGTAGGGCGGATTCGTTGGGCGGAGCGGTAGGCAAGCACTGGTGACGAAAGCGCTGTTCCGCAACGCATTGTCCCGAGGATCACGCCAAGGTGCTCGGCCGAATGTGCAGCCAGGGCAGACCGGGTTTGCGCTCCACAGTCACACTGTCCTCGCCCGGCACTGTGCGGTACGTGAGAAAGCAGTGGTCACGCACGTTCGAGAGCCGCTCCTTACGGAAGATGGCTCCATTCACCCCCTCACAACGAGCGGAATGCACCAGCACCCCGTTCTGCCCCTGCTCCACGAGCCAGGAGCCAAGCCGCTGGCAAAAGCCGTAATCGGTCCTGGAGCGAAGTTCTGGAAAGGCCGCCTCTTTCCCCCGCAAGTCTATCAACAGCGCATCGCACCCCGCGCGGAAGACACGGCGCTCGCCGATAATTTCTTTTCCATGGTCGGGGAACGAGTCCATGATGAAACGGCGCCAGTGAAAAACCGTCTCATACACCGTGGTTTCAAGCTCGAGACTGCCATACCAGACACCGTAGCGCCGGCCGTCTGAAAAGCGCGTCTCCTGCCAGGGTGCGGCATCAAAGCTGTAGATGATCACTGAACCATAATCAAAGGGGCGTGTGATGCAGGGCTCCTGCGCGGCATCCTTGCCCAGGGCAGTTGCCGTCACGGCCGTGGACTGGTCGTAATCGTTGTCCGCCAAGTCATCAAAGAGATCCTGGGAGACGCGAATGGACTTGATGTTGCGCAGCAGGTCGCCCTCAAACAGCAGCGTGCTGGAGCACAGAGCGGCGAATGTATCCTTCATGAGGGCCTAGCGCATTTTCGCCTTGAAACAAGGCTCCCCACTAAAACTATTTCCAATTGTTTCAGTGAAATGCATAAGAGCTTCTAAACCTTTTCAAGGTTAAAAAGCTCTAACGCCCTCGCTCGAAGTCGAGATAGCGCCGCAGGGCAAGCAGTCCCTCAAAGCCGCGTTCTCGGGCGATGTCCACAGGCCTGGCGCCGAGCCTGCGATTCTGGGCGCGCATCCAGCCATAGGCCAGCTCGCGATTCTGCGGAAACAACAGACGCAGGTTGGCATGGATGGCCAGCAGATGTCCGGCGCGCTCCAGGAGGTCGCGGTTGTCGGCCAGTGGCGCGCCCTTGCGATACCGGGCCAGGGTGGAGCGGTTGTCCTCTGCCAATCCGAGCACGGCTGCCTGTTCCCGCCCGCTCAATCCCCAGAGGTCAAAAAGTCTGGCAAGCTGCTTGGCAAGGCTTTTGCGCGTCTCTGGATCATGCAGGTCAACCAGCCGCGCCCCTTCGTGGTGTGTGGGGAGCGTGTTTGGCATTATGCACTCCTTTTCTGCAACATATATAGTAGCATCTGCTACGCTGGCAAGTTTTTTTGGAGCACCCGCAGTAATAAGACCTCTGCTCGGGGAAAACGCTGTTTTACACAACAACCATTTGAATTTAAATTTAATATCTCAGAAATACCGGAGAAATAAGCATGGCCAACAGGTTTCAAAATGGTCCACGACTTGGCGACTATCTCCTGCAACAATGCAGAACCAAAGCGACCTTTCTTGATGGAATTCTTCAAGAAGCTAATGAGCAAGAAAGAGACATCGAAAACGCACTGATATCGTTGCTGTTTCGCAGAGGGCTGGTCATGCGAATGTGACAATGACGGACGATCAGTACTATCATTTACTCGATGGACAGAAGCGGATGTCTGTAGCGTTGTTGCCTGAGTTGGCGTGATGCGTGAAAAGGCCGAGCCTGCCATGTTCAGGCAAACTCGGCCGTGAAGAGAGGAAGGGGGGCGTGGAGAACTATATCAGGAATTTCGTAGCTGACGCCCGCTTTCATTAGAATCATCAATGATAGCGGGAT
>CAYTSA010000028.1:0-38368 GCA_964440345.1 uncultured Desulfovibrionaceae bacterium | reverse complement strand
CGCTTTGAGCGGTTCCATGTTTTTCAAGCCACCGGCTTTGCCGGTGGTAGCTGACAGGTCATAGTGTAGGGGCGACCCTTGCGGTCGCCCGCTGTGATGCTCCATTGAGCATGGCGGCGACGCCTCGTTGGTGATAGATTTGTGTTTGCAAACGCATTCTATCTGTTTGGTTTTCCGTACACAACGAGTTTTTTTGTTTTTTTGATGGTGGATCAGGGCACGCCCAGACCCCACCGTCTGGCCAGCGCCGCCAGGCGGTGAATTTAGGGCTGCCTGCATGCTTGACAAGGCCGGTTCTCCCAGATATCAAGCTTTTGTTTAAAGTAAGTCTAGAGCCATATACAGACCCTGGCATGTATACTACACGGAGAAAATCTAAGGAGCAGACACATGAACAGCAGGTGCAACCATACGGACGCGTGTGCGTTTCATCGGGCCAACAGGGACGTGAAAGACTGCAAAACTCAGTACATGATCCAACACTACTGCAACAACCGCAGCAACGCCCCGCTGTGTTGCCACCAGACGCTGGATTTGCAGTTACGCGAGCGGCTGCCTTGGTACATCGCCCCCAACGGCGAGAACGTCACCCGGCCTGCCCAGCTCCAGGCCCACGCTGTCTGACGCTCAGGCAATAGCGGTCTGTTTCCTTAAAATACGTTTGCTCCACTCGGTAGTCGTGCTCCCCGGCAAGGTCCAGCACTGCTCTGAACTTTTGCTGTGCTGGTTCATAGCTGGTGCGCACCTTCTGCACCAAAGCGCCCACAGCGGCTGGCGCAGCCACGGTTGGGCGCGCGTTCAGTCCCCACACGTCAAAGAATATCCTCAAATTCCCCTGTTCCAGGCCAGTGGGCTCCGGGATGTATTCTCCGTTGAAGTCGATGCAGAATACTTCGGCCTCGCCGGCAGTTTCCAGGGTTATGGCTTCTATGGCCAGGTCTTGGGCCGGCGCCGCGGCCGCGCCCAAGGCCAGAAAGGCTGTGGCCGCCATCATTCCGAGCAGGTGTTGTCGCATAGTGCTGCCTCCTGTTGCGAAAAGTAGACGCTTTGCCCCCGGCTGGCAAGCTGGCTGCTTATTACCGCATGGCCACCAGCGAGCGTTTTCCCAGCTCGCGCAAAAACGCGGTCACAGAGGCTTCGGCTTCCCGGTCCAGCAGGCTGTAGTCTGTGGCTACGCGGCTGATGATATCCTGCACCGTGTGCTTTCCGTCAATGAGCCGCCAGACCGCGGCGCCCATTTCGTCCAGTTCCAGCCGCTTTGTCATGGGTCGGTTGTCCCAGGCTCCCAGGCGGCCAGCCAAGCGCCCGTACCAGGGGGTGAAGCGCACCTGGTAGACCAGGCGCAGGGGCCCCTCGTTCCCAGTTTCTTCGGTGACTTCAGGGTTGGGAGCAGGCGTCAGGGCCAGAGCTTTATCCCGGGTAAAACCAGGCTCAGGCTGTGCTTTTTTCTTGCGGAATAATGACATAGTCGCGGCATAGTTGGGTAAAAAGGTCATGGTCCAGCCTCTGGCCAGACCGGATTTGCAGGGCCAGTATACGGTTGGCCGCCGGCAGCGTCCATATGCGCAACCGCAGCCAGCGCTCCTTGCGCAGGGCGGTTCCGGGTGTGCGGGCCGCCAGCTTCTGCAGCGGAGACCGGGCCAGGCTGCAATCCCATTCCAGGGCTTCGCCGGCGCTGGAGGTAATATCTTCCGGAACAAAGGGGGAATCCAATCGCTTGGCGGGCAACACCCGGCGGGCGAATTCCTGCAAGCCTGCGTCCCGCAGCAGCACGTCGGCCGGGCCCAGCCGGTCCAGAATCATCCGGGTGGTTTTGTCCCGCAGTTCTATGTGGAAGGCCCCGGGATTGAACAGGCCCTTGGCCAGATTCAGGCCGGGCAGGGGCCGGGATTCGATGTCAAAAACGCTGATTCGGGCCGGCCGGTCCGGGTTCTGCGGGTCGTGGTCTGTCAGGCCAGCCAGAGCCGCGGCGCATTGGGCGTCGTTTTCTTGGTGGTTCTGGGGGGTAAAGCGTAGCAGTATGGCTCTGCTGCACTGCCGGCAGTGGACCATGGCCCCGGGGCCGCCAGGCTTTTGCGAACCAGAAACAGGGTCTGTCCAGGTAAACAACCGGGCGGACAGTCCGCGTTCTTTCAGGCTTGCCAGCGCGTTTTGCCAATGGACCGGCCAGGGGTCAGGCGCGGGTGACTCCAGAATGCGAAAATGTTTGCCGGCGCGGCGCAAGCTCTTGTCCAGCGAGAATTTTTTTCCTGCCGGAAAGGTTTTAAGCTCCAGCGCCGGCCCGTCAGGCCCGGCCAGCAGCAAAAAATCCGGCTGCAGCACAGAAACCTCCCATCCTGCCGGCGCAGGAAGCTCCACCCCGGCCCAGCCGACACGCTGTGTATGTTCGCTATGCATGAGCGGGGTATAGCAGAAGGCGGCGCCGGGTGAAAGGAAATCGTTAATCTTCTTGCCGGCAAGGCAAGAAGTATACTACAATTGGGGGGGTCTGCGGCATAGCGCCGCTTGGCCAGAGGAGAAACCATGCGCGCCCCAGTATTATACTTTGCCGCCGCCGTCATCCTGACTGTGTACGGCGGCCAGGTCTGACCCTTTTTGGAAGGGCTTCCAGTTTGGAAGCTGCTGCTCATCACTGCTGCGCCGCTGGCGGCGGGGTGTGCGTTGCGAACGTTTTTCCTGAACCGGCGGCTTTGCAAGGCGCCGCCGCAAGAGCAGCCCCGGCTGCAGTTCTGGGCTGATTTCGGCGTCTTTGCCGGCGTGGGGTTGCTCACAGCTGCAGGCAACAGCATTTTTCTCGGTTTCCCCATCATTGGCAGCGGGTTGAAGCTGTTCATCGGCTTTATCGCCCTGGGCGTATTTGTTGCTGCAGAGCTGTCCCTGCGCCGGCAACGGGAGCTGCTGCGCCATCCCCCGGATATGAGCCCAGAACTGCGCATACCCCGTAAAAGCATGCATTCTCTGAGCCGGCGGCTCTTCCTGCTGGCCAGCGCTGTAGCCGTGTTGGTGAGCATTATCCTTATCATGGTCATTGTCAAAGACATCCACTGGCTGATGAACCGCGACATAACTGCTGCTGCAGCCGAGGAGCTGATGTGGGCTGTTATGTGGGAGGTCATTTTCGTCATGGCTGTGCTTCTGGCCCTGACCATTAACCTGCTTTTTATCTACTCTGGCAATTTGAAGCTGCTGTTTGACTGGCAGAGCGACGTGCTGGACCGGGTAAGCCGGGGCGACCTGGATGTGTACGCTCCAGTGTTGACCAGTGACGAATTCGGTTACATAGCCGGGTACACCAACGCCATGATCGACGGCTTGCGGGACCGGCTGCGGCTCATGGAGGGCATGAACGTGGCCCGGCAGGTGCAGGAAAACCTGCTGCCTAAGGCTGCGCCAAAGGTGCAAGGGTTGGACGTGGCCGGCCGGGCCATCTACAGCGATGAGACCGGCGGCGATTATTACGACTATCTTGACCTCGCCGGAACCAGCGAAGAGGTGAAGACCGGCGGCAAACCAGCCCGCAGGCTGGGCGTGGTGGTGGCGGACGTTACCGGCCACGGCGTGGGAGCGGCCCTGCTGATGACGACGGGCCGGGCCTTTTTGCGGCAACGGGCTCTGCAGCCTGGGGGCATTGCCGCAGTGGCCCAGGACGTGAACTGGCAACTGGCCCGGGACGTTTACGGCAGCGGGCAGTTCATGACCATGTTTTTCTGCGTGGTGGACCCGGCGGCAGGAGAAATCCGCTACGTGGACGCCGGGCACGGCCCTGCGCTGCTGTACCGGCCCTCGCAGGACGCGTTTTTGGATATGAAAGGCCGCAGCTTGGCTCTGGGCGTGCAAAGGGAATTTTCCTATGCCGAGTATTCCCATGATATTCAGCCAGGGGACGTGCTGGTCATCGCCACAGACGGGGTGTGGGAAACATTTAGCCCAGCCGGGGAAATGTTTGGCCGGACCAGGATGCAGGACGTGGTGCGCCGCCACGCAAACAAAAGCGCCGCAGAGATAGTGGACGCCGTGGCAGAGGAGGCCACAGCCTTTCGAGGCGGCGGCCTGCAAGAAGACGACGTGACTCTGGTGGCGGTAAAGGTGCAGGCGTGAGGGGCAGAGTCACTCCTGGGCGCGCCGGGTGAAGGGCTCAACGGTAAATCGCAATCCCAATCACGGCGGGCGGTTGCTATGCTCGCCCCTGCACTATGACGTATTGATGTGCTGAATCGTGCGCGTGCTGACCTGTAGCCGGGTTGCCTAGCCAGCGCAGCCAGGCGGTGGATTCTGGTGCGATTCTTCGCTTTAACTCTGCGGGGTTTTTTGCTAGTTACCCTCCATGCGAAATTTTCTATGGCGTGTAATGGCTGTCCTTGTACTTGTCACGGCCGCCCCAGCGTTGGCCAGTGAACTGCCTGACGATCCAACTCCTGAGGTCATGGCCGGCCAGATGGTCATGTGCGGCTTCCGGGGCCAGGCCGCAACAGACGCTGGTCCGCTGCTGGACGACATCAAAGCCGGCCTTGTGGGCGGCGTGGTGTTGTTCGATTATGACGTACTCTCAAAAACCCGGGGCCGGAACATCGCCAGCCCGGAGCAGCTGCAGGCTCTGACAGAGGCCTTGCAGCAGGCGTCCCGTTATCCTCTGCTCATCGCCGTAGACCAGGAGGGCGGCCGGGTGGCGCGGCTTAAACCTGCCGCCGGGTTTGAGGAAACCTACTCGGCCGAGCAGCTGGCAAGGCGCGGCAAGATATTCACCAGACACGCCGCCCGGCGCATAGGCCAGGAGCTGGCCCGCATGGGCGTGACCATGAACCTGGCGCCAGTGGTGGACGTGAACGTGAATCCAGAAAGCCCGGCCATTGGCGCCATAGGCCGCAGCTTTTCCCAAAACCCCGGCGTGGTTGCAGAGTTTGCGGCGGCCTATGTGCACGGGCTGCATGACGCTGGCGTGCTCAGCTGTTTGAAGCATTTTCCTGGCCACGGCAGCGCCGGGGCGGACTCCCACCTGGGCGTTACCGACGTGACGGACACGTGGTCTGAAAAGGAACTCATCCCTTACGCACAGCTCATATCCCGCGGCCTGGCCGACGCCGTGATGACCGGCCACCTGTTCAACGCCCGCCTGGACAAGGAGCGGCCGGCCACCCTGTCCGAGGGAACGGTCAACGGCCTGTTGCGCGGCAAACTAAGATATGACGGGCCAGTGATTTCTGACGATATGCAGATGCAAGCCATTACTGACGAATACGGCTTTGACGAGGCCGTGGTTCTGGCTGTGCGAGCCGGGGTGGACGTGGTGCTCGTCGGCAACAACCTGGCCTGGGATCCGCAAGCAGCCCGCCGGGTCCGGGAAGCGATGCTGCGAGCTGTGGACAGTGGGGAGCTGACAGTAGGCCGCTTGCGGCAGTCATATGATCGTTTGCAGAAACTCAAGCTGCAGATGGCGCAATAGCCAGGGCTCCAGCATCATGCCCATGCATAATAACGTTCAAATGAAAGAATGATTTTTACAAGATACCGAAGAAGGTAAGGCGGGCTACCGCAAGGGCCGCCCCTACTCTGTGACGTAAAGTATCGCATTGCCGTAAACTTCTCGCCGCATCGGGAAGCTGTTCCGAACGTGTCAGCAAACCGTACACCGCCATTTTCCCCGGGCAACTCCGCCGGTAGTGCAGGGCCGGGCCTTTCGCCCGCCCAAGAGAACGATGGCGTATAGATGTACTGGATAAGTGGCGGCGGTTGCAGACTCGCTGGCCAGAGCATATGATAGTATAGCGGAGGAGCGCCATGACAGAGAGGCAACCCGTTTACACCAACAAGCTCATCATTGAACTGCTGCATAAACTGCCGCCGTTCTCCATGTTTTCTGAAAATGAAATCCGCAAGATGCTCTACAGCGGCAAGCTGGTGCGCATTGAGCGCTTCAAGGCGGACGAGGTGCTCATCCAGGAAGGGACCTTTGGCAAATGGGTGTACCTGCTGATGAAAGGCGCAGTGCGGGTGACCAAAGGCCGGGCCACGCTGTGCACCATGCAGGGCCCTGGTGAAATAATCGGCGAGATAGGGGCCATGGAGGGCAAGCAGCGGTCCGCCACAGTGACGGCCATGGGGGACGTTGTCTGCATCGCCGTGAACATCTCGGTCATTGAGCACATGTCCGGCGAAGAGAGGGAGCAGTATCTGCAGCGCATGCGCGGCTTTTTTGAACCCATTATGGAAGAGCGGTTGCAAAAAACCAGCGAGGTGACGGATATTCTTACTCAAATAAAAGTGAAGGAAGAGGAGCTTAGCCAGCTGCGCAACAGATTGAAAGAACTTAACGTTTCTGAAGAGAAATCCATTCTTCAATTGCTGCTGGAAGGCGGCGAGTAATTGGCCTGTTCGGAAAAGGGAGCGAGAAATGGCGCATCTACTGGCGTCGGCTGTGGTTATGGCGTGGTGCGCCGCGGCGCCGCTCTGCGCCCTGGCTGGCGAGCTGCCGGGCGCTGTAGTGGTGCTGGAGGCGGCGCTGGTAAAAGGAGCGCCAGTTATTCGCCATGCGGATGTTGTGGCGGGCAATGCTCCTCTGCAACGCCCGTCGCTTCAAGCCCGTTCCCCGCAATCTCACCAATATGTCGTAGAGCTGCTTCATTCGGCTGGCGTTGTTCTGTTTGCTGCGCCCTTGCATTTTTTACCGGCTGTTCAAGTTCCTATGCAACAGCCCGGCGCAGCTCCTGACGCTGAACCTCCCGTGGTGTATAAAGAGCAGCCGGACGCAGCAGTGGTGATGCCGTATCATGAAGGCGCTGCGGCGGTGCGCGTCCGTTCTGAAGCAAGAGCAAAGCAAAAGTCTGTTCTGGCTCCGCTGCCGGCTCCGCCTTCCCAAGAGCAGAGGCTCCGGAGCGTCCTGCCGGCGCCTGCTGAAAAGGGCAAGCTGCACATCCTCATCATTGCCAGCGGCTACAGCGCAGGGCAGATGTCCAGCTTTCGCAGCAGGGCGGAGTCCATAGAAACGCAACTGTTGCAGACGGCGCCTTTTTCGGATTATGCAGGCGGCATAGCCATACACGCGTATGAAAACACGGCTGATCTGAGCTGCGAGGCCAATTGCTACGGCATTGATCGGCTGATGTGTTGCAACAGCTCGGCAGTGCTCAGCGCCGCCGCCGCTTCTGGCCACCAGTACGACGAGATAATTGTGGTGGACAGCGCCAGCACATATTCTGGCGGCGGCTCGCGGGACTACGGCAACTACACCGGCAGCAGCTCTTCCACGTATTGCCAGGTGTACAGCGGTTCTTACACCGCGGTCATGGCCGTGCACGAGTTGGGCCACTCCTTTGCCAACCTTTGCGATGAATATTCCTACGGCAGCGAGGGGTATTCATACTACGACTGCGTCAACTGCCGGGCCAGCTGCGCGGATTGGGCGTCTATCTCATCCGGCTGCCAAAGCAGTTGCGACGCCAAGAGCAACTACTACCATCCAGAAAACAGCGTCATGTTGAGCCTGTCGTACGAGACGTTCAACGCGCCCAGCCGGGTAAACGGCATAGAGCCCCGGCTGCAGTACTTTATCGGCTCGCCGGCGCCTATTCCTGCTCTGTCGTCCTGGACTGTTGTTGCATTGGCGGCGGGTATTGCCGTTTTTTTGCGCCGATTTCTCAGGACTGCTTGATACTTCATTTTTTTTCTATTTGCTGAAAATCAGCATATACGATATAAGGATAATGCAATGGTCAAAACTGCCGATAGGTTTCGTGTCTTTGTGCGCCTGTAACAAAAGGAGGCCGGCATGTATGGACGATTTGGTTTGGCAATAGTGTGCGTGGTGATATTACTGCCGGTAAGCGCCTGGGCCGGGCCCTTGGGGTGGCCTGTGGATTGTACGCCAGGAGCCGACTGCACGATTACCAACTATACGGACCTGAACAGTGACGCGACAGCCGACTGCTGGGCGGACGACGCCTGCCGGGATATGCCGGGCGCCAGCAGCAGCGCCACGTATTCCGGGCACGAGGGCACGGACATTTCCGTTAATCAGGCGGCGATGGACGCTGGCGTGAATGTGCTCGCCTCCATGCCTGGCACGGTAAAGTGGGTGTTTGACGGCTACGCCGACAAATGCTCGACGACTGATTCTGACGATGCCCAGTGCCAGCCTCCATCCCCATCCAGTTACGCCGAAGCAGATGGAACAAGCGGGTATCGCCGGTGCACAGAATCTGGTCCGTACTGGGGCGACGGGACCAGCGGCAACGGCTTTCTGTGCTTTGACGGCGGCAACGTGGTGGTCATTGAGCACTCCAACAGCGACACAGGCGGCAACGGCTTGATGTTCACCAGGTATGATCATTTAAAGAAAGAAACTATAACTGTTTCGCAAGGCGACACAGTGACAGAAGGCCAGAAGATCGCCGAGGTGGGCGACGCCGGCCAGTCCACCGGCCCGCATCTGCATTTTGAGGTGTGGGATGGCGGATACTACAAGAATGGCGGCAACTTTCTGGCCAAACCCTGGAGCGAGAGTTTGTGGGCGTATCCCACCCCATGGGATGCAACGTCCATTCCCACGTTGTCCGAATGGGCGGCCATTGTCCTGGCTTTGGCCGTAGCAGCCGTATTTGTCCGACGATATCGCGGAATGCGGCAATAACAGGGGTATCTAATGGTGAAAATCGTCTACATATTTGTGCTTGCGAGCGCGCTGACCGTGTTGGGTGGGCCGGCGCAGAGTGATGCGGCGTCCATGCCCGAGCCTGATCCCCCGTCCTTGACGCGGGAGTCTGGTGGTTTGCGCATTGCGCCGCCGCCCGCTCTGGCGCCCTCAACTGAATGGACCTTGCACAAGACGGCTGACGGCTCGCACCCCAGCGGCATGGAGCAGCAGATGGTCTGGCTGATGAACCAGGCCAGGTCAGACCCGCCCGCCGAGGGTGAGTATCTCGCCACAGAGGATGATGCGAATGTCGCCTCCGCCAGGTCGTTTTTCAGTGTGGACCTGGACGTGTTGCGTAGCGAGTTCGATTCCTACGAGGCCAAGCCCCCTGCGGCTTTTGACCGCAGGCTGTATGAAGCGGCCCTGGCCCATTCCAACTACATGATTTTTGCTGACGACCAGACTCACGACGGCCAGGCGGACCGCATCGACGCAGCCGGTTTCGATTATAAAAGCTACGGACTTTCGGTCTTCGCCAAGTCCCAGGATGGCCTGTACGCCCATTGTGGTTTCAATATTGATTGGGGTTATGGAGACAACGGCATGCAGGACGGCCGTGGGCACCGAATGAACCTCATGTCCCTGCCATCTGAAAAAAATTACGCCAACGTGGGCATAGCGGTAGTGGCGGCGACGGAAACCAGCAACGTGGGGCCCTATGCCGTAAGCGCGGACTACTGCGAGGCGGACACGAGCTCTGCAAACCATTTCAATACATTCATCGTGGGCACTGTGTGGGACGATATGGACGGGGACAACTTTTACGACTCCGGAGAAGGCATGGCCGGAGTGACAGTGACGCCGGACTCCGGGACCTATTATGCTGTGACTGGCGACGCAGGCGGCTACGCCATCCCCGTGTCGTCTGGAACCTATCAGGTAACCTTTTCAGGCGGAGACTTGGCGTCTGAGCAGACTCTGGCAGCGTCTGTGGGCTCTGGCAGCGCTTTGCTAGACCTGGAGGCAAAGAGCAACAGAAGCATACCTACCCTTGGCCAATGGGCCAGCCTGGCGCTGGCGGGCATTTTGGCCGCCATGGGAGTATTCTGCGCGCGACGGTTCTACGCTTAACACCGCTCTGACGCAGTTGCAGAATATTTCCATTTTCAATACTGTCTTTTTTTTGCTGCACACATCCCAATTTCGGAGGTTTTTCATGGCCCTATTTTTGCGTTTGGCAACCTTGGCGTTGTTCGTGTTGGCGACAGCGATTACTGCAGCCGCCTGGGAAGAAACCCCGGCTGGCTCCGGCAACTGGTCTGCTGAGTCTGGCGTAAACGGGGAGTTGACCGCGCAAGGCGGCAATACAGTCACAGTGGGAGCCGGCGCCGAAGTGGCGGGCCTTGATATGGCGGTCAAGCTGGAGAGCATGGGCTATACCCTGACCATAGACGCAGACGGGGCTGTCGGAGCACTACACAGAGTGGAAGACGAGGGGTATGAAGCCACCGTGACAGCAGTGACTTTTACCCAGGAAGGGGGGCTGGACAACGCCGGCCTTGTGGAAGCCAACGTTATAGAGAGCCACTATGCTGCAGCCAGCGGCGTATTGGGGGAGGCCGGCCTGACAGTAAACAACACAGGCAACATAATAGCTGTGGCCGAGACCACTGAGCCTGTTGATCCCCGCGCCGGCGGCGTCGCTGTACTTGGCGAGTTGCAGCTGGACAACCAGGGCAGCATAGGCGCTTTGGCCAAGGGAGAGGGGCCATCCAGCGCATATGGAGTCGGCGCCTTGTTCGGCGGCCAAGTGGAAAACTCGGGCTTCATCATCGCAGAAGCGGTGTCCGGACAGGACGAAGCCGTGGCAGTAGGCGTTATTGCAGGCGGCGGCTTGGAATTGGTGAATTCAGGGATCATCGCGGCGAAGGCTGCGAGCGGTGTCGACGGCTCCGCCCGGGCCCACGGCGTGTACTTGTATGACGCTGTGTTTACGAACACCGGCGAGGTGCTGGTTCAGGCCGAAAACAGCCACGCAGAGACTGCGGGGTTGTGGCTGTCGGACGCTGAATTCATCAATAACGGCTCTGTGGAGAGCACCGGCTTCTCCGTCTTTTCCGCTACTGACACCACTGAGATTGTCCGCAACTTTGGACTGCTGGGTGGCGACGTGAATCTGGGCGGCGGCGATGACTTGTTTGCCGCGGGCGGCGAATCTGAGGTGGATGGATACGTGGACGCCGGCGCAGGCACAGACCTGTTTTCGTTGACTGGCTCCGGCGTTTTTGACATGGACATCCGGCATTTTGAACTCATGGACATGTATGACGCCGGGACCTGGACTTTGGCTGCAGAACTGGCTGTGTCCCAGTCGGCGCTGGTGTCTGGCGGGACGCTTCTGTTGCAAGAGTCCTTGACCGCGCCGGAAATCCTTGTAGCGCACAGCGGCGTGCTGGCCGGGCGGGGAACAGCCAACGGCGTAGTCACCAACGAAAGCCTCATTGCTCCTGGCAATGACGGCATGGGCCAGATAACTGTGAACGGCGGCTACGTGCACACCCCGGACGGCGAGCTGGCCGTGGACCTGTCGCCGGACGGACAGAGCGACGTACTGGCGGTGGAGGGCGCGCCTGGAACCGCGCAATTGCAAGGCGGGGCCTTGTCTGTCGCTCCAGAGTACGGCCTGTATGTGGATGAGCAGCGCTGGGACGTATTGCTGGCCCAGGGCGGCGTAACAGGCGAGTTCGGCTCTGTGGATACTCCCAATCTGGTGGTGCTGGATTTTTCAGCGAACTACCTGCCCAGCGCCGTGCAGCTGCAGGTGGACCGCAACAGTTACGCAGATTTTGCTTTGGAGTGCGACAGCCGGCAAAAGGCCGCTGGCGAATACCTGGACTCCATGGTCAGCGAAGCTGTGGCAGAGCTGCAAGGCGAGCTGCGCGACGTCATTATTGCCATTGATTTTTCCGCCACAGAAGTGGCAGTGCAGCAAGCCCTGGCCGCGCTGCATCCAGAACCGTATGAGTCTTTTGCCGATTTGGGTCTGAACGCTGGCCGCGTATTGCGCTCTGGCGTGCGTAGCCGTCTGCAAGAGCTGAGGTTTGCGGACGCTGGAAAAAAACGCGGCTTGTTCGCCCGTTTTGTGGGCGGTCAGGGAGGTCTTGACGAAGCGTGCGACCGGACTGGCTATGGCTGGGACGCCAAAGGCGCAGTGGCCGGCCTGGATTATCGCATCGACATGACCAGCGTGGTCGGCCTGTACGCCGGCTATGGGGAGAGCAACCTAAATCTGGACGGCCCCTATGCCAGCGCTGATGAGGCCAAGCACTGGACCACTGGCGTGTACGGGACGTTTTTTGGTGAAGACTGGTATGTGGAAGGCCTGGCCGGGTATGCGCATCACGACTTTGGCCTGGACCGGCATATACGCTTCGGTCAGTTTGACGAAACCGCGCGGGGTGATTTCGACGGCCGGGAACTCACGGCCATGGCCGCAGCCGGCAAGGCCTATGCATTGGACAGGTTGTTGTACGGCCCGGAGATTTCGCTGGAATACACCGCCTTGCGGTTGGAGTCGTTCACCGAGGACGGCGCCGGCAACCTGGGCTTGGAAGTGGCCGCCAGGGACATCCAGTCATTGCGGTCCGGCCTGGGGCTGTGGGCGGCCCTGCCGCAGCAGTTCACAGGCTGGCGTTTGGTTCCCACGGTCAAAGGCGTCTGGAAGCACGACTTTCTGGAAGACGACGACCCGTTGCAGGCTTCGTTTATCGGCGATCCCACGGACAATTTCATGGAGATAGAGCGCTACTACCAGGGGCGCGACGTGCTGGAGCTCTCCGTGGGCGTAACCGCCTACATTGACGCCCTTTCCCTTTCTGCTGGCTACGTAGGGGAATTCGTGCGGCAGGAACCGGCGCACACTGGGCAGCTGGGCCTGGGCTACGCGTTTTAGCGTTGATGTCCCAATGCTTGCCATAGAAGCGAGAGAGGTTCGTAAGACCTTTGGGGGCCTGACTGCGGTGGACGGGGTGTCCTTTACTGTGGAGCCGGGCGAGTTTTTCGGCCTGTTGGGACCCAACGGCGCGGGAAAAACCTCGCTCATCCGCATGCTGTACGGCTTTTCGCCCCTTTCCGGCGGGTCGTTGCGCGTATTCGACATGGACGTAACCCAGGAGTGGCGGACTGTCTGTTCCCGCTTGGGGGTCTGCCAGCAGGACAACACCCTGGATCCGGACCTGACTGTAGAGCAGAACCTGCGCCTCTACGCCAGCTACTTCGACATCCCCAAAAACACCGCTTGGCGCAGAACTGAAGAGTTGCTGGAGTTTTTCGCCCTGGGCCACAAACGCAATGCTCGGGTGAACGAGCTTTCCGGCGGCATGGCCCGCCGGCTGCAGCTGGCCCGGGCCATGATCAACGAGCCGCAGTTGCTCATTCTGGACGAGCCCACCACCGGGCTTGACCCGCAGTCCCGCCATCAGGTGTGGGATAAACTGCGGGCGCTGGGAAAGCGCGGTCTGACGCTGTTGCTGACCACGCATTACATGGAAGAAGCCGCCAACCTCTGCAGCAGGTTGCTCATCATCGACCACGGCCGGGTGCTGGTGGGCGGCGCGCCCAAGGATTTGATCGACGAACACGTGGGCGAGCGGGTGGTGGAGGTGGAGGACCCCTCTGAAGCACTGGCGGCGTTCGTGAAGGAAAAAGAACTGATGCACGATGTGCTGGGCAACCGCCTGTACGTGTACGGCCTGCGAGAAGGAGACGAAGAGCAGAGCCTGCTGGCGGAGATTCAGGAGCGGTTCAGCCCGCAGTCCTGCGCCACCCGGCGGCCTGGTTTGGAAGACGTGTTTTTGCGCCTTACCGGAAGGGAGCTGCGGGAATGACCAGCGTACAGCTTTCCAACATCACCTGGCGGTTTCTCCGCGTCTGGCGGCGGGACGCCATTGTGTACCGCCGTATATGGAAGGTGAATTTTCTGGTTCCGCTGTTCGAGCCGGCCTTTTACATCATTTCTTTTGGCCTGGGCATGAGCGGATTAGTGGAGCAGGTGCGCTACGCCGGGGCCAGCTACTCGTACATAGAATTCATGGCCCCGGCGCTTGTGGCCACAGCCATGATGTGGAACAGCTTTTTCGAGACCACTTACGCCTCGTTCGTGCGCATGTACTACCAGAAGACCTTTGACGGCATTTTGGCCACGCCGCTTTCGTTGGAGGAGATTGTTCTGGGCGAGATTTTCTGGGCCGCCACCAAGGCTGTGGGCGCGGCTACAATAATGCTCGCGGTGCTCACGCCGCTGGGGTTTGTTGCCTTTCCAGCCGGTCTGGCGATTATTCCCTTGGCCTTGCTGGGCGGGCTCGCCTTTGCTGCGGCGGGCATGTTTTTTACCGGGATCACTCCTTCCATCGATATGTTCAGCCTGCCGGTCTTTTTGTTCATCACGCCCATGTTTTTGTTCAGCGGCGCTTTTTACCCGGTGCACAACTTGCCTGTGTGGGCGCAGGCAATGACCTGGCTCTTTCCACTGTTTCATCTGGTGGAGCTGACCCGGGGCCTCGCCTTGGGCCGCATGGAGTCCGTTCCAGTGCTGAACGTTCTGTATTTATTGGCCTTTACAGCCGTTTTTACATATCTTGGCATGCGCTCCATGCGCCGCCGGATGATAACGTAGCTTTTGGAAATATCAGCGCTCCAGCTCGTCAGTCACAACGTAGGAAACGATGCGGTCCACACCGCCATGGTCGTTGAGCAGGGGTCTGGCTGTAATGAAAAGGTCCACGCCGTTGTAGGCAAGCTGGACAGTGACTGGCGAAGGATCCTGCGTGAATCGCTTCAGCCTTTGCAGCCGGTCCTGTTCCACCTGAGGCCCGAAGAACTCTTCCAGACGCTTGCCGGCCAGTTGCTCGACTGTAAGGCCGAAAAAGGCGGCGGTGCGGCTATTGGCGGCGAGTATGCGCCCGTCCGTGTCGTAGAGCATGACGTATTGGGGAACTGCGTCTATCATGGCCTGCATGTCATTTTTGGACCGGCGCTCGCCGGTGATGTCCCGGTCTATGGAGTAGGCCATGGCCTCGTCCTGGTGTGAGCTGGTCACAATATCCATCTGTACGTAATTTTCCACACCGTCTGGCCGCACCCACGAGTAGACAGCGCTAACAGCCCGGTCAGCTAATAGCTTTTCGTTTATGGTTGCCGCAGTCTGGGAAGCGTCTTCGTACACCCGCACTGCGTCCAGGTCGTCAAGCTGCTGCAGTTCTTCTTGAGTGCGGCCAGACAAGGCGGCGTAGGCTTTATTGCACTCGATCAGTTGGGGCGGGCTACCTTCATGGAGTTGGAAAACGGCGATGCCGTCTTTGCTGTGTTCAAAAACGGTTCGGTACCGGCGCTCAGCTCTGCGAAGCTGCTTTTCCAGTTCTATATGCCGGGCGAGCAGTTGCGTGTGCTCTTCCGCCTTGCTGACCAGCCGCAGCAGATCGTCCTTGCGCAGGGGCTTGGAGACATATTCGTACGCGCCCATGCGGATGGACTCCACAGTGGTTTCTATGCTGGGCTGGCCGGTCACCACAATGAAAGCGGCGGGCATCTTCCGCTCATTGATGATATGGAGCAACTCCAGGCCCGATCGTGCGCCGAGGATGATGTCGGAAATAATGATGTCGTAAGTGTTGTTTTCCAGGAACTGCCGTGCTTCTTCAAAGCTGAACGCAGCTGTGGGCTGGTGCCCGGCTTTAGCCAGAAAAATGTGGAACGTATCTACAATGGAGCGTTCATCATCGACAAGAAGTACTGTAGCCATACTAGACTGTAAAAGCAGAGCGGGGTTTTTGCAAGGCTGTTTCTCAACCGTTTCGCATCAGTCTGTGCTGGCGCAACCATCGTTGACGGGCGCATGCGTGGAAGGCGAGGTCAGCAGCAGAGAACAGTGAGTTGCGTCTGCCCCTTGCACGGAGAACACAATGGAGTATACTGAGGGAGCAAATGGCGTCACTTTTTTTGCAAACATTAAACAGAGGAGTGCAACATGCCTACTGAAGCCAAAGAAACGTATAAGTGCGAAGTGTGTGGAATGGTTGTAGAAGTGAAAGAAGGCGGAGCCGGTACGCTGGTCTGCTGCGGCCAGGACATGGTCAAGCAGTAGCCGTAGCGTCCGTACGGAACGCTGTGCGATAGTGTCATTGAAAACAGGCCCCTTTCGAGGGGCCTTACGTTTTTGGCCTCTGCAAGAATCAACACGGCGGCTGTTTTCGGCGGCTGTCTTCCTCTGGTCATCCGGCTAAACATGTACTACTTTGTGTCCTTGGCGTGTGACCATATATTGCGAGGACGGCGCATTCATGCACGTGACATATTTGATCATCGGAGCCGGACCCACAGGCTTGGGAGCCGCCCGGCGGCTGCAGGAGCTGGGCGCAGACGATTTTCTGCTGTTGGAAGCAAACAGCTATGTAGGCGGTTTGGCGGCCAGCTTTACAGACCCGGCCGGTTTTACCTGGGACCTGGGCGGCCACGTGGTCTTCTCCCACTACGACTATTACGGCAAGCTCCTGGACGAAGCCCTTGGCGACCAGTACCTGGAGCACCACCGTATCGCGGCCATACGTATGGCCGGGCAGTGGATACCCTATCCGTTTCAGAATAATCTGCGTTATTTGCCCAGCGAGATGCAGTGGGAATGCGTGAGGGGCTTGTTGCAGGCCGCCAAAGCTGAGGTCCCGCCGCCGGCCAACTTTGGCCAGTGGATAGAGCAGGTCTTTGGCGCAGGCGTGGCCCGGCTGTTTATGAACCCCTATAATTTTAAGGTGTGGGCCACGCCTCTGGAGCGCATGGGCTACTCCTGGATAGGCGAACGCGTGAGCGTCGTGGATCTGGAGGGCGTGCTGCAGAACCTGATCCTGGACCGGGACGACGTCAGTTGGGGGCCCAACAGGACCTTCCGTTTTCCGCTGCGCGGCGGCACCGGGGCCATATACACGGCCATGGCCCGGCCGCTGCAGGACCGCATCCGGCTGAACGTCCGCACTGTTGCCATAGACCCGGCGTCAAAAACAGTGCGCACCGATGACGGGCAGGACATCACCTATGACCATCTTTTGAGCACCGGGCCGCTGGACAAGCTGGTGCTGGAGCTTATCGGCGGCAGTTCCGGCGAACGCCGCCAAGCTGCCGGCAATCTGGCGCATAACGGCGTCTTCATCGCCGGGGTTGGGGTAGCCGGTCAGCGCGACGACCCCACCTGCTGGATGTATTTCCCAGAGGACAACTGTCCCTTCTACCGCTGCACCAATTTCCATAATTATTCGCCGAACAACGCGCCGGAGCAGGTCCGGGCGCTGATGGCCGAGACTTCTTACTCCGCTCACAAACCGGAAAATCTGGACACGCTGCTGCACGAGACCATTCAGGGCCTGGTGAACGTGGGCCTGGCCACAGAAGAAGAGGTCAGGGAGCCACGGACTGCGTGGTCAGCCACTGTGGAGTACGGCTACCCTGTTCCCTCCTTGGAGCGCGAGCCCTCACTGAACCTGCTGCAGCCCTGGCTGGAATCACACTCCATCTACTCCCGCGGCCGGTTTGGCGGCTGGCGCTATGAGGTCTCGAACATGGACCACTCAGTGATGCAGGGCGTGGAATGGGCGGACCGCATGGTCCAGGGCGCAGACGAAACTACCTATAAGAACACCTGGAGAACATGAACACCCACATCTACGCCGCGCGCCGTGAACGGTTGCGCAAAAAAATGCACGACAAGGGTCTGGCCGCGCTGCTGGTCAGCCACGCCGCCAACCGGTTCTATCTCAGCGGTTTTGAGCTGCACGACCCCCAATGCAACGAATCCGCCGGCTTTCTGCTCATCACGGCTTCCGGCCGGGACCATCTGCTTACAGATCCAAGGTACCTTGACGCCGCCCGGCGGCTGTGGCCGGAAAGGGACATATTCATTTATTCCGGCAA
This sequence comes from uncultured Desulfovibrionaceae bacterium, assembly GCA_964440345.1. GTDB lineage: Bacteria > Desulfobacterota > Desulfovibrionia > Desulfovibrionales > Desulfovibrionaceae > CAYTSA01. Next base: position 20,787 of record CAYTSA010000028.1, on the reverse strand, counting down.
AAAGTTGGACGTCATCAGGACCTTTCTTGCCGCCTCCGCTGATGGGGCGATAGGCATAGAAGCCCAGTCCATGTGCGTGGAAATATATCAAAAGTTGTCTGATGGCTTGCAGTTGGAGCCGGTCAAAGGGCTGGTGGAAAAGCTGCGGCTGATCAAAGACGCACAAGAAATGGACGCCCTGGCCCGATCCTGCAAAGTGAATCACCAGGTGATGGAGCGCTGCCCGCAGTTGCTGACCCCGGGGAGGACTGAAGCCCAGGTTGCCTGGGAGATAGAAAAGTCATTCCGCGGCCTGGGCGCCAGTGGAATGTCGTTTGACTCCATTGTGGCTGTGGGCCCCAACGCTGCGCTGCCACACGCCATACCCGGCCAGGAAATCATTCCGGAACAGGGGTTGGTGCTGGTGGACACCGGCGGCCGGGTGGAACAGTACTGTTCTGACCAGACCCGGACCTTCTGGACAGGCGACGAGCCCTCGGACAGGTTCCGGCGCACAGTGGAGCAGGTGCAGGAGGCGCAACAGGCGGCCATCGACAGCATCCGGCCCGGCGTAAAAATAGCCGACGCCTATGCTGCGGCGCGCAAGGTCTTTGAACGGTATGGCGTGGCCGAGCAGTTCACCCACGCCCTGGGGCACGGCATTGGCCTGGAGACCCATGAGTCGCCCAGTCTGTCTCCCACGGCAGAAGGCGAGTTCAAGGCCGGCATGGTGGTCACCGTGGAGCCCGGCCTGTACGACGCGGCCTGGGGCGGCGTGCGCTGGGAGTATATGGCCGTTGTTGAAGAAGACGGCTGCCGGGTCCTGTAGCGTGTCCGCTGGCAAGCGGTCAACCGCGCCCCCGCCCAGGCGCAGCGGCCGGCTGTACGTGCGGCTGGCGCCTGCGCACATGGCCAGGCTGAAGTTTCTTCTCGAAGGCTACGGACACCTGGCCGTGATGAGCGCCGTGGATACGCACGCCGCGGTGGTGCGGTTGCTGTATGCGCCAGACGCTGAGGACATGGTCATGCAGTTCCTGCGCGAGGCGGGCGAAACTCTGCCTTTGCAGCCAGTGTGTCTGTCCGGTCCGCACGGCGGCCTTACAAATATTTAAGCGGCGCTTCCGCCCGTCAGGGTATAACTGAGTGTTTGAAAGTTCGATTTCGCAGGCTGTTCTAAAGGCACGAGGGCAAGGCGCAAAAAAATGTTCAAGATCGACGAATAGATGCAATGCGCAACATGTTGAACGTTATGAAGAAACGCAGCCGTCGTGGATTTTCAACAGCCTGGCAAGCTACTTTGCGTCCGCCCCGGCTTCGTGCTAAAATCGTAAAGATACAATGCATACCTACATCAGGAGTAGTTCATGAAACGCTTTGCAGGCATAGTGATGACGTTGTTCGCCCTTCTGGCGGCTACATCGGCCATGGCGCAGGTGCAAACCTACGCTGTGCTTCCCTTTGAAGTGAACGGACCCGAGAAATACGCCTACTTGAGCCAAGGCATACAGGAAATGCTTACCTCCCGGCTGCATTGGAAAAACAAGCTGCAGCCTGTGAACAAGGATCGGCTGGCGGGCGTAGCCGGACCAGATTCCACTGTAGCTGCCGACTCCATACGCGAGGACTTGCAGGCTGACTATCTGGTGTGGGGCGCGCTGACCGTGATGGGCGACGATGGCAGTTTGGACGTACAAGTCAAAGGCGATAAACCAGAACCTTGGTTCGAGTCGCAGTCCATGCCGTTGGCGGAACTCATCCCCAGACTGGAGCAGACGGCGAAGCGCATCAATGCAGATATCTTTGACCGTCCAGACGTCGCCGGCCCGGAGGCCAGCCAATCGGCAACTGCGCCAAAAGAGCAAGTTCAGGCCCTCAACCCCGGCCTGGTGTACAACCAGAGCCGGACAGACCAGGAAGTAGTGCTCAACCCGCAGTTCAAGTACGAAGAGCAGACAGACGCTGGCGGCCGGTTGCAGAGCCGGCGGCTGCCCTTTGCCTCCCGGGCCATGCGCATCCACGACCTGGACAGCGACGGAACCAAGGAAGTCCTGCTCCTGGATGACCACAATGTGCGCATTTTTCACTTTCAAGATTCCAACCTTGTTCCTGTTGCTGAATATGCTTTTGCCCCAATGCAGATAGGCGTCTACTTGAGCGTACTGGACGTGAACCGGGACGGGCTGAGTGAAATTTTTGTTGTGACCTGCGAGGAAAACGAAGGGAAAAAGCTCTACCAGCTGAAGGACCCCAGGACCTATGTCCTGAACTATGGAGCCGACAAAATTACCGCGCAGAACGATAACGTGAAGCTGTTCATGAACGTTGTGTCGCTCCCGCCCGATTACATGCCCACCCTGATAGCCCAAAAGCCGGACCGTAACGGGCTGTTTGCCAAAGGGGTGTTTGAAGTCGTCAAAAACGGCGGCGAGTATCAGCCGGGCAAGCGAATCAGCCTGCCGGAAAAGGCCAATGTCTTCAACTTTACCTATCTGCCGGATAAAAAGGGCCACAAGATAGCAGTTATTGACGATTCCGACCGGCTGTTGGTTTACAACCACAATAACGAGAGACAGTATTCGTCTGACGAGAAGTATTCCGGCTCAGCCGTGGGCTTGTTTTACGGGGAAACCATGCCCGGGCTTGGCGCTTCAAAATTCGATTTAGAGGATGTCTACTACTTGGCCATGCGCACCCTGGCCACGGACCTGGAAAAAGACGGTCAGTACGAGCTGCTGGTGAACAAACCCATCTCGGTTTCAGCCCAGTTTTTTGAGCGCTACCGCTACTATCCGCAAGGCGAAATCCACTCTCTGCGCTGGGACGGCGTGGGTATGTCCCTGGTTTGGAAAACACGGCGCATCAAAGGCACGGTGGTGGACTTCTCGCTGACCGACATCGACAATGACGGCGGCGACGAACTGGTGGTCTGCATCAACACCCACCCGGGCGCGCTGGGCCTGGATTCGCGCCGGACCATGCTGATCATGTATCCGTTGCAGAAATAGCTTTTGTATTTCGTCTGGTTGTTCCTAGGGCGCCCCTGACAAGCTACGCGTTGGGGGCGTCCGCGTTGTCTCAACGCAAATGCGTTGTTATCTCTTGTGCGCCCTTCCCTTTCGCATCACAAACTCGTAATATGGGTTTCAAAAACTTGGAGCAAGTGTATGGAGCAGAGCGCCCTGTTGGAACAACGAAAGTTCGTCGTGCCGGAATTTGTCTTTGGGCCTGGGTGTGTGGAGCGGGCTGGGGACTACTGCCGTAATTTCAAAGCCCGCAGGGTCTTTCTGGTTACAGACCCTGGAATGCTGCAGACGCCATGGCCAGAGCGTGTTTCTGAAAACTTGCGCCTGGCCGGCTGCGAAGTGGTTGTTTTCTCTGATGTCACTGCCAATCCCCGGGCCGATGCCGTCATGGCTGGAGCCTCCCTGTATACTGAGAATCGTTGCGACGTCATTGTGGCCTTGGGCGGGGGCAGCCCCATGGACTGCGCCAAGGGTATAGGCATTGCCCACACCAACGGACAGCACGTGCTGGAGTTCGAGGGCGTGGACCAGGTGGGCCAGCCGGGACCTCCCATAGTGTGCATCCCCACCACAGCGGGAACAGGCGCCGAGGTCTCACAGTTCGCCATTATCACTGACCAGGACCGCAAGGTGAAGATCGCCATAGTTTCCAAAACTATGGCGCCGGACGCAGCGCTCATTGACCCGGTGCTCACCACAACTATGGACGGGTACTTGACCGCCTGCACTGGCTTGGACGCCCTGACCCACGCTGTGGAGGCCTACGTTTCCAACGCAAACTCAATGACTACCGATTTATTGGCGCTGGACGCCGTGTCTCTCATTTTCGCCAACTTGCCTGCAGCCGTGCAGGAGCCGGACAACTTGTCCGTGCGCAGCAGGATGATGCTGGCCAGTCTGCACGCCGGCATGGCTTTTTCCAACGCCATCCTGGGCGCAGTGCACGCCATGGCCCACAGCCTGGGCGGTTACCTGGACTTGGCGCACGGCGAGTGCAACGCCATTCTTTTGCCTCACGTCATGGAGTATAACTGGGAGGCCTGCTCTGAGCGGTACGAGCGTTTAGGCGCAGCAATGGGCGCTGACGTAGCCTCGGTAAGTCCCGGCGAGCGCAAGGACCTGGTGCTGGGAACCTTGCGCTCGTTCATGAAGTCTGTGGGCGTTATTCGGACATTGGGCGAGCTTGGGGTCAGCAGGGAAACCGCGGCAAAGCTGGCCGCCATGGCGGTCAATGACCCGTGTTTGCTCACCAATCCTCGCCAGGCGGACGAAACAGCCTTGGAGGATATATATGTCCGAGCGCTCTGACCCCCGCCAGGAAGCCCGCGAAAAGCTCATGGGGCTTGGCGAGCGCTCTTTCCACAAGAGCTACTATCCAGAGCTGCGCAAACGCGTCACGGACCTAGAGCTTTTTCGCACCTTGCTGGACCAGGCTGGCGACGCCATTCTGCTCATAGACGCGGCCACCGGCCACATTATGGATTTCAACCAGACGTGCCTGGACCTTTTTGGCCGCTCTCGGGAAAAGCTGGACGACGCAGCCCTGGCGGATATTTTCCCGGCGCACGCCTTGCAGACGCTGGAGGCTGTGTTTAACGACGCAGACGCGCGAACGTCCATGAGCCTGGAGACAGCTGTCATCCGTCCCGGCGGCGAGGCCGTGCCGGTGGAGCTTTCCCTTACCCTGCGCGAAATTCAGGACAAGCGTTTTGCCGTGGCTGTGGCTCGGGACATCAGTCAGCGCATCCAATCCCAGAACCAGCTGAAAGCTGCAGAGGAAAAGTACCGTTCCATTTTTGAAAACGCCGTAGAAGGCATATTTCAGATAACCCCGGAAGGCCGCTTTCTCTCCGCCAATCCATCCATGGCGGCCCTGCTGGGCTATGCATCTGCAGACGAGATGCTGGAGAATGTGAAAGACTTTAGCGCACAGCATTACGTCGGGCCGCATGAACGGCACAGGCTGTTGGAAATATTGGAAGAATATGGCTATGTGAGCAGCTACGAGGTCCAGCTCAAGCGTTGCGGCGGCAAGTCCATCTGGGTTTCTTTTTCCTCACGGGTGGTGCAAGACGGCCAGGGCCGGATTCGTTACTTCGAAGGCTTTTGCACAGATGTAACCAAACGCAAAGAAGCTGAGGAGGCCTTGTCCAGTCTCACTTGGGAGCTGGAACGCAAGGTCAGCGAGCGGACAAGAGACCTGGCCCGCAAGGCGGCGGAGCTGGAGAGGGCCAACGAAAACCTGCGGGAGCAGGACGAGCTGAAATCGGCTTTTTTTTCTGCAGTCTCCCACGAATTGCGCACGCCTCTGACCTCTGTGCTCGGCTTTGCCAAAGTTATCCAAAAAGAATTCACCCGCCATATAGATTCCCGGTGCGCCCAAGACCCCAAGCTGGAGCGTGTATGCCGCCGCATCAAGGACAATCTCTCCATCATTGTCGAAGAGGGCGCCCGGCTCACCCGTTTGATCAACGACTATCTTGATCTGAGCAAAATAGAATCTGGCCGCGTGGAGTGGCGTGATCAGGACATTGACGTGGCTCAACTGCTGGAAACAGCCAGAGAAACTGTGGCCGGCGGCTTTGCCGAAAAACCGGACGTGTCGTTGAGGCTCGCGCCGCCGCAAGAGCCTTTCGCCATACACGCCGACCCGGACCGGATGCTCCAGGTGCTCATCAATCTATTGCACAACGCTTTGAAATACACTGAGCGCGGAGAGGTGGAAATGACTGCAGTCAACGCTGGAAGAGGCCGCGTACGCATCACTGTGCGGGACACTGGCGTGGGCGTGCCTGGCCAAGACTTGAAGAAAATTTTCAACAAGTTCCACCAGGCCAGCCGGGGCGACACCATCATTGGCGACGCCAAAGGCGCAGGCCTGGGACTGGCCCTGTGCCGTGAAATAGTCAGCCATTACAAAGGCCGCATCTGGGCGGAATCCACTGTGGGCCAAGGCAGCGTTTTCTCTGTGGAGCTGCCCCTGGCTCCGCTTTCCGGCCAGGTGTAGCCCTGCCTGTGCATATCCGCCTGAGCAGACCCGTCTGTGTAGACCCCGGAAGAGCGTTATGAAAAAATATCAGGCAAAGCAGTTCGATCCTGAATCCCGCGCCCGTCGAGGCGTCCTGGGCCTGGCGCCGTATGCGCCGGGCAAGCCCGTCAACGAAGTGCGCCGGGAGCTGGGGCTGGACAATGTGGTCAAGCTGGCCTCCAACGAATGCCCCATGCCGCCGCACCCGGCCATTGTGCGCGCTGTTTCCCATGCCGCGGCGGACCTGTGCCGCTATCCGGACAGCCAGAGCTGGGAGCTGAAGCAGCTGGTGTCTAAAAAGTTAGACACGCCGCCAGAGTCGCTGCTGTTCACCAATGGCGCTGACGAAGCTATTCACTTGGCGGCCCTGGCTTTCACCAATCCCGGCAACGTCGCCCTTATTCCGGAAACAACCTTTGGGGCTTACAAAACAGCGGTCATCCTTGCCGGCGGCGAAGTCCGGGACATCCCCATGCGCGCTGACGACAAACTGTCCATAAACTTGGACGCCATGCTAGACGCTGTGGACGAGAGAACCGCCTCCGTGTGGCTGTGTACGCCCAACAACCCGTCAGGCCTGTGTTTGGCGGCACAGGAGCTGCAGGCTTTTCTGAGCGCGTTGCCGGACAATGTGCTGGTGGTGCTGGACGAAGCCTACTGCGATTTTGTCACCGATCCCCAGGCCGCCAAGGGGCTGGATCTGGCCCGTGAAGACTGCAGGGTCCTTTTGCTGCGCACGTTTTCCAAAGCCTACGGCCTGGGCGGCATGCGCGTGGGCTTCATTCTGGCCCAGCCGAAGATAGTCGATGTGCTGGACCGGGTCCGGCTCCCCTTCAGCGTCAACGCGCCGGCCCAGGCCGCGGCGGCGGCCGCCCTGGGGCTGGAAGACTTCGTGGCTGAACACGTAGAGCACGTCATTGCCGAGCGGGAGTTTTTGCGGGACGAGTTGCTCAGAATCGGCTGCCGCTGTGAACGGTCGCAAACCAATTTCGTGTTTTTTCGGTTGCCGGAGACCTCCCCAGGCGCCGGGGAGCTGTATCAGGAGCTGCTCCGGGTCGGCTACGTGGTCAAGCCGGGCACAGTGTGGAACCGGCCCAGGCGTATCCGGCTCAGCGTGGGAACCCGGCAGGAGAACGAGGGATTCCTCGCCGCGCTGCACGATATTTTGTCGCGCTGATGGCCTGGACTATTCGTATCGTATTGCCCGCGCTGTGGAGTTCTGGGTAAATGGATAGCGCACCACTGTCCCGTAGGTGGGGTCCTCGGCCAGCTCCAGGCCGTTGGGAACGGCGAAAACGTCTTTTTCCAGCACGGGCGTGACGGCTTTCGGATTTTGGGTCAACACTGTGCGTATCTCGAAGTGGTCCGGGTAAAAGTGCAGCCATTTGAACTGGTAGAAGCGCCCCTGGGTTAGTGTCCAGGGCTTGCGGTCGTCCAGCACCCGGGGCCGTGAACTCCACGAGCCTTCGCCGATGAAAACCATGCCCCTCGCAAAATCCGTCACAAAGCCCTGGTAGGCCTCGGGCCCTTGCGCCGGCCGTACAGGGTAAGTGATCTTGTGCACGTGGCTGTGGCCTTCGATGACCAGATTCACGCCGTATGCGTAGAACAGCTCCGCCCAGGCGTCGTAGGTTTCCGTGTAGCGCCGCTTCTTGGAGGTGTGCGGGACCATGGGCGTGTGGTGCATGGCGGCCTTGAACGTGACGTCCCGGTGTGCGGCCAGGTCCTGGCGGAGCCATTCCTGCTGGCCCGGGGCCATGTCCAGAAACGAATTCAGGGCGTAGACCCGCAGCATGTTTCCACCAAAGCTGAGAGCGTAGTAGTTCTCCGGCCGCGGCGTGTCGAACAGGTAGTGCAGCACGGCGTTGGTCTTCTCGTGGTTGCCCATGACCGGCATGATAGGGTACATGCGGCCGTCCGGGCTGACCGTCAATGCCCAGTCCTCGAACCACCAGCGCCATTCGTCCGCGTTGTCGTGAAAGGGTTCGTCCCCGTTGGTGGTGAAGTCGCCGGCGAACAGTATCCCCAGGGGGCGCAACCTGGCGGCCATGCGGTTGGCGTTCTTCGCCGGGCCGGATTCCGGCCAGCTGCGGATGTCCCCGCCGGAAATAAGGGTAAACGGCTGCGGTCTGTCCGGCGCGGTGCGGAACCAGTAGCGTCCACTTACGCCCGTACTATCCTTGATGACAAACCAATAGGCTGTGTCCGGCTGCAGGTTGCGCAACCGGGCAAAGCAGTTGTGCATCTCCAGGTAGTCCACTTCCCGGTCTGGCGCGGCGCGCAGAGGGTAGCTCTCCCAGTCCCGGCCGTGGTCCTCGGTTCCGTAGCAGACGACGGGGTTGTTGCCGCTACGCTGATCCCAGCCAATGGTCATGGCTGTGGCCGGGTCGTCGCGCCAGATAAGGCGTATGGCCGCAGCGCCGCCGGCGTCCAGCAGAGCCGCGCCAATGAGCCAGGCCAGAAAGCCGGCGAACAGAATGCCCGCAAGGATTCTGTACTGCCAGCGATAATACGGCGGAGCGTCAAAAAGCTCCCGAAACGCAGAAAAGAAGAACATGCGGCAGTACTACTGCAGCGGCGGCGGGGGGTCAATGTGCTGGGAAGGCGGGACAATTATGAAGAAGGGTTAAGCCAGCAATTTTTCGTCAATGATATTCCTGTAGTTATCTTTCGTCATGCTACAATCAATAAATGAAGCGAATTGCTGCTTATTCAAGAGCAATTGCTTTGCGATGTTGGCCGAAGGCGCCATGCCCAAGCTGGGCGGTGAAAAGAAAATCCTGACTATCTTGCCGACCTGGCGGGCTTTACCATCTTGGCCGAGTCCATGGAGCCGGAGCAGGTGTCGGCCATGCTGAACCGCTACTTCGGGCGCATGGTGGAGTGCATCTTTTCCACCGGGGGCATAGTGGATGCATTCATTGGCGACGCTGTGGTCGCCGAATGGGGCGCGCCGCGGGACATGGAAGACCACGCCGCCCAGGCCTGCCGGGCGGCCCTGTGCATGCGGCGGTCCTTGGAGAAGCTGAACGCGCAATGGCGGGCCGAAGGCGCGCCGGAGCTGTCCATGCGGGTAGGCGTAAACACCGGGGAGATGGTGGTGGGCAATCTGGGCTCGCCGCAGATTTTCGACTACTCGGCGTTGGGCAACGAGGTGAACGCCGGCGCCCGGCTGGAGCCGCTCAACAAGCTTTTCGGCACGCAGTGCATTGTGTCTGGCGCATCCCGGGCGGCAGCCGAAGAACGCGCCCCGGGAGAGTTCGCGTTCCGCCGGCTGGGCCGGGTGTTGCTCAAGGGGCGGCAGACCCCGCTGGACGTTTATGAACTGCTGGATGCGACAGATGAAGCAGATCAGAGAATGCTTGATGTAACGGCGCGATACGAACAGGCGTTAACGCAGTTCGAATCGGGCGCGGTTTCCCAGGCCGCCGCTATGCTGGAGTCCAACCAGGCAAGGGTTTCGAACGACGGCCCCTCGCGGCTGCTGCTAGGGCTGTGCCGGGAGCAAGTGGCGCGGCCAGACCCCGGCTTTGCAGGCGTCATCGTCCAGACTGAGAAGTAGCATGGCGCTGCATGGCGCTCCTTCCCTTTGCATCTGGAAAAGGATAGAATAGCGTAACATCCCGCGGTCAGCATTTCCAGCTCCATCTGAAATCAGGAGAGTGGCATGGATACAGAACGCAGCGGCCCCGCCCTTTTTGACGTTGTCAGTTGCCTTTCCAAGGCTGTGGACCTGGTGTGCCCGGCGGTGACAGACCACCATATCCGCGTGGCCTTCATGGCCCGGACCATTGCCCAGGAGCTGGGGTTTACCGAGCAGGGGCTGGCGGACATCACCCTGGCTGGCATGCTGCACGACGTGGGCGTCCTCTCGCTTACAGACGATCTGGGCGAATTTCATTTCGATATGGAGAACCCGCATCTGCATGCGGCCTTGGGGTATTCTCTTCTGCGCGACTACCGGCCCCTGGCCGGGCCGGCGTCCATCATTCTGCACCACCACGTGGCCTGGGAGGGCGGCCGGGGCATGGAGTTCAGCGGCAAAGAGACTCCCCTGGCCTCCCATGTGCTGCACTTGGCTGAGCGGGTGGCCGGCCTGATCAACGAGCAGGCGCACATGTTGGGCCAGGCCGACATGTTGCGGGCGCTGGCCAGGGCCAACAGCGGCACTATCTTTCATCCTCTTGTGGTGGAGGCGTACATGCAGGCTTCGTCCCGGGAGTGCTTCTGGCTGGCCATTGCATCGCGGCGCTTGACCGAGGAGCTGGCCCGTACCCAGGGGTTGCCGCCTGCGCCCATGGGGACGGACAGTCTGCTGGGTCTGACCCGGCTGTTAAGCCAGGTCATTGATTTTCGCAGCCCTTACACGTTCACCCACTCCAGCGGAGTGGCGGCTGTTGCCGAAACCATGGGCAGGCTGATGGGATTGGAGCTGGATGCGTGCGCTGACCTGGAGATTGCGGGATTTGTCCACGACCTGGGCAAGGTGGGTACGCCCCGGTCCATACTGGAAAAGCCTGGCCGGCTGACCCAGGAGGAATTCAACATCGTCAAGGCGCATTCTTATCATTCTTACGCCATTTTGAGCGGTTTGCCGGGGTTTGCACACATAGCCGAGTGGGCCGGCCAGCACCACGAGCGGCCCAGCGGCAAAGGATATCCCTTTCACCTGCACAGCGACGAACTGCACGTTCCGGCGCGGATACTACAAAGTGCGGATGTTTTTACCGCTGTGACCGAAGACAGGCCTTACCGGCTGGGCATGGACGGTCCGGACGCGCTGCATGTGCTGCGGGAAATGGCTGCGCACAACGGGGCTGACCGGGAGTGCGTAGCCTTGCTGGAAAGCCGCTTCGACGATGTGAACGACGCCAGAATCCAGGCCCAACGCAGCGCCGCCGCAGAGTACAAGGCGGTCAACGCCGACTAGAGCATTTCACAGTTGAAATGCTCTGCAAGGATTTGCTTGCAAATCATTGCCGTGAAATGCTTGTAGACGGGCTTTGCCCGTCGTAATGCAAGCATTTCAATCGTTAAATGCTATAGCAGGAGTAAGCGCCTGCCTTGGTCTGACCGGCTATTCCAGGCCCAGCGCCTGCGAAGCCACGTGCTTGCGGCCGGAAATCTGCAGAATGGCGGCTGCTTCCCGGCCGGCCTCGCCGGCGGTCTGCAGAGACTCCACCAAGCCCGCGATTCGTTGTTCGCCCTGTAAATAGGCCCGGATGACCTCTTCCAGGTCCCGGATGGAGGCCATGTTGCGGAGCCAGCCTATTCCTTCGTTGTAAACGATGCGCGATGCGGCGAAAGAAGCGATGAGCGCGTAAATGTGCCGGGCAGGCGCCCGCCGCAGCAGCCTGTCGGCGTAGTTATCCACAAGAACCGGCGGGCAGTATTCCCATAGCAGGCCAGCCAGCTCCGGGTCGTTGCCCACATCCGGTTCGTCAGTGAGCAGTACTTCATAGAATCGGTCCGCCAGGGAGTTGATCTCCTTGGAAAGCTCCATGGTTATGGTTGTCAGGGGCTTGCGGCCGCCGTGTAGCCGGTATTCGTGCAGCATCAATTTTGCTTCGCAGCCGGCGCGCACTTTCAATATGTCCAGCACCTGGGAGACAAAGGTCTCTTTGTGCTCCAGAAACTCGTCCTCGCTCATAACCAGCCCTCCCAGTATTTCATAGGAGGAGCAGATGACGCCTGTTTTGTTGGCGGATGAGCCGTGCACGATGAGCACGCCCTTTTCCTGCAGCTTGTCCCGTGCGGGTTGGGAGATGAATAGGTTGGCTCCTTCGATAATTGCCTTGGCCGTGGGTCTGCCTTTGTCGTCCAGGAAATGCGCCCAGTTGCGCTCGTTGATCGTGTTTGGCCGGCCGCCGGCCGGGATGAAGATGTCCGCGCGGGCTGTGTTGTGCAGGGTGTTGCGGATGCGGGCGCTTTCCCTGCCGTCTACACAGACGGCGAAGGCTTCATCGCTTTTCAATGCCGCCGGGTCAAAGGAGCATATGTCCTTGTCTTCGTCGATCAGGCGCAGGAGCTCTTGGTGGTCCAGGCCATTGGGATCCCAGGCGGCGCCGTGGCCGTCTGTCATGGCCACGATGCGGGCGTTGTCGCCGTAGCCGCGGATGAGTATGCGCATGGCGTTGCCGGCCACGTCGCCCCGGGGGCCGCCGGTGAACTTGACGGAAAACGGCGTGGTCTGGGGGTCTATGCCCAGGTGTTTGAGGGTTTCTACGGCAAAGACGATGACCCCGAGACTGGTGACGCCATAAACTTTGTGGTTAATGCCAGCGCCGGGCTTGGAGCTCATAAAGGCTGCCGGATATGGGTAACCGCGCTTGGCGGCCCTGTCCACGGCCCAGACAATGTGCTCCGGCTGCACGTTTTCGTCTGGGCCCAGGTAGATAAGCTCCTGTTTGCCCATGTAATCGACCACCCGGGGCAAGGTATAGCGGTCTGGGATTACCGGGTCAGGGCAATCTGGGTCAGGCAAAATGACATCCAGCAGGGAGTTGACCATGGATTGCATGGCAAGTTCAGGCTCCGCCTTGGGGCCGAGCAGCAGCACGGCCTTGGAGCCGCCCTCGGGTATGTCCTTGTTTTTGTATTGCTGGGCCAGAGCCAGGCCGGTCACTTCGTCAAACAAGCGGTTGGACTCCACCTCAAATTGCTCCTGGCTTCTGGTGGGCACCATGCGCACGCCGCCCCGGGCGGTTTCCCTGTAGCGGACGTGAAAGCCCAGAAAGAACGGGCCGTGGAAAAAGAAGAACCCGTAAGGCGATTCGCCTTCCGTGGGCCTGTTCTCCGTTTTTTCAAGAAAATCAGAACTCAACCTGAAGGCCAGGCCGAAAATGTTTTCCAGAAAGTAGTTGGTGCGCAGCGTGTATTTGAAGAAGCGCAGAATACAAGCCAGGGTTTTGCGGACCACCTCTTCGTCCTCGGCCTCCAGCATGCGCCAAAAGCTGCTTTCCAGTTCCCAAGCCCGGTTTTTATCAGCTGCGTCCGGGCTGTGCCGGGCAAAAAAGTAGTCTATGAGCATATTGGCTGCGTCTTTGCGCTGCAGCACTGAACTGACGATGCGTTCAGACGTGTAAGCCCACAGATTCTCTTGCACCAGAAACTGGTGCGCGAATTCGCAGGCCGCCTGCAGCAGCATGACCCGGCGCAGGGGCCAGTCTTCAGTGTCGGCAAAAGCGTCCAGACCATGCGGGGCAAACCATTTGACCAGCCGCAGGTCCTCTTCAATGTCCGGCCAGGCCGGCTCATTCTGATCTATGGCCGAGCCCTCGCGGTTTACGTACAGGCTGATGACGGCTAGGCGGCCGGTTTCAGGCGCGTTGAAAACGTCGCCATACGCCCGGCTCAGACAAAGGCCGCGGCGAAAGATGATCTTGATGACCTCAAGCAACAATCCTTCCGCCGGGGGGGTGGGGAAGCCAAGCAAAATGCGGCTTTCGTTCTTGCCAGGCAGGGGGTGCAGCTCCACCTTGGCGTCGGAACAGCCGGCCAGCTCCTGGGCCAGGCGAAAATGCCGGGCGGTGCGGGCCGGGTCGAATTTGTTTACATAGTCTTGAGAGGCGCCAGCCAGAAATGCGGTCAACGCCTCTTTGTCCGGAGACTTCACCCAACCGCCGTCGTGCATGGCGGCCATGGCTTTTTTAAAAGGGTCGCCATCTGTGGCGCAGCGTGTTTGCCCTGCCAGCAATAACGTATCCAGCCGCATTTTCCCGTCCTTGCTGGTGTAGATGCGGGCTGTTTCAATGCTGTTGTCTTGGTTCATTTCCAGGATGCGCAGCAGGTCGTCGTGGGCGCTCTGGCTTGCTGCGCCCGGGGTGATGTACGTGACGCGGGTGCGGCATGGCGACCGGAGCACCACGGTTTGGCCCTGGGTGAGCACCTGGCCGGAGATAACGGCGTGCAGATGCTCCACTTGCTCCTCCACAGTGTGGGTGTGCAGGTAATACTCCGGCATGTTTGACAGAAACCAAGGTGCGGCTGCAGCCGCGGCCTGGCCTAAACTTTTTTCCACTGCAGCGTGGACAGCATCATGATGAGCGATGTGCGGCATGAGGGCCTACTCCTTGTTGGATTAGTAAACGAAGATGCAACATGCAAGTTAACGCTACGCCTTTTCTGATGATTTGGAAACCATTACGGCGCCCGCCCTTGAAGGGCGCAAGAGTATTGCTTGGAGCAGAATGTTGTTAACATCTTACTCCGGCTGCTTCGCAATCTGGACCCTGCGCGCAAAGCTCGGCCCTGACCTTTCTTATAGCTTCACGCAACAAAACGAGAACCATTGTGTGCTCTCAGTACTCTTTTTCTGGAGCGCTTGCGAAGAGGCCGGCGTGGACGCGTATCTGACCAAGCCCTTGGAGTTGAGCGGGCTTAAAAGTATTCTGAATGCGGTGGCGGCTGGCAATGCGGCTGGCAATCCAGCTGGCGGTCGCGTAATGTGACAACTTTGCGCAACGTTGACCCCTTAGCGGACTGCGTGTAAAGTTTTTTTCAGGTGATGTTGCGCGGATAGGCCGCCAGCCCGGGGAATCACTTACGTACTTCACGAGGGGGAATCATGCGCATGGGCTTAGTGGCCTTTATTATTTTGGCTATCCTGTGCATGGCTGCGCCGGTCGGAGCACAGACACTGACAATCGCAACCATCGCCGCCAAAACAGGGGACGCTTCCACATCAAACAAAGTCTTGTTCGAAGCGGTGCGTTTTGCCGTGGACGAGGTCAACGCGGCCGGCGGTTTGCTGGGCCTGCCGGTCGCCGTGCTGGAGCTGGACAACCAGTCCACTCCGCTGGGCTCGAAACTGGCGGCCGAAAGGGCGGTGCAGGCTGGCGTTCTGGGCGTAGTCGGGGCTTCGTGGAGCTCGCACTCCAACGCCATGGCATCTGTGCTGCAGGAGGCGGGCATACCCATGATTACCCCCATATCCACCAATCCCAAGGTGACCTTGCACGGTGATTACATTTTCCGCGCTTGCTATACCGACCCGTTTCAAGGCCGGGTCATGGCCCGTTTTGCCCGACAAGACTTGGCGGCTAACACGGCTGCAATATTGATAAACGTAAGCCGGACCTACAGCGTGGACTTGGCCTCGTATTTTGAAAATAACTTTACAAAACTGGGCGGCGAGGTCGTCTTCAAGGGCGAGTTTCTGAGTGACTCCGCAGACTTTGCAGCACTTTTGGAAAAGATGGAGGCAAAGGGGCCGGATGTCCTTTACGTGCCTGCGGACTACCGGGACTCTTCCTACATCATCAAGCAGGCCCGCGATATGGGCTTGGAGACCGTGATCCTGGGCGGCGACGCCTTTGGCATGCGGCTTTACGACTATGTGGGCCAGGCAGCCGACGGCTGCTACTACACCACCAACTGGCATAGGGACAGCCCTTTACCCGAGTCCCGGCAGTTCGTCAAACGCTACGAAGCCGTGTACGGCGAGATAAAACAAACCACCATACCACTAAGCTATGACGCGGCCATGGCGCTCTTTGACGCCGTGCGCCGGGCAGGCAAAGCAGACTGGGCCGCAGTGCGCGACGCCCTGGCCGCCACTGACGGATTTGTGGGCGCAAGCGGCGCCATCCGCTTTGACGCCAATGGAGACCCCGTCAAGCCAGTCGTCATCAACAAGCTGGAAAACGGGGGCGTTGTCTTTATTCGCAACGTTGCGCCCTAGCGAGGGTTCATGCCCGGCCGCATCCCGTTTAACTTGCGCCTGAAGCTGAACGCTGCGTTGTTGGCGACGTTCGTGCTCATGGCCGGGGTGTTCTGGGCCATTGTGGCCCCTTTTCAGCAACGGCAGGTGGACCTGGCCAGGTCCAAGGCCGAAGTCTTGCTGGGCGCCCTGGCGGAGGCAGAGCGGTCTCAGCTGGCTAACGAAGTGTTTGAGGGCCGGGTGGAGGCCCTGCGGTTGCGGGTGAACCACCTGCTGGACGTGCAAAATGTGGGTTACGTGGCTATATACGGCAAGGACGGTTCGTTGCTGTGGGCGGACGGCCCGTTCTCTACCTTGCATCAGGAGGCGGCCCTTCAGCCGGATATGCGGCGCAGAGCAGAGAAGGAATCTTATATTTGGGGGCAGCGGCACAAAGACATTTCGGTGCTGCACCATCTTTCCCGGGTAAAGGCCATGGGCGTGCCCACCGGCTACTTGCTGCTGAGCTATTCCCTGGCGGACGTGGAGCTTGCGAGGCAGGGCTACACGACATTGCTGCTCAGTTTGCTGGGCGCCACACTTACTGTGCTTCTTTTGTTCCTCAACGTGTTCCTGGGCAGAACCATCATCTCTCCCATCCAGGCTGTGGCTGAGACCATGGAAAGCATATCGCGCGGTCAATGGGACACTCGCATTCCCGTACAAGGCGGCGACGAGATCAGCCGCTTGGGCGCATCCTTCAACCGCATGGCCGACCGCATTCACGAGCAACAGCTTTCATTGATTGAAGCCGAGGCAACCTTTCGCTCCATAGTGGAAAACGCCGTGGAAGGCATTTTCCGGCAGTCGCCCAAGGGCAAGTTCATGAGCGCCAACCCGGCTATGGTCCGCATTCTTGGCTACGAATCTCAGGAGGAGCTGCTCCAGGCGGACCTGGAGATGGAGCAGTACATTCACACCCGGCCAGAGGAGTTGCAGCCCCTCATAGCCGCGGCGGCTGCACACGGCGAGGCGGCAGGCTACGTACTGCGCATGCGCCGTAAGGACGGGACGCTTTTCTGGGGCAGCATATCCATACGCGAACACCGGGACGAGGAGGGCAGGCTGCTGCACTACGAAGGCTCTCTGCTGGACATCACTGACCGGGAAGAGAAAAAACTGGCTGACCAGGCTCGGGAAGCTGCTGAAGAGAGGACCAGGGCCAAGAGCGAGTTTCTGGCCGTCATGAGCCACGAGCTGCGCACGCCCATGAACGCCGTCATTGGTATGAGCCACCTGGCCCTACAGACAGAGTTGACCCTGAAGCAGCGCGAATATCTGGACACCGTGCATCAATCCGGAAGGGCCTTGCTCGCAGTCATCAACGATATACTGGATTTTTCCAAAATAGAGTCTGGAAAGCTGGAGCTGGAAGTGGAAACCTTCATGCTGGACGACGTTCTGGCCCGGGTGGGGGCCATTTTGGCAGGCCAGGCAACGCAAAAAGGACTGAACGTCATTTTTCACACAGAACCAGGCACGCCGTATTGCCTGGCGGGGGACCCTTTGCGCCTCGGCCAGGTGCTCATCAACCTCGTCGGCAACGCCGTCAAATTCACCGAGCGCGGCGAAGTGGGAATTCATGTTTCCTGCAACATGACGCGGCAGGACCCACAGTGCGGCGGCAAAGAGTTGCTCTTTTGCGTGTGGGACACCGGGATTGGCATAGCGGAAGACAAACAGGAAGGCCTTTTCGCGCCCTTTACCCAGGCGGATGAGACCACCACCAGAAAATATGGCGGCACAGGGCTGGGCCTTTCCATCTGCGACAGCATCCTACGGCTGATGCACGGCCGCATCTGGGTGGAAAGCGTCGTGGGCGAAGGCAGCAACTTCTTTTTCACGGCCCGTTTTTCCGCGCCCGACGTCTGCCCTGAAAATCCAGCCATTCCTGAAGAGGCCGTGGGCGCGCCGGTGCTGGTGCTGACAGATTCGGACTCCCAGCTCCGGGCTGTGTGCGCCGCATTGGAAGATTTGGCCATGAAGCCGCTTCCAGGGTGGGAGCATGGCGGCGTATCGGGCATAGGCGCATCGCCCAAGGTGAGCATGGCGGTGGTGGATGCTTCCTCTCATATCCATTTGGCGGATCATTTGCTCACAAAAATAGCTGAATTGCCATTGCTGCTGTTGACAGACCCTGCGTATGCCGGGGCGTTGGCCCTGGCTTCCAGTTCTGGCGCGAGCCGGATACTGCACAAACCTGTAACCCGCTCCAGCCTTGCGGCTGCAGTATGCGGGCTCATGCAGCCTGGCGAAGTGGGAGAGGCAGGCGGCGGGCCGGAGCCGGCTATGCCCGCCTTTGCGTTCGCGCGGGTGCTGGTGGTTGAGGACAACGCCGTGAACCGGCAACTGGCCGTGGAGCTGTTGCAACGGGTCGGCGTCCGCGCCGAAACAGCCAACAACGGCCTGGAAGGCGTGCGCGCGGTGGTGCAAAATGAGTATGATCTGGTGTTTATGGACATACAGATGCCGGAAATGGACGGACTGCAGGCCGCCCGGGCCATTCGAAGACTGCCGCATCGGGAGCGCACGCCCATAGTCGCCATGACCGCCCACGCCATGGAGCAGGACCGGCAGCGTTGCCTGGAGGCTGGCATGAACGGCTATGTATCCAAGCCCATTGATCCCAAGGAGCTTTACGGCGTTTTGACGCAGTGGCTGGAGCCGTCTGGCGGGTTGGCGAATTCGATGGAACGTTCTGCTTTGGCGGAATCCGCGCTGGAACCCCCGCTCGGGTGGGATATGACGCGGTGCCAGAAGCTGATGGGCGGGGACATGGAGCGGGCGCTGATGCTGGCTGGCATTTTTTTGCGCGAGCACGCCGGGGATATTGACGAGCTGGCCGAGGCCCGGAAAGCAAATGATTGGGAGCGCGTCCGTCGTCTGGCGCACAGGATAAAGGGCAGCTCCGGGAACATTTGCGCTCCCCGCATGGCCCAGGCCGCCCGGGAGCTGGAACAGGCCGCGCAACAGGCGGCGGCTCCGCTTGCCCCGGCATTGTTTGACGAGTTTGCCGCCGCGTACGCAGAGCTGATTTCATCCATAGAAGCGCTTCAGAACAAGGCGTAAGCTGTACAAATACGAAAGGCGGCCCCATTCGGGACCGCCTCCATATTTGTGTTGCGTCGAGACCGGCTTATACGCCGCGTTCGATCATGTACGCCATCAGGTCGGCCACCCGGCAGGAGTAGCCCCATTCGTTGTCGTACCAGGAGTAGACCTTGGCCAGGTTGCCCGATTGGATCACCGTGAACTGGGAGTCCACAATGCTGGAGTGCGGGTCGCCCACAAAGTCTGTGGAGACAAAGGGCTCTTCGCAATAGCCCAGAATGCCCTTCAGTTCGCCTTCGGCAGCGGTTTTGAGCGCGGCTTTCAGATCCTCGGTGGTAGTGTCCTTCTCCAACACCGCTACAAAGTCCACCAGCGAAACTGTGGGCGTGGGCACGCGCACAGAGTAGCCTTCGAACTTGCCGGCCATCTCAGGGATGACCAGGGCTACAGCCTTGGCTGCGCCTGTGGAGGTGGGGATCATGTTGCAGGCGGCCGCCCGGGCGCGCCGCAGGTCCTTGTGCGGCAGGTCCAGGATGCGCTGGTCGTTGGTGTAGGCGTGCACAGTGGTCATCACGCCCTTGGTGATGCCGAATTCCCTGTGCATTATCTTGACCACCGGGGCCAGACAGTTGGTTGTACACGAAGCGTTGGAGATGATGACGTGTTTGTCCGGGTCGTAGTCTTCGTGGTTCACGCCCATGACCAGGGTGGCGTCCTCGTCCTTGGCCGGAGCGGAGATGATGACTTTCTTGGCGCCGGCTTCCACGTGCTGCATGGCCCGGGGGCCGGTGCGGAAAATACCAGTGGCCTCGACCACGAAGTCCACGCCCAGAGAGCCCCACGGCAGCTGCCGGGGATCGCGCTCAGACAGGCTCTTTACAGTGAAGTCGTCGCCCACGTGCATGGTGTCGCCTTCCACGCTGATCTTGGGCGCAAAACGCCCGTAGCAGGTGTCGTGCGCCACCAGGTGCGCGTTGGTTTCTATGTCGAAAAGGTCGTTGATGGCCACCACTTCCATCTTGTCCCGATGGCGCTCCCAAATTGTCTTGAGCACCTGGCGGCCAATGCGGCCGAATCCGTTGATGCCAACTTTCACTTTGCTCATGTCGCCTCCCCCCTAGTCTTCAAAGACTTGATAGGTGTATTCGTCGGCCAGTTGCTGCGCCCGTTTGAGGGCTGCGTACATGCGCGCGTTCTCCATGGCCAGGCCGGAGAGGTTGGCGATGCACTTCAAAAAGTCCAACTCTTCCTCGTCAAATACCCGCGGCTGGTCCGAGTAGACCCGGATGGAGCCGATGACCCGGCCGCCGCCCACGGTGAGCGGCGCCACCACCAGCGAGACCAGTCCTTCCTTGGCTGCTTCTTCAGGATACTGGAAACGGTCGTCCTTGCGCACGTCCTCAATGGTGACGATGTCCCCCCGGAGTACGTCCTGGTCCAGCTTACTCTTTTCCACTTCCACCGGGCCCTTGGTTGCATAGCGGTCGGACAAGCCATAGTACCCGCCCGGCTCCAAAAACTTGCTGTCGTTGCTCAACATGCGGATAAACGTGCCCTTGGCTCGCATGCCGATGGTGGTCTGTTCAGCGATCTTCTGCATGACCTCAGACGGTTTCAGGCTCAGGTTGATGATTCTCGCGACGTCGTAAATGATTTTGTACAGTCCTCGCGAAGGCATAGCGCACCCTCCTTTCAGGTTTATGAGTATTTCTTACAGCTACAGGCCCGTGTTTAGGTGACGATTACGTGTGCACGCCCTGTCTGTTTGGTGAAAAGCGCACCTCGTGAAACACTCTTTCATGTGTACAGCAAACCGGGGACAAGGGGAATGGGCGGCGGGAAAAAAAGTAGCGAGGAGGAACAAGCGCTGATAACAGCGTGGCGCCGCCTGTTCCCAACGCCTCACGATTTCTCTACACATGTCATTGCCCGCGCAGGCGGGCAATCCACCGACTTTGACGTAAGTTTTTCCAAACGCCAATTGTAGAGCCACATGCGCAAATAAA
>CAYTSA010000027.1:0-38874 GCA_964440345.1 uncultured Desulfovibrionaceae bacterium | reverse complement strand
AAAAAAGGTCAAATTTTTTGATTTTTGACCCGAGAATGGTAAACTTGGGTTAATGGACTCAGGAGAGCATTTGCATTCTGCGCCCACATTGAGGCAACATATTCGAATGTCGCGAGGCTAATTGACGATATCAGCATAGGGCCGCCTCGCCAATGCAATGACACGTCCCAAGGATGTCATTGCCCGCGCATATAGGTAATCCTTTTTCACATCTTCTGGCATGGATGTTGCTTCTTCTCGTGCAGAACGCATGAGGCGGAAAATTCCGCCAGCTAAGAGGAGGAGCACCGTGATTCGCACCATTCTGAAGTATCTGAACAAAGTCGTCATAGCCGGCGTGGTCGCCCTGGCCGCTTACTGGGCAGGCGGGCAATACGCGGCAAACTTCCAGCAGTTCAGCCAGCCCAAATCCACTCCTGCCTCTGATCAGGAAGTCATCATCCCCTACACCCTGCCGGCAAAATTCGCCGGCGAGGAGAGCAACGGCAAAAGCGAAGAAGGCTAATACGCCACACCATATTTGTGGGTCCCCTCTCACAAAAACCGGGTCGATGGACTAAGGCGCCAGTCCACGGCCCGGTTCTTTTTTGGGGAACTGAAAAATATACGAGCTACCCTCGGCCGCCCTCGCCTCCCGGCCCATCGCCGCCCGGCCCATCGCCTGGCCCGTCGCCGCCCGGCCCATCGCCGCCCGGCCGGCCTCCGCCGGGTCTCCCTCCTCCTGGCATTCCTTCTTCGCGGCTGTCGCTGCCTGGCCGGATATCCCTTGGCCGTGGGCCTTCTGGGCGTATTTCTTGGGGGGGAGCTCCCGGCCGGCTCGCAGGCGCGGGCCGGGGGCCTTTTTCCAGCGCTTGCTGGTCCACGCCCCAGCGGTTTGCCACGTCGCGCACGCCGGCCTGGCCGCGCATGGCCTGCATCAACCCGCTGGCTATGTCGCTTTCGTCCACGTTCTGCCGCTTGGCTTCGCGCACTGCCCGGGCGAGGCTCCAGTCCGGCGCTTCAAAGAATCCTTCCTCCAGACCGGCTACCGCGGCTTGCCGGGCCTGTTCCTTGCTGACGCCGGATTGGCGCAGGGCGGCCATAAACTCCACGGCTTCGGCGGTTTCGCGCAGGTTCGCCTTTGGGGCGGCCTTGAGAACGGCGCTGAGCTCCTGGCGCGGCAGCCCGGCGTTCAACGATTGGGCCAGCCGGAAGACGGACGCGGCGTCGTCCCCGCCGCGAGATCCAGCCAAAGTTTTGGCGTATGCGTAGTCGTCCGTCATGCGCGAGAGCACGGAGGCGATGCGGTCTGCGGCCACGCGCTTGGCCAACCCTTCCTTGATTTTGGCGAGCATGGGGTCCATGGGCGCGCCCACGGCTGCGGCCTCAGCCAGACCCTGAAGCAGCAAAGCTGTGTCGTGCGAGGGAAGCTGACGCGAATAGCCCTGGGCCAGCGTAGAGGTGACGGTCTGTTCAGGCACGCCGGCCTCCCGGGCCTGGTCCATGGCGCGGGCGAGGACGTCCTGGCCGGCGGGGGAGGGCGCTGCGCATAGCACGAGCGCCGCGCAAACCAGCGTTTTCAGAGCCAATATCTTTAAATGATTAAACTGTATTGCCATGGCCGTCTCCTGAACCGCCGCCTTCCAATATCAGGATGGAGTTGGTGTTGCCGAATCCGTCGTCGCCGTAAAACAGGGCCTGGGGGTCTGGGATGACTGTTTCGCCGTCCACCAAAAAGCCGTAAGCGTGGCGGCCGCGCTCCATCTCCACGATGGCGGTCCATTGGCCAGTTGCCGCGTCATAGACCATTTCGTGATCCTGGGGCGACCAGTTGTTGAAGCTGCCCATCACAGCCACAGAGCCGGGCTTGGTCGTGGGAAAATGATCCGGGTCCAGCGTGAACTGCACGCGCACAGTGTTGCCCCGCGCAAGAGGGGGCGCCTGTTGGGCTGTTGGTTGGGCTGTTGGTTGGGCTGCGGGCTGTATGGCCGGCTGTCCGTCGTTCTGGGCCTGCATGGGCGCGGACAGGTATGGTTGCTCCACCTGCAGCGCCAGCACCAGGGCTGCCGTGGCGCAGGCTCCGGCGGCCAGGCCGTGCCAGGGCCGCACGGTCAGGGTCATGGGCCGGGCCAGCCAGCGCGCCAGCCGTCTGCGCAATGACGGCTTCTTGGGCTCTATGCGGCTCATGACGCCGGCCAGAATATCATTCTCGCCCCTGGGCGGTTCAGCGTCCTGAATGTGCGCAATGCGCTGGGCCAGCTGAGCGTTCACAGCATCATAGGGCGGACCATCATGCGGCATGGCTTTCCTCCGTTACTATGGCCCGCAGCCTGGCCAGGCCGCGGTGGACCCGCATTTTTGCGCCGCTGAGGGATACGTCCAGGGCTTGGGAGAGTTCTTCGAAGGAGAGCTCTTCCCGATAGCGCAGCAGCAGGGCCTCGCGCATTTCCACGGGCAGTTGCTCCATGGCCCCGGCCACTCTTTGCAAATCCAGTTGTTGCAGCGCCTCGGCCTCAGTGTCGCTGTCTGCAGGCGAGCCGGAGTCCATGGCTTCGTCGTAGCTGTAGTCCGGCCGCCGCTTGCGCAGAAAGTCCCGGGCGGTGTTCATGCCTATGGAATAGAGCCACGGGAAGAACCGCGAGCCGCGCTTGAACTGTTCAAGTTTTTGGTATGCTTTCACAAAAGCCTCCTGGGATAAATCCAGGGCGTCCTCCTCGGACCCGGTCATGCGGCGCATCAGGTTGTAAATGGGCCGCTCGTAGCGGCGCACGATAAACCCGTAGGCTTCGGCGTCGCCGTCCAGTACGGCGGCGATGACGCGTTGCTCCTGGTCGTGGTGCATGCCGGTCCCATAAACAGGCCGGTCGCCGCCGGCCATGGTTACAGAGTATACGCACAGGAGGTTGTTTGGTCACACTCAATCGACAACCACCACGGAGTTTGTGCGACCAAACCCGTCGTCCTCTTGAATCAGCGCCTCGGGATCAGGCGTCCAGCGCTGGCCGTCCACAAAAAAAGCATAGCTGTTCCGGCCTTTGGGCATGGCGGCCGTTGTCCGCCACGCGCCGCCTTGGCGTTGCAGGCAGGGTCCGTCCGTAGCCCAGCTGTTGAAATCCCCGCCCAAACAGATGGATTCTGCTGCCGTAGCGTAGGTAAAGGTCACCCACGACCAGCCGGCGGGCAGTTGGCTTCGGTTAGCTTTGCCTGCGCAGCCCGCGCCAATGACAAGCATGCCGGCCAGCACTACTGCGGCCAGCAGGAACACCGCCAGGGGACCGCCCGCGGAAGGACGGTCCCCTGGCGCCGGTTGTGCCGCAGACCCCTCATCCGCAGCGTGCGTTTTTAGATGGCTTGCTCCGCCCATTCGTCTTGTCCAGGATATTCACCTGCGCCCGGCCGGCCGGGACGCTCGCCGCCGCCGGGACGCTCGCCGCCGCCGGGACGCTCGCCGCCGCCGGGACGCTCGACTTCGCAGGGTCCTTCAGCCCACAGAGGCAGGCCGGTGTCTGTGTCCATCAGTTGCAGGTGCGCGCCGTTCACGGATACTGCGCTCAACATGTTGCGCACGATGTCGCCTCTGGTCACAACGTAGCCTTCCGCTTCCAGGTAATCGTCCACCTGGGGATAGGATACGCCTTGTTCTTCCCAATAGCATTGCGGGCCCAGTCCGTAAACAGAGACCTCGCCGTCCGTGTCCGTGGCTAGGGTAACGCCGAAGCGGCGGTTCATGGAGATGATAGTCCCGGCGTAGGCGAAGAAATCGCCCCCGCGGATGTCCTCAAACCCTCCGCCCTTGCGCCACAGGGGCTCGCCGGTTTCTGAATCCCGCAACTGCAGGGTCGCGCCGTCCACCGTCACGGCCATGGCCACGTTCTTTGTCGTCTCGTTGAAGTCCACGGCGTAGCCCTCCACCGTGATGGTGTCGCCCAGCTCCGGCGCAGTGACGCCGTTCTCGTCCCAATATTCCGGGGGCGCCATGCCGATGATGTCCGCGTTGACGTCAGCTGTGGCCAGGTTGACGCCGCCGCGGCCGAACATCTCGATGACTTCGCCGGTATAGGTGAAAGGCGTTCCGCTGGTGATGTCCGCGACCGGTCCGTTGCCGCCTGGCCCATCGCCCGGCCCGCCAGGATTTCCCTTGCCCCCGCCTGGGCCAAAGGCAAAGGCCAGTTGGGGCAGGGTGAAAGCCAGGGTGAGCATCAGGGCCAGAAAGAAAACGTTGCGTGCGTACGACATGGTGTACCTCCGTGGTGGCGTGTTTGGTGTTTTCGCCGCATGGCGTTTACCAGGTGTACGCACAGCCGCGGAAGTTGGTCACATAAAAAAGAGCCGCTCAACAAACAGAGCGGCTCAGCAAGAGTTGTGCGCTAGAGCATTTCACAGTTGAAATGCTCTGCAAGGATTTGCTTGCAAATCATTGCCGTGAAATGCTATAGTTGTTGGTTACTTCAGGCTGATTTCTTGGGAGTTTTCCCACAGGCCGTGGATGTTGCAGTAAGCCACCGCGGTGAGCACGCCGGGTTCTTTGGTTTTCATGGCGCAGGTCACTTCGTGGCCTGTGTAGACCGGGCCTTCGTTAGCGCCGGCGGCGGATTCGCCATGGGCTGAGAATTCAAAGCTGCCGATTTCATGAGCGAATTTTCCGCCTTCGGGCAGAAAGTACACGCGAATCCAGCGGATGTGGTGTTCGGTGGTGTTAGGGTGTGCGATTTCTTTTCCCAAAGTTACTTTCACGGGGAAAAAGGCGTCGGCCTCCACCTGGCTGTCGCATTCAATAGCGGGCACGTGCTTTTCATTTTTCCAGTTGTCGGTCTTGATCAGGTCAGCTACTGCCATGGAAGAACCCTCCAATGTGTTATGGTGTCTTAGTGCGTCGCTGCGTGCAGCGAGAACATTCTCAAGTATTCATTTTATACAGGCAGGGGAAGGAGCTGTAAAGTGGAGACAGGTAAATAATCATTTTGTCAATCATTTTGTCATGGTTGGCAGATGCGTATTCTGGTGGTAACGTGAAAAAGATGCATAAAAATGTAGCGAACATATGGAGGAAAAAATGGCAGAATACCATGAACCCGTAGGTGAGTTGAGCCCCAAGGACCGGGACATTTTCCGGGCCCTGAACAGCCTGAAAGAAGAAGTGGAGGCCGTAGACTGGTATCACCAGCGCGTGGCCACATGCTCTGACGAGGGCCTGAAAAAAATTCTGGCCCACAACCGGGACGAGGAAATCGAACACGCGGTCATGACTCTGGAATGGCTGCGCCGGAACATGGACGGCTGGGACGAGGAGATGAAAACCTATCTCTTCACCGAAGGCGAAATCACCGAGCTGGAAGAACACTAGCCCGTGAGCGGCCGGGGCAGGCGGCGCCCTGCCTCGGCCGCAGTATGGTGAACATGACACAGCCCATACCAAAAACCGACAATATCCCCAAAACCGTGAATTTGATCATAGCCGCTGGGTTTGTCCTGCTCACGGCGTACAGTTTTCTGCTGTTGCCGCTGCTGCTGCTCCCGGCCAGTCCTTGGTGGCTGCTCACGCTTGTTCCGGCGGCGTTTTCCGCCAACACGCTGTGGTATTTCACCCACGAAGCCTTCCACATGAACATGCATCCAAACAGGCAATGGAACGACGCCATGGGCCGGGTGATGGCGGTCTGTTTCGGCGCGCCTTACGACCTGGTCCGCTTTGGCCATCTGCAGCACCACCGGTTCAACGGAGCCCTGTTCGACCGCGCGGAGCTGTACGACCCGGAACAGACGTCTCGACGTAAGGCCGCCATATCCTACTATTGGAACATTTTTGGCGGGTTGTATGTTCAAGAGTTTCTGACCTATTTCGTATTTTTTGCCGGTCGGCGGGTCGTGATTTTCTTTGTGCGCAAGCTCCTGGATTCGGCAGACGAAAAACAGAACGCCTTGCGGGAGCTGGCCTTGAAGCAACTGGCCACGGACGCAGCCGTGCGCCGGGCCCGAATGGAGGGCGCAGCATTTTTTGCACTGCTCTTTCTTGGCCTGTGGGCTTACGGCCCGTACTGGCCGGCTTTGCTGGGTTTTCTGGCTGCCCGTGGGTTTCTGGTCTCTTTTGCCAACAACCTGCCGCATTACGACACTCCGGCGAGCGATGTCCGGTATGGGCTCAATGTGCAACTTTCTGCGCCGCTCAGCTGGTTCTATCTGCATTTCAACCACCACCGGCAGCATCATCACAGCCCCACGACGCCGTGGCTACATCTGCCCAGGACGTTTCGGGAGAATGAAGACGTCTTCGAAACGCGTCTGGCGCCTGCCGCCCTGGCCCAGCTGCGCGGGCCTGTCAGCGTGGATAAGGTGTCGTGAAGAAAGGCTAACTGGCGGGCGGTGCAAAGGGATTGCGCGCGTTCAACTGGGGAAAAAGACCGAAGTCGCGGTCCATGGTCCACAATTCGGTAACGCTGTGACTCATGCAAAGGGCCGCAATGCGCGCGTCGTGAACGCGGCCGCCGGCGACGTTGGAAGCCGCCACAAGTTGTTTCAGCGTGAACCAATAAGATTCGTTTTCATGAAGCAGAATCAACGCCGGAGAGCCCAGCCAAGCGTCCACCTGGTCTACAGCTTCAGCTGGAGTGTGGGCGGTTTGAAATACTTTGGCCGGGTTACAGCGGAAAGGAACTCGCTAATGCAGGGCCAGGGAATTGCCCATGCAGAGTTTCCTTCTGCAAGTTTTCTGACTATAGAGCTGGCTTGAATGTGCGTTCGTGAATCCCTTCTGTGCGCATGGACAAGGATATTCGTGTCCACTGCTATCATCAGCCGCGGTCCTCATATATCATGTCTCGCAGGCCGTCCCAATCCAGCCCCTGGGTTTCGGGGTGAAGGCCTTCCCCGCCAACGCTGGCGTCTCGCAGTTTGAATGACGACATTTTCTCGTGCTCGCAAAGGGCCATGCGCAAACCGCTTTCCACTAGCGAGTTGATGGAGACATTTTCCCTCTCGGCCAACTTGTGCGCTTGTAAGAGCAATTCGTCTGCAATTTCTATGGTTGTCTTCATGATTGTCTAAATACTCGATGAAGGGCGGCCAGTCAATTGATGCAAGACGTATGAGTAGTCTCATGCTGGCTGTAAGCGGCGCTTCGGCGCAGGTTTTCACTTCGAGTAATCGCTCAGGACTGACAGGTGGGGACCGATGGCGGCCCAACGCGGATAGTTAGTTGGCTGCTGGTGGCAGGGAAGTGATTTTGAAAACAAACGGGGATTTGCCGTCGGATAGATGGGAAGAACAATTTCATATTAGACAATCAGTGGCGCTTGGCAATAAGAAAGCCTCCTGGAGTTGTCAACGACAAGAAACTAACTAAAATAAGAAAATATTTATCGTTGCCCCCTTTTGACGAGTTTGCTATCAGGATAATATCGACATGTGGAAAATTACCCCCAAGACGTTGACAAACACATCCGATACTACTACTGGTAGTAGCATTAGGGGCCGAGTCATTGAGCAAACGGAAAAAGAAGCTTGAAAAATGGGCCAATACCCCCCCAAAGGAAGCTCCAGTTGAAGAAGTCTGTGCAATTGTTGAGTATTTCTTTCCGGGCTTGCTTAAAAATCAACCCAGTGGCTCGCATTTCAGAGTCAAAGATCCTGCACTTAGAGGGCACCCCGACTATGGGCCGGATGGAGGATTTGATATTCCCGTAAAAAGCGGCCAGAAAGTCAAAGGGGTGTATCTCCGACTCCTTGCAAGAGCCATTGAATTGAAAGAATCACACGAACAAGGGGATTAAAGTGAACAAGAATTTGGAATATTATCTCAATTTGCCTTACACAATTGAGGTAAAGCCCATACATGATGAAATGGGCGGGGGCTATATGGCCACACTGCCTGAGCTGGGGAAGTTTGCCATTATCGGCGATGGGGAGACAATACAAGAAGCAATTGGTGACTTAACTGCTTCCAAGGAAAGAGTGTTTAGTGGGTTTATCGAGGAAGGTATCAATATACCTGAGCCACGGAATACTGAGGACTACAGTGGGAAGTTTTTTGTCAGAGTTCCGCGTTCTTTGCATCGAGACCTTTCTAAGAATGCAAAAGATGAAGGGGTAAGTTTAAATCAGTATGTATCATACCTTCTTTCAACAGCTTTTGAAAGGAGCTACATCATTGCAGAGATGAAAGAGCATTTCCATTGCTTGACTCAGCAAATCAAAAGCTTCTCGTATGAAATAGCCTATGCGACACAAACCACACCTCAACGCCAAGTACGATATTCTCTTGGCGAATATGAAAAAGCGGCATAGGTAGCTATAATGGACAAAAACCCCTCGATTACACCAGCGCAGTATAAAGAGATACTCTCAGGCTTGGAAATACGACAAGTCTATTTGGCTTCTTGTAAAGTAGACTTAAATAGGAAATATCTCGACGCACTCGATACATCTCTCAAGGTAGATGTAACAACGAAATCATCGTATGAAAATATTGATGACCGGTTAGATATTTCTACATTTTATACCCTAAAGGCATTTGGAAAAAAGAAAAGCGAATCGACAATTGTAATTCAGGCAACTTACATTTCATGTTACACAACTAGTATTTCGATAACTGACGACTTTTTCGACATCTATAAAGACCTGAACATCCCGCTTAACATCTGGCCTTATTTTAGAGAGTTTATACAAAACATGATAGTGCGGATGAATTGCCCCCCGCTGACCTTACCCTTCTTTAAGCCAGACTAGAACAACCATTAGCCCAGTATTTATATATAAAAGCACCTCCGAAGGTCACAAAGGCTAGCCTTTGTGCGTTGAGGCTTGTACAGTGTTTTCCACACCTGTCCGAAACCCATAAAGACCCCGACGAGCTTTAGCCGGTACTGGTCGATACATTTTTCTTGGTGCAACTCCATCATTCGTTCCAGAGCCCAATCGCAAATAATGCCGACTTTGCCGGCTACTCCTCGGTGAACAAAGCCTTGCCCCCACCACAGGTCAACCACCAAGCCCGTTGTTGCCGCAGCCGGGGTTTTTTGTGCGCTCTGCTTGAACATAAAAAACCTCTCACGCCTGGCCGCCGGGACCGAAAGGGGGGCATCGACGCAGAGTAAGTTTCAAGGAAGGGTCAAAGTGGTGCCCCAATCGGCGCCTTTGGCAAAAAAGCAAAGAAAAAAGGGTTCAGGCGTGTTGCCTAAACCCTTAATTTTCTTGGTGGGCCGTGCTGGGCTCGAACCAGCGACTCTCTGCTTAAAAGGCAGATACTCTACCGACTGAGTTAACGGCCCTCAATAGGAAGTGAATATCTTATGCTTGCATTGGAGCTTGTGTCAAGGAAAAATCGCTACTTTTTTGCTTCGATTCTTTTCATGCCCCCCATATATGGGCGCAATACTTCAGGTATTACAATGGACCCGTCGGCTTGCTGGTAGTTCTCCAGCACCGCCACCAGGGTGCGGCCTATGGCCAGGCCGGAGCCGTTCAGTGTGTGCAGCAGGGCCGTTTTCTTGGAGGCCTTGGGCTTGTAGCGCAGGTCCGCACGGCGGGCCTGGAAGTCCTCGAAGTTGGAGCAGGATGAGATTTCCCGGTATTTCTGTTGGCCTGGCAGCCAGACCTCCAAGTCGTAGGTCTTGGCCGCGGAAAAGCCCAGGTCCCCGGCGCACAGCGTCACCGCGCGGTAGTGCAGTTGCAGCCGCTGCAGCACGGCTTCGGCGTGGCCGCGCAGCTTCTCCAATATATCGTAGGATTCCTCGGGCTTGGCGAACCAGACCAGCTCCACCTTGTTGAACTGGTGCTGCCGGATGACGCCCCGGGTGTCCTTGCCGTAGCTGCCAGCTTCGGACCGGAAGCAGGGCGTGTACGCGCAGTAGCCAAAGGAGAGCTGGTCTTCCCCCAGCACCTCGCCCCGGTGCAGGTTTGTCACCGGCACCTCGGCCGTGGGGATGAGATAGTAGTCGGTCTTTTCCAGCTTGAACAGGTCTTCTTCGAACTTGGGCAGCTGGCCCGTGCCGGTCATGGTTTCGCGGTTGACGATGACCGGGGGCATGACCTCGGTGTAGCCGTGTTCCAGGGTCTGCAGGTCCAGCATGAAGGCGGCCAGCGCCCTCTCCAGCCGGGCGGCCCAGTCCCTGTAGACCACGAAGCGCGAGCCCGCGATCTTGGCGGCGCGTTCGAAGTCCAGCCCGCCCAGCTCCACGCCCAGGTCGTAGTGGTCCTTGGGCTCGAAGTCGAACTCCGGCTTTTCGCCCCAATAGTGCTCCACACGGTTGTCTTCCTCGTCCCGGCCCTCAGGCACGGATTCGTGCGGCACATTAGGCACGGCCATGAGCCAGTCGTCCACCTCGCGCTGCAGCTGCACCGCCCCTTCGTCCAGCTCCTTGATGCGGTCGGACGCGTCCGCTAGCCTGGCCAGCAGCTCGCTGGCGTCCTCGCCGGCTTTCTTCAGCTTGGGGACCTCAGCCGAAGCCTTCTTGCGCTCGGCCTTCAGGGTTTCCACTTCCAGCAGAATCTCCCGGCGCCGTGCGTCCAGGGCGGTGAATTCGGCTATGTCCAGGTCAGAACCCCGCTTACGCAGGGCCGCGGCCACAAGCTCGGGGTCGCGTTGCAGCAACTTCAAGTCAAACATGCGTATCTCCTGTAGCGTATCTCGTAAGGGCACGAAACATAGCCGCGGTGAGAGGCGGCGTCAACAGTGAAGCGTACAGGTTTTCGAGAGGGAAAGCTCTCGAAAGAGTTTCCCTTCTCGAGCTCTCCCTTGCAGAACTTTTTACAGCGGCCGCGCCATGCGCGGCCGAGGGAACGTGGTGGTTAATCTGCGGTTGCTTCTTTGGCGTCACTGCGCCAGCCGCCGGCCCAGTTTGCGGGCCTTGCGCAGGGAACGCTCGCTCAGTCTGGCCTCGGGCGACATGGCCGCCAAACCCACGAGCAGCACGTCTGCCTTGCCCGCGCCGAGCACCCGCGCGGCGTACTTGAGATGCCGCGCCAGCGGCGTGGACCAGCGGGCCATGATCTCGGGTGCGGCCGAGGAGCCGATCACCAACGCGCGCTTGTTCCGCTGCGTGATGCGCATCTTCGGGCCGCCCTGAGACCAGGGCCAGTAGCCGTAGCAGATAAGCCGCTCGATGAACCGTTTCATGAGCGCAGTGGCGGTATGGAAATTCACGGGCGAGGCCAGGATGAACGCGTCCGCAGCCTCGATCTTGTCCAGGATGCTGTCCATGTCGTCGTCCAGGGGACACGCGCCCCTGGCTGGCCCGGGCTGCTGCGTGCAGGCCCGGCAGTTCGTGCAGAAGCGAATGTCCGCGTCCGCCAGACGGATGTGCTCGACCCGGACGCCAGAGCCGGGGCCGGAGAGTTCGGAGGACGGGGCTGCAGCGTCGAGCACGGCGTCCACGAGGCTCTCTGTGACGCCGCCTGCGCGGTAGGAGCCGGAAACGGCGACAATGTACTTGGCCATGGGAAGGAAGATATGCCAATGGGCGCGTGCTGTGAAGGGGGGAGGCGGGGGCTGGCCCCCGCCCGCTCGTATGCAAAAAAGTCAAAGTCCCTGGTTACCCCGCCTCCGCGGGGTATGACATTCTGGGGGGGCAGGTTGGCGAAGGTTGACGGCGCAGCCTTACAGAGCTGTTCGCTATCGTGGCGGCGCTACAGCCCAGGGCCTTGCGTCATGGTTCAGCAGAAAGCGCACGAATCGTCAGCTATGGCGCATGGAAAAACGCTAGGCGTCCATGCGGCCGTGCAGGACGCCAAGGATGTGTATGCAGGTCTGTTTTGAAATGCTGATTATCTGCGTCATCTGCGTTTAAGAATGCGGGGATACATTTGCGGTGGAAAACGCGGGCGGCTGCAAGGGTCGCTCCTACGCTATGACCGGTTGCATTGCAGTGTCGTGCATTGTGCGCCAGCGCGGAAAGCTGGTCCGGCGGAAGTCGGGGCTGGAGGAAGTCGGTTTTGGGCGTGTGCGCGCAACGCGAATCATTCATTTGTCAAGAAAACATCACCTTCGGGTAGGGGCGGGGCTTGCCCCGCCCGCTTGCATGCGAAAAGCCAAGGCCGTTGGATACCTGCGCGGGGCATGACATTCTGGTTGGCGTGATTTTGACGCCAAATCAATACGTCATGGTCCAGCAGAGAATCAACGAAACGTCTGCCCAGGTTGTTGGCGCCTTAGTATGTGCGAATTCTCTTGTTTTTGGTGGTTTACATTGGCCTGGCGTTTGTTTAAAGCTGATTGTAGTCACACAATCTCGTCCACTTTTTCCATGGAGGGTTCTATGGTTCGGTATGGCGTATGCGTTGGTCTGGTTTGTTTGTTTCTGATTTTTCAGGCTGTTACTTCCGCCTTGGCCGAGGAGGACCTGGGCCTTACGTGTTTGTACAAGTGCGGGCCCTATTCTGAACCGGCGTGGAACCACTGCATGTCAAATTGCATGTCCGGCGATTTTTCCCAAAACAATCCGAACGCTCGCAGCACCTACAGCGCATGTGACAACTGCAAATACAGGGCGATTGAGAAGATGCATGATTGTATAAATAGGTATGAAGAAGGAACTTCAGCGTATAACTCCTGTGTAAAAGATGCAAACACAATGTGGTATACATGTATGGAACAGTATAATTGCTTTTAATAAAGTAGGTGATGTTGCTTTACTTGTAGTAAAAATATTCATATTGTGTATTTATAATGCAGGCGTGTCGTTAGCACATTTTTGTCTTGAAACAAGACAGATGTTTTATTAGGAACGTGCTCTAAAAATTTGGAGTGCTGATTGAAATGAGAAAAATTAGATTTGTCCCCATTTTTTTTCTTCCGATTCTTCTCTTGTCTTGTGTGTTCTTCCTTTACGTTGGGCAGACTGCCTATGCCTGCAGTTGTGAGCAGGGATGCAACCACTTGGTGGGCAACCAGGAGCAGATGATGCAGTGCCTGACTGCGTGCAGCCAGAATGAGTTCTCACGAAATGCATCTGGAGGGTCAGGGACGCAAAGTTTAAGCGGCGGGCCGTGTTTGGACTGCATTGAGCTGTATTACGTCCGGCTGCTCAGGTGTATAAGGTATGGAAAGGACACGGATCAATATAAGGCGTGCGAGGAAAACGTGTATACTGCGCATGTGCAGTGCATGACCGCTGCAGGGTGCGCAGGGGCTGGAAGTTGAAACACGCCGGTGTGCAAGCGTGTTTCAGGGTGACAGGAGTTTTGTACGCTGCGACTGCTGATATGGGTTGCCTCACGCTCTTCTGACGCAGATCATGGTTACGTCGTCATTGGCCGGGCCGTGGCGGAAATCGTTTGTGGCCTGGGCCAGGCTGGCCAGCAGCTCTTCCACGGTGTTGCCTTTGTGTTGCTTAAGGATATCCGCTATGCGCTCCTTGCCAAACATGGCTCCGCTCAAGTTGCGGGCCTCCCATAGACCGTCGGTGCCGATGAAGAGCAGCTCCCCGGGCGCCATGGGTCGGGAATGCTCTTCGTAGCTCCATTTTGCCACGCCGACGGGCACGCCGTCGCCGGTCAGCTCCTCTATGCTTTGGCAGTCGGGGCAGAGCACCATGGCCGGGTCGTGCCCGGCCCGTACCCAGGTCATGCGGCCGGCTTGCGGGTCTATTTCCATATAGAACAGGGTCATGAATTGACCTGAGCCTTCGGTGTCCTGGCAGATGCGGCGGTTCACGTCGGTGATGACCTGCGCGGGCGGGCCCGGCGTTTCCGCCCGCTGGCGCAAGGCCGCCCGCACCGTGGCCATGAGCAGGGCTGCGGGAACGCCATGGCCAGCCACGTCGCCTACGACCACCGAGACGCAGCCCGGGTAGTCCGGCCTGGTGAAGAAATCGTAGTAGTCGCCGCCGGTCTCGTCGCAATAATGGCTCAGGCCGGCTATTTCCAGCCCAGGAATCTGTGGAGGCTTGGAAGGCAGCAGACCGTGTTGCACGGACCTGGCCAGCTCCAGGGAGAACCGCATCCGTTCGCGTTCCTCCAGGCCGGCTGCCATTTCGTTGATGGCGTCGCCGGTGAAGCCCAGCTCATCGTTAGACTGTACCTGCACGCGGCGGTTGAACTGGCCTTGCCCGATGTCCCGTAGGACTTCGAGAATGGCTTCAAAGGGCGTCGTTATGTTTATTCTAATCATGCGCACGATGAGCAGACCAGCGATGAAGAAGATGATGGCCACGCCAATGACGGTGGTGCGCAACTGGTCCAGGATGACGGCCGGGTCCATGGCCGTAGAAGTGGAAATGCGGGATGTCCCGCCGACAATAAGCATGAGCGCAGTGAGCGGAATGACGCAGCAGGCGATAAACAGCGCGGCGAGGCGCTTGGAAATGGTTACCCGTTTGGCGCCGTGCACCCGGGAAACGCCGCCGGTGGGGAAAAAGAAGGGAATATGGTGGGACTGTTGCAGATGCTCAACAAGGAAAAACGCTGCAGTGGCGTTAATGACTCCAACCAGCAGGGACTGGACCAGGCTGCGGCCTATGTACAAATCCGGCACGCCGTACAGGTCGAAGACGCCGGCGTAGATAAAGGCGGCGACGCCCCACAGAATAACGTTCAATTTGACGATAAAAAAAGGCTCGTGCAGCAACCGGCGCGCGGCAATGTCCTGCTGGGCAGGGGCGATTTCCTGCCGGTCCCAGATGGCTTTGGCCCACTCCCGCAAAGGTTTTTCATAGATAAACAGGCAGATGGAGCCAATGGCCAGAAGCAGGGGCGTGACGACATATGTTATGTCGTCGGCGAGGCGTTGGGTCCATTCCGGCGGCGGACTCACGCTGATCCGGTAAAAGAAAATGGCTATGGGGATACAGCAGATGTTGACCAGCACATTGAACACGATGACCATGGATTGGAAGGCAAATCTGTGGCTTGGCGTGGAGCCGGACATGAGTTTAGCGTGGCGGTCGGGTCTGCTCATAGTGCGCGATACTTACATAAAGATGGTTCAACTGCAAAGACTGTACATACGATGGGGCAAGGTTGGGCGGCGGCGCCAGCCGTACTTGGCTACGAGTGTTTAGATGCGCTAGCCGTACTTGACTTCGCTGAAGCGCATCAGCTTGTCCCAGTTGTGCACGCTGGTGATGTAGCGCACTGTGCCGGTTTTGCCTCGTATGACCAGTGAGTAGGTCGCGCCGCCGCGGCCGGTGTAGCGCACGCCTTCCAGAAACGAGCCTCCGGAAAGGCCGGTGGCGGCGAAAAAGACGTCCTCGTCCGTGACCAGGTCTTCAACAGTAAGGACGCGGTTCAGGTCCACGCCTGCATGCAGCAGGTTCTGGCGTTCCTGGCTGGACTGCGGGTCCAGCCGGCAGAGCATTTGGCCGCCTACGCCGCGGATGGCGCAGGCGGAGAGCACGCCTTCGGGCGTGCCGCCGGTTCCCATCATTACGTCAACTTCACTGCGGGGAGCCACGGCCATCAGGGACCCGTTCACGTCGCCGTCGCTGTGCAGCTGAATGCGGGCGCCCGCCTCGCGGATATCCGCCACGAGCTGTTTGTGCCGTGGCTTGTCCAGGACAAAGACCACCAGGTCCTGCACGTCTTTGTTCAGGGCTTTGGCCACGGCGTTCAGGTTGTCTTTGACCGGGGCGTCCAGGTCCACGGCGTTGCGGGCAGGGGCAGGGACGACGAGTTTCTGCATGTAGCAGCTGTCTCCCGGGGCATACATGGTTCCTGCAGGCGCGACGCCGACCACGCTGATGGCGTTTGGCCGGCCAAAGGCGAGCAGGTTGGGTCCTTCCACGGGGTCCACGGCCACGTCTACTGCAGGACCCTGGCCGTCGCCCACGGTTTCGCCGGTAAAGAGCAGGGGGGCACGGTCTTTTTCGCCTTCGCCTATAACGACAGTACCGGAGATGTGCAAAGAATTGAAAGTGACGCGCATGGCGTCCACGGCTGCTTTGTCGCCGGCGTTCTTGTCGCCTCGGCCAAGCCAGCGGGCAGAGGCCAGAGCCGCTGCTTCGGTGACGCGCACCAAGTCCAGGGCCAGGTTTCTGTCAGGGATGGCCATTAGTATGTATTCGTTCTATTTTCTGAAGCATTACACGTTTTCTATAAGGTCGATGCGGCGCTGATGCCGACCGCCCTCAAAGGCGGCGTCCAGATAGGCGTCCAGAATGGCCAGCGCCAGCCCGGGGCCGACCACCCGTTCGCCCAAGCAAATAACGTTGGCGTTGTTGTGCATGCGGGCCATGCGTGCGTGGTATTCATTCAGGCACAGGGCGGCGCGAATTCCCCCAAACCGGTTGGCGGCCATGGACATGCCAATGCCTGTGCCGCAAATCAGCAGCCCCAGGCCTCCGGTTTCCAGCACCTTGCGGCAAACGTTTTGCGCAGCTTCCGGGTAGTCGCAGCTTTCCTCGGTGTAGGCGCCCAGGTCTTCCACTGTGCATCCGCGCTGCTGCAGATGGGGCAGCACTTGCAGCTTGAGGGACAGTCCGGCGTGGTCAGAGCCGGCAAAAAAGGTCGTGCTCATGGCGATTCTCCTGTGGTATAGCGCTAGTGTGGTCGCAACCCCAAAGACCGGGTGCGGCGGGCGACCAATTCCGCCCTTTTCGTTTCCCGCTCTGTTTCCAGAAAGACGATTTCTTCTTTCAGAAAGGCGATGTGGCTGGCCGCCAGGCGCATGGCGTCGTCATCCCCCTCGCCGTTCGCGGCGCGTCCCAGAGCGGCGTATTCTTCATTCAGCCGGCGGCGCATCTGGCTGATCTCAAATCGCCGCACAGCGTTTTGCAGCATCCAGGCTGTTTCGCTCCAGAGCACCCGCAGACCCAGGGCCATGGTAGGCAAAAAGCACTTGACGCTGGACGGCCGCGCTGGTTTAGCGGTGTTGTTCGTGCTCATTGCCATAGCGTCTGTGGACTGGTCTGTTTAAGCTGCTGCAGGGCAGTGTTCGGGGGCAGCTGCAGTTTCATGGAGCTATCAGGCCAGGGCGCTTTATGCATCTCTCGGTGCTTGACGTAGAGCAGGGCTTCCTGGCCGTCCAGGCCGGTCAGGCGAAGCCGCTCGGGCATGGAAGGACCGCGGGGGTACATATCCCGGGCCAGAACGCGCAATGTCCAGCCAGATGGTCCGGAAAGCAGGAGTGGATGGCCGTCTTCGTCCAGCTGTAGCGTACAGCGCCGGCCTTTCCACGCAAAGGCGAAAACTACATTACCCTCGCCGTCAACATATGCGTCGTCATACCGGTCCGGCAGCAGCGCATCCCAGCGGCTGTAAAGGACCTGGGCGGTTTCGTTTAAGGAGAATGGCGCAGGCAGACCCATGGATATAGTCATGGCCGACGGGTCTGCGGCGGCGACAGCTTTGTTTTGCATGGGAAAATACACCAGGGCTGATTGCGGGGTCTCGCGCCATATGACGGCCAAAGCCCCCACTCCGGCAGAAACGTCCAGTCTGCAGGTTCCGAAAAAATTGCCCCGGAACACTCCCACCACACGGCTTTTCTGTTCTGGACCGATCAGGTGCATGGACGCCCGCAGGTAATACGCTGGCCCGAATGCGGCTGCTTCTTCGCCAGCCGCGAGCAATGCTGCCCACGCCGCGTCAGTAGACGGCTCAGTCAGGGGCGGGGCAGGACTGCGGCTGGCGCAGCCTGAGGCCAGGGCTATTGCGCACAGCAACGCAGCAGCATAGGCCCAAGAAAGCGGCAGGCGGAAGAACAGGCTAGAGGGCTTCAAGTTTAGAGCGAATTTCTTGAGGGTTTTTGGGGGTGAGCTCCAAGGCTTTGCGGTAGGCGCTCCTGGCCTCGTCGATTTTTCCCAGGGCTCGGGCAATGTCGCCGTAGTGTTCCCAGATGATGGGGTCGCCGGTCTCTTTGGACGTAGCGTTGCGTATGTATTCCCACGCTTCGTCCAGCCGTCCCTGCCGGTACATGACCCAGGCCATGGAGTCGATGATGTAGGCGCTTTGCGGCTTTTGTTCCAGAGCCCTGGAAATGAGCACCAGCGCGCGGTCCAGGTCCTTATTCTGGTCGGCAAGGACATACCCCAGGTAGTTAAGAGCTTCTGGATTGTCCGGATTCAAGGAGATGACCTTTTCCATCTGCTCCACCGCCAGATCGGTCATTCCCTGGTATTCGTACGTCATGCCGGACAGATATATGAGTTCGGTGTCGTTGGGCCATTTTTCCATGGCTTTTTCAAGCAATAGCGCAGCCTTCTCATACTGTCCATCGTCTTGCAGCAACCGCGCCCCCAGAGCCCAAAACTCCTTATCCCCGGGGAATTGTTCACGCCCCTCTCGCAGCAAGTCCAACGCTTCTTCCTGCCGGCCCAGGTCGTAGAGCAGATGCGCTCGGAACCGCACGCTACGTGGATAGGTTCTATGGTCTTCAGGAACCTGTTCCAGGAACTGCAATGCTTTTTCCAAGTCGTTGCGGCCTTCGTACGCCAGTAAGGCGGCGTAAAAAAGTGTCTCCGGGAGCGTCTGGTTCTCATCAGCCATGCTCGAGAGAACGGTTTCCGCTTGATCGTAGAAACCATTCTCCAGCAGTAAAGACGCTGTTCCCAGCGCAAAGCTGGCGGATTCCGGCCCCTGCTTGTAGAGCGACATGGCTGTCTGGGGCGTATTCAGTTTCAAGTTCAGGTCTATAAGCCGCAGCAACAGCTCCTGGGAAGATTCTCCCAGCTCCAGCAGGCGTGAATATGTTTCTTCCGCTGCAGCGTAGTCTTTGCGGCTTTCGTACAAATAGGCCAGCTCGGCCCATGCTTCAAGAAAATCCGGGTCCTCGTCCACCAGCTCCTGGTAGGCGGCAATGGCCTCTTCTGTGCGATTGAGCCCGGCCAGCGCCTTGCCTTTGTAGTAGCGGTCTATGCGGCCCCTTGCATCAGCAGGTATGGCGTTCAGCGCGTCGAGGGCCTCGGCGAATTGCTTTGCGTCCAGAAGCACTTCAGCCAACTGGCGGCGCATGTGGTGCGCGTCTGGGTGTTCATTCAAAAATGTCCGCAACGTGACGACCGCGTCGTCTAGCCGTTTTTCAGCCAGATACGTCTCGGCCAGCAGCAAGGTCAGCTCCTGGTTGCCAGGATAGGTTTCCAAGCTCTTTTTGAGCAGTTGCCGGGCAGCAGCGGTCTCGCCCTGGCGCCAATAATGGTTGGCCGCTTCGATATAAGTATTAGGCGAAGGGTTGAGTTTGAGCAGGTTTTCCAGGGCATAGGCCACGGCGCCGCTGTTGTTGTCACGCTTGGCGTCCTGCAGCAGCAGGTAGTAATACGTTTCTTGGGCTTCTGGCGTTAGCCGCCAGACCACAGTTTTCGGTTCTTGGGGCGAATCAGCGGGCTGGGTCGCCTTTGGGGCGCAGCCAGACGCCAGCAACGCCAAGCCAAGGAAAGCCGTCAACTGCAACACGCCCCATAGCACGCTGGAAAGGCGAATAGTCACGCGGGATAGTAATGTGTAGGTCATTGGCATACGGTTTTGCAATTTAGCATCAGTGGGGCCTGAACAAGGTTTTCAGCGCCGACATCTTGCAGTCATTATTCTGATTGTATCCAATCTCTGGAGAAGTCGTCAATTTCTTTGGTCAGGTGCGCCCGCAGCTTTTGCAGAAGCCGGGCTTCCAGCTGGCGGACCCTTTCCCGGGTGACGCCGTATTTTTCCCCGATTTCACGTAACGTTACAGGCTGGTCCGTGAGCAGCCGCAGCTCCAGGATGTCTTTTTCCTTTTCATTGAGCTGGGGCAGGATGGCCTCCAGGTGTTCGCGTAGGATGCCGGCTATCTGATTTTGGGCAAGGGTTTGCTCCACGCCTGGCGCCAGAGCCGGCAGGTAGTCCATTCGCGTGGCTGTGGAGTCGGCGGCCAAGGGAACGTCCAAAGACATGTCGCTGGAGCCAAGCCGCTGCTCCATTTCTTCTACCTGTTCCTGGCTGACGTTCAGGTTGGAGGACAGGGTCTTGGCGTCCGGATCGTAGCCCAGCGCTTGCAGCCGTTGCCGTTCTTTGTTCAGGTTGTAGAAAAGCTTGCGTTGGGCCTGGGTGGTGCCGATCTTGACCATGCGCCAGTTGTCCATGATGAACTTGAGAATGTACGCTTTGATCCAGAAGGCGGCGTAGTAGGAAAATTTGATGCCTTTCTCCGGGTCGAACTTCTGCACAGCGCGCATGAGGCCCACGTTGCCTTCCTGCACCAGGTCAAGTACGTTCTGCATCCAGCGCCGCTGAAAGTCCATGGCTATCTTGACCACCAGCCGCAGATGGGAGGATATGAGCCGGAAGGCCGCGTCAGAATCGTTATGGTCGCGCACCCGGCGGGCCAGCTCAAACTCTTCGTTGGGCTCCAGCATGGGAAAGCGGCTGACCTCGCGCATATACAGCTGTAGCGAATCGCCCAGGCTTGTTGTGCTGGCTGGGGCGGGAAGCGTGAAAGAATCCAAGGAGGCCGAATCGTCTTCGGCGTCCATGTCTTCAGCTTCGAGATCGGCCAGGGAGTATTCTGGATTCTCTGCGTCTTCTCCAGAAGAGGGTTCCGGCTTGTTGCCCATTTCTACTGCTTCAGATTCTTCAGCAGGCGATTGCGGTTTGGCCGCTTCAGCCTCTTGATTGTTGTGCGCCTTTCTTGTCATATTAAGTTGGCCGCGTTAGAACGCGGGCGTCGTCATCTGTGTTCGGTTGTGCAAAGCCGCCCGCAAGGCAGGACGCTTCGCTTCAAATTGCCATATTAGAGATTTTATTTGTCCTTTTCAACGATTTTCAGTAGATGATTCTGCATTTTACTCATTCTTCAAAAAGGACTGCAGAAAGCCATAACCCATAAGGGGGCAGTATTTGTGAACGATTTTCTCTCTGCGTTGCAACATGACAAAATAGTTATCTTCGACGGCGCCATGGGCACGCTGCTTCAGGAGCGGGGCTTGCCCGCCGGCGCCTCGCCAGAGCTGTGGTGCCTGGAAAACCAGGACGTTCTGCGTTCTGTGCACGTCGACTATCTTCGGGCCGGCTCCATGGCTGTGACCACCAACACTTTTGGAGGCACGCGTTATAAGCTGGGCGACGTGGACGTGACAGAAGTAAACCGCGTCAACACGCAGATAGCCCGCCAAGCTGTGGAAGAAGCCGTGGGCGGCAAAGGCTGGGTGGCCGGCGGCATGGGCCCTACCGGCCATTTTGTTTCCCCCTTGGGCGACGTTTCCTTCAAGGATATGGTCGCCGCCTACGCTGAGCAGGCCAGGGGCCTGGCCCAGGGCGGCGCAGACCTCATCCTCATTGAAACACATTACGACCTGGCAGAGATGAAAGCCGCAGTCATGGGCGCGCGGGAAGTTTGCGACGTGCCTGTGGCCGTTTCCATGACCTTTGAATCTTCTGTCAGCTTGACAGGCTCCTCGCCCCTTTCTTTTCTGGACACGGCGCAGAATCTGGGCGTGGACATGGTCGCCAGCAACTGCAGCGCCGGCCCGGCGCAGTTCGAAGAGCTGGTGAAAACCATGCTCCGCCGGCTGCGCACGCCGCTGCTTGTCTACCCCAACGCCGGTCTGCCCGAGCTGCAAGACGGCCAGACTGTTTTTCCCATGGGCCCGGAGGAGTTTGCAGAGCGCACGGCGCGGCTGGCCGCCCTGGGCGCCCAGTGCGTGGGCGGCTGCTGCGGAACCACGCCGGCGCACATGAACGCCCTGGCCAAGGCTGTTGCCGCCTTTGCATGGTCCCGGCCTGAGCCGCTGGAGCGTGAATGCGTTGCGATAACGTCAAGGTCCCGGTCCACGTGCGTGGGCTACGGCCGCCCCGCCGTCATCGTTGGCGAACGCATCAACCCCACTGGCAAGAAACAGCTGACCGCCGACCTGCAGGAGGGCAAGCTGCAGCTTGCCATGGCCTATGCCGAGGAACAGACTGCGGCCGGCGCCGGCGTGCTGGACGTGAACGTGGGCGCGCCCATGGTCAAGGAGGTCGAGCTGCTGCCCGAGGTCGTCAAGGCCCTGGTGTCGCGGTTTCATGCGCCCCTGTGCCTGGACTCCCCAGACCCGGAAGCGCTGAAGGCGGCCCTGGACGTCTACCCGGCTTCGCCCCTGATCAATTCCATAAGCGGCGACCCTGGCCGCATGGAGGAACTGGGGCCCATATGCGCCAGGTACGGGGCGCCCTTCATCCTCTTGCCGCTCAAGGGCCGCAACCTGCCGGTCACCGCGGCCGAGCGCACAGAAGCCATTGAAGATTTGCTGCAACGGGCTGACGCCGCCGGCGTGCCCCGCCGCCTGGCCATAGTGGACGTGCTGGCCCTGACTGTGTCCTCCAAGCCGGAAGCCGCCCAAGCCGCCCTGGACACCATCCGCTATTGCCGGGACGAACTCAATATTCCCACTGTTATCGGCCTGTCCAACGTCTCTTTTGGCTTGCCGGCCCGGGAACTGGTCAACTCCACCTTTCTGGCCATGGCCATGGCCGAAGGATTGAGCGCCTGCATAGCCAATCCTGGCTCCTCACGGCTGCAGGAGACCATGGCCGCCGCCGAGGTGCTGCTGGCCCGGGACGCCCAGGCCCAGCAGTTCATAGCTCGCTACGCAGAGTGGAAGCCGGGCGAGGCCGGCCCGGCCGGCGGCCAGGCCGGCGCCGCCAAAAAAAGCGTGGACACGCTGAAACAGGCGGTGATAACCGGCGACAAGCAGCGGGTGCTGGAGTTGCTGGACGCCGCCCTGGACAAAGGCGCCAAGCCCTTTGCTTTGATCAATGACGAGTTGATTCCGGGCATCACTAAAGTTGGCGATATGTACGAGACAGGGGAGTACTTCTTGCCCCAGTTGATACTTTCCGCCGAGACCATGCAGGCAGCCTTTGACAAGCTCAAACCCCTGCTTGAGGAAGACGCGGAAGGCGGCCCCCGCAAGGTGGTT
The DNA here is from genome assembly GCA_964440345.1 of uncultured Desulfovibrionaceae bacterium. Lineage (GTDB taxonomy): Bacteria > Desulfobacterota > Desulfovibrionia > Desulfovibrionales > Desulfovibrionaceae > CAYTSA01. The sequence continues at coordinate 16,102 of CAYTSA010000027.1, read as the reverse complement.
GTCATGGCCACTGTGGAGGGGGACATCCACGACATCGGCAAGAACATAGTCAATCTCATGTTGCGTAATTACGGGTTTGAGGTCATAGACCTGGGCAAGGATGTGGCGTCTGCAGATATAGTGCTGGCGGCCAAAGAGAACAACGCCGCAGTGATAGGTCTTTCCGCCCTGATGACCACGACCATGGTCAAGATGCAAGAGACAATTGAAAAGGCCAAAGAGGCGGGATTGAGCGCCCGGGTCATGGTGGGCGGGGCAGTGGTCACCCAGGCCTTTGCCGACTCCATAGGCGCAGACGGCTACGCCCGGGACGCTGTGAGCGCTGTGCGTGTGGCCAAGGAACTTGCCGGCGTCATGTGAGTTTTTTTACATGCTGAAAAATGCGCATGATATTTGTGAGAGTTTTCAGGAGAAGAAAAATATGGCATGGAGCACGTTAATGCTTTGGATTATTCGCCGAATATCTTTTGTGTGCGCAGTTGGGGCGCTGGTTCTGGTCTGTGTAGCAGGGCAGACTGGGGTTTCCTGGGCAGAAGACGCTGCACTGGCGGCGGAGCCGGCTGAAGACCCGGAAACCCTGCAGTTTCTCGACATACTCACCCAGGTGGGGCAGGCCCGGGGCAAGGTGGTGCTGGTCAACTTCTGGGCCACGTGGTGTACGCCTTGTTTACAGGAAATTCCGGAGCTGAAAGAAACGCGCAGCAACTACAGCGCAGATGAGCTGGTGCTTATGGGCGTTTCCGTAGACGATAACCGCGAGGACCTGACGGCGTTCTTGGAAAAGAACACCTTTAACTATCCCATATATTTTGCCCACGCCAATGTAGGGCCGGCGTTCCAACTGCAAAATATCCCCCGCATATTGGTTTACGACAAAAACGGCGTGCTGGCGTTTTCGCACACCGGGTATTTGGGGCAGGCAGAGCTGCGCAAGGTGCTCGACCAGCTCATTGAAGGCTGAGCGCAGCTATGGAATATTATCTGCGCAAGGCCAGGGTGCAGGACATGAAAGACGTGCACCGGCTTATCATGGGCTGCTACCAGCAGGGGCTTATGCTGCCCCGCTCATTGTCTGAGCTGTATGCTCAGCTGCGGGACTATTATGTGCTGGCGCCGCAGGAGCGCGGTCCGGTTGCCGGCTGCTGCGCTTTGTCCATTGCCTGGGAGGACTTGGCTGAAGTCCGGTCCCTGGCGGTGATTTCAGAGGAGCAAGGCAAAGGCTGGGGCGCCAAGCTGGTGGAGGCCTGCTTGAGCGAAGCAGTGACTCTGGGCCTGTACAGAGTGTTTGCGCTCACCTACCAAGTGGCTTTTTTCGGCAAACTGGGCTTTGTCGAGGTGGGCAAAGACAAGTTGCCGCAAAAGGTGTGGGGCGATTGCCTGAAGTGTCCCAAATTTCCAGAATGCGACGAAACAGCTATGATAATGGAGATGTAGTTGACTGACAACGCACAGCCGCAGCTGCAAGTTGTTTTTTCCGCGCAGGAGATAGCCGTTCGTGTAGAGGCCATGGCTGAAGAGATAAACCAGCTCTATGCTGGGGAGCCGGTAACAGCTGTGTGCGTGCTCAAGGGCGCGTTTATTTTTTTTGCCGACTTAGTGCGGCGGCTAACCATGCCCCTGGAGTTGGATTTCCTCATCCTTTCCAGCTATGGGAACAGCACCTCCCAAGGGCCGGAGATTCGCCTCATCAAAGACGTAAAAACTCCATTGCAGGGAAAAAACGTCCTTATCGTCGAAGACATCGTCGACACAGGCCACTCGCTGCGCATGCTCATGGACCAGTTGACAGTGCGCCGGCCAAAAACTTTGCGCAGTTGTGCTTTGGTGGACAAGTATGAGCGCCGCGAGGTGGAGCTGGAGGTTGACTTTCGCGGCTTTACTCTGAACAAGGGGTTTATTGTCGGTTACGGCATGGACCATGCCGGACGCTACAGAGAGCTGGACGGCGTGTACGAACTGCTGTTTGACCCTGCGGACGATTAGAAGATATGGTGCTGAAGTTGGAAACGGAAACGACATGATAATCAAGTGCCCCAATTGCTCTGCCAAGTTTAATTTGCCGGACGAAGCTTTTAAGGAAGGCGCCAAGGCCCGGTGTTCAGAGTGTAAGCACATTTTCACACTGAGCAGCGATGATGCGCCCGCCGGCAATTATTCCATGGACGACGCCGACGAAGCAGCCGAAAGCGAGATGGACTTTGGCGGGGATGAAGCAGACTCCTCCTCCCAAAAGCCAGACAGCGGCAGCGATGCGTCTGACAGCGCCATGAGCTTCAACCTGGACGAACCGGGCGACGGCGCGTCAAAAAAGAAAGCAAAGAAGCAGAAAAATGAATCTGGCGAGGGAGTCAACAAAGTTCTCCTGGCCATCGTCGTCCTGCTTGTACTGGTGGTGGGAGGCGGCGCCGGCCTGTATTTTTTTGCCCCGCAGTATATTTCCTTCCTGTCTATAGGGGCAGAGCCAGAGCCTGAAGAACCAGCCGAGGACCCTGCGGCCGCAGCTGAGAGGCTGCGCAACATTGCCCTGCAAAACGTCCAGCAGTATTACATATCCAATGAGAAACTGGGCTCCCTGGTTATCATTGACGGCTGGGTGGTGAACAATTTCAAGCAGCCCAAAGACCTGATCAAAGTGGAAGCCAGCCTGATAGACGGACAGGGCCAGGTGGTCGCCAAGCAGGAACGCCTCGCGGGCAACAAGCTCTCGCTCTTCCAGTTGCAGACCCTTACCGCTGAAGAGATTGAGGCGGAATTGGGCAACAAGGTGGGCATTTTGACCAATAACACCAACATTCCGCCTGGCGGCGAGGTAGAGTTCATGGTGGTGTTTCCTCAAACTCCCGAAAATGTTCAAGAATTCGAGGTCCGGGTGGTTGAGGTACAAGACCCGCCGAAGTAAGGACCCCGCCAGCATATGGCTAAAGCAAAGACGGTGTACGCCTGCTCGGCCTGCGGCGCCCGCAGCGCCGTGTGGAAAGGCCAATGCCCCTCTTGTCAGGAATGGAACACCCTGCAGGAGCTAGAAGAGCCCCGCCGCGCAGCTTCTCGATCCGGTTCTGGCGGCCGGCGCAATCTCGCTGTTCCTGTTTCCCTTACCGACCTTTCTTTCCAGGCTTCACCTCTGTTTTCCGGCGGCTTGCCGGAACTGGACGAGCTGCTGGGCGGCGGACTGCCCGCCGGCGGCACGGTGCTGGCCGCAGGCGAACCCGGCATAGGCAAGTCCACGCTGCTGCTGCAGCTTGTTGGCGCTGTGGCCGCCCGAGGCGGCAAGGCGGTCTATTTTTCTGCAGAAGAAGGGCTGCCCCAGCTGGCTGCCCGGGCCAACCGTCTGGGCGTGAACCGGCCTGAGCTTAAGGCCCTGGCTTCCACCAACGCAGACGACGCCATGGCCTGTCTGCACCGGGGCGAGGCGGACTTGCTGGTGGTGGACTCTGTCCAGACCGTTGCTTCGCCGTCTCTGGAGGGCTTGCCGGGCTCGCCGTCCCAGGTGCGCACTGTGGCGTCCGAGCTTTCTGAAGCGGCCCGGGCGGCGGGGGCCTGCCTTATTCTGGTGGGGCATGTGACCAAAGAAGGGTCCATTGCCGGCCCCAAACTGCTGGAGCACATGGTGGACACCGTGCTGAGCCTGGAAGGCGACCGCAAAGACGTTTACAGGGTGCTGCGGGTGGTCAAAAACCGCTTTGGTCCAGCCCAGGAGATTCTCGTTTTTACCATGACTGGGCAGGGGATGGAGCCGGTGCAGGACCCGGCCACGCTGTTTCTCACCGACAGGGACCCGAAACTGAGCGGCACGGCCGCGGTCATGGCGGTGGACGGGGGCAAAGCCTTCGGCATAGAGGCGCAGGCCCTGGTCAGCCGCAGCTGGCTGCCGTCGCCCCGGCGCACCGGGTTGGGCTTTGACGTGAACCGGCTGCACCTGTTGCTGGCGGTCATTGAAAAACGGCTGCAGATGAATCTGGCCGAATCTGACGTGTACGCCAAGATAGGCGGGGGCTTGCGCATGGCCGACCCTGGTCTGGACCTGGGGCTGGTGGCGGCGCTGCTGTCTTCCTTTTACGACGCCCCGCTGCCGGAGCGGGCTGTTTGCTGGGGCGAGGTGGACCTGAACGGCCGGGTCCGTCCTGTGGCCGGGCAAGACGTGAGGCTCAAGCAGGCGCAAAAGCTGGGCATGACTCCTGTCTGCGCGCCGGGAACCGCTTCACTGGACGATTTGCGACGTCAGTTGTTCGGCAAGGGAGGGACGTCTACTTCATAAACCCTGCACCCCTTTCCTCTTCTCGCGTTATGTTCTCTTTATAGCACTTAACGATTGAAATGCTTGCATTACGACGGGCAAAGCCCGTCTACAAGCATTTCACGGCAATGATTTGCAAGCAAATCTTGCAAGAGCAGTTCAACTGTGAAATGCTCTAGATGCTCTTATTCATTTTCCTGAAACAATTGTAGATTGTTTCAAGAGCGAGCGTTGTCGCAACGCGAACATGCGCTGGGAAAATGTCTGTTTGTTGCAGAATGCTTTTGTAGGGGCGGATAATGCTTTATTGGGAACAGAACCGCGCAGAATATAACGCCGTAAGCAACAGTTATGGCTTTACAGACGCGTGAAAAAAGACCATTACTACGAAGGTATGGCGTGTGACGGGTTCTGTTGCCCGGTGGTATATGCAAGGTAAACGGCGGCGGATTTTCATGGAGAGAGGACGCAGATTGTGAAGGAACAGGCTTCTCCACATTCTGAGCAGCAACAAAAGTACGGCTGGGAATTTCTCACCCGTTGCTTGCAGCGGATGCCGCGGCTGGCGGAGGAACTGGGCCGGATCATACCCTCCCATGAGCGGGCCTTTCTGGAGTTGGGCGAGGATTTGCAGTCCATTGCCGCGCAGGCCATGGAGCTGGGCGAAAAGGCTACAGGCCTGGCTGGCGCTGCCTCTGGTGAAGCGCTGGAGGGATTCCGTGACGAGCTGACCAAAGAGCTGGAGCGCTTCGGCGACTACATGCATTCTGCCTCCAGTCAGGGCAACCTGGAAGCCATGGACGGCATTCTGCACAGCGTGCACGAACTGGACAACTCCATTGATCAGTTCAAGAAAGTGGTCCGGTCTCTGCAGATGCTTGGCATCTCCACCCGCATTGAGTCTGCCCGGCTGGGCTCGGACGGGCGGGGTTTTTCTACCTTGTCCGACGACGTGGAAGGCCTGGCCGGCAACATCGTCATCCACTCATCGAGCATTATTGAGAAGTCCAAAGAACTGTCGGTCCTGGTTCAGAATGCCAAGAGCCGCACGGAAGACATGACCATAGCCCGCCAGCAGTGTTCAACGTCGGTGTTTGCCCATATTAATGAGAACATGGAGAAACTGCTGGAGCTGGGCAAGAAGTCCCGGACAGTGGCTGAGAACGTGGCCCCCTTGTCCCAGGAGATCACCAAAAGTATTGGCGAGGCGGTCGCTTCGCTGCAGTTTCACGACATTACCCGGCAACAGGTGGAGCACATTCAGGAAGCTCTGTCCGACATGGTGGAGATCATCCATGAAGAGCCTGAAGGAGGCTCCAGCCCGGAGCGGGTCTTTGAACTGGCCGGCTGGTCAGGCGACGTATGTTCCTTGCAGGTTTCGCAGCTGGAGAACGCTGGCAAGAGTTTTGCCATGGCTGTGGAACGGCTCAAGGCCAGCCTGATGGCAATAGCAGAAAATGCTTTTATGCTGGGCAACTATGCTGGCGAAATAACCGGGGGCGGCGAAGCGGCCGAAGGCTCAGTGCTGGACCGCATTGAAAACTCCATTGTCGAAGTGGTTTTCACCATGCGTGAGTTCGCTTCTCAGGGCGAGCAGATGGGCCAGCTGATGGTTTCTGTGGCTTCCACAGTCTCTGAAATGGAGAAATTTTTGGAAGATATTGAGGAGGTTGGCTCAGAGATAGAGCTTATCGCCATCAATGCTTCAGTCAAGGCGGCTCATACTGGCGACAAGGGCCAGGCCCTGGGCGTTTTGGCCCAATCCATCCAGTCCCTCTCCCAGCAGGCTGGCCATTTGACAGAGGCGGTGTCCAGCGTATTGCTGTCCATTTCAGAACGGGCGGGCGTGCTCCGCAAAAGCGCCGAAACTTTTATGGACACCAGCGAGATGGAGGAGGACGCCAAGAAGCTGGAGACGCTGATAGTGGATTTGAAGGGCGTTAATGTCCAGGTGTCTGCCTATTTTAAACGTATTGACGGCCTGAGCAAGGGTTTGGCCCAGAGGCTGGAGAAAACAGCTGAATCTATTACTTTTCACCTGGACGTGGAGGAGCAGTTCGAGACCAGGCGGGAACAAATGGAAGAGCTGGCCATGCGCGCCCAGGATGTGGCGCCCCATGATAAGGACGTCAACAGGCCGGAACGGCTTAAGAAACTTTTGGACAGGTATACCATGGATGTGGAGAGGTTGGTGCATATGGCCGCCTTGCAGGCCGAAGAAACGCCGGACGTGATGGACGCCGGCAATAAAGCGCCGCCGGCGGACGGGGATGACGACTGGGACAACGTTGAGTTGTTTTGAGTGTGAGCAGTTCGTTACGAAAGTCCGAAACGGAGGGATGTAATGACGAAAACCATCATGACAGTCGATGACTCGGCTAGCGTGCGTCAAATGGTCAGCTTTACCTTGAAGGGCGCCGGCTACAACGTGGTGGAGGCCGTGGACGGCAAGGACGCCTTGGGCAAGCTGTCTGGCACGGTGAATATGATCATCACTGATTTGAACATGCCGAACATGGACGGTATCACTTTGATAAAAAATGTGCGGTCGAATCCGCAATACAAGTTTACGCCCATCGTCATGCTGACGACAGAATCGCAGGCGGGCAAGAAGCAGGAAGGCAAGTCCGCCGGCGCCACGGGGTGGATAGTCAAGCCGTTTAAGCCAGACCAGCTGTTGGGAGTGGTCAAGAAGCTGCTGCGGTGAACGGGCGCCGTTTGTACTTGCAGGCGTCTGCACGGGGGGAATGACTATGAGTAGTGAGTTGAACACTAACGCGTTCCGGGAAGAAGCGGAAGACCTGCTTTCCGAGCTTGAGACCGCGCTGCTGGAGTTGGAAGATTCGCCGGACAATCAGGATTTGATTGACCGGGTGTTTCGGGCCATGCATACAATTAAAGGCTCGGGCGCCATGTTCGGCTATGACGACGTTTCTGCGTTTACCCACGCCGTGGAGAACGTTTTCGAGAAGGTCCGCAACGGGGAGATGGAAGTCACCAAAGACTTGCTGGACCTGACGCTGGCTTCTCGGGACCACATCAAGCATCTCCTCGAAGCCACAGACACCGGCGGCGAAGCTGACCTGGAGAGCGGCAATGAGCTGACGACCAAGCTTAAGGCCTTACTGCCCCAGGAAGCGCCTGCGCCTGAAGCGCTGGCCGAAGAAGAAGGCCCGCCGGACAGCCTGGCTGCTGAAGCGGGTGAAGTCACGTACAGAGTGCGCTTTACGCCAGTGCAGGATATCTTTGCCAGCGGCCACAATCCTTTGGGATTGTTGGAAGAACTGGCAGAAATGGGGACCGCCAAGATTATTCCGCACATAGAATCCGTGCCCCAGTTGGAAGACCTGGACCCTGAGTCCTGCCATGTATGGTGGGACGTCATTTTGACCACGGAAGCCAGCACAGAGGCCATCCGCGACGTGTTCATCTTTGTGGAGGACGAGTGCGAGCTGCTGGTGCAGGTTATCGACCGGGAAGGCGGGCTGGACAGCGAGGCCGAGCACAAGAAGTTGGGCGAAATACTCATCGACCGCGGCGACATCACTGCTGAAGACCTGCAAAAAATTCTGGAAAAAAAGAAGAAGCTTGGGGACGAGCTGGTGGCCGCCGGCGTGGTTTCCAAGCCAGCGGTGCAGTCCGCCCTGGCCGAGCAGGAAGCTGTGCGCGAGGTGCGCCAGAAGCGCAAGGCAAAGGCGCCCCAACCTGCAGCCAAGCCAGCTGCAGACGCTGCCTCATCCATCCGCGTGGCCGCCGACAAGTTGGACTATCTGGTGGACCTGGTGGGCGAGCTGGTCATCGTCCAGGCCCGCATCACCCAGGTGGTGGGCGAGCGCAAGGACCCTTTGCTGCAAACTCTTTCTGAAGAGCTGGAGCGGCTTTCCGACGAACTGCGGGACTCCACCCTGGGCATCCGCATGCTGCCCATAGGCACCACGTTCAGTAAATTCCGCCGCTTGGTGCGGGACCTGTCGTCTGAACTGGGCAAGGAGATAGAGCTGGAGACCCGGGGCGCGGAAACCGAGCTGGACAAGACGGTTATCGAGCGGCTGAACGACCCCATGGTTCACCTGCTGCGCAACTCCATAGACCACGGCATTGAGCAGCCTGCTGTCCGCGAAGAGGCCGGCAAAGAGCGCAGCGGCCGCATTCTGCTGTCTGCAGAGCATTCCGGCGGCGAGGTGCTTATTCAGATTATTGACGACGGGAAAGGACTGGACCCGGAAGTCATCAAGGACAAGGCCGTGGAGCGGGGGCTCATCAGCCCAGATGTTGAAATGTCGGATACTGAGATTTTCAACCTGATATTCCTGCCCGGCTTTTCCACTGCCAAGCAGGTGACCAACGTTTCCGGACGGGGCGTGGGCATGGATGTGGTGAAAAAGGGCATAGACGCTCTGCGCGGCAACGTGAACATAGAGAGCGAGCTGGGCAAGGGCACGCGCATCATCATCAAGCTGCCGCTCACCCTGGCCATTATCGACGGGCTGCAGACCCAGGTGGGCGACGAATTTTTCGTGGCGCCCCTGGCGTCGGTCATAGAATGCGTAGAGCTGGAGCGCGCAGACCAGCTTAAGGACTCAGGCCGGGAGCAACGCATTGTGAATCTGCGCGGAGATATCGTACCCTACATCCGGCTGCGGGAGTTTTTCGATGTGCCTGGCGAATCCCCAGCGATTGAACAAATTGTCGTGGTCAGCGTGGCCGACCAGCAGATCGGCATTGTGGTGGACCACGTCATCGGCGAGCACCAGACAGTCATTAAAAGTCTTGGCCAAGTTTACAAAGATGTGCCAGGCATCTCCGGCGCCACTATAAAAGGCGACGGCTCCATGGCCTTGATCCTGGACATTCCCAAGCTCGTCCAGGTCGCAGGAGGATAATGACTTGCCCGGCAAGATAAAAGTCCTGATTGTTGATGATTCGGCGCTTGTGCGTCAGACCTTGACGGACGTGCTTTCCTCAGACCCGGAGATTGAAATTGTGGGCGCAGCGGCCGATCCCTTTGCCGCCGCCAAGAAAATGGAAACCATCGTCCCAGACGTGATTTCCCTGGACGTGGAAATGCCGCGTATGGACGGCATTACCTTTCTGCGCAAGATCATGACTCAGCGGCCTATCCCGGTGGTCATCTGCTCCACCCTGACTGAAACCGGGGCTGAGACCACCCTCAAAGCGTTGGAATATGGCGCTGTTGACATCATCACCAAGCCCAAAGTGGGCGCCAAGCAGTTCTTGCAGGAGTCGCGCATACGCATTTGTGATGCAGTAAAAGCTGCAGGCCGCGCCAACTTGCGCAAGGTAAAACCCAAAAAAGCCATGGAGGTCCAGCCTAAGCTGGGGGCTGACGCCGTTATCCCCGGGCCGCCCGGCAAGGCCATGGTCCAGACTACCGAGCGAGTGAACGTGGTTGGCGCTTCAACGGGGGGAACCGAGGCTCTGAAAGTTTACCTGGAGGCCATGCCCCGCAATAGCCCGGCCATTGCCATTGTCCAGCACATGCCGGAAAAATTTACCGCTGCTTTTGCCCAGCGGCTGGACACGACCTGCCAAATAACCGTCAAGGAAGCCGCCGACGGGGACACCATGCTCCGCGGCCAGGCCCTTGTCGCCCCGGGCAACAAGCACATGCTGCTCAAACGCAGCGGCGCCCGCTATTATGTGGAGATTAAGGACGGCCCCCTGGTCAGCCGCCACCGGCCTTCAGTGGACGTGCTGTTCCGCTCTGCGGCGCGTTACGCTGGCAAAAACGCCGTGGGCGTCATCATGACCGGCATGGGCGACGACGGCGCCCAGGGAATGAAGGAGATGCACGACGCCGGCGCGCACACCATCGCCCAGGATGAGGCCACCTGCGTGGTCTACGGCATGCCCCAGGAAGCGGTAAAGGCAGGCGGCGTGGACAAGAGTTTGCCCCTGCAAGACCTGGCCATGGCCGTGGTCAAAGCCTGCGGCTAAGGCCCGGCGGCGTGCCTGGTCAGCCTTACGTTGTCCCGGCCTGTGTGCGTAAGATGCTCTAAAAAATGCTCATCCACACCGTAAGCACCACCAGAAAGAGCACAGTCATGGGCAGGCCAGCCCGCATGTAGTCCATGGTGGAGTACTTGCCGGGGCCCATGTATAGCGCGTTTACTTGGTGGGTAGGTAGTATGAACGAGTTGGACGCAGCCAGGCCCACCACCATGGCCGCCATGCGCGGGTCTGCGCCGCTGAATATGGCCATGTCCACAGCCAGGGGAACCAGCAGCACAGTGGCGCCAACGTTGGAGACCACCAGCGTGAGCACCGTCGTCAGTAATCCGAGCACAAAATAGAAGACTGGCGCAGGGGGTGATCCCAACACGCTGAGAATGTTGTGCGCCAGCCACGACGCTGCGCCAGTGTTTTGCATGGCTGTTCCCAAGGGGATAAGCCCGCCCAGCAAAAAGACAGTGCGCCAGTCTACGCCGCGGTATGCTTCATCTATGGTCAGTACGCGGGTGAGGATCATGCCCAGCGCGCCGGTCATAAGGCATACGGCCAGGTTAAGGCCGGAGAAAATAACCAGCAAGGTGGCCAGCAAGAAGCTGCCAAAGGCGGCCGCAGCCTTGGCCGGGTCAGCATATTCGTCAGTGATGCGCTGGACAAACACCAGGTCCCGTTTGGGCCGCATGGCGTGAAAACGGTCCCATGCGCCGTGCATCAGCAAGGTCATGCCTGGATGCAATTGAGTGTCCATGAGGTTTATATACTGCGTCTTGTCCTCCCGGGAGGCGGCCAGGGGTGTGATAAGAAAGTTGTGCCGCGGCCGGATTTCACCCAGGGTCTTGCCAATAAACGACGAGCGTGAGGGAACAACCGCCTCCACCACCCCAGCCACTGACGGCGACAGGTCCTCGCTGAAGATGTCCAGCTCCGGCTTCAGCACCATGCCGGTCTCTTGGCAAAAATGTTCTACATGTTCCCTGCTGGCGTACACAGCTATGTCCGAGCCAGGATGAATGGGCATTTCCCGGTCTGGCGGCAGCAGCTTGTGCTTGTCCCCAGGCTGGTGCATAGCCACGGTGTGGACATTGTGATAGTTGCACAACGTGGCGATGCGCAACGGTTCTTTGTCCGCCGGATAGTGCAGCTCAAAGGGGCCGTCCAGTTCGGGGTAATAGGTTATGGGGCTGAGGTCTTTTTCACCTTCTTTGCCGCTTTTACCGTCTGTGGGCAGCAGTTTTTCGCCGAACAGAAGAAAGTAGACGATGCCTGTCACGACAAGGATCATGCCGATGGGCGTAACTGAAAACAGGCTAAACGGTTCCAAACCCATGGGCCGGATGAGGTCGTTGAGCATGATCAAGGGACTGGAGCCCACCAGGGTAATGGTGCCGCCCAGAATGGCTGCAAAGGCCACAGGCATGAGCAACTGCGGCAATGGCATGCCGCCCTGGCTGCTCATTCGTTTGAGCGCGGGCAGAAACAATGCTGCTGCGCCCACGTTCTGCATGAAGCTGGAAATGACGCTGATGGTTAAGGATAATAGGATGATGACGCGTTTTTTGCTATTGCCCGCAGCCTTCATGATAGGGTTGACGCCGCGGGTGATGACGCCGGAGTGATCCAGCCCCCTGCCGATGATGATCACCGCAATGATGGAGACCACAGCTGTTGACGACAGGCCGGCAAAAGCCTCCCGGCTGTCGATAAGGCCCAGAATGGGCAGAGTTACCATGGCCATGATCGCGGCCACGTCTACCCGCACCCATTCTGTAATGAACAGCACTGTAACGCCGGCCACGATACAAAGCACCAGCCCCATTTCATAAGTGAACGCCAGCTCCTGCATGCACAGCTCCCCAAGTGGTTCTACGTTCATAAAAGCGAAAATGTAGACGGTTCTCTCTCTATGACGTTGTATCCCACAGAGGTGAGGTGAATGCAATAATGTGAAAGAAAGGACGAGAGAAAGAGTGGTTGCTAAGACACAGCAGATGCAGCGGATGCCCGCAGAGCACTACGAATACCTCACCCTGTATCTGTGCAAATCTGCGTGATATCTGCGTCATCTGCTGTGTGGCCGTTATCTGCTAAATGCTATTGTCGTGCTATTGTCGCAGCATGCAGCCGTCCTCCATCTCCAGCACCCGGTCGGCGCAGGCGGCAAAGGTTTCGTCATGGGTGACCATGACAATGGAAAGGCCCTCGCCGTGCAATTGCTGGAGCAGCTCCATGACGCTGCGGCCGGTGTTCTTGTCCAGGTTGCCCGTGGGTTCGTCAGCAAAGAGCACCTGCGTGCCGGCAGCCAGAGCCCGGGCTATGGCCACCCGTTGCTGCTCTCCGCCGGAAAGCTTGGCCGGCAGCCGGTTCTCCTTGCCTTCCAAGCCCACCCGGACCAGACATTCCCGGGCCTGGCCGAGTATAGACCGCGAGACCGGCTTTATGCCTTTCATGTTGGGCAGCACGGTGTTTTCTAGCGCCGTGAGGTAGGGTAGCAGATGGTGGAATTGGAAGATCATGGCAAAGGTCTCCCGGCGCAGCCGGTCCCGCTGGCTGTTGCTCAGGGCGGCCAGATTTCTGTCCCCGTAGAAAAGCTCTCCAGCGTCCGGGGTGAGCAGGGTGGAGAGCACGTTGAGCAGAGTGGTCTTGCCAGAGCCGGAACGGCCCACTATAGAGATAAACTCCCCGGGCGCCATGGTGAGAGAGACGTTTTTAAGCACGGGCACGGGCCCGTTGGCTGATGCGAAGGACTTGTCTATGTTCTGTGCGTTCAGCATGAGGTTCTCCTTGCGAAGTTTTTGCTGTGTTAAACGGATATGACGGCTTGGGCGGGGTCCACCCGGGAAGCTTTCCAGGACGGGATGGCTGCGGACAGGGCGGACAAGGCCGCCATCGCGCCCGCGCAAAGGATCAGCATGAGCGGGTCAAAAGCCACTGAAGTACTTTCAGCAACGTCCAATGAGACGAGGACCTGCTCGCTGAGACCCAGGCCGGCGCTGTAGCCCAACGCGCCGGACAGACAGCCCAGGGCAAGGGCCTCAACGCAGAAAACCAGGAACACCCGGCCCTTGCCATAACCCAGGCAGCGCAGCAAGCCGATTTCCCGCTTGCGTTCGTTTACTGCAGAGAGCATGGACAGTCCTACCATGGCGCAGGCTGTGACCAGGATGACCAAACCCACGGCCATGGCCAGCTGCTGCACAAAGTTGATGGAGAACATGCGCTGTTTGATGACCGACTGCAGGGCCTTGATGTCCACTCCCTGGAGCACCGAGGCCATCTGGCTGGTGATGTCGTCGATAGGGCAGCCAGAGCACAGGGCAGCAGCTTCCACGTAGTTCACCTGGTTCGGCCGGCTGGTAAGGCTTTGCAGTGTTCCCAGCTCGGTAAACAACACCTTGTCGTCCTCGCCTCCAGTGGGGGCCAGAACGCCGGCCACGACAAAGTCGCCCCCAAGCAGCCGGAGCGTGACGCCAGGAGCCAGGTGCAGTGCTCTGGCCGCCTCAGCGCCAGCGATAAGGTCGTCGGCGTTCTCAGGGTAGCGGCCGTCTACAGTCCAGAAGCTCTTCAGGTTCAGCTCCTGGTCCCAACGTACGCCCACCACGCCCACGGCTTTGCCGTTCACCTGGGCCATGGAGACCAGCTTGGGCGCCACTGCGGCTAGCCGGTCCTTGTGCCCAATGGAACGAATGCTCTGCACAGTCTCGGCTTCCGGCAGGTAGCGCATTTCATAGAGCATGTTCCCCATGTCAAAGCCGCCGTAACTCACAGTCAGGGTTTCGGTTGTGGGTGTAATGAGGATGTTCGCCCCGTATGAGGTCAGTTTCTGCTCCATGGAATGGCCCACCTCTTTGGAGACGGTCTGCAGGCCGACAATGGAGCTGACGCCCAGGGTAAACACCGTTAGCAGGAGCATGAAGCGCAGGGGCTTCTGCCGTGCGCTGCGAAAGGGAATGGTCAGTATGTTCATGGAGCCCCCCTAGAAGTAGCGCGCGCCGGAAAGAATGTCCTGTTTTGTGATCAGCATCTGGCCGTCTTTCTTTACTCGGCGCAGGGGCGAGGGGTTGCAGCCGCCCTTGACCACGTTGATGCGCGTGGAGTGAAAGCGCATGCCGCAGTTGTTGCATACCATATAGTCGCCGGACTGGGAGTAGCCTTTGCGCGAGCGGTAGCATACATCGCAGGCGTCAAAAGCGGCGCGGATGACGCCGTCTTTGCTTTTGATCAGAAAGAAACGGATTTCTTTGCCGTCAGCCATATATTTGAAGTAATGGGCCTTGCCGTCATTGACTTGGTCCACGGGAATAGCCGCCACGCCGTTTTGGTCTGGGGCGACAGTCTGGAATTTTCCGAAGATGCTGAAGGCCTGGGCCTGCAGGGCCAGTGAAAGGGCCAGAAGACACAGGGCGAGAACAGTAACGAGGCGAATGGATTTCATGGAATATCTCCTTGTTATGTATAATACACGGTGAATAAACGGCCGCTGAATGCGGCGGTGCTGTACGGCTGAGCAGAAGGAACCGTGAATTATACGATCAGGAGAACGGACTGGCGATGCAGGGAAAGACTGGATACGGGCGGCGAGCCTGGCGGTAGAACGGAAAAAAAACGAGATATTGCGCCGACATGGCGCGCGGCAGGAACCAGGGCGGCGAGGGCTGCGGCCGAGGAGGCCGGAGAAACTGACGCTATGGAAACGCCGGAGGCAGAGGTTCCCAGGTGATCAAGCCCGTCAACCATAAAATCGCAGTCACAGGGCGGCTGCGGGGCGGCCTGGGCGCAGTGGCCGCCGGGGGAAACGGAGGGGGCCTCGTGTTCAGAAGCGCAGCATGCGCCGGTGTGCTGCTGTGGCGTATGCGCCTTTGCCTGCACACGGCAGGCAGGGCAGTCATCCTCCAGGCAGGTCAGCGCGTAGCCGGCCGCAGAAGCTAAGAGAGATAGCCCGAAGACGCAAACCAGGGCGAAAGAAAGCCAGCGCTTGCGGCGCGATGGTATGATCAGGGTGCGAGACTTCATGTGCCAATAAAGTATACTGAGTTGGTATGGTTGTCAAGAAGCCGATGCTTGTTATTGTGGCTTAATGATATTTTAGGTAACCTTATTAGCAGGTTGTTCGATTCCGACCGGTTCTGTTTTCACGGCGGTTTTCTTCGCCGCCGTCTTCTTGCGCCGGGGAGATTTCAGGTCCTTGAGTTTTCCCAGGGCCTTTTCCTCTTGGCCGGCGTCGGCCAGTTTGTGCATCTCGCCCTGGGGGGATATCCAGTGCCAGCCTTCAGGTTTTTTCAGCAGCGTGGCGCCCAGCTTTTCCAGCTCGGACCGGATCATGGTCTGTTCCAAAGTGGTTTCCATGTCTCTGGAGAGGGCGGCGTTTTCAAAGATGGAGGCGGTGTGGCGGTATATTTCAAAGGCGCCATGGACCACGTTCATGGGGGAAAAGTCGCCCTGCTGTTGTTTGCCATTCAGGATTTTTTCCAGCACGGCCAAGTCGTTGCGCAACTCCTTAATTTCATACAGGGCGGATTCCTTGGCTTTAGCGTTCTTGTCGTCAATGGAGGCGAGCAGGGACTGGGCAATGCGTTTGGGCGAGGCCATGGCGATTCTCCGACTGTTCAGGTTGCAGGTGCTTCACGCATACAGCGCCGTCGCGGCTTTGGTCAAGGCGGGCATATGGCCAGAATCCACCGCCTCTTTCCGAACAAACCCCTGTTTTGCACATTTCCACCTTTTCAAAGACAAGGGGAGGCTCTGCTTATAACAGGTTTATACGCTTATCCTGTCAAAATATAAACTAATCTCACATAATCGTCTGTTTTAGACGCTCGTCTCCTGTGAATATAGCTTTTGCGTAGGCTGACCAAGCAAGCCGGCTACAGGTCAGGGAGGAGTTGCCTCAGGTTAGTACTC
>CAYTSA010000026.1:36256-39844 GCA_964440345.1 uncultured Desulfovibrionaceae bacterium | reverse complement strand
AGTTTCCTTTTCTTTTAGGGATTGTTTCAGCTTATGTGCAAACTGCTCCAGAGCAGCGTTTTTTTCTTCCACCTGGCGGAGGAGGCCGGCGTTCTCTTCGTTTATGCGCCGCAGTAGAGCCCGGTTGTTGTCGGCAAGATTCTCCTGGCGCACCCGGTACATATGTAGTTTGTCTATTTGCCGGCGTAGATACGCAATCTCCTTTTCCAGGGTCAGAATGCGCTCTTGCGAGGCGTCAGAGTATTCCGGGTCTAGATGCGCGCTCATTGCCCCAGCAAGACCACCACAAAGGTGTCGTTATGGTATTGCGTGGCCTGCCCAGCCTGGAACGGGGCGATTTCTCCATAGGTGTAAAAACCGAATACAGGGACAGGATCGCCCAAGGCGCTGTGAAAGGCCTTGATCTCTTCGTGGGTGCGGGTGCCCAGCAATTGCCTGCGAGAGGCGCAGCTGAATATCAGCGCCAGGGCGGGTTTTTCTCCTGGATACGACGCCAGGGCGGCGCGGCTAGCTTCGGCGGCGGCCTGGATGATGTCCTCCCGGCCCACTTCAGTGAGCTGGACTGTGGCGTCATCAGGAAAAGGGCCCACAAAGGCGATGGCGCGTTTGTTTTCATCAAACACCAAGGGGTCGCGAAGGGTAAAACCATCCATTCCCTTAGCCTTCACTGCCAAGGGAAATTGAGTATATTCTTTCGTGTTGTAGCCCAAGTAATGTTCGTAAAAATCAAGAGCGGGCATGTCTCCTATTGACGATAAGGTGTTGTCGTCAATTTTATGCACGTTATATTGTTGCCCTATGGGCTTCCAGCCGCTGGCCAGGCTGACGGAACACTGCAGTTCGCCGCCGAAAAGCAGCACAGGCAGGCTGTCGTGGTGGACCAGACCGTTGTGGAACTGCCAGGTTTTTTCGAGGAAGAAGTTGTCTCCGGCAGTGCCGCCGGCCCACACAAAGTTTTCCTGGCCAGCCGCAGCGCGCAGGGCGGCGTCCAAAGGCTTGCCCAAAGCGGACAGGCCGTCGGGCAAGGCTATGCCCAGCACGGGTTCACAGCCAAGTTTTTTCCGTGCGTGGCTGTACGCGGATTGCGCTGCGGCAAAGGGGTCTTGGGAAATCGAGAGGCCAAGGCCTGAGGCTATGGATATAGTGTCCGAGGCAAACAGGAGCAAGGCTGTGGACTCGTCCTCAAAACCAATGTCTGTGGACGTTTCGCCGTCAGTAGTGCAGCCTAT
This sequence comes from uncultured Desulfovibrionaceae bacterium, assembly GCA_964440345.1. GTDB lineage: Bacteria > Desulfobacterota > Desulfovibrionia > Desulfovibrionales > Desulfovibrionaceae > CAYTSA01. The sequence goes on along the minus strand of CAYTSA010000026.1, from coordinate 38,615 downwards.
GAGATCAAGGCCGGGAAAGGCGTCCTCAATCATATCCAGCATGCGCTGGAAGTCAGCGGCCATGCAGGAAGTGAAAAACACCCCGGCTTTAGGTTCGCGTCCGTCGAGCTGTACGCGGCATGCGTCAATCGCACTGCTGAGCGCCGCAAGCGGGTCAATGTCTTTGGCGTGGCCTATGGCGACGTGCAGCACGTTTCCTCCTCCATTGTATTGGTGGGCCTTCATTGCGTTTGCCTCATGCAGAGGATGGTACAAGAAATACATGGAAAAGCCTACACCCTGAGCCGGGGCCCAGGGCCGGGGACGGCTGCTGACCCCGTAGCCGCCCTTTTGAGAGCCGTACAGTTACACAGTAAACCGGCCCGTGAGCTTCTGCAGCTCGGCGGCGGTCTCGGCCAGCGTAGCAGCAGAAGCGTCCAGTTGGGAGGCGCTTTCGCTGCCGGATGTGGCCAGCCGGCTGACGCCGTGCACGGAGCCAGCCACTTCGTTGACGGCTTGGGCCGCCTCTCCAGCAGTGCGGGACATGTCTGAAGCGCCGGAAGAAAGCTCGGCCATGGACTGAGCGATGGCTTCAGTTCCCTTGTCGGTTTCTGAGGCGTTGCCCGAGACTACATCCGCAGCTGTGGTCTGGTCAGTCACCGCATTGCTGATGGCGCTCACTGCATTGTGTATGTCTGTTATTATTTCGGCCACCTGGGCAATAACGTCTACAGCCTGGCCGGTGTTGCTCTGCACGCCTTCTATCCTTTCAGAAATGTCTTCGGCGGCTTTGGCGGACTGTTTGGCCAACTCCTTGATTTCGCCAGCCACCACAGCAAAGCCTCGGCCTGCTTCGCCGGCGGAGGCGGCTTCTATTGTGGCGTTCAGGGCCAGCAGATTGGTCTGCTCGGCTATGCGCTTGATGACGTCAGTCACCTTGCCGATGTCCTTTGCAGCTTCGCCCAGCGAATTCATGGAGTCTGTGGCGGCGACGGCCAGATATTTGGCTTTGGTGGCTACATCGCTACTCTTCTGGGCGCTCTGGGCGATGTCGGCGATGGACCGGGTCATGTCTTCCATGGAGCCGGCCACGCTGCTCATGGACTGGGACATCTGCTCGGCTGTGGAAGAGACTGTGGCAATGTTCACGCTCATTTCTTCAGCCGCTGAGGCCATGGTGTTGATGTTAGCGGACATTTGTTCGGAGGCGCTGGCCACAGTAGCGGATTGGCTGGAAAGCTCTTCTGCGTCGGTGCGGATGGAGCTGGAGAGGGCCAGGTAGTCTCTGGAGGCCTGGGCCAGCGTGTCTGCAGAGCGCTGGATGGCGGTGATGAGTTCCGCCAGCGTGGATACGGCGCAGTTGAGGGCCTGCTCCAGATTCACGAAGTTGTTGCGGGCTTCGCGGGTCTCTTCATCGGCTGGGGACGCACGATAGACTGCGGTCAGGTTGCCCTGGGAGATGGACTGCAGCGCTTGGGTGAGGGCGAATATCTCCTGCTCCTGGTATGTTTCCACCTTGCGGGCCCGTTGCTCCGCCTTCTGGGCTTCAGCAGCGGCAGTTTTGGCCCGCTGGGCTTCGGCGGCGGCGGTTTTGGCGCTGGATTGCGCGGCAGCCAGGTTTTCCCGGATGGAGTTGGTCATGTGCGCAAAGGCGTCGGCCAGGACCTTCAGCTCGCCGATGAAGCGGCCGGATACACTGGCGTCATAATCGCCGGCTTGCACCTGGGCCGCGGCGTCGGCCAGTTGCTGCAGCGGCTTGCCCAGGTCACGCCGGAAGCCTACAATGGCGAAAGGCAGCATGATGGCCAGAAAAGCGCAGGCTATGACGGCTCCCCAGGCCAGCATGGCGGCCTGTTGTTCATGTAGCCGGGCTTCTTCAGCGGCGGTCATGGCCTCTACATCGTCCATATAGGCCCCTGTGCCAATAATCCAGCCCCACGGTTCAAATAGACGGACGTAGGAAATTTTCGTGACCGGCTGTGCAGCGCCGAGCTTGTTCCACTGGTACGTAACAAAGCCGGACCCCTGGTCCAGGGCTGTTTTTACCATTTCCTGGATGAATAAGTTGTCGCCGCTGGCGTCCTGCAGGTTCTTGACATTTTTTCCCTGCAATTCCGGGTCCGGATGGCCGGCCATGACGTGGTCTTTGGTGAGAACGAAAAAATATTCGTCGCCAAAGCGAGTATTTATCATGCGGTCCAGTGCTTCTTTCTGCATGTCCCTGGTCAGGGATGAGGAAGAGACGTTGGCGCCGACAAGCCAGTCAAGGCCGGGCGCTTTGCGGACGTAGGCCACATGCAGCACTGGCTTGCCCGTGTCCGGGTCTGGCCATGCATAACTGTACACGCCTTCGCGCTTTTCGCGCACCAGCCGGGTCGTC
>CAYTSA010000026.1:0-36246 GCA_964440345.1 uncultured Desulfovibrionaceae bacterium | reverse complement strand
GTCGGCGAAAATCCTGCGCCCTTCTGCATCAGTCACGTTGGAAACGTCCGTATCGTCGAGTTCCGGCATGCCAGGGCTGGCTAACATGGTGTTGTCCAGAGTCTGGACCCAAAAATACCCATGCTCGCCGTAACGGATGCGGTGGATAAGGTCAGCGACGGCAAGCTGCAAAGACCGCTCGTCCTGGCCGGTGTAGTACACCCGTAATGAATCCAGCTCCTTCATGAGCACGTCCACAAGAGAAGAAAGCTTGTCCCGTTCGCGCTTCATAATTCTATCCACGTCCGTGGCGGCGCTGTAGAGATAGTCCACGGACTGCGCCGCCTGTTCTACAGAAAGGCGCAGGTTGTCCTTGCGGTCCTGCACAATAATGTCGCGCTGATTAGCCAACTGGCGCTGCACAAAATCGCCAGAACTGCTCCAGAGGTAGTAGCCCATGGTGGCGGCCAGCAGCACCATGGCGCAGCAGAAAAGCAAAATAAGCCGGTTACGGATAAGCCCCAAAAACTGTAGCATGCGCGTATTCCTCTGTTTGCCCCGGGCCAAAAAGCCAAGGGAAGAAACATTGACAATGATTCCATGAGTCTGAATGTCTGTATCAGCCTGCGGTGTTTGCTGGCAAGCGCTGCTGTGCTATGCCCCGCCAAAGTCTGCCGCCAACAGCCATAGTTTCCTGGCGTCAACAATGGGGGCAAGGCGTTCTGGAAACCTGCACACCCCGGAGAACAGCGAATGACCTTGTGCTCCTGCAACTGGCGAGTCCTGGGGCATGGGCTCTATAAGCGAGTCCTGCGCCGCCGCCACGTCCCCTATGCTGTCTACAAGCACGCCAAAATCCGGGCCCACGGCGGGCTTGAACAACACCAGCCGGTTGTGTTCTTGCAACTCTGCAGGGGCGAAGCCCAGTATGCGCCGCATGGCGAGGATAAGAACAATTCTCCCCCGTATGTTGACCACCCCTTGCACTAGCGCGGGGGCGTGAGGAATTTCTGTAAACCGCAATGACGCGTGAATCTCCTGTACGTCCAGAATGTCCAAGCCGTACAGGCGCCCGCCGGTCCAAAAGGTGCAAAGTTGAAGACTTGTTGTGTCGCCATGAGGCGTCAGGCCAGAGTTCATGCTGGTTGCGTCCTTGCGGTTTTTATGGATGCGACCGCAGCCAGGAACCGCTCCCGATCCATCTTGATCAGATATTCGTCAAAGCCGCTGTCCAGCGCCTTGCGGCGGTCCTCTTCAGATTCCAAGCCAGTCAAGGCGATGGCCGGAATGTGTTTGTGGCGGTCAGACCGCCGGACGGACTCAATGAATTCCAGGCCATCCATGACCGGCATGTCAATGTCTGAGACAATAACGTCGAAATCCTGCGTTTGCATGAGAGAGAGCGCTTCGCGGCCGTCAGCAGCAGTGGTGACAAGATGCGCGTCAGCTTCCAGGTAGTTGCGCACTAGAGAGCGCATAATGGAGGAGTCCTCCACCGCCAGGACCCTCCGGCCTAAGGTGTGGGCCTGCTTGTTTCTTCGCTCCTCGCTCCAGACAGGCTCAGCCAGCTCAATAAGGCGGAAACAGTCCGGGAAAAGGGTCAGGTAGCCCCGCACAATGTCTGTTCCCAGCAAGCCGTCCTCCATGTGCCCGTCCGTGCGTAGCTGAATGTGCGCTTCTTCCGCGTCGATGATGTCGCTCATGAGCAGGCCGAAGGGCCGGCTGGCGAACTTGGGAAGAAGGAGGTACATCACCTCGCGCTCCACGCAAGGGCTTACGGAAAGGTGCGCGTCCAGCCGCAGCACCAGGTTGGGGACGCCGTCTACGGTGACAAATTCCTGTTCGCCCACGGTCTCAATGTCCGCAGGAGTGATGCGCTGTATGCGCTGTATAACTGGCAAAACCACGGCGTATTGCTCATGAACGCCGTAACGAAACAGCAATACGGAATGCACGTCCTGTAAGCGGTTTTTCTCTGTGTCCGGCGCTGTGCCGGCGGCGCCGTGCTGTGCGAAAGAAATTCCGGCGTGACGGGCCAGCCCCTCCACGTCCAGAATAAGGCAGACGCCGCCGTCGCCCATAATAGTGGCGCCGCAGTAGCACCCCAGATGCTTTAGCGCCGGGTGCATAGGCTTGACGACGATCTCCTCTGTGCCCAGCACCTGGTCAACGATCAGCCCGTAGCGGCTGCTCCCAGCCTTGACCACGGCAAAGCTCAGGGTCTCGGCCAGGTTCATGTCCCGTTCGCCAAGCTGCAAGGAACGCTGGGCAAACCGCAGCGCTTTCTTGCGGTTTGATTCATAGTATCGTTGGGCGATGCCAGACGAAACTTCATGGGTAAACGGTTGCGCCCGCTGCAGCGCCTCACTCAGCCGGATCACAGGCAGCAGCCGGTCCCGCAGCCGGAATACTTCCTGGGAGCCGGCGACTTCTATACGCGTGAACACATCGTCGTCGTACAGGCAAATCAGCTCCTGAACGTTGACTTGCGGTATGGCGAAGCGGCGGCCGTCAACCGCAACGATAAGGCTGGGGATGATGGCCAGGGTGAGCGGCAGCCGCAGAACAAGGACTGTTCCCTGGCCCGGCTGCGAGTCTATATCCAGAGAGCCCCCCAGGTTTTCGATGGAGTGTTTGACCACGTCCATGCCCACCCCCCGGCCCGAAACGCCGCTGACTGTCTCGGCTGTGGAAAAGCCCGGGGCCATGATCAACCGCAGAAGTTCTTTGCCGGACATCCGGTCCAGCTCGGCCTCGGTTTTCAGGTTCATCTCCAGGGCCTTGCGTTTGATCTTGTCCGGGTCTATCCCCCGGCCGTCGTCGCGGCAGGCAATGGTTATCTGGCCGCCTTCGTGGCTCGCGGCCACGCGAATGAGGCCTGTCCGGGGTTTGCCGGCCTTTTCGCGCTCATCTGGAACTTCTATGCCGTGGTCGCAACAGTTGCGGATAATGTGCGTCAGCGGGTCAGCCAACGATTCAAGGATGGTCTTGTCCAGCTCGGCCTCGCCGCCGGACGCCTCCACGCGTATGGACTTGCCCAGTGCTGCGGAAAGGTCCCGGACCATGCGAGGCAGCTTGCCCAACACGTTGCCCACAGGCTGCATGCGCGTGCGCATGACCACTGACTGCAAGTCCGTGGTGACCACATCCAGCCGCTGGACAATGTCCCGATTCAGACCGTCCAGGACGTCTGAGGCGATGAGCTGCTGGTTGCGGACCAGCACCAGCTCGCCGGCCAAGGCCATGAGCTTGTCCAGCAGTCCAACGTTGATGCGCACGGTGGCGCTGGGCTCGAAGCTGGCGGATTGCAGTGGATTTTCGGGCTGTTGAAGTGGCGATGTTTTTTTGTCATCGATTCGATGTGCAAAATCTTTGTCATATTGTACTTCGTTATGTCCTACGGTATGTGCTTCGTTGTGCTCCAGCGAGGCAGGTTCGCTGGTTGTGGAAAGCTCTGCCAAGAGATGAATGCGTTGTGCGGGTAAGTCGGTGACGAGTTCGACCATGTCCGGGTCAAGCAAGGTGGCGTACACTATGTCGCACTTGACAGGATTCCCTGGTTGGTCGTTCTTCCAAGCTCCTTCGCCAAGCTCAGGGGCGATGGCGGCAATGGAGCCGCTTTCAGTAAGTTCTTTGAACAGTGCGTCACTGTCTTCTATGGAATCGAATTCGAAGCGTAATACATAGACGTAATCAAACTCGCGCAAAAGTCCGGGTATGTCCAAAGAGTCCAGGTCCAGCAGAGTTTCAGGCGTATTTCGGGGGGGTGTCTCAGGCGTAGGGGGGTCATTTTCCTCCTCCGCCGGCAGCCCAACCTTTTTGCCTGAGCTGCTCGCAGCGTCTGGAAGAAGGCTGTGCAGCAATCGTCGCTCGGTTTCCACATCCACGCCGTTGCTGGTCTCAGGATGCTGCGCCATGGACGAGAGCAGGTCAACGCCCTTGAGCAGACCGTTTATGACGGCCGGTTGCGGGGCGACAACGCCGTCGCGCATTGCAGAGAGCAGGTTTTCCATGGCGTGGGCCAGTTCGTTGATTTTGATCAGGCCGGCAAACGCAGCGCCTCCCTTGATGGAATGCACAGCCCGGAAGACCTTGTCCACTAGATCCGGGTCTGGCGCATCAGACTGCGTTTCCAAAACGAGGAAGTCATCTTCAATGGTGGAAAGATGCTCTCTGGCCTCGGCGATGAACTCGTCTATAGTATGCTGGTCGAGATGAAGTTGACTACCCATCATGGGCTCCCGGCCATGCCCGTTTCAAGCATATATGGCGGCCTGGCCGATCTGCTGCGGTTCTGCTGCGGTTTTATCGTAATGCACCTGAAACTCTACAAGCAAAAGCAATATATGGCAATATGGCGGGTGTTGCCAATATCCATCGTCTGGCTGCGCCTTTGTGGTGATGTTCTGGCTGGCGTTGGAGTGAGGGGCGCCGCCCTCGCGCTTACCGCTTGGCCAGTATCTTGCTGATCTTGCCTTGCAGGTCGGCCGGGGAAAAGGGCTTGACGATATAGCCGGAGACCCCGGCCTTGACCGCTTCCACCAGGTTTTCCTTGTAGCCCTCAGCTGTGACCATGAGGAAGGGGATGTGCGCGTAGTCTTTGCTTTCGCGGACCTTGCGCAACAGGTCTATGCCTTTCATCTGCGGCATGTTCCAGTCGGATATGATCAGGTCCACGCGGTGCTGGCCGAGCAGCTCCCAGGCGTTGGCGCCGTCGCCGGCTTCCAGGGTGTTGGTGAAGCCCAGCTTGCCCAGCAGGTTTTTGATCATGCTGCGCATGGACTGGAAGTCATCCACTACAAGGATACAGAGGTCTGTGTCGGCGGCCATGGACTGCTCCGATAATAGCGGTAAAAAGGTGTGTACAATATCGATATGTTGTGGCTGATTCTACAGTGTTTTTACCTACGCGGCAAGGGAACAGTCAGGCTGCTTTGTCAGGCTGCTGCCGGGCAATTGCGCGCAAGGATGGACAGCCGGCGCAGATGGGCATAAGGTTCCCGCCTTTGCTGAAGTGATGATATGAGAAGTTGTTGAAGAGGGGGCCAGGAGAGAAACGTTTTCAAAAAAGTTTCTCCCCCGTTCAGCTCAAAAATATCAATCTGAAAAAACCATGCAGCAGAAAAACACCGCAGCCGGCGTGGGCTTTGCCGGTTTTGCCTTTGTCGCCTGGGGCGTGCTTCCGGTCTACTGGAAAGCCCTGGCCATGGCCCCGGCCCACGAGCTGATCTGCCACCGCATCGTGTGGTCGGCGGCGTGTCTGGCTCTGGCTTTGACTGTTACCCGCAAATGGGCGGACGTAAAGGCCATTATTGCAACGCGCAGGACGCCGGTTTATTTGGCGGCCACGGCGTGTCTCATCGGCGTCAACTGGACCATTTACGTATGGGCCGTGAACGCGGACAGGGTGGTGGACGCCAGCCTGGGTTATTACATTACGCCGCTGGTCAACGTGCTGCTCGGCTTCATCTTTCTGGGCGAGCGGCTCAAGCGGCTGCAGGTGTTGGCGATAGCCATGGCTTTGCTCGGCGTAGCGATCTTGATCATAGATTACGGTGGATTGCCATGGATTGCCCTGTCGCTGGCCTTTTCCTTTGGCACGTATGGGCTGGTGCGCAAGGTCATTGCCGTGGAGTCCATGGCCGGCCTGTTTTTCGAAACCGCGCTGCTTTCCCTGCCGGCCGGGGCCTATTTGGCGTATCTGGCGGCGTCCGGCCAGGGCGCTCTGGGCGCCTACGGTCTGGGCGTGGACGCCCTGCTGCTGGGCGCCGGTGCGGTCACGGCCGCGCCGCTGCTGTCGTTCACCTTTGGCGCGCGGCGCATCCGGCTGGCCACGCTGGGAGTGATGCAGTATATCGCGCCCACCTGCATGTTTCTGCTGGGCGTGCTGGCCTACGGCGAGCCTTTTGGGGTAGTGCGCGCTGCGTCGTTTAGCTGTATATGGACCGGTGTGGGCCTGTATGTTGCTGAAAGCATAGTGACTCTGCGAAACATGGAGCGAAAGCTGAAGCAAAACGGAAGTTCTCCTATTGACGAGGGTCAGAACCGTTAGGTACCAATAAGACTCGACTGTATGGACAACTCAAGGAGCCGGCAATGCCGAATATCGTAGTCATAGGCGCCCAGTGGGGTGATGAAGGCAAAGGAAAAATCGTAGACCTGCTTACCGCCGAATGCGGCGCCATTGTGCGCTTTCAAGGCGGCAACAACGCTGGGCACACCCTGGTGGTTGCCGGCAAGAAGGTGATACTGCACCTTATCCCCTCCGGCATACTGCACCCTGAGAAACGCTGCATGATAGGCAACGGCGTGGTTCTGGACCCGGAAGTTTTTCTTGCCGAAGTTGACAAGCTGGCCCAAGAGGGCGTGGACGCCAGCCCCAGGAGGCTGATGGTGAGCAACAAGACGCACCTGATCACGCCCTACCACAAGGAGCTTGACGCCGCCCGGGAGGCCTCGCTGGCCAGCGATAAAAAGATAGGCACCACCGGCCGGGGCATAGGCCCCTGCTATGAAGACAAGATGGCCCGGGTGGGCTTGCGGGCTGCGGACCTCAAGCGGCCGGAGCTAGTCCGGGAAAAGGTGGAGCGGGCTCTGACCGAGAAGAACGCCCTCTTTCACCTGTATGACCGGCCGGCCATGGACCCAGCCGCAGTGGCTGAGCAGATCATGGCCGTGGCGGACCGGATGGTCCCCTATCTGGGCGACGTGTCCGCAGGCATACAGGAAACCGAGGCGGCCGGGGAAGCCATACTTTTCGAGGGCGCGCAGGGAACCCTGCTGGACATTGACCATGGCACCTATCCGTTTGTGACGTCTTCCAACACGGTGGCGTCCAACGCCGCTGGCGGCGGCGGGACTGGGGCTGGCGCTCTGCACCGCGTTGTGGCGGTGGTCAAGGCTTACACCACCCGCGTGGGCGGCGGGCCATTTCCCACAGAACTGGAAGACGCCGTGGGCGACCGGCTGCAGGAACAGGGCGCGGAATTTGGCGCTACAACCGGCCGCCGCCGGCGCTGCGGCTGGCTGGACATGACCGCCCTGCGCGAGGCCGTGCGGCTGAACCGTCCCACGGAAATCGCCCTGACCAAGCTGGACGTGCTGGGCGGCTTGGAGACGTTGAATATTTGCATCAGTTACAGCTATGAGGGCCGCGAGCTGCAGCACCCGCCGCAGGAAGAAAACGGCCTGGCCCGGGTGACGCCAGTGTATGAATCCATTGCCGGCTGGAGCGAGGATATCTCCGGCGTCCGCAGCTGGGACGAGCTGCCGCCGGCGACGCAAGCCTATGTGAAGCGCATTGAAGAGCTTTCCGGCGTGCCTGTGGGGCTCATCTCCGTGGGGCCAGACCGGGATCAAACCCTGCGACGCAGCTAGGGCTTGTGTTTAAATAACTGTCTGCTGCGATTTCAGCGAAAAATGACTTTTCAATAGGCCGTTAGCCGCGAGGCGCCACATGGCAAAAGCTAAAACCGCAAGCACAGACCCGGACGAGCTGCAGAGGCTCGCCCGGCCAGAGTCGGCGCATATTCCCCGCACGGCCCAGGAACCTGCGCATGAGCGGATCCGTGGATTTTTGCGCCGGTTGGCGGCCAACCCGCCCCAAGTGCTCATTCTGGAAGGCGGCGACCCGGACGGCCGCGAGGCCATGGCCCTGTATTGGGCCGCCCTGCTGAACTGCTCCAGCTACCAAAAGCCTTGCCTTGCCTGCCGCCAATGCCGGCAGGTGTTTACCGGCTCCCACCGGGACCTGTTTTTTTTCGACGGCCGGGGCGGCAACATACTGGTGGAGCCGGTGCGGCAGATGGTGCACGTGCTGGGCGAGCCGCCTCGTGGCGAGGGAGTGCGGGCGGTGATATTTTCCGAGGCCCAGAACCTGCTGCCGGAAGGCGCAAACGCCCTGCTTAAGTCGCTGGAGGAGCCGCGTCCGGGAACAGTGTTTGCGTTGTTGGCGCCGCAGCGAGAGCGGTTGCTGCCCACGCTGGTGTCGCGGGGCTGGGTGCTGACCCTGGCCTGGCCAGACCCTGGCGGCGCTCCAGCGGCTGATGCGGAAATTGACGAGTGGCTGCAGGAGCTGGAGACCTTTGTCCAAAGCGGCCGGGGCTGGTTCGCCAAGACCAGCGCCAAGGGAGCAGCCACACGGGACCTGGGCGTAAGGTTGGTGCTGCGGTTGCAGCGGGATTTGCTGGCTGTACTGCAGGGAAGGGCGGCGGTTTCCGTGGCCGGCGTTCTGCAGCAGCGTCTTGATTTGGCGTCCTTGAGACAGGCGGACCTGGCGCTGGACCATTGCCTGGAAACGCTGCAAACCGGCACGGCCGGGGCAAACCCGGGTCTGGCGCTGGACTGGCTGGCAACGCGGCTGTATATGCTGGCCAGATGATGGATGTTCTATTGTAACAGGCTGTTACCCCTGCCCGCTCTGCTTGGCCTGCTCTGCAGCCAGGTGGCCAAGCCATTTGCGCAGCTGCTCCAGGTCTTGCTGGTGCAAAGTTTCCGCCTGGTCCTGGAGTTTGTGCAACTCCGCCAGAGATTCTTTCATCTCAGCAAGGTCGTTTTCCAGGTTTTCAGGCAGATCGGGCGCGGCGGCTGGCAGCGTGTCTTGACGTGCAGCTGGTTTTTCATTGAGCGCGGCGGCGATGGACTGCAAGGCTTGCACTCCTTGCTCCAGAAGATGCAGCACGCGCTCGCCAGCTTGCGGAGTCATTGCTGCTACGGCGTTCGCCGCCGGTTCGTTGTTCTGCGATTCCTTTGCTGCTGAACCAAAACGGGAATCGAGAACCGCTTTGACGCTGGCGGCGCTTTTGCGTTTCTTCATTTCTGCGACAGCAAGGTCAAAGACGGCCTCTGCCTGAGGTAGAAACCGCCGGCGTTTGCCTTGCCCTGTATGCGGCAAATAGTCCATGAATTGCTTGCAGTAGTATCTGGCTGTAGATTCAGGAAGATTGTGTTTGGAGGCAAGTTCCGCAATGGTCAGCAAACCTTCCCGCAATGTTTCGGATTTTTCTTGGGCTTGGGTCATGGCGGCAAATCCTTGTTTGGCAGTGAAAAATGGCGGCAACACATGAGTGCGAGCGCATATGCGATGTATATAATCGCAATTATAACGCAATGCAATAGTTTTTTAACGATTTCAGTGCACTGAGAGATGTTCCTTAGCTGTCCGTTTTTATTGAGGAAAAACACAAAAAAGAAAATAGTGAAAACTACATGGCCTTGTATTTCACAAAGTTGATTAGTGTTTGACAGTGTAACCGCATCCTGACATAGACGTGTGCAGACATGTTGTTGATGTGCTTATGCTGCGGGGGGAAGCACGCTATTGAACATCAATATTCAGGAGGAAAAGACGTATGATGACCAAAGCTCAATTTGTTGACGCACTCAAAGAATCCCTGCCTGACGTATTCCCCACCAAAGCCGCCGCTGACAAAGCTTTTGACGCTTTTTGCGACACCCTGGTAAAAGGGGTGGCTGAAGGCGGCGTCCGCCTACCTCAAGTGGGCTCATTCTCTGTGGCCGAGCGCAGCGCACGGACTGGACGCAATCCGCAAACTGGCGCAGAAATTCAAATACCCGCTCGCAAAGTGGTCAAGTTTTCTCCGGCTAAGATTCTGAAAGAAGAAATTAACTGATCATTTTCGCGCCTCATAGTGTCAGAGTTTCCAAAAGAGAGGGTCGGTCGGCCTTCTCTTTTTTTTATGGTGCGCCTGCATGGAGGCGTCAAGCTGATCTCCACATATCCCAGAACAGTACATGTACAGAACTCTTCGCTCGTGCAGCAAAATTACTTGCCGTGGCGATGTAATGTATGCAACCAAAAGCTTCCGAGAGGAATACAAACAGGGGAGTTCGCTAGCGCATTTTCGCGTTGAGACAACGCCCGCTTCTGGAACAGAATTATTGTTTGAAGAAAATGCATAAGAGCCATCTAAACATTTTTCATGGCAACATGCTCTAATTGCGACAGACTGGAGCTTTGAATGCCCAAAATCGACTATTCTGAAGCTCGCCGTCGCGGCCGCATTATCGGCATAGATACTGGGGGCACCTTTACCGACCTCATTTATCAGGATGGACAAGAGGATAATGGATGGAAGGCGCACAAGCTGCTTTCCACGCCGCACAACCCGGCCGAGGCCGTGCTGCGCGGATTGCAGGCCGTGTCGTCCGGCCAGGAGCCCAGGCAGATTGTGCACGGCTCCACCGTAGCCACCAACGCCATACTGGAGCGCAAGGGCGTGAAGACCGCGCTGGTCGCCAACCAGGGATTCACCGACGTCATTGAGATTGGCAGACAGAACCGGACCCGGCTCTACGACCTGGCTTACGCCAAGGAGCCCCACATCGTCCCCCCGGAGCTGCGCTTTGCCGCGCCTGGCCGAATGCTGCACACCGGAGAGGAGCACGAACCTTTTGACGAAGCCGCGGCCCGGGACATTGCCGCGCAGATAGCCGGCGCTGGCGCCGAGTCTGTGGCTGTCTGTTTCCTCTTTGGCTTTGCCAACCCGGCCCACGAACAGCGCATGGGAGCCTTACTGGCCGAGCAGGGGATTCCGGTCTCGCTCTCGCACGAAATAGTGTCCGAATTTCGCGAGTACGAGCGTGCATCCACCACGGTGGTTAACGCCTATGTCAGCCCAACCATGCGGCGCTACATTACCTGGCTGTTGGAGCATGTAAACGAGAAGGACCTGCTGCGCATCATGCAGTCCAACGGCGGGTCCATCTCTGCGGCAACGGCCATGTCCGAATCCGTGCGGACTATTCTTTCCGGCCCGGCCGGGGGCGTGGTGGGCGCGCTGGAGATTGGCCGCGCCGCCGGCTATGAGAAGCTCATCACCTTTGACATGGGCGGCACCTCAACCGATGTTTCCCTGTTGGACGGAGATCTGAGCCTGACCCTGGAGGCCTCCATATCCAATTATCCGGTGAAGACGCCCATGCTGGACATCCACACGGTAGGCGCGGGCGGCGGGTCCATTGCCAGGGTGGACGCCGGCGGCTCCCTGACCGTGGGGCCGGAATCGGCAGGGGCTGACCCTGGACCTATCTGCTATGGCAAGGGGGACCGCATTACCGTGACCGACGCCAACCTGTATCTGGGCCGGCTGATTCCCGAGCATTTTCTGGGCGGAAACATGGAGCTTCAGACCGCCAAACTGGAGAGCGCATTTAAAAAGCTGGCGCAGCAGCTTTCCCTGGCTCCGGAAGAGCTGGCCGAGGGCGTGCTGGCCGTGGCCAACGCCAACATGGAGCGGGCCATCCGGGTCATCACCGTGGAGCGCGGTTTCGACCCCCGGGAGTTCACGCTCTTCTCCTTTGGCGGCGCGGGCGGCATGCACGCCTGCCATCTGGCCCGGCTGCTGCACATTCCAAAAGTGCTCATCCCCCGCAACCCGGGCATCCTTTCGGCCATGGGCATGCTCATGGCCGACGTCATCAAGGACTACTCCCAGACGGTGATGCTCTCCGCCGACCGCGTAAGCGGCTCGGACCTGGAGCAGGCCTTCGGGACCATCGCCGCCCGGGCGCGGGCCGAGCTGGCGGAAGAAGGGCTAGAAGAAGACAAGATCGTCATAGAAAAATATCTGGACATGCGTTACGAAGGCCAGGCCTATGAAATAATGATAAATTTTACGCCTGATTTTGCGGGCTCCTTCCACGCCGCCCACGAGCAGCTGTACGGCTACCGCAATCCGGACAAACCCATCCAAATAGTCAACGTGCGGGTGCGCGGCTGTGGCCGGCCGCACAAGCCGGCTCTGGAGCGCATCCCGGCCGGAAGCAAAACCCTGGACGCCGGGGCGGCGCTCTGTACCCAGCCGGTGATCTTTGAAGGCCAGGTCCATGAAACGACAATCATTGACAGGGACAAGCTCAAAGCCGGCAACCGCTTTGCCGGCCCGGCCGTGGTTGTGGAATACTCTTCTACACTGCTTGTTCCGCCCTTTGCCGCGGCGGCGGTGGACGGCTACGGCAACCTGGTCATTGACATAGCCCTGGAGGAAGAAGGGAAAGACGGCGAAGGGGAGCTTTGTCCATGAAGGTGAACCCTATCCTGCTGGAAGTGTTCAAAAACCGCTTTGCCTCCATCTGCGAGGAAATGGGCGTGGCGCTCATGCGCACCGGTTTTTCGCCCAACATCAAAGAGCGCCGGGACTTTTCCTGCGCCATATTCGGCCGCAGCGGGGACATGATCGCCCAGGCCGCGCACATCCCGGTGCACCTGGGCTCCATGCCCCTGTCGGTGAAAGCTGCGGTAAAGTCTTGCGAAATGGGTCCGGGCGATATGGTCGTGCTTAACGATCCCTTCAAGGGCGGCACGCACCTGCCGGACATTACCCTGGTGGCGCCGGTGTTTTCTCCGGAGTTTGGAGAGGAAGCGCCGCCGGCCGGCGCCGCGCCCGAGTTCTACGTGGCCAACCGGGCTCACCACGCCGACGTGGGCGGCATGTCTGCAGGCTCCATGCCCCTGTCCACCTCAGTGTTTCAGGAAGGCGTCATCATCCCGCCGTTGAAGCTGGTGGAAAACGGCCAGGTGGACGCCAAGCTGATGCGCTTTGTGTTACATAACGTGCGCACCCCGGCCGAGCGCGAAGGCGATTTTGCCGCTCAGATTATGGCCAACGTCACTGGCGTGCGCCGCGCCCGGGCGCTGATGGCCAAGTGCGGGCCTAAAGACATGCAGTTCTACGCCCGGGCGCTCACCGACTACGCCGAGACCTTCACCCGCAAGGCCATAGCCGCCATCCCGGACGGGGAGTATGCTTTTGAGGACGTGCTGGACGACGACGGGATGGTGGACACGCCCATACCCATACGGTTGCGCCTCTTTGTGCGCGGCGACGCGGCAACGCTGGACTTCACCGCGTCCGGGCCGCAGTCCAAGGGCAGCGTCAACGCCGTGCGGGCCATCACCCTGTCCGCCGCGCTCTATGTGTTCCGGTCGCTGATTACGCAAAATATTTCCACCAACGCCGGCTGCCTGCGGCCGCTGGAGGTGGTCACAAAACCCGGGACCATTGTGGACGCGCGTTTTCCGGCTGCCGTGGCCGGGGGCAACGTGGAAACCAGCCAGCGCATTGTGGACGTTATCCTTGGCGCTCTGGCTCAGGCCCTGCCCGGCCGCATTCCCGCGGCCAGCCAGGGAACCATGAACAACACGGCCATAGGCGGCTGGGACCCGCGCCGAGAGAGGCCCTTTGCCTACTACGAGACCATCGGCGGGGGCATGGGCGCGTCGCGTTCCGCGCCGGGCGAATCTGCCGTGCATTCGCACATGACCAACACCCTGAACACCCCGGTCGAAGCCCTGGAGTACGCCTACCCCTTCCTGACGACGGAGTATTCGATCCGCCGCGGTTCTGGCGGCGCAGGCAAGACGCCTGGAGGCGACGGCATAGTCCGCGAAATCAAGCTGCTGGCCGACTGCGAGGTCACGGTGCTGTCCGAACGCAGAAAACAGGGCGCCTACGGCCTGGAAGGGGGCGAAGCCGGCGCGCCAGGCCGGAACGTGGTCGTCCGGGACGGCGAGGTGATGGAAAAACCCGGTAAGTTCAACGCCCAACTGCTGGCCGGCGACGTGCTGCGGATAGAGACGCCCGGCGGCGGCGGCTATGGGAAAGCGGAATGAGAGTTGTGAGCGGAAAAGCTATTGGAAGCGTTTTCCCACTGATCCCCCTTTTCATATCTTTTTGTAACGTTTGTGGTTCGCGCGACCGGGCGTATGCACCAGAAAATAGTAGCTGATAGAGATCAGCGGCCCACCGCCGCACGGATCGTTTCAATGCCCACCCTGTCTGCGAACCGGGCTGTGCGTTCGTGATCCTTGGCGTTGGCGCAGTAATAGTCCAGCAACTTGCGAATGGTTTCCAGGGCCGCGACGTCGTCCAGGCCCTTGGCGACCACTTCGCCCTGGCGGGGCCGACGGGCGCTGTTGCCGCCAAAGAGGATGGTCCAGCCGGAGTTCTTGCCTATGTAGCCGATGTCGCGAACGTGGCTTTCGCCGCAGGAGAACGAGCAGCCTGAGACGCCTATCTTCAGCTTGGCCGGGGCCTTAAGCTCGCGGAGCAGGTCTTCCACCTTTGCCCCCAGCGCCATGGAGTCTTGCACCCCGTAGGCGCAATAATCCGTGCCCGGGCAGGCCTGCACGTAGTGCTTGCAGATTTCGCCCATGTCGCCCAGGGCGTCTTGGACGGCCGGCAGGTCTTCAGGACGTATGCCAATGAGGATGAGCCGTTGGCCCGAGGTCATTTTAACAGAGGGGATGCCGAACCGCTCGGCCACGTCGGCCACAAGGCGCAGCAGCTCCGGCGTGAGCACGCCCAGGGGAGTGCGGGGTTTGATGGCGTATGTGGTCTTGTCGCGCTGCAGAAGGGCGCCGGCGGTAATGTTTTCCATGGTGTGTACTCCTTTTTGGTTTTCGCGTGACTGAATCCAAGGTACGCCACAGCGAGAAACGGTCTTTGACCTGGATCAAAAAAACCGGGACCAGGATACCAGTCTCTTGCCGCGGCGTAAGTCCCCGAATTGTACCCGAAGTGCTTGCCTCGCGGCCTTTCTGCCGGTACGGATACGAACATGTTTGCAAAAGGCTTTCACTCAGCAAAGGCGCCCCCTGGGGTTCTCTGGTGACTGTTTCGCCCAGAGTCTCCGTCGTCATTCCCGTGTACAACAAGTGGGCGCTTACCCGGGACTGTCTGCAATCGCTTGCCAAAGCCGGGGCTGTTGCGGCGTTGGAGGTGCTGGTTGTGGACAACGCTTCTGCCGACGCCACGGCCAACGAGTGCTTGCCTCTGGGGAGGGAGCTGTTCGGGGAGCGGTTTCGGTTGTTGAGGCAGGAACGCAACGTCAACTTCGGTCCGGCTTGCAACATTGGCGCACAAGAGGCGGCTGGCGAACATGTATTTTTCCTGAACAACGACACTTTGGTCCGGCCCGGATGGCTTGGTCCGCTGCTCAAGGCGTTTCGGGACGATCCCAGGCTGGGCGCCGTTGGCCCGTTGCTCACCTATCCGGTCACCGGCCGGGTGCAGCATCTGGGCGTGACGTTTACCCCGCAACTGAAGCCGGTCCATCTGTTCGAGCACTTTCCGGCGGACCATCCTGTGGTCCGGCCAGGCCGGCGGCTGCAGGCCGTCACAGCGGCAGCGCTCATGATTCCGCGCCGGCTGTTTCTGGAGCTGGGCGGATTCCACGAGGGGTTCGTCAATGGTTTTGAGGACGTGGACCTGTGCTGCCGGCTACGCCGGGCCGGTTGGCGCATGGGCTGCGAACCTGGGGCGCGCATTGTGCACCTGGCCAGCCAGACGCCCGGCCGTTTTCGGGCAGAGGACGCCAACCACGCCCTGCTTACGCAGCGTTGCGGCGACTATTTTTCCCCGGATATGCATAAGCACGCCGGCAGGGAAGGATATGAGTTGCGGCTGAACGAGTGGCTGATGGGCTACGCGGCCTTGCCGGAGCGTCGGGAAGCAGAGCTGGACGCGCTGCATGGCGAAGAAACCAACGCGTTGGCCTTGCATGAGCTTTTGCAGCGCGAACCCCTGTGGCGGCTGGGTTACGACAGACTGGCGGCGGTTTTGGCGGCCCAGGGCGAGTGGGAAGCAGCCGTGTATGCGGCGTGGCTGCGGGCGTATTTCTTCCCGTTTGTGGACACCGCCGCGGGGTTGCGGGATATTGCCCAGCAAGCCGGCATTGAGGAACAAACCAAGGAGTGTGAGGCGAAGCTGTCGATCATGCGCGAGGAAGCGGCCGACAGGGAATGGCTGGCGCAGCGGGCGCGAGCCATGCTTGTAGAGGCGAAAAAGAACCGCGAGCCAGAGCTTGCCGCGGCGTTTGAGCGCTGGCTCAGAGAGTACGGCCAGCCGGCGTGAATTACGCCAGCATGATTCCGGCCAGCTCCTTGGCCACCTTGGCCGCAGCCTGGGCGGTAATTCCGTTGACGTCGCGGTCCGGGTTCAGCTCCACCACGTCTGCCGCCACCAACCGGGCATTGCCGTCGGCAAAGGCGGCGTGCAGCACGTCCAGGGCCTGCCGGGTGGAGAGCCCTCCCGGCTCGTGGTGGGAGACGCCCGGGGCGAATGCGGGGTCCAGCACGTCCATGTCAAAGCTGACGTACACTGGCCCGTGCAGGTCTAGGGAGCGGGGGAATTCTGTGCCAAAATTTCGGGCCAAATGTACTTCTACGCTGAATTTTTCGGCCTGTTGTTGCGCATTCGTAGGCAGGGTGCGCACGCCTATCTGGATGAGCCGGCCGGCCAATTTTTCCTCCATGACCCGGGCAAAGGGGCAGGCGTGGGAGTCCCTGGAGCCTTGGAACTGTTCGTACAGGTCCGGGTGGGCGTCAAAGTGCAGCACGGTGAGGCCAGGCCAGCGATGCGCCGCGGCCCGCAGCACTGGCCAGGTAAGTGAATGGTCGCCGCCAAAAAACAGGTCGGCTGTTTTGTCCCGGCCCAGGGCGGCGACGGCGGCCTGCTGGGTCACGTCCAGAAAGGGCTTGTCGGAAGCGTAGTCCGCGTCGCCCAGGTCGATGATCTTATTTTCCAGGTCCACGCCGGTTTCGGTCGTCAGGCTGGTGTGTTCGCTAAAAAAGGCTTGGCGGATGGCGTCCGGCCCTTTGGCCGGACCGCGCAGAAACGAGGAATTAGCGTCAAAAGGCAAGCCGGTGATGGTGACGGCGCGTTGGGGCATGTGGTTTTCTCCTGTAAACGCGGCGTTCAGGCCGCCAAAATGTAGTTTTTTCCCAGCATAAACCCATTTGATTCCAAGAACAATGCAATATCCTCGGCGGCGCCGTGGGAGGCCACGTATGAAACGGCAAAGCAGGCCTCCGGCCCGGGCATGTCCTCGCGTAAGACCACAGGCCGGCCGTGTACGGTCTTGTTCACCTTGCGGGGGTCAATGTCCGCGTAGCCGGCAATTTCCACCCCGTGCTCCAGCAGCATGTCCGCCCGCTTGCGGCTTACTCGGCCGGAGCCCATGACCCAGACGTGCGGATGGAAAGGGTTGTGTTTTGCCAGCCAGCGGGCCAGATAGGCGGATTTTGTTCGGTAGAAGCTGTCAAAGGAGTAGCGGGGATCGGTTCGCGAAAGCCTCTCTGGCGGGTCGTTCCAGATCAGTAGGGTTTCTTCGCATTTGGCCATCTGCACCCCGGCTTCCAGCCAGCGCAGCCACAGCTCATAGTCTTCAGGGAAAACGCCTTCCCGGTAGCCGCCGTGCTGTGGAGGCAACTTTGCCCGAAACATGACTGAAGGATGGGCCAGGGGCGATTCTTGAAACCGGGCCAGGGCAATATCCTGCGGCGTTGTCAGCGTGTTTATCCACTCAACGTGCCTGGCGTAACCGGCGCAGGCCGTGGCGTCGCCCCCGTACCGCACCCGGCAGGAAACCAAGCCCAGTTCCGGGTTTGACAGCAGCATAGCCGCCTGGAGTTCCAACCTCTGGGGCAAGCAGGCGTCGTCAGCGTCCATGCGGGCAATAAAGGCGCCCTTGGCGCCTCCCAGCCCGGCGTTCAAAGCAGGAACCAAACCTTGACGTGACAGCCGGATCGGGCGCACGCGGGAATCGCGGGCGGCGTAGCTTTCCAGAATGTCGGGCGTGGCGTCCACAGAGCCGTCGTCTACTGCGAGAATTTCAAAGTCGCTAAGTGTTTGGGAAAGCAGTGAATCCAGGGCTGTCTCCAGGACTGCTTCGCCGTCGCGCACTGGGAGCAAAACAGTAACCGCAGGCGAAGCCATCAGGGTTCCTCTGGCAGCTGCAGCCGGACGCGGCAGACGCCGCACAGTTCCGCGCTGGTTGGATAGCCGCAGTCTTCGCAGGGGTGCAGCGTTGTTTCTTCCTGCGGCGCCACGGCCTGGAAGGCCTGGCGGCCCTGTTTCAGAAAGGTCTGGTAAAAATTCAGCTTTTGCCCCGGGCTTTGCTCCTCCAGGCCGGCCAGCAGCTGCTTGTGCCCGGTGAAGCTGGCGCCCTTGGAGTACGGACAGCCAGACTGGTGATAGTCGATTCCCTTAAGAAAGGCGTAGTTGGCGGTTTCGTACTCAGACACGCGAAAGAGCGGCTTGACCTTGCGGGCAAAGCCGGCCCGGGCCGGCAGCAACGGGCCTTGGTCGCTCAAATAGGCGGCGTCCCAGCGCAGGGTGTTGGCCAGCAGCCGGCTCACTTCGTCGTCCAAATTGTGTCCCGTGGCCAGCACGGTAAAGTTCTGGTCCAGGGCAGTCTTATTGAAAAGATAGCGTTTGATCTTGCCGCACACCGAGCAGATAGGCCGCTTGACGTGTTTTTTTACCAGCGGGATGGGCATGCCCTCGGCGGCGGTCTCCGTGACGATGAGCGCCATCCGGTGTTTGGAGCAAAAATCCTCCACAGCGGCCCGGGCGCTTTCAGAAGAGTTCGGTATGGCCAGGTCCACGTGCAGGCCTGTCACGTCATAGCCCAGCTCATGCAGCTCCAGCATCAGGGTCAGCGAATCCTTGCCGCCGGACAGAGCGACCAGGATGCGGTCCTCGTGGGTGAAGAGTTCTTCCTTGTGGATGGCCCGCTCCAACTGCCGGCGGAAAAAAACAAGAAAACAGTCCGGGCAGAAGCCGGCGTGGTGGCTGGGGAGGGCGACAGCGGCCCTGGCTTTGCAACGGCTGCATTTCATGGGCTTTGCAAGGATTGAGCGTTTAGCGCATGTTCGCGTTGAGACACCGCTCGCTCTTGAAACAATTTACAATTGTTTCAGAAAATGCATAAGAGCAGCAAACAGGCTGTTGAAAAATCCACGATGGCTGCGTTGCTGCAAAAAGTTCAAAACCTCGCGTATTGGACATACGCGTCGATCTAGAACTTTTTTTGCGCTTTGCCCTCGTGTGTTTTGAACAGCCTGCGAAAAAGGATTTCTTCAACACTCTGCTAAACATTTTCAATGGTAAAACGCTCTAACCGCGGGACGTAACCATGCGCACGGTGACGCAGTCGCCGTCAGCCAGCATGGCGTCGGGCGTTAGCAACTGGCCTTGCTTGATAAATAAGGCGTCAGTGCGCCGCAGCTGCAAACGGTTGAGCAGCCCAGCCACGGATTTTACTCCTGTGAAGACGCGCGTGCGGTTTTCCGGCTCCAGAACGACTGTAATCACAATGTAAAGCGTGTACAGCGTTTATTTGGCCTTGTCGATATGTTCTTTGACTGCCCCCAGCTCTTGGGAAAGCTGGGGCAGGAGAAGGCTTACCTTGCCGGCGTCATCATCGCGGGCGGCACATTCCACGGCTTCGGCCAGCTGCCGGCAGTGTTCGGCGCCAATGGCCGCAGAAGCGCCCTTGATGGAATGCGCCCGCTTCAGGCAGGTGTCCAGGTCGCCCTGGATGGCGGCTTGCGCCAGCTCTTGCATCTTACCTGGGGTGTCTTCAAGAAATGCCTCATACAGCTCATGCAGCAATTCAGTATCCCCGCCAAGGCGAAGCAGGGTGTCATTCATTTCCAGGTGCGTTACGTTATTCTCTTCCATAAGTAAGGTCCTTGATGTGTTGCAATGGATAACTTTTTGGATACAGCACTTTTTAGAAAAGAGGAAGGGTGAAAAGTAACGTAGTGGAAACTGAATATCATTCAGTCTTGCTTGCGCTGTAAGACCGTGCGTACTGCCTTATGGCGTATTCGGCATTCTTCTGTGGGCGCAGTATGCATTTTTTCTTCATAGATGCGCAGCGCCTGCTCAGGTTCTCCAATTTTTTCGTAAAAAGCGCCAATTTCCATGAGTTTTGCAAACCGGTCCTTCCCCCAAATTTGCAGTTCCAGGGAAAAGACGGCCCGGCGCCGGTTATCCTCAGCTTTGGGATAGTGCGCCGCCATGTGACGGTATTTGCGATATATTTTCAAGACAGTGCGCAGGTTGTCCGGCCGGTTGCTGGAAACAGTGACCCGCTCAGACTGTACCAGCTTATGATACTGGGATGTGATTTGCGGTATGTGAACGGGCGGGCAGACAGAGGCCAGGCGTATGAGCAGGTCCCAGTCCTCGTTGGAGGTTAACGATTCGTCAAACAATCCTGACCGCTTGAGACAGGACCGCTCGTGCACTAGGCACAGATTGGGCAGGATGTTGCGCACCAGGAGGCGTTCCAGGTCAAAGTCTGTGGAGTAGATCAGGGTTTTGCGCAGAACCTTGTAGCTTTGGGGCGCGCGCTCCACAGTGGCTTCCAGGGCGTCGCTATAGGCCGCCCGGGCTGGGGAGGACTCCAGAAAGGAAACCAGGGTTTCCAGGTGCTGGGGATAGTAGCAGTCGTCGTCGTCCAGGTAGGCGATGTACTTGCCGGACGATGCTTTTATCGCGGTGTTGCGGGCTGCGGCCGGGCCAGAGTTGCGCATGTGGCCGAGATACTTCACCCGGTGATCGCGGAGTTGGTCCACGGAGCCGTAAAGGTCGTCGCCTCGGTCGTTGACCACCACCACTTCCAGGTCTTGCAGGCTCTGGTTCAGGACGGACTGCACCGCCATGCCCAGGGCGTCCGGGCGGTTGTATGTGGGCATGATAACAGAGACGAGGGACATGGCGGCCTCACGTGTCCAGCTCTGGAAAGCTGTAGCCGAACCGCAGAGCGTGGCGGATGAACTGCTCCTGGTGAGCCTGGGAAAGGTGGGGCAAAATGTCGAGGAGCGTCATCTTCGGGTGGCTGCGGGGGTTGACCTTTGTTTTTGGATATCTGGTTATGGGTTTCTCGGTGTAGCCTTGCTCATGCAGCCAGGTGAGAAAACTTAGAGGCTTTTCCAGCTGTATGATGCAATCCGGGTTTTGTTCCAGGATGATGTCGTACCAAGCCATCACAGACTTTGCCGACAGTTCAACGATGTTCGTGCAGTCGCTGAAGTCTATGTACTGTGAACGCAGGGGCAAACTCATGACTTCGGTGTAGACCACGCTGGCAACTGTTTTGACCGGGTCGCGCACCACGCAGATGTGTTTGTTGAAGGAGTAATCCTTGCGGCGTAGGGTGGTGTCCTCCCACCACTGGTACTGGTCCGGTATGGCGAAAACCCAGCTGCTTATACCGTGCTCTCCCATTATTTCATGCCCGACGTTGTAGCCGGCCAGCTCCATAAGCACGGTCATGTAGCCTGTGCCGGACCTGGGGTGGCCTGTGATGAGAAATTCTTTGTGTTGCATGGGCTGCTCGCTATTCCAGGAAATCATACCCGAATGTTGAAAATTCATTGTGGAACAGGTTGTTAAGCTCGCGTAGCTGGTCTTTGCGGAAAATGCGGGCGGCGTCTTCCGGCGTGAACCCTTTGCCCTTTTTGGCGTGGGGCAAGGAAATGTCCGCGCCAGGCGAAATGCGGCGCAGCAACAGCGCAAAGTCTTCCGCCAGGTGTTCAAAACGGAGGATGATGTCTGGTTCGGGCCGCTGTTGTGAAGAATACAGCGGCAGGTTGTACACATGGAGAATGTCGCCAGTGACGAGGTAGTGGTCGGTCATGCGCTGGATGTCTGCGTCAGAGGCGCAAAGGCTTCCTCCCTGGCGATACTGTTTGCTGGTGATTTCCCGGTTGATGAAAGAGAGAATCTTGGCGTACGGATTGCGCTCTGCACAGATTATCGTGTAGCCGCGAAGGTCGGCGCGGCATGTATTTTCCACTTCCTGAAGCGGCATATGGTTGTAAAAAAGCTGCTCTGGCGGCGCGGCGGCGGGGTCTTTTCTGGCGACGTTTTTCAGGTAGGTTGCTTCTTCCAGCCGAGACCGAGAATAGTTCTGGCTTGGCCGGCCGCTTTGCAAGCGCTGGCGCTCGTCGCGGGGGGTAATGGGCGTGATGACGTCATCCGGCCCGCAGATTCGGGAAAGGGCGATTTCTATGCTTGTGCCGGCCACCTTGCGGCCTTTGATGTATATAAATTTGCGTGCGTGCGAGAGAATCATGACGCGTTCCTTACTTCCGGCCGGGGTTGGTTGTTCCAGCCCAGAGACGAAGCATCCCGCAGGATTTTTTCAAAGTGGGGCGACACAGATTGTTCGCATGTCCAGTTGAGGATGAGCCGATCGAATTGTTCTGGAGAAAACTGTTGCAGCTGGGCCAGGAACTGCTCTGTGGCGATAGTGGTGTAAGTCTCCCTGTCAGGTCGCTACATAACGAGCAATGAACGCAGCTGAAATTGCATATGCTAGGTTTGCCATCCTTTGTGGCGGCGCCATTGATGCTCAGCCCGTCTACGTAAGCCACGATATTGCGGCCCAGGGCTTCATAGACGCGCGCCGCCATGCCGCCCTTTTTCCCTGCCCTGTAGATACGCATGCTCATGGTAAAGTGTCCCTGGGTTTGTACACAGTTAATAGTTGTACCCAGCCAGCACTCCGCACAAACGGCATGGCTCAAGAGGGGCGCCTGCAGGCAAGAGCCCGGCGTAGAATGTCGTCGCCCGGGGTGAGCGAAGTATTTGCTGAAACGATTGGCTTCCTGCATTGCCCAGTGAATAGCGTTTGCCCACTTGGCAGCATGGATATACTGACCCGTCAAGGCCTACCTGGGTCCAGGCCAGAGGGTGGGGGCAACACAGAGGCTGCGCTACAGTGTGTTTATTGGTGGCAGAGTTTGGCAAATGAACAGCCGGCTCCACGTGAACGCCCAGTGATGCGCCCCGCTCTACAAGGCTGGCAAAGGTAGAAGCCAGGCGCGATGGGTCTGCAGTTGTTATTTGTTGTTCCGGCACGCACACTTTGCCCTCGGGAGGGTTGGAGTCGGTGTAAAAAGGAAACATGCACGCATAATTAACCTGGCAGGCCCGATACCTGGCCGCCAGCTCCAGAATGGGCTCCCACTCGTTTTCGTTCATGCGCATGCAGGTCACGTTCAGCTTCAGTTTGAAGGGGCTCCCGCTGACGTCGGCAATGTCGCGCACCATGGCAAGGAACGCGAGAAGCTGGTTGACGTTGCGTCCGCGAATGCGGCGGTACATGTCTGGACAGACAGCTTCTACCGAGACAGTGAGGGAAGTAAGCAGCCCGTTGCCGATAAGGTTTTCAAAAAGCTCTGGAAAAAGTGTCGCTCCATTGGTGAAAAAACCGATGTCTTTCCATCCGAGGTTTCTGGCTGTGAGCAGATATTGCGGCAGCTCAGGCACAAGGGTGGTTTCACCGAAATCGCTGAGCAGCAGTTCAGGGTGTACTGCGGGATCGAACGCTTGGAGATAGCGTGTGAACGCAGGCAAAGAGAGAAATTCAGGCTTGCTCGCCATTCTTGGGGTGCGGCTGCAGTGTGCGCAGAATAGGTTGCACGCGTCAGTCAGTCCAATTTGTAAAGTTTTCCAAGTGTTAGATTTGAAAATAGGCTCCAGCGCTTGCGCCGCCTTCGGGTTGGCTTGGTTTGTCAGGTTCGGGCGGTATATCTGTCCAGCGCTTTTGACGTTGGAGTAGCCGTAGAACCAGATTTTTTCTACAGGAAACCCCAGCTCGACCAGCTGCTTAGCCATGGCCTCCTGGTGCATGCTGGCGGCCACCACCGCCGCTGGCTGCATTTGAAAGACTTGTTCTGGAGCAAAGACCGGCAGGCCGCGAACCATGCCGCCCTGCAGGGCGGGGTTGTTGTCGATATATGCGGCAACGCGCCAGTTACGGCGCGCCACGGCCTCTTGAACGCCCTCGGAGCCGCTGCCAGCGCCAAAGACGACAATGTCTTCCACTGAATTTGATGCTGAAAAAGGCGTCGTTGTTTTATCAATAGGCATTATTTTCAACTCAGCGAAGTTTACCAGTTGTAGCCTTTGTATTTGGGGCAAACGGCGCACTCCGGCACGGGCTTGCCGCCTGGCCGCAAACCGTCAATGAGTTCAGCGTAGTCCGGGCCTCGCCAGAGCGACAAGAAATCCTGTGAAACAATGTCGCCCATTGAGCGCTGTTCCAGAATCTGGCAGCAGGGGTACACTTCGCCATGTCTGCCCACATGCACAAAGCTGAATGGCTGAGTGCAGCGCACCAGACCGGCGGAGTTGGCTGGTTCCGGCTCTGCGACTGGGAGCGGCTCCGGAAGGGTGATTGTCAGACCCAGTGATTCTGCTTTGTCCATAAGGGACTGAAAAAGAGTCGATTTCTCTTCGTCAGGCAGCCGGTCCAGCCCCTGCGACGGAACGCAGAGTTTCTCCGGCCGCTCTCCTTCTGAATAAAATGGGCGCAGGTGCATATAGCGCACTTCGTCAACGCCGTAGCGCGCAGCCAGCTCCAATATGGCGGTCAGTTCATGTTGGTTGCGCCGCATGCAAGTTGTCAGAAATATGACTTTGAATTCAGGATGGCCAGCTTTGCGGGCGCGGGCAAGTATCTCCAAAAAATCCGTAAATTTTTTATAAGGATAACCACGCACCGCCGCAAAGGTTTCCGGCGTGGCCCCTTCAGTGGAAACGGTCAGTTGATGCAAAACCCCGTCGCTGATGTAGTTGGCAAAGGCGTGCGGGTCAGGAACTGCGCCGTTAGTAATGGCTCCCACATTGGTCCAGCCTTGCTCTGCGGCAGCGTAAAGGCTGGCCCCGAACGCAGGGGAAATGGTTTGCTCGCCGTCGCCGCCAATGTGCAGCAGGGAGAACTGGTCTGGCCTGAAGCGGGAAAGCCGAAGGGAAAACGTTTCTTCGTCTATGGCCCACAGTTCCGGGTGGCTGGATTTGGTGCGTCCACAGTGGGCGCAGCGTAAATTGCATGCGTTGGTCAAGGGAATCTGGAGTATGTCCCAGTGTAAAGCGGCGTTTGGCACGGCTGCTGGGGCAAGATACACAACCCCCCGCTGTTTGTCGGCTCTGCCTGGGAAGAAGCGGAGCATCTCCAGGGTCACGCCGGCGGCGCACAGCTGCTTTTCCGCCTTCGCCGGTTCTTCGCTGGCGACGAGAACAAAATCATATTCCCCGTCTCCAATCTGCTCTGGACGTATGGTTGCAAGCTCTGAGCCCAGGTTCGTGGGCGCATGCGCCCCGTTGACCAGTGCAGCGACGTTGTAGCCAGCATTGGCGCACGTCTGCCTGGCGCTGTCCAGATAAGCAGGGTCTGCGTAAAGCGCTATATTCATGAGGTTCCTCCAACCATATGCCGCGCAATGTGTCCAGCCGCGCCCATAAGAGTCCGCTGGATTATTGACGGAGGATTCGGACGGTTAAAGCGATATAGCAAAAACCATGCCGAAAAGTTGCTCCAGCAGGAATTACAAAAGATGGGATTGTCAGACGAAAGTCCTGAGCGTTACTTCTCAGCCGCCCCTTCCAAAAGGCTCTTGGCCCAGGTGGAAGCTTTGGCGTGCAAAATGGCGCTCTCGGAAGGCTCCAGTCCATGCTGGTTGAGAAAATTCAGCGCGCTTTCCCAGTTGCCGGTTTCCACGTGGTGGGCGTGCTCCACCCACTCTAGCGCCGGGCTGGGCTGTCCTGTCAGGGCGTTGCGCAGGTCCTCGTTCAGGGGCAATTGCTCCACGACTTTGGCCATGGGTTGGTCCAGCAAGGCGTCCAGCTTGGAAAACAGGCCGAGCATGAAGAGGGTTTCGTTGGAGTAGCATTGCTTGGCGCACTTTTGGCCAAGCAATTCCAGGTACTTGCCTCGCTGCGCAGACAGGTAGCACAATTCATGGGCTTTAGGCGAGGGGTTCATGTCTGAAATAATGACCGCCGTAAGCCACTGCTTGACAGCGAGTACGCCGAGCATGGTCATGGCCTGGGCAACGGATTGAATTTCCCGAGCCCGGCGAAAAGCGGCGGAGTTGATGAATTGCAGCAGACGATAGCTCAGTCCGGCGTCGTTACTGACCACCTGGGCGATGTCTTTGAACTCCAGTTCCTCGCGGCTGAGTTCCTGGAGCAACTTGAGCTTGGTCAACTGCGAAGAGGAAATCTTGCGGCCTGGGATAATTTCCGGTTTGCTGAAGAAGTAGCCTTGGAAGTAGGCGTAGCCCAAACCGTGGGTCAGTTTCAGTATTTTCTGATCTTCTACTTTTTCAGCCAGCAAGGTGATGTTCTGCTGTTTAAGCTTTTGGGAAATATGGACGATTTTAGCTTCTGGCTGGTTCATCACCTCCACTTTGACAATGTCCGCCAGCTGGACCAGGGGTTCATACCCCGGGTCGCCGATATAATCGTCCAGGGCCAGGGTGTAGCCGGCCTGCTTTAACTCGGTGAGCGCTGTAAGTATTTTTGGCTCTGGCGTCACGGTTTCCAGGATTTCAATGATGCACCGGTCCTTGGGCAAAGCAAAGGGAGTTCCCCTGGCGATAAGGTTGGCCGGGAAATTGATGAGCACCTTGCTCGAATCGTCCAGGCTGCTTAGAGCAGTAGAAAAGCCGTCAGCAATAACCTGGGCGGTGGCGGCGTCCGGGTTTGTTATGACGGCAGTGGCGTCTCCCCCGGCCCGGCGAAAAAGCAGCTCATAGCCCCAGGTTTTTCCTTTGCGGTCAAATATAGGTTGCCGCGCTACAAAAACGTCTTCAAAAGACCCTTGCGATGGATCGGCCATACCCCCCCCATAAGTGTAGCTTTGCTCAGGCTGCTGTGAACTGTTTAACGTTTTGAATAAAGTATTCAATGGTTGCAGCGTGGTCGTCTTCCAGGTCCAAAAACGCCAATCCCAGGCCAAGCGTTGTCTGAGACATGGAAATGTTCTTCACTTTAGCCTTAATGTATAATTCGTCGTCGGCGCCGGCAACTTTTATCATGCAAAAGATTTCAGTGTCGTTGTCGAGTTTGGCAATGTCTTCCGGGGTCGCTTGGGCTGCGAAACGGGTTCCGCTCTGGGAAAGGTTGACTATGCGGCCGGGAATTTCCGAGCCGCCGAAAAAAATGGCCCCAGGAAAAAAGCATTCCACCCGGTCATCGTTGCGCAAGTTGAGCACTTCTACTTCAGAAGGGTAGTGGAGAAATAACATGGGAGCCGGAGAGGACACCCGGGCTGCTATGGTAGTGCGGAATCCGCAAATGTGGTAGCCATTGTGAAGATACCGTAGCGCCACAGGGGAATCCACGTTGAGGTGTTCGCGCAGTTCGAACTTGCCTGGTAGACCGACAATTATGAACTTGCCGCGCTTCATGCCCAAAAAATCGGTCTGGAACTTCTCGCCCATGCCCAACGGTTCCACCTGCACTCGGGAGCCGACTTTTATGTCCATCTCAGAGCTTTTAATGCGGTGAATCCGTTTTGGGCTGTTCTGCGTTTTATTTTGCTTGGACTGCTGTTTGTCTGGCATGCAACCTCCGGGCGTCAAGAAATACACTGTGTTGTGTAATAATACACAGATATCGCTCCTGCCGCCAAGTAAAAATACTGTGGTTCGGCAGGCCGGCGATATTTTTGGGGAGCACATATTTTTTCTCATATAAAAATCTCATAAATACAACCTGTTGTCTAGAAGGATTGACCGCGTTAACATGGAATCATGTATACTAAGGGTTTTGACTTGACGCTGCAGGGGCCATACTATCGCGGCCGTTAGCGTGTTATGCCTCGAAACAAGGCCCCTTTCTGAAACACTATTTCCTAGCTTCTGGTGACTGTTTAAGAGCGTTTAACGCTTTTCAGGCGAGCAATGCTCTCGCCATCATGAAGGATACACTGGCGGTCTACATCCATGACACGACATTTTCTACTCTTTTTTGTGCCGGCGGGCATTCTTGTTATTTTGGCTGCTTTTGGTCTGGACCGCTACCTCTTTTCGGTTCAAATGAAAGCGCTGATGCAGGAGCAAGAACGCGTGGTTGCATTTCAACTGGACGCCGTACAGGCGCAGCTGTCCGCCCACGCCATGGATGCGTCTTTTCTGGCTGCAGTGGCGGGAGAAATGAGTCAAGCCGGCGGCAGAACGGGGTTTGACGCCAAGTCGCTCACGCCTTTGCTATGGCGTTTTTCCCTGGACAAGCCCAGCTACCGTCAGGTTCGCTTGCTGGATGCACAAGGAATGGAGGTGATCCGCATCAACAACACAGTTAACGGCCCTGCAGCTGTAGAGCCGGACAAACTGCAGGACAAGAGCAGCCGTGATTTCTTTGTGCAGGGGGTGCGTTCCTGCCCTGGCGGCGTGTATGTTTCCCGTTTTGATTTGAACATGGAGCATGGAAAGGTGGAAGAGCCGTATGCGCCCATAATCTGTTTTGCGAGTCCGGTGGAAAGCCCTGGGGGCGGCGCCATTGGTTTGGTTGTTGTAAACTACAACGCCGGGGAGCTGTTGCGGCGGTTGCGTCTGGCCAGCACGCTGACCTCCGGTGAGCTGCATTTGACAGACATGGACGGGAACTGGCTGTTACATCCTGACAGAGACATGGAATGGAACGCCATGTTCCCGGAGCGCTCGACGCCAACCGCATGTAAAACGTATTCTGCCGCATGGGAAAAAATGCGCCAGCGCCAGGGCCAGTTTGTCACGGACCAGGGCTTGTTCACGTATGCGAGGCTGGACATGCGCGAGGGCGTGCAACGCCGTTCTTCCCAGTGCAGCGAAGAAGCAGAGCCCCGGCGGCTGCTGCTCTTTAGCCGGGTTTCTGACTCTGGCTTGACCCCGTACAGCAAGGGTGTGTACTCAGGTATTGTTGTTGTTCTTCTTGCGGTTCTTGCGGTTGTTGCTTTTTGGGGCGCATATTTTCGGCACAAAAATCAGATGACGCAAAAGGCGGCCGAGCAAGAAGCCAAGCGTGTAGCGGCCATGAGCGAGTCCATGCATGACGCGTTGGTAATGATCAACCCTCAGGGCCAGGTCATATTCTGGAACGAGTCTGCAGAAGAAATGTTCGGTTACTCCAGCCAGGAAGCTATGGGCAAAGATGTGCATGAACTCATTGCTCCAGTGGAGTTTCGTCCCGGAGCCGAGGATGGGATGGATGTGTTCCGCCGCACAGGAAAGGGCTCTGCTGTGGGCAATATTCTTGAGTATGAAGGGTTGTGCAAAGACGGGACGCGGTTTCCCCTGGAGCGGTCCGTGGCGTCGTTTCAGTTGGATGAGGGCTGGTGCGCCGCAGCCACACTGCGGGACATCACAGAACGCAAGAATATGGAGCGCCAGTTGGTGCGCATGGCAACCATTGACGAGATGACCGGCGTCTGCAACCGCCGCCATTTCATGGTGGTGATGTTGCGGGAGATGGAGCGGGCAAAACGCTACGGCTATCCGCTTAGTCTGATCATGTTCGACGCAGACCATTTCAAGTACGTGAACGACGGGTACGGACACGACGTGGGGGACGAGGTGTTGCGCCAGTTGGCAAATGCAATGCGGGCGACCATGCGCGAGGTGGACGCATCTGGCCGTTTGGGCGGCGAAGAGTTTGCGGTTTTGCTGCCGCAAATAGGCCTGGAGGACGCGCATGTGGCTGCCGAACGGTTGCGCACGGCTGTGGGGTCGTTAGTCGTGCCCACAGAAAAAGGCGATCTGGGCGTCACCATTAGCCTTGGCGTTGTGACCATGACTGAAGGCGACGACATGGAAAGCATGCTCAAGCGTGTGGATCAGGCCCTGTATCGGGCAAAGGACGGGGGACGCAACCGAACTGAACAAGGGTAAGCCGGTCCCCGCTAGCTGGCCCGGTATTTGCTTGATGGTGTTTCAGAGCGTTTACACGTCTGCACTACTGAGAGCGATACATGCCCCGAGCCTTCTACTTTTCTTTGGAGAGAGTCCTTGAGTACCGCGTGCAGCTGGAGGAGCAGGCAGTCTTGGCCTTGGCCAAGGCTCAGGAAGCCTACAAGCGGCAGATCGAAACCGTCAAAAATTTGCGCATGAACATTGAAAGCGTGCAAGAGTCCATGCGGCAAGATAAGGACGGCAACGCAGACTCCATATGGTTGTGGAGAAACTATCTGCTGGGATTGCAGCAAGATTTGACAAGGGAAGAGGCAAAATCCCTGGAATTGGCACAAGTGTTGAATAAAGCCAGACGCGAAGCCGTTTACCGGTCCAAGGAGCGAAAGCTGCTCGAAAAACTTAAAACCAACCAGATGATCCAACATGAAGAAGACCAAAAGCTCCAGGAACAAAAAGAATTCGATGAGATGGCTACGATTCGCTACGGGCGCGAGACTCTCTAAACTGATGCACGCACTGCTTTCGGTGATCCTCGTCAAGCTTGCAGTGATGGGAGCCTTGACCTGGAGCGTGTCGTTTTCTGAAGGCCCTATAGCCGTTCCGTCCCAAGAGCCGGCTCAGCAGGCCGCAGCCGCTGCAGATACTCTGGAGGGTTCAAACAAGCTGTCAGCCATGGCGAAGGAGCCTATGGTCCGGGCTGTGTTGTCGCCGGCTGTGGCCTGGGCTGAGGACAACGCCACAAACGGCGCGGCGCCGGGCGGCGATGTGGGCATGAAGGCCCTAGCCAAGAAGCAGGAAGAGCTTAACCGGCGCGAGAAAGACTTGAAACAGCTGGAGAAGCAGATAGACCAGAAGCTGGCCCAGATGCAGGAGCTGGAGGCAAAGCTGGAGCGGATGCTCGAAGATGCTGAAAAGACCAAGGACAAAAAATTGCGGCATCTGGTGGACGTGTACTCCAACATGAAGGCCAAACAAGCCGCTACCGTGCTGGAAACACTGGACGAAGACATTGCTGTCAAAATTCTGGCCGGCATGCGCGGCCGCCAGGCTGGCGAAATACTCACCTACGTTAAGGCCTCCAAGGCGGCCCGGCTGTCAGAAGCGTTGACCAGAATGCAGATACCCTTTCAATGACAGACCCAAAAACTGTCCGGCTGAAGCTGACATTGGCTTACCAGGGCGCGCGGTTCAAGGGCTGGCAAGTGCAGAACCGCAGCACAGGACCGCATGGCTCTCACCGTACCGTGCAGGGCTGTGTGGAGGAAGCCATGGCCAAAGTGCTTGGCCGGCCGGCGCGGGTTGTTGGGTCCAGCCGCACTGACACTGGCGTCCACGCTCTGGGCCAGTGCGCGCATGTGGATGTAGACCAGGATAAGGCCGGCCTGGACTGGCAGAAAATCCTCAACGCCTTGCTGCCCAAGGATGTCTGCGTTACCTCTCTGACGTTTGCGCCAACAGGGTTTCACGCCCTGTGCAGCGCCGTCTCCAAGACCTATTCCTATAGTTTATGGCTAAGCAGTCGATATGTCTTACCGCAGAGGCGGGCTTACGTGTGGCCTGTGGGTCCCCTGGACCTGGACGCCATGCAGGCGGCTGCAGACCTGTTGGCGGGCGAGCATGACTTTGCGAGCTTCCGCAATCTGGGCACGGAGACGAAAACCACGGTGCGAACCCTGCAGCCAGTGCAGGTGCAGCACGATTCAGCCGAGGAGACCCGGCTGCTCTTTTCCGCCAATGGGTTCCTCAAGCAGATGGTTCGCAACTTGACCGGCTGTCTTGTGGAGGTAGGCCGAGGAAAGCTGGCCCCTGAGCAGGTAGGAGATATTCTGACCGTCCGGGATCGGACCAAGGCGCCGGCCACGGCTCCTCCGCAAGGACTGACACTGCTCCGCGTCTGCTACGGGGACGATGCGGCTCCATAAGGCGGCTGGTCGTTGTCTCCGGCCCTATAGCCCAGGCGTGTGCCTGGGGAAGGAGACAACGACACGTGGCCGGCATACGCTCCATACATTCCGCACTGTTGCAAGGAACCTTGCAGCGCATGCGCGGAGAATCTCTTTCTGCTCTGGACAGGTGGAAAGAGCGGTTTACTGATTCCCAAGCCCGAGAGCGTTACGGACGTGTTGCGGACCCATTGCTTGGCGCCTTGGACCGCAAGTTGTCAGCCTTTGAAACATCTTTGACAAATTTCCAGTGGCCTGGCAAAGACAGCCCATGGTCCGGGGCGAGACTGGCCGTGGCGGATACGAGAGCAGCCGGCAAACTGCACACGGCGCTTTATTATGATGACGACATAATACCCCGGTATAAATATATCTCTGCAGACGTGAATCCCGTCGAGGCGCATGCCTTGGACCAGCGAGACTACAGTATGCGTCTGACTCTGGGCGGTGCGCAGGAAACTGTGAGCGTGCCGGTTACAGAGGCGGAAAAAACCTGGGGCGACGTCCTGGCCGCAGTCGAAACCGCAATCAATAACGCCAGTCTGCCTGTGCAGGCTCAGGTGGTGACGCAGCTTTCGCCGGGCGCGCGGATTCCCGGAGTGGCAAAGGTCGGGACCATGCTCGCCTTGTATGTTGATCCAGGAAGGAGCAGCCAGGACCTGGAGTTGGACCGCCGCGACGTGCTCACGAGAACGCTGAATTTTGACCAGGCGCCCCAGCCGTCCCGGCCCCAGGCTGAAGCAAAACGCTATGATGTAGCAGGCAAGCGGGCGGCCTCGCCCACCGCTTACGTCAGCAGCGTGTTCGATCCAAACGCTGACGCTGGCCTGAGCGCCGGCCAATATGCTTTGGAATGGTCGTTGGGCGACGCATCCGGAACCATTTGGGCGGCGGTGGACCAGGGCGCTACTTACCAGGAGGCGTTAGAGGCGGTGGCCCGGGCTGTGAACCTGGGGCAGGATGTGTTTCGCGCAGAAGTGGCCCGGGTTCCCAGGCAGGCTATTGCCGGCTCGCCGCCGCAACGCATTGTGGACGAGGGCGTGGTGTTGACCATACGCGCCAGCGATCCCAAGGAGCGCGAGCGCTTGTTTTTCGGGTTGCCCCACGCCAAGGATTTCTGGGATTTCAGCGTTGGGTTGCCTCCCCAGCCGGAAAACGGCCCATACATTGCCGACGTAAACACCGTCTCCGGGGCCGGCTATGCTGTGGGCAATGTCTACGTGCGCGACAATCTTTCCTGGATTGGCGCAGCGCCGGAGCAAGGCAGGTCCTATTATATTGATGCACAGAGAAAATCGTATACCTATGACGGCTCCCAATGGACGGACGCCCAGGCTTACAACCTGGCCGGGACCCTGGGGCTGGGCAAGACCGCCCGGCCCGGGGTGGACGGCCATATGGAGATCAACGGCCGGGAGCAGACGTCAGCCACCAGCACGTTCAGCGCCGACAGGGGGGCGTTGCATCTGGGGTTGGATTCGAGCTTTGGCGAAACACTGCCCGTAAAAGTGGTGGAGGCCATGGAGGCGATGGACCGGCAGGTGGGCGACGCCGTGAACGGCTACAACGGGGTGCGCAGCGTGTTGCTCAAAGACCCGAAAATGTGGGAGCCGGACGCAGGCGCCCGTTGGCGGGATGCGGTGCAGGCGCGCAGGGCGGACCTTTCCTGGCTGGGGTTCATGGAGAGCGGGCCGGGCAAGTTGCTGTGGGTGGACGCTGACCAGTTCTGGAAAGCTGTGCTCAGCGACCCGGACAGGGCCAAAGCCGTGCTGACGGCTGATGTGCAGCCGTACAAAGGATTGCTGACCGAGTGGAGCGAAACCAACGACGGTCTGCGCCGGCACGGATTGGAAACCTTGCTGGCCGATCCGTCTGCGCTGCAGGATACGGAACCTCCCTGGGGCCGGGTGGAGCGCAACGAAGAAGACGATACGCTCTTGAATCTGTACGGGTGAGTCTTACATTGGACAATGCGTCCATTGGCTGTATAAAGACACATTACAACAGCGCTATGAGCTGGCGTCGACGTTGGAAACAGTATGCACATATATGATACGACAGATGCTTTTTCAGCCCTCTGCTGGGGCTGGCGCTGCGCCGGACAGGCCCTGGCGCTGGTTCCGACCATGGGCTACCTGCACGCCGGGCACGCCAGCCTTATTGAGTGGGCGCGGGCCAATGCAGACCGGGTGGCGGTGAGCATATTTGTGAACCCGTCGCAGTTCGGACCCCATGAGGATTTGGCGGCCTATCCGCGGGACTTTGAGAGGGACGCCGCCCTGTGCAGAGACTTGGGCGCTGACGCGCTGTTCGCCCCTGAGCCCGGCGGCATTTATGATCCTGACCACGCCACCTGGGTCCAGCTGCCGGACCTGGCCGAGCATTTGTGCGGCCGCAGCAGGCCTGTCCACTTTCGGGGCGTAGCCACGGTGGTGACCAAGCTGCTTCTGCTGGCTGTGCCGCAGATTACGGTGTTTGGGCAAAAGGACTGGCAGCAACTGGCCATTGTAACCAGGATGGCGAGAGATCTGAATATTCCCACTCAGATAGTGGGCCGCCCCACTGTGCGGGAGAGCGACGGTTTGGCCATGAGTTCCCGCAATGCGTACTTGACGCCGGAAGAACGAAAGCAAGCGCCGCATTTGTATAGATCGTTGCAGCTGGCGGCTGATCTGATTCGTCGGGGAGAGCGTGACCCTGACCCAGTAAAGCGTCAGGCAATTGAGTATTTGGAAGAGAACTTGGATTTGGGAGCTGTTGATTATTTTGAACTGACGACGCCGGACACCATACAGCCGGTACAGAAGATAGACGGCCCTGTGCTTCTGGCTGGCGCTGTGTACGTGGGCAAGGCCCGCCTCATTGACAATATTGTTCTGGAAAGGATTGGTGTATGATTCGACTTGTCAAAAAGCTATTCGCTTGGCTTCAAAGCGGCTTGAAAGCGAATTTGCTTGCCGGGTTGCTGTTTCTCATGCCTGTGGCGGCGACATTTTACTTTTTGTATTTTTTGGTCACCGTGGTGGACAAGACTTTTTTGTTGCTGCCCATGTCACTCCGGCCGGAAAGCTTTCTTCCCTTTCCTGTTCCCGGGCTGGGGCTGATACTGGTTTTTATGGTGTTGCTGCTGACAGGCCTTTTTGTCCGCAATTTTTTCGGCCGCAAGCTGGTGGAGCTGGGCGAATGGATCATGTCGTATATTCCATTTGTGAGTAAAGTATACAAGGCGGTTAAGCAGCTCGTCACCACCATATTCAGCACGACGAGCAGAGAATTCAAGCGAGTCGTGCTTATTGAATATCCGCGTAAAGGCGTGTATGCATTGGCGTACGTGACTGGAACGGCTGTGGGTGAAATACAGGAAAAAACCGCGTGTAAAGTGCTGAACGTTTTTTTGCCCACCACCCCCAATCCCACGTCCGGTTTTTATCTCATGGTTCCTGAGAAAGATGTCATACCTCTTGAAATGAGTGTTGAGGACTCGTTCAAAGTGCTCATGTCAGGAGGAATATTAAACCCGGACGCCAAACTTTAAGCGTCGCCTGTGTCGCGGCGTATGAATCAGCGCACCAAGGAGGCACATAAATGATTTGCAGCAAAGGAAAGTACTTTTTTACATCTGAATCTGTCACGGAAGGCCATCCGGATAAGGTGGCTGACGCCATTTCCGATTCCGTGCTCGACGTTCTTCTGGAGCAGGATCCCCATTCGCGGGTGGCGTGCGAAACGCTGGTCACCACGGGCATGGCTTTCATAGCCGGAGAGATCACCACGGAAGGATTTGCTGATTTACCCACTGTTGTCCGCAGCACTATCAAAGAAATCGGCTACAACAGCTCCGACATGGGTTTTGACTGGGAAACCTGCGCGGTGCTCTCTTCCATTGATAAGCAGTCGGTAGACATTGCCCAAGGAGTGGATCGCGATAACGAAGAAGACCAGGGAGCCGGCGACCAGGGCATGATGTTCGGCTTTGCCTGCACGGAAACAGAAGAGCTGATGCCCGCCCCGATCTACTGGGCGCACAAACTCTCCCGCCGCCTGACGTACGTCCGCAAGGAAGGAATTATCGATTTTCTGCGGCCGGACGGCAAAACCGAAGTCTCCTTTGAATATGTGGACGGCAAACCTGCCCGGGTGGACACTGTGGTCGTCGCTTGCCAGCACAACGAAAACGTGAGCTATCAAGACCTGTGCGACGCTGTGAGAAGCGAGGTGATCAACAAGACCTTGCCCGGCGAATACATGGATAAAGACACTCGGATTTTTATCAACACCACTGGCCGCTTTGTCATTGGCGGACCCATGGGCGACTGCGGTTTGACTGGCCGGAAGATCATCCAGGACACCTACGGCGGCATGGGCAACCATGGCGGCGGGGCGTTCTCCGGCAAGGACCCTTCCAAGGTGGATCGCTCCGGCGCTTACATGGCCCGCTACATTGCCAAAAACGTTGTCGCCGCGAAGCTGGCGCCGTATTGTGAAGTCCAGGTGGCCTACGTCATCGGCGTAGCCGAGCCGGTTTCCGTGCTTGTCTCTTCGCTGGGTTCCGGCGATATCCCGGACGATGTGCTCACCAAGGCCGTCAAAGAAGTCTTTGATCTGCGGCCGTACCACATTGTCAAGCGCTTGGACCTGAAGCGGCCCATCTACAAAAAGACCTCCTGCTACGGTCACTTCGGCCGCAAGCAGCCCGAGTTTACCTGGGAAAAAACCGACGCGGTCAGCGACCTGCGTACTGCAGCCAAAGTGTAATAGAGCACGGGTTTTTCTTGCGGGTTTCAAGCCCCCTGCCGCATACGGGAGGGGGCTTTTTTTTTTTTTTTT